>NZ_JARPQB010000004.1 GCF_029478665.1 Pseudomonas entomophila
AGGCACCGCGGTGTTCGCATCGCGGCTGAAGCCGCTCCTACAGGTACGGCGCAGGCCTACTCGATGACCTGAACGGTCATCCCCACCTTTAGCTCACCCTCGCCGTCCACTGCCAGATTCTGGCCGAACAGCACATCCCCTTCCCGCTCGCGGAAAGTCTTCAAGGTGGTCAGGGGCTCCCGGTCCAGGCTGCGCTCGCCGGTTGCCGGGTCCAGTGTGGTCAGGATGCAGCGCACGCTTGGCTTGAGTACACGGAAGGTCATGTCGCCGATGCGGATACGCTTCCAACCATCTTCGGCGAACGCCTCTGCACCCTCGACAACAAGGTTCGGCCGAAAACGCAGCATTTCCATGGACCGCCCGACGCGTCGACTCAGTTCATCGAGCGAAGCCTGGCCAATGAGCAACAGGGGAAAACCATCGGGGAAGGCCGCACGGTCGCTGTTCAAGCCGTAACCGCTGGGCAGGTAGCGTGCCCGCTGTTCGGGGCAATGCACCAGACGCACCGACTTGCCAAGCACCTCGCTCAACCAGGCAGCGGCGGCATCACCGGCATCGGGCACGCGCAAGGTGTCACGCCAGATCGTTACGCCACGCAAGGCATCATCGGCAACCGGCTGCGCCACCTGCAACGGCGCAAGCCCGGCCGTCTCGAGCCGCAACCCGCCATCTGTCGCATGAAGAGCCTTGACCTGACCCAACCGTGGCCAGGCGCGCTGAGTGAGGAAGCGGCCGTTTTCCGCCTCCACCACCATCCAGCGCCGATCCCCCTCCAGCCCCAGGTTACCGACGGGTGAAGCCTGCAGACTCTGGGCCTGCGCCGACTTCACCGGATAGCGATACAACGCACTGAGAATCATCCTTGCCCGCCTTGCGCCCGTGAAAAACCCAAGCTTATACCGGACGGCGCAGGCGTGCAGGCATCAAGCCGGGACGTTGTCCATGCTCAAGCGCTGGCGCACCACATCCACCAGCCGGTCAGGCTGGAACTTGGAGAGGAAGTTGTCACAGCCGACCTTCTTCACCATGGACTCGTTGAAGCTGCCCGACAACGAGGTGTGCAGCACCACATACAGACCACGCAGGCGTGGGTCGCTGCGGATCTCGGTGGTCAGGCGATAGCCGTCCATCTCGGGCATTTCGGCATCGGTGAATATCATCAGCAGCTTTTCGCAAACATTCTCGCCCGCATCGGCCCAACCCTTGAGCAGGCGCAACGCCTTGAGGCCATCGCTGGCCACATGCAGCTTCACCCCCAGTTGCGACAGGGTGTCGCGCAACTGCGCCAGCGCCACGCTGGAGTCGTCCACCAGCAGCACCTCGCGGCCGCGGGCGCGTGCCAGCACCGGATCTTCCAGCTTGTCACGGGAAACCTTGGCGCTGTAGGGGACGATCTCGGCCAGCACTTTCTCCACGTCGATGATTTCGACCAGCTTCTCGTCGACCTTGGTGATCGCGGTGAGGTAATGCTGACGACCGGCACTGGTCGGCGGCGGCATGATCGATTCCCAGTTCATGTTGACGATACGGTCGACACCGCCCACCAGGAACGCCTGCACCGAGCGGTTGTACTCGGTCACGATGATGGTGCTGTCGGGGCTGGGCTGCAGCGGGCGCATGCCGATGGCCTGGGAAAGATCGATCACCGGCAAGGTCTGGCCGCGCAGATTGACCACGCCACAGACGAAGGAGTGACGCTGCGGCATCAGGGTCAGCTTCGGCAGTTGCAGCACTTCCTGGACCTTGAACACGTTGATGGCGAACAGCTGCCGACCCGCCAGGCGGAACATGAGGATTTCCAGGCGGTTCTCACCTACCAGTTGCGTACGTTGGTCTACCGTGTCGAGAATGCCGGCCATGTGGACAACCCCCTGGCTTGAGTCGGGAAAAATGATTGCATCCACCTTGTATCGGCGGATACTCGCGTAGCTTGACCCCCGGTGGAAAAAGCTGCGCAGAGCGATTGATATCACTTTACCATCATGCTTTACTGCTGCCACACCTGCCGCCTTACTCCCCCTCATCGAACGAGCCCGCCGAAACCACATCAGGGAAACCCCTAGTGGCAATCGGGTGCAACCTGATGTTCGCAATATCCATTAGCCATTAATGTGACGCCATTCTCAATGCATGAACGGAGTCAGGCTTTTGCTAGCGATCGTCTCGGTGTGGCCAACCCTTGCCCCAGCCCTGCACGCTGGAGCGTCATGATGGACAGCACGCCCCAGAACAGCACAGCCTTGCAGGACTTTTTGCTGGATGCACAAGACCTGCTCACGAAGTCCCAGGAATGCCTGCAGCACCTGGAACTGATCGACAACGACCCGGATGCCTGCCAGTGCCTGGGGGAGACCCTCGACCTTCTGGCCCGCCGGGCGGACTCGCTTGGCCTGCTCGAAGTCGCCCACTACACCCGCACCCTGCAACAATTGCTCGCCCCCGCATGCAATCAACGCCACCTGCGTGGCGAAGCCCTGCCGGCACTGGGCGCCTGCCTGACACTCCTGGCCTGGCAACTGGAGCTGGTCGACCCTCTGACGGGCCGCCTGGGCATGGATATGCAGGAGCAGCACCTGCTGCTCAGCGACTTGGCCACCTCGTTGGGGCAGCCCGCCGCGCAATTGTGCGCACCATGCCAGGAAGTCGGTCGCTTCTGCGCCCATCCGCACACCCACGAATTCGACAACGACGGCGTGCCCACCACGCCAGACTGCAATCACTGACCGCTTGAGCGCGCGGCAACTTAGCATCACCGCAAGCAACTTGTGAAAGTTGCATGAGCGCCTTCAATGCGCTCTAGCGAGGGCATTCTTAGTTGCACTCACAGAGAAGGAAGCGCTGTTCAGTACTGGCACTCTGCTAGTTGCACCTTCACCCCTCCGTTACTCGCCAGCCCAGAAATTCAGAGGTTTCAAGCAGTTGCACCCCCGCGACCAAATCAGACCAAAGTGATAACATGCGCACATTCGAACATGCGCACCGTGGATAGTGGGCGATTGAACGCGTGCCCGGCGCTTTATTGAGAGCGGGACGCCAAAGCTCTGGCCAGACATGTGCAATGCCCACCAACAGCAATAACTCAGTGGCCTCCCTCTCTATGCTTCCACGCTTGAAGATTCTCCAGCGTAGCCGCTCCAGAGCTGTCCTGCTCCGATGGGCGACCACGCTGCTGTGCGTGGTTTCGCTCACAGCGAACCTGCTGTGCTATCTACGCGGCCAACCACTGCCGACCGAATTGCTGCTGTTGCAGCTGGCGGCGATGATCGGTGTGGGTTGGCATTTGCGCCATTGGGCACGCTCCATCAGCTTGCGCCCCGCCGAACTGGCCGACCGGATGCTCAAGGTGCAGGAAAGCGAACGGCAACGCCTGAGCCGTGAACTGCATGACGACATCGGCCAACTCCTGAC
Source organism: Pseudomonas entomophila (assembly GCF_029478665.1). GTDB lineage: Bacteria > Pseudomonadota > Gammaproteobacteria > Pseudomonadales > Pseudomonadaceae > Aquipseudomonas > Aquipseudomonas entomophila_F. The sequence continues at coordinate 3,409 of NZ_JARPQB010000004.1, forward strand.
CGCCGCCAAGCTGCAGGTCGATTGGCTGCATCGCCGCGTGCCAACGGAACTACAGGCCCACTGTGGCACCTTGCGCAGCACCCTGGACCACACGTTGAGCAACGTGCGCGACGTTTCCGCCATCCTCAACCCCCGGCAATTGGCCAGCCTGGGCCTGGAGGCCAGCCTGCGCGCCCACCTGCTGCGCACACTGGAAAACTGCGACGTGCACTGGAGCCTGGAGTGCCACCAACGCCTGGGCGGCATCAGCGAAGACGTGGCCATGGCGGCCTTTCGCATCACCCAGGAAGCCGTGACCAACATTCTGCGCCATGCCAGCGCCCGCAACCTGGTCATTCGCCTGCAACGCACGCCTTCCGGCCTCGCCCTGACGATCCAGGACGACGGTCGCGGTTTCGTGCCCGCCCCGGACCCTGCCGAAGCCGGGCAACGCGGCATGGCTGGCATGCTCGAGCGGGCGACCGCACTGCAAGGCAGCCTGCACATCTCCAGCCGGCCCGACGAGGGCACCCAGATCAACGCCTTGTTCCCATGGCCGCCTCGCAGCCAGGAACGCGCCAGGACCCCTGCCTCCAATGACCTGTAGATTGCTGCTGGTGGACGACCATTCCCTGATTCGCGCCGGGGTCCGCTCACTGGTATCGGATATTCCCGGATACGCCGTGGTTGGCGAAGCCGAGGATGGCGACCAACTCCTCGACCATGTGTTGCGCCTGAACCCCGACATTGTCCTGCTCGACATTTCCATGCGCTCGACCAGCGGGCTCGACGCACTTACGCAATTGCGCGCAAACGGTTGCACCTGCAAGGTCCTGATCCTCTCCATGCACACCGATCCGGACCTGATCATGCGCGCACTGGAGAGCGGCGCCCATGGTTACCTGCTCAAGGACACCACCGGCAGCGAACTGGAGCAGGCCCTGACGGCGCTGCGCAACGACGAACGCTACCTCAGCCCGGCGATCGCCCATACCGTGATCAACCAGGCCCTGATACGCGCACAGAACGGCAACGATTACCGCCAGCACCTGACCGCGCGCCAATTGGAAATCCTGCGCCTGATCGTGCGCGGCAAGTCCACGCGGGAGATCGCCGGCGGCCTGGGCCTGTCGATCAAGACGGTGGAGACCCACCGCTCGCAGATCATGAAGCGCCTGCAGATCTACGACGTGGCAGGCCTTGTGCTGTTCGCCGTGCGCGAACGGATCATCAGCCTGGACGACTGAGCAATGGCGAGCCTGCCGGCAAGTGCAGGCGCAAGGCGCCGGGCAGCGCCTCGAAGCGCAGGCTGTCTGCCTGCAGCGGCTCGCCATCGAGGTTGATATCCAACCCCTGCGAACATTTGATTTCGACCCATGGCAGACGCGCCCGCACGAACAACTCCTCGCCCGCCAGCAAGCCGCGCAAGGCCCCCACCACTTCCTGTGGCGCGGGAAGAATGCCGATATCCAACAGACCGTCATCGACCTTGGCATCCGGGCACAAGACGTGTCCGCCGCCCGCCTGCCGGCCATTGCCGATTCCCAGCGCCAGCAACGCTCCTTGCCAGTGGAACCCTGGCCCCTGCAGCGTCACCGAGGCCGCCTGCAACTCACTGAAGCGCGACAACCCGGTGAACAGGTAGGCTGCAGCCCCGAGCACCTTTTTCAGGTCTTCGGAGGTGTTGGCCGTGACCTGGCTGCCAAATCCACCGGTCGCCATGTTCAGGAACAACTGATCCCCCACCTGCCCCAGATCGATGGACTGTGCCGGCGCCTCCAGCAAGGCCAGGGCTGCGGCGGGCTCGAGTGGCACCCCGGCGGCCCTGGCGAAGTCATTGGCAGTGCCAAGCGGCAGCAGTGCCAGGCTGGCCTGGGTACGGGCAAGCCCCATGGCTTCAGCCACATCGCGCAGGGTGCCGTCGCCACCGCCGGCCACCAACTGAACATAGCCTTGCTCCAACGCCTCATCCACCAGGCGCCGGGCGTCGCCGGCCTCCCAGGTGAGGCGCACATCCAGGTCCCACCCACGCTCGCGCAACTGGCCGACTGCGGCGCGCACTTCGTCATTGGTGGCCTGCTTGCCATGCAGGATCAGCATTGCCTTGCGTTCGCCCATCGTCGTGCTCCATGAAAAGGCCTGTGGTTATCTCGACCACTGCAATTCGAGAATGACTCCTCTGCGTCGGAAAACGATCAGGCGCCCCGCAATGGCCATTGAAAGCCCCACGCATCGGGTGCATCATGTGACAAATATTTGGCCATCACGGAAAAGCATGCACATAAAAGTCATTTAATTGACTTGCCGCTGCCCGATGCCTGACAGGTCGTGTTTCCTTCATCGCGCCGCCCCTCTACATCTGATATCGAGGCTTTGACTATGAGCGCACCGATTCCCTGCATCATTGCCGACGGCGCCGACACCCGAATGTTGCCGGTCTTCCGCAAGGCCATGCCCAACTTCCGCCCCCAGGACGAATACCGCCAGGCCAACCAACCGCGACTCGCCCTCGACTTCATTACCGAAGCGTTCGGCCTGGTGATGATCGAGTTGCAAAGCGGCGAGTACCTGGGCGAAGAGGGCATCGTGCGCTTTACTGATATCCATGGACGCGCCCCGGCAGCCGCTCTCGGTTGACTGCCCTCGGGCGCGTTTTTCTTCCAGGGCCATCAACGAGGAATCGGGGCCATGCGCATACTCTGGACACTGCCCTACCTGCCCTGGCCCACGACCAGCGGCAGCAAGACCCGGCAATACCATCTGCTGCGCGCACTGGCGCAGCGTGGTCACCGGATCACCTTGCTGGTGCAGTCGAAAATTCCGCTGGGCGAGGCCGCGCGCGAGGCTCTGGAGCCCTGGCTGGAACGCCTGATCGTGCTGCCCAGGCGCCCTGTGCACAGCCCGTTGAACCTGCTCGCCTCGCCCATCATCGACTACCCCATGCGGGCAATCATCAATGGCCTCGCACCCTGCCTGCGCCACCGCTTCGAGCAACTACTGGACGAACCTTGGGACGTAGTGCAGATCGAACACAGCTACAGCTTCCAACCCTTCGAGAAAGCCCTGCAGGCGCGCGGGTTACCCTTCATGCTCAGCGAACACACCCTGGAATCGGTGATGGGCGCTGTCCGCCACGACCGCCTGCCCCTGTGGTTGCGTCCACTCAACGCTTTCGATCGCTGGCGCTACCGGCGCTGGGAGCAACGTGTGCTGCGCCAGCCCAGCGAGGTGGTGGCAGTCAACCCTCACGACGCCGACCTCATCGGACAGATCAGTGGGCGCCCGGTCAATGTGGTGGTCAGCGGGGTGGACTGTGATCATTACCAGGACATTCGCCCCGCACCGCACAGCCAACGCCTGTTGTTCGTCGGCAATTTCGAATACGGCGCCAACCTCGAAGCCATCGAATGGGCGCTGGAGGAGATCCTGCCCCAGGTCTGGCTGAGCAACCCGGCAGTGCGCCTGGCCATTGCCGGGCACGCCCTGCCCGCCAGCTGGAAACTGCACTGGAACGACCCGCGCATCGAGTGGGTCGGCTACCGACCCGACCTGCGCGAGCTGCAACGGCGCTCGGCACTGTTCTTCGCCCCACTGCGGCATGCGGGCGGCTCCAAGGTGAAGATCCTCGAAGCCATGGCCGCCGGCCTGCCGGTGATCACCACCAGCAGCGGCGTGTCAGGATTGGCGGTCAACAATGGCGAACACTACCTGGGCAGCGACGACAGCGGCCAACTGGCACTGCTGGTCACCCAACTGCTCAACCAACCCTGGCGCATGTCGCAGTTGGGCGAGGCTGGCCGTCAGTTCACCCGCCAGCGCCATGACTGGAGCGTCGCCGCGCAGCAGCTGGAAAACGTGCACATGCGCCTGACCCAGCAGGCCACAGCCGGCGTGACGGCCCTCGGCGGGGCTAGCCCAGCAGCTCGCTGAAGGGGATGAAAGGCACCGGATCCCCTTGTCGCGGCGTACTGCCCTCGCGCACTTCCACCACGCCCTCGGCCCAGGCGGCACTGCGCAGCACGCCTGAACTCTGGTTCTTGTAGATGCGCACGCGGCCATCCTCGATACGCGCACGCAGGTATTCCCGGCGAACGCCCGGTTTGGGCCAGTCGAAACCGGCCGGCACACTGAAGCGCAGCGGCGCGACATCGGCCACACCCTGGCGGCGCAGCAAGTAAGGGCGAGTCAGCAGGCCGAAGGTGACCAGGGTCGACGCCGGATTGCCCGGCAAACCAATGACCGGAACGCCCTGGTAATGCCCGAAGGTGAGCGGCTTGCCCGGCTTGATCGCCAGCTTCCACAACGCCAGCTCACCGGCCTCGCGCAGGGCCATGCCCAGGTAGTCGGCCTCCCCGACCGAAACGCCACCGGTGGAAAGGATCAGGTCGACATCGCCCAGGCCGGCCAGGCACTGACGGGTGCGCGCCAGGTCATCGGCAAGGATGCCCGCATCCACCACTTCACAGCCCAGGCGCTGCAACCAACTGACCAGCAGCCTGCGGTTGCTGTTGTAGATCTGCCCCGGACCCAGCGGCAGACCAGGCTCGACCAGTTCATCCCCCGTCGACAGCACGGCCACCCGTGGGCGACGCACCACTTCGAGCCGGGCGAAACCGAGGGTGGCGGCCAACCCCAACTGAATCGGCCCCAACCGGGTACCGGCGCTCATCACTTGCTCGCCGGCACGGGTTTCCTGCCCCTTGGGGCGCACATTCTGTTCGATGGCCAGCGACTCGAGAAAACGCACCCGGCCATCCTCGAGTACCTCGGTGTTTTCCTGCATCTCGACGCAGTCGGCCCCCTCTGGCAGCGGCGCCCCCGTGAAGATCCGTGCGCAAGTACCCGGCTGCAGCGGCGCCGGCGCATGGCCGGCGAAGATCCGCTGGCTGACCGGCAGCGGATCGCCCTGCCAGTCCGCGAGGCGCAGGGCATAACCATCCATGGCGCTGTTCGGCCAGGGCGGGAGGTCCAGCCCAGCCACCAGCGCTTGGGCGAGCACCCGGCCTTCGGCTACCGCGAGGTCGACCGTTTCAGTCTGCCGGATCGGCGCGGCCTCGGCCAACGCCAGTAAACGCTCCAGCGCCTCCTCCACCGGCATCAGTGGCCGGGCCTGCATGGCCTCAGCCACGGCTGTCGCAGGCCGCTGCCTGCTTGAGGTGAGGCACGAAGTTGCATGGACGATGACGCGCGTCGAGCTGCTCGGCCAGGATGCCGTCCCAACCGGTGCGCACTGCGTTGGTCGAGCCCGGCAGGCAGCACACCAGGGTACCGTTGGCCAGGCCGGCCAGGGCACGGGACTGGATGGTGGAGGTGCCGATATCGGCCACCGAGATCTGCCGGAACAGTTCGCCGAAGCCTTCCACCTGCTTGTCCAGCAGGCACGCCACGGCTTCCGGCGTACTGTCACGGCCGGTAAAACCGGTGCCACCGGTAACCAGCACGACCTGGACCTGCTCGTCGGCGATCCAGGTGGCGACCTGCGCGCGGATCTTGTACAGGTCGTCCTTGAGCAGCACGCGCGCGGCAAGCTGGTGACCAGCCGCGGTGAGGCGGTCGACGAACAGCTGGCCAGAAGTGTCGGTGTCGAAGGTACGGGTGTCGCTGACCGTCAGCACGGCAATGTTCAGCGGCACGAAAGGGGTATCTGCCTTGGCTTTCATGAGGGTACGTCGCAGGGGAACAGGGATGTGCGCTGTTATATCACAGGCCGGCCCCGCCGTAGTTCTTGGTCAATCCCGTTGCGATGGCGCTATGCTGCCCTTTTCAAGGAACTTGCGTGGACGCCCTGCGTCTCAATGTTATCTAGCACCCTCGCACTGGAGAAACACGATGATCCAACGGACCCTTCCCGCCTTCCTGCTCGCCCTGGGCCTTGGCGCCCTTGCCGGCTGCTCCTCGCCCACCGTCATCACCCTGAACGACGGCCGCGAGATCCAGGCGGTGGACACCCCTAGCTACGATGAAGACTCCGGCTTCTACGAGTTCGAACAGCTTGATGGCAAGCGCACCCGCATCAACAAAGATCAAGTCCGCACCGTCAAGGACCTGTGATCGACACGGCTTTTTCTCATAACCCCTTTTTGCAACAAGGGGTTGCGTGAGAAAAAGCGATGCAGTAGGATTTTGGCCATCGGAGTGTAGCGCAGCCAGGTAGCGCGTCTCGTTCGGGACGAGAAGGCCGCAGGTTCGAATCCTGTCTCTCCGACCAAACCCCTCAAAAAAACCCGCCTCGAGCGGGTTTTTTGTTGCCTGCGCAAAAATACGATTTCGTAGGAGCCGGCTTGCCGGCGAACGGGGTTGTACCCGATTCGCCGGCAAGCCGGCTCCTACGTAGTGTCAGTGCGCGGCTTCCGGCAACACCGGCACGTACAGCAGTTGCAGGCGCGCGCTGCTCCACTCGCGGGTCGTGTTGGTCAGCACCAGGTCGTTGTTGAGCTTGCGCCCATAGGTCGGCACGATCTCTTTGAGCTTCGCCTGCCACTCCGGCGTCTTGATCCGATCCTTGAAAGTCTTCTCCAGCACGCTCAGCATGATCGGCGCAGCGGTCGAGGCACCTGGCGAGGCACCCAGCAGCGCGGCAATGCTGCCATCCTGGGCGGCCACCACTTCGGTACCGAACTGCAGCACGCCGCCGTGCTCAGGGTCCTTCTTGATCACCTGGACGCGCTGCCCGGCCTGGAGCAGTTTCCAGTCTTCGTTCTTGGCGTTGGGGAAGTACTCGCGCAGCGCCGCCATGCGGTCGTCGAAGCTGAGCATCAACTGGCCCATCAGGTAGGTGCTCAGGTCGATGTTGTCGATGCCGGCATGCATCATCGGGCTGAGGTTGTGGCTGTTCAGGGAGGCGAACATGTCCAGCAGCGAGCCGTTCTTCAGGTACTTGGTGGAGAAGGTCGCGAACGGGCCGAACAGCAGTACCTCCTTGCCATCGATCACCCGGGTATCGAGGTGCGGCACCGACATCGGTGGCGCGCCGACCGAAGCCTTGCCGTACAGCTTGGCCTTGTGACGGGCAACCAGGTCCGGGTTGTCGGTCATCAGGAACTGGCCACCCACCGGGAAGCCGGCGTAGCCCTCGGCTTCCGGGATGCCGGACTGCTGCAGCAGCTTGAGCGCGCCGCCACCGGCGCCGATGAACACGAACTTCGCCTTGACCACACTCTGCTTTGCGCCGTTGGCCAGGTCGGCCACCACCACGTTCCAACTACCATCCTGGTTGCGGGCGATATCGCGCACTTCATGGCTCAGGTGCAGCTTGACGTTAGGGTTGCGGGTCATCGAAGCGAACAGCTGGCGGGTGATCTCCCCGAAGTTCACGTCGGTTCCGATCGCCATGTGGGTGGCGGCGACCTTCTGCCCCGGATCACGCCCCTCCATCACCAGCGGCACCCACTTGCGGATCTGCTCGTGGTCCTCGGAGATCTCCATGCCACGGAACAGCGAGCTGTGGCGCAAGGCCTCGACGCGCTTGTGCAGGAATGCGACGTTCTCGTCACCCCAGACGAAGCTCATGTGCGGCACGTTGTTGATGAACGAACGTGGGTTGTTCAACACACCCTGTTCGACCTGGTAGGCCCAGAACTGCTTGGACACCTCGAACTGCTCGTTGACGTTGACCGCCTTGCTGATATCGATGCCGCCATCCGCACCGACACTGGTGTAGTTCAGCTCGCAGAAGGCCGAGTGCCCGGTGCCGGCGTTGTTCCAGGCGTTGGAGCTTTCCTCGGCGACCTGGTCCATGCGCTCGTAGACGTCAACGGTCCAGTTCGGTTCCAGCTCGGTGAGGTAGGTCCCCAGGCTCGCGCTCATGATGCCGCCGCCGATCAGCAGGACATCGACGGTCTTTTCCGGCTCCGAGGGCTTGGAGCAGCCGATGACGCTCAGGCACAGGAGCGTCAGCAGGAGTTTTTTCATTAGCTCAATCCAATTGAAGTGAAGGACTGGCAGTCGTTGCCCCCGGTGTGCACGCCCGGATGTTGTTGTTCTGGTTCGCAGGAGTCTTGCGGGATCGGGGCACGATCGCCTCGGGCCGTGGCCCGGAGCGCCGTAAAGCAGGGAGTGTGCCAGGTGTGGCGGGGCCAGTATCCATGCGGGGACTGGGCTGCACACGGGCCCATGGGGTGGCGGTAATCCGCCAAGCACATGAATATCTGGCGGATTCCCCGCTCCCTGTAGGAGCCAGCCTTGCTGGCGAACCGGCGATCGACATGACGTCGGTGTCGCATTGGTTCGCCAGCAAGGCTGGCTCCTACAGGGGATAGTGTCAGCGAGTGAGGCGCGCGGTCACTTCACCCAACTGCCCCGACAAGCCATGCAGGTGCTGCCCGGCCTGCTCGGTATGCTGCACCGCCTCCTGGTTGGCCGTGGCGATACGGGTGATCTCGACCAGGTTGCGGGAAATGTCCTCGGCGACGCTGGTCTGCTCCTCGGCGGCCGTGGCGATCTGCCGGTTCATGTCGCGGATCGCCTCCACCGCGGTGGTGATGCGCTGCAGCATCTGCCCGGCCTGCTGCACCTGCTCGGCACCCTCCTCGCTGCGTTGCTGGCCGCTTTCGATGGCCTTGACCGCTTCCACCGCGCCGGACTGCACGGCCTCGATGATCTGGTGGATCTCGGCGATCGACGCCGCGGTGCGCTGGGCCAGGCTGCGCACTTCGTCGGCGACCACCGCGAAACCGCGCCCGGCCTCGCCGGCGCGGGCGGCCTCGATGGCGGCGTTGAGCGCCAGCAGGTTGGTCTGCTCGGCAATGCCACGGATCACCTCGAGCACCTTGCCGATGCGCGTGCTGTCGTTCTCCAGGTGGCGGATCACCGCAGCCGTGCCAGCAATCTCGCGGTTGACCAAGGCAATGATATCGATGGTCTGCTGCATCACCCGATCACCCGCCTGGGCACTGTGGTCGGCATCGTCCGCCGCACGCGCCGCCTCAGCGGCATGGCGGGCCACTTCCTGGGCCGTGGCGGACATTTCGTGCATGGCGGTGGCAACCTGGTCGGTGCGCTGGAACTGGTCCTGGGTACCGTGGGCCATGTCGCCGGCAATATTGCGCAGCCGGCCGCTGGCGCTTTCCAGCTCTTCGGCGTTGCCTTTGAGCCGGCCAACGGTGTCGGCGAGAAAATCTCGCAGGGTGTTGGCCGCCAGCGCCAGCCGCCCCAGTTCGTCTTCGCGGTTGCTTTGCACCCGGGCGCCAAAGCGGCCCTGGCTGAGCTGGGCGACGTATTCGATGAGCTGACGGATCGGCTCGACCAGGCTGCGGTTGACCAGCCACAGGCTGAACAGACCTACAAGCACCGCCGAGGCCAGCATCACCAGCACACCCAGCCATACAGTGCGCTCGGCGCTGGCGCTGATGGCGCTGGCGCGACTACCGGCATCGGCCCGCAGTTGCTCGACCAAGGCGCTCATCTGGTCACTGGTGGCGCGATCAACGCCCTTGACCGCCAGGTCACCTGCCACGGGGTCGCCACCGGCGGCGAGGAAGGCCTGGCGCCCTTGTTCATAGGCCGCGCCCAACTGGCGATGGCTGTCCTTGAGTTGCTCCAGGCGGCCCTTGAGCGCCGGGTCGCCATTGGTGATCAGTTGCCCCAGCAATTGCTGCACCTGCTGCTCACGCGCCTGGAACTGCTGCCAGTACTTGTCCAGCTCGGCCGGCTGGCGGCCGCGCAGCAGCACGTTCTTCCATTCCTGCACCTGGATCTTGAACTGCAGGTTGGCTTCATCAATCAGTTGCGAGGCACGCAACGGCCCGTCAACCAGCTCGGCATAGCCACGCACGCTGGAGGACAGGAACTGGAAGCACACCAGCGCGATCAGCAGGATCGCCACCAGGCTGCCACCAAGCAGGGAGAGAATTTGCACTCTGAGGGATTTACGCAACATTGCGGATCTCGGAACAAGGAAGTAAGGAAACGGCACACGCGAGCGCTGCCGGCAGAGGCATCCTTGTCCTCGTTCTCGGGCCAAAAAAAAGCCGCCATCGGTCGATAGCAGCCAGGTCGAGCACTTACGCAACAGCTGAGCCAGATAGTCTCAGGCAATTGCTACAGAAATGTTACAAATTCGCGACAAGCTCACCTGCCATTGAATTGCAGCGCTGCCAGCCGGGCATACAGCGGGCTGTCCTCGAGCAACTGGCGGTGTGTACCAAAGGCGACCAAGCGGCCCTTGTCGATCACCGCGATACGGTCGGCATATTGCACCGTGGCCAGGCGATGGGCAATGACCAGCGTGGTGCGTCCGACCATCAGCAGTGGCAGTGCCTGCTGGATCAAATGTTCGCTTTGCGCATCGAGGGCGCTGGTGGCCTCATCCAGCAGCAGGACCGGGGCGTTCACCAACAATGCCCGGGCAATCGCCAGGCGCTGGCGCTGCCCACCGGACAGGCCGCCACCGCCCTCGCCCAGTGGCGTCTGGTAGCCCTGGGGCAGTTGCACGATGAATTCGTGAGCATGGGCACTGCGCGCCGCGGCTTCGACGTCGGCCAGGCTGGCTTCGGGCCGGCCATAACGAATGTTGGCCTCCACCGTGCCACGAAACAGCGCGGGCTGCTGGGCGACCAGGGCGAACTGGGCACGTAGCTCGGCTGGCGACAATGTGCTGATAGGCTGGCCGTCGAGCAGGATGCTGCCGGACTGCGGGTCGTAGAAGCGCAACAGCAGGTCGAACAGGGTCGACTTGCCGGCGCCAGAGGGTCCGACCAAGGCCACCGTCTGTCCGGGTTGAACCCGCAGGCTCAGGCCATCCACGGCCGCCGCCGAGGGGCGTGACGGGTAGGCGAAACGCACCTCGTGCAGCTCGATGGCACCACGGGCACGCCCACCCGGCAGGCAGCCCGCCTCGACTGGCGGCAGGATCGCACTCTGCGCGGCCAGCAGCTCAGCAATGCGCTCGGCGGCGCCCGCCGCCCGTTGCAGTTCGCCGATCACTTCGCTCAAGGTGCCGAAGGCGCTGCCGACGATCAAGCTGTAGAACACGAACGCCGCCAGCTCACCGCCAGAGATCCGCCCGGCGATCACATCCATGCCGCCCACCCAGAGCATCACCCCCACCGCGCCGAGCACCAGCACGATCACCAGGGTGATCAGCCAGGCACGCTGGGCGATTCGCCGCCGCGCCACAGCGAACGCCGCCTCCACGGTCTCGGCGAACAACAGGCGGTCACGCGCTTCATGGTTGTAGGCCTGCACGGTCTTGATCTGGCCCAGGGTTTCGGCGACATAGCTGCCGACATCGGCGACCCGGTCCTGGCTCTGGCGCGACAGGCTGCGCACCCGTCGGCCGAACAGCAGGATCGGTGCCAGCACCAGCGGCAGGGCCAACACCACGATGCTGGTGAGCTTGGGGTTGGTCACGAACAACAGCAGCACACCCCCGACCACCATCAGGGCATTGCGCAGGAACATCGACAGCGACGAGCCAATCACCGATTGCAGCAGCGTGGTGTCGGCGGTCAACCGAGACTGGATTTCCGAGCTGCGGTTATCCTCGAAAAAGCCGGGATGCAGGCTGACCAGATGATCGAACACCACTCGACGGATATCGGCGACGCAGCGCTCGCCGATCCATGACACCAGGTAGAAGCGGGCGAAGGTGCCGACCGCCAGCGCCATCACCAGCAGCAGGAACAAACCGATGGTCTGGTTGAGCTGGTGGGGCGAGCGGGTCATGAAGCCCTGGTCGACCAACAACCGAATACCCTGCCCCATCGACAAGGTGATGCCGGCGGTGACCACCAGCGCCAGCAAAGCCAGCAGGGCCTGGCGACGGTATGGGCGGATGAATTGCCAGCCCAGGTGCAGGGCACGGCGTTGGCGGGAAGAAATCGTTTCAGGCATGGCGACCGTCGTTCGACACAGGTGAGCACAAAGACTACCACTCGTCCGCCTGGCGGGAACGCCTGGCAACCGGTGGCATCGCATCACAGGTAGGTGAAACGGCCACTCGACAGTCCCTAGACGGATTCGTTCTAACGTATCACTGGAGCTTTGCCGTGGTTTCTGTTGGACTGTCCTGGCCGTGACACCCAGGAGCTGTCACAGGTTTTTCACGGCGCGGACAGTATCCTGAGCTTGAACCTGAAGAGGAGACAGGACATGAGTTTGCAGCACCGCAACGAGACCCCGAAGGCGCAACAACCGTCGCAACCCCAGGTGTGCGGTTCGGTCATCGATGCCCAGGGCCGCGAAATCCCGATTACCGAGCAGATGATCCAGAAAGCGTGCGAGGATCTTGAACAAAGCCGGGTCAAGAAAGTCCGCAAGGGCTGAAAGCCAGAACAAGAATTCACTGCAACCCGGCGCATGCGCCGGGTTTTTGTTGGGTTTCGTGTCGTGTGCACCAACGCCTGTAGGAGCGGCTTCAGCCGCGAACACCGGCGCAGCCGGTGCCAGGCACCGCGTCGCTTGCTTCGCGGCTGAAAGCCGCTCCTACAGGGGTCACGCTACGCAGACCAGCTCCGCTCCCAGTGCACTGACCATCTGCGCCAGCTGTGGTGCTTCACCGCGCACACCTACTGCCAACCCTTCGATCTCCCGCCGCACCGGGTAGTGCTTGCGCAGCAGGTCGAATGCCGCGCGCTGCTCAGCCACGTCATCGCTCAGGCTGCGGCGGAAATCGGCATCGTCGCGGCGCGGGTCATACACCGCACGGCACAGGGTGGCCAACGCCCAGGCTGGTTCTGCATTGGCATCCAGTTCGATGCGCGCCAGCGAATGTGCCGGCAGCAGGTCGGCCAGGCGCACCTGCTCGGGCTCACCGCGCCAGCGACAGAACGCCTGGTAGATCTGCGCGGTGCCGCGTTGCTTGCCATCCAGGCTGTAGCCGGCGATGTGCGGGGTGGCCAGGGTGCACAGGTCGGCCAGTTGCAGGTCCACCTGCGGCTCGCCTTCCCAGACATCGAGCACCGCATGCACGTCCTCGCGGTCAAGCAGCAGCTCGCGCAGGGCCACGTTGTCCACCACAGGGCCGCGGCTGGCGTTGATCAGCCAGGCACCGGGGCGCAGGCTTGCCAACCTTGCCTGGTCAAGCAGATGCCAGGTCGGATGCTCGCCACCTCGCTGCAGCGGCGTGTGCAGGCTGATCACGTCGCACTGCGCAAGGATCGTCTCAAGGCTGGCGAACGCCCCCCCTTCACTGGCCTCGCGCACCGGGTCGCAGACCAGCACTTTCCAGCCCAGGCCATGCAGCACCCGCACCAGGCGCCCCCCCACCTCACCCGCGCCGACCACGCCATAGACACGCTTGTCCAGGTCGACACCTTCGAGTTCGGCCAGGGTCAGCAGGCTGCCCAACACATAGTCGACCACACCGCGGGCGTTGCATCCCGGGGCACTGCTCCAGTGGATGCCGGCACCGGAGAAGTAGTCGAGGTCCAGGTGGTCGGTGCCGATGGTGCAGGTGCCGACGAAGCGCACCTTGCTACCATCGAGCAGTTGCCGGTCGACACGGGTCACCGAACGCACCAGCAGCACGTCGGCGTCCTTGACGCTGGCGGCATCGATGGCACGCCCAGGGTAACGACGGATCTCGCCGAACCCGGCGAAGAAGGCATCGAGCAGCGGGATATTCTCGTCGGCAACTATCAGCATGGCGCTCTCCTGTCAGGGGAGCGCAGTGTAGCGCGATCGCGCGGGGCTCAGTCGGCCTTCTTGCGGATCCAGTACAGGTAGGTGCCGGCCTCTTCCTGCTGGGACAGCAGCTCGTGGCCGAGGAAGACGCAGAATTTGGGAATGTCGCGGCGGGTCGACGGGTCGGTGGCAATCACCTTGAGCACGCCGCCGGCTGCCAGCTCGCGCACATGCTTGTGCAGCATCATCACCGGCTCCGGGCAGTTGAGGCCGGTGGCGTCGAGGGTCGCGTCGTGGGTCAGGTCGGTCATGGGGGGCTCCGCTAAATGAAAGGCATTGTGGCGCATCGCCGGATGGACTCCAAGCCCACCTGCCGGCGCTCATGGATTTGGCGCGACCTCTGTAGGCGCGACTTCAACCGCGATCACCCGCGAAACGGGCGTCGCCTGCATCGCGGCTGAAGCCGCTCCTACGGAAGGCCCTGTTCCCTGCGCGATTTCCTGCGGGGCATCAGCTCAACGCGGCTTCAGGTCCAGCCGACGCAGGTGGCAGGTCACTTCCTCACGGTCGTGATACAGCTGCTTGCAGGCGATCGACACCTTCACCTTGCGCTCTTTGAACCCGGCTTCGATACGGTCGAGCAACTTGCGCACTTCGGCATGGCGCTGCTTCATCGGCAACTTGAGGTTGACCACCGCCTCGCGGCATAGCCCTTCGCCCAGCCACGTCTCGATCAGCGAGGCCGTGCGCGCGGGCTTCTCGACGATATCGCAGACCATCCAGTCCACCGTCTGCTTGGGTTTCCAGGTGAAACCGTCGGCCATCAGGTGCGTCACCAGGCCGGTGTCCATCAGGCTCTCGGCCATGGGGCCGTTGTCGATGGCGGTCACCAGCATGCCGCGCTTGACCAGCTGGTAAGTCCAGCCGCCAGGCGAGGCCCCCAGGTCGACACCGGTCATGTCGTCGTTCAGGCGCTGGTCCCACTGCTCACGCGGGATGAACTGATGCCAGGCCTCCTCGAGCTTGAGGGTCGAGCGGCTGGGTGCCTCGCGGGGAAACTTCAGCCGTGGGATGCCCATCGGCCACAGGGCCGAATTATCCGCCTCGGCCAGGCCCAGGAACACACGCCGACCACTGATGAACGTCAACAACAGACGCGGGCGCCGGGCATCGTCGACCAGCCTGCCGGCTTTCTCCAGCGCTTTGCGCAGGGGCACTTCGAACTTGCGGCAGAAGGTCGACAGCTCCTTGCCTTCGTTGCTGTCGAGCACTTCCAGCCACAAGCCGCCGCACACCGGCAGGTCGGCCAGGTGTTCCAGCAGCACGCTGATGCGGTCTGTCTCCGGGAGTTCGACGAAAGCCCCCCTCGCCCACTGGCGCGGGAAGATCAACTGGGCAAAGCGCAACTCATGCATCAGCCGCTGCGCGCCATCGGGCTCGGTGCAGACGAACTCGGCGCACGCACTCTGTGGTTTGCCCTTGGCATAGCCGGCCACCCCAAGGTGGGCAGCGTGTTCGCTGATTTCGGCGCAGACCTCGCCCTCGAAGCCGGGCCGGCAATGCATGAACAGGGTATTCATTTCTCACTCCACATCACTGGCGCAGACGGCGCCAGGGCGGCGAATGATAAAGGAAGATCGGAACCGACGACATGCCCCATCGGTCCAGAAAAGGGGCAGGCCCGGCAAACGGGTCTAACCTGACTGTTCAGCCAGGTCCGTGCCGTGCGGACCGATCCAGAGCGGTGACACCGGCGAGCAACCTGTATCAGCCGGGCACCGGAGCACTAAGGAGTTGTAGATGCCCTCGCTCGACAGCCTGAAAACCCTCAAGACCCTCGACGTGGCCGGCCACGTCTACCACTATTTCAGCCTCGCCGAGGCCGCCCGCCAGTTGGGTGACCTGCAGCGCCTGCCCATGTCGTTGAAGGTGCTGCTGGAAAACCTGCTGCGTTGGGAGGACGGCAAGACCGTCACCGGCGACGACCTGCGCGCCCTGGCCAAGTGGCTGGCTGAACGCCGCTCGGATCGCGAGATCCAGTACCGCCCGGCGCGGGTATTGATGCAGGACTTCACCGGCGTACCCGCGGTGGTCGACCTGGCCGCCATGCGCGCCGCCATGGCCAAGGCCGGTGGCGACCCGCAGCGCATCAACCCGCTGTCGCCGGTGGACCTGGTGATCGACCACTCGGTGATGGTCGACCGTTACGCCAGCCCCAGCGCCTTCACCCAGAACGTCGACATCGAGATGCAACGCAACGGCGAGCGCTACGCCTTCCTGCGCTGGGGCCAGAGCGCCTTCGCCAACTTCCGCGTGGTGCCGCCGGGCACCGGTATCTGCCACCAGGTCAACCTGGAGTATCTGGGCCGCACGGTCTGGACCAACGAGCAGGATGGGCGCACCTACGCCTTCCCCGACACCCTGGTCGGTACCGACTCGCACACCACCATGATCAATGGCCTGGGCGTGCTCGGCTGGGGCGTGGGCGGCATCGAGGCCGAGGCGGCCATGCTCGGCCAGCCGGTATCGATGCTGATCCCCGAGGTGATCGGTTTCAAGCTGACCGGCAAGCTGCGCGAAGGCATCACCGCCACCGACCTGGTGCTCACGGTCACGCAGATGCTGCGCAAGAAGGGGGTGGTGGGCAAGTTCGTCGAGTTCTACGGCGATGGCCTGGCCGACCTGCCGCTGGCCGACCGCGCCACCATCGCCAACATGGCCCCGGAGTACGGCGCCACCTGCGGTTTCTTCCCGGTCGACCAGGTAACCCTGGACTACCTGCGCCTGTCCGGGCGCCCGGAGGCGACCGTGCAACTGGTCGAGGCCTATTGCAAGGCGCAGGGGTTGTGGCGCCTGCCTGGGCAGGCGCCACAGTTCACCGACACGCTCGCCCTGGACATGCATGAAGTGGAAGCCAGCCTGGCCGGGCCCAAGCGCCCGCAGGACCGGGTGGCACTGGGCCAGGTCAGCCAGGCGTTCGACCACTTCATCGAGCTGCAACCCAAGCCTCTGGCCAGGGAGCTCGGCCGCCTGGAAAGCGAAGGCGGCGGAGGCGTGGCAGTGGGCAATGCCGACCAGGCCGGCGAAATCGACTACGCCCATGACGGCCAGACCCACACCCTGCGCGATGGCGCCGTGGTAATCGCCGCCATTACCTCCTGCACCAACACCTCCAACCCCAGCGTGATGATGGCCGCCGGCCTGGTGGCGAAGAAAGCCGTGGAAAAGGGCCTGCAGCGCAAACCCTGGGTCAAGAGCTCCCTCGCACCGGGCTCGAAGGTGGTCACCGACTACTTCAAGGCCGCAGGCCTCACCCCCTACCTCGACCAGCTCGGCTTCGACCTGGTCGGCTATGGCTGCACCACCTGCATCGGCAACTCCGGGCCACTGGACGATGCCATCGAGAAAGCCATCGGCAGCGCCGACCTGACCGTCGCCTCGGTGCTGTCGGGCAACCGCAACTTCGAGGGGCGCGTGCACCCGCTGGTCAAGACCAACTGGCTGGCCTCGCCGCCCCTGGTGGTCGCCTACGCGCTGGCCGGCAGCGTGCGCGTGGACCTGACCCAGGACGCCCTGGGCACCGGCAAGGACGGCCAGCCTGTGTACCTGCGCGATATCTGGCCCAGCCAGCAGGAGATCGCCGAGGCGGTCGCCAATGTCGACACCCGCATGTTCCACAAGGAGTATGCCGAAGTGTTCGCCGGCGATGCCCAGTGGCAGGCCATCGCAGTGCCCAAGGCCGCCACCTATGCCTGGCAGGGCGACTCCACCTACATCCAGCACCCGCCGTTCTTCGACGACATCGGCGGCCCGCCGCCGCAAGTCCGCGACATCGAGGGTGCGCGCATCCTCGCCCTGCTGGGTGACTCGGTGACCACCGACCATATCTCCCCGGCCGGCAACATCAAGGCCGACAGCCCGGCCGGGCGCTACCTGCGCGAGAAGGGCGTGGAGCCGCGGGACTTCAACTCCTACGGTTCGCGGCGCGGCAACCACGAAGTGATGATGCGCGGCACCTTCGCCAACATCCGTATTCGCAACGAGATGCTGGGCGGCGAGGAAGGCGGCAATACCCTGTACGTGCCCAGCGGCGAGAAGCTATCGATCTATGACGCCGCCATGCGCTACCAACAGGATGGCACGCCACTGGTGGTGATTGCCGGCCAGGAGTACGGCACCGGCTCGAGCCGCGACTGGGCGGCCAAAGGCACCAACCTGCTTGGGGTCAAGGCCGTGCTGGCGGAAAGTTTCGAGCGTATCCACCGCTCGAATCTGGTCGGCATGGGGGTGCTGCCGTTGCAGTTCAAGGCCGGGGACGACCGCAAACGACTCGGCCTGACCGGCAAGGAGCGCATCGATGTGCTGGGACTCTCCGGTGCACAGATCCGCCCCGGCATGAACCTGCCCGTGCGCATCACCCGAGAGGATGGCCAAACGGTCCAAATCGAAGTGCTGTGCCGGATCGACACATTGAATGAAGTGGAGTACTTCAAATCGGGAGGGATCCTGCACTATGTACTGCGGCAATTGATCGCGGGGTGAAAGACGACAGCCTTGCTGTGATCTTGAGATCGAGCGCCGCCCGTGCGGCGCATCGCGGATGAATCCGCTCCTACAGGAGCGGATTCATCCGCGATAGCGAAAGCAAGTGCCCCGAGGCCCCTCAGGTGAGTCCAACTCTCCACGGACTCACCGGCACAAGGAACTCCAATGCCTCTCCTCCACTGGATCGCTCTGCTCCTGCTCGGCCTCGGCTATATCCTCGCACTGACCTTCGGCAACCTGGGCCTTGCCGCCCTGCCCGCCTTGCTCGCCCTGCTGTGCAGCGCCTTGCTGGCACGTCGGCGGGTGCGCTGGCAGCAAACCCTCGGCCACGCCCTGTTCGTCGCCCTCGCCGTCGCCCTGGCGCTGCACTGGCTACCGGGTTTCAACGGTGCCAGGGTGATCGACAAAGTCGTGCTCAGCGAAGGCGCCATTCCCTTCTCGATGTACCTGAATCTGGACAAGCCGCTGATCGGCGCATGGCTGCTGCTGGCCTGCCCATGGTTGGTGATGCTGCGCCTGCGTGGCCTGGCCACGAGTCTGGGTGTGATCCTGCCACTGACGCTGCTCGCTTGCCTGGGTGGCGCCTGGTCGCTGGGCCTGGTGGCCTGGGCCCCCAAGTGGCCGGACCAGGCCTGGCTGTGGCTGCTGAACAACCTGCTGCTGGTCAGCCTGACCGAGGAATTGCTGTTCCGTGGTTATATCCAGGGCGGGCTGCAACGTCTGTTCAAGCATGAGGGTCTGGCGTTGATCGCCGCCGCGCTGCTGTTTGGCCTGGCACACCTGGGCGGTGGCTGGCAGTGGTTCTACCTGGCCAGCCTCGCCGGGGTGGGGTATGGTCTGGCCTATCGCCATGGCGGACTGACGGCAGCGGTGCTGTGCCATGTTGGTGTCAACCTGGCGCACTTCGCCGGCTTCACTTATCCGATGCTGGCCCAGAGCTGAACAATCGGTCATTATCCGACCTAGCCGTCACAAACCATAAAGAAAACTGCAACATTGGCAGCAACTTACGCGATCATGCCGGCTTCACTACTTCAGCCGCAGCATCGCCACCTTGCGCCAGGTCAATGGCAGTTAAATATTCATTCAATAAAACCAGAGGCTTGCCGATACCCGTCGAAAGCCTTGCGGATTGAACAGCCAATGCGTAACAACCAGCCGATTACCCAGAGAGAACGGACTTTCCCTGCCCAGCAGCGGTTGATCTCCACCACCAACGCCAAAGGCGTGATCACCTACTGCAACGACGCATTCATCGAGATCAGCGGTTTTTCCCGCGAGGAACTGATGGGCGCGCCGCACAACCTGGTTCGCCACCCCGATGTGCCGCCGGCCGTATTCGCCCACATGTGGCAGACCCTCAAGCAGGGCCTGCCGTGGATGGGTATCGTCAAGAACCGCTGCAAGTCGGGCGATCACTACTGGGTGAACGCCTACGTCACCCCAGTGTTCGACAGCAACCAGGTGGTCGGCTACGAATCGGTACGGGTCAAACCCACCGCCGAGCAAATCCGCCGCGCCGAGGCGCTGTACCAGCGCATCAACCAAGGCAAGTCGGCCATCCCGAAACGCGACAAATGGCTACCGGTGCTACAAGACTGGCTGCCCTTCATTCTCATCAGCCAGGTCGGCTTCCTGATCGGCAACTGGCTGGGCCACTCCTGGGGCTTCGCCCTGGCGGCCGGCCTGTCGGTCCCCCTGGGCCTGCTTGGTCTGAGCTGGCAGCAACGCGGCCTCAAGCGCCTGCTGCGCCTGGCCGAACAGACCACCTCCGACCCGCTGATCGCGCAGATGTACACCGACAGCCGCGGTGTCCAAGCCCGCCTGGAAATGGCCATGCTCAGCCAGGACGCACGGATGAAGACCTGCCTGACCCGCCTGCAGGACAGCGCCGAGCAACTGAGCGACCAGGCTCGCCAGTCCGACGCCCTCGCCCACCAGAGTTCCTCGGGCCTGGAGCGCCAGCGCGTGGAAACCGAGCAAGTGGCCGCCGCGGTCAATCAGATGGCCGCCACCACCCAGGAAGTGGCCAACCACGTGCAACGCACCGCCGACGCCACGCAAGAGGCCAATCGCCTGACCAGCCAGGGCCGCCATATCGCCGGCGAGACGCGCGACGCGATCGAACGGCTGTCCGCCGCCGTGGGCGAGACCGGCCTGACCGTCACGCAACTGGCCAAGGACAGTGACGAAATTGGCGGCGTGGTCGATGTGATCAAGGGCATTGCCGACCAGACCAACCTGCTGGCACTCAATGCCGCCATCGAGGCTGCCCGTGCCGGCGAGATGGGCCGGGGCTTCGCGGTCGTCGCCGACGAAGTCCGCCAACTGGCCCAGCGCACCGCCGAGTCCACCGGGCAGATTCATGGCCTGATCGCCAAGCTGCAGCAGACCGCCAACAATGCGGTGCAAACCATGGAAACCGGCCACCGCCAGGCCCAGGAAGGCGTCGAGCGAGTGATGGAGGCAGACCAGGCCCTGGTGGGCATCAGTGAAGCGGTGGCCAACATCACCGACATGGCCACCCAGATCGCCGCCGCCACCGAGGAACAGACCGCGGTGGCCGAAGAGATCAGCCGCAACATCAGCACCATCGCCGACCTGGCCGACCAGACTGCGGGCCAGGCCCAGCGCTCGGCACTGCTCAGCGAAGAGCTGACCAGCACCGCGGGCACTCAATACTCGCTGGTGGAACGCTTCAACCGCTAGACAACGGACGGCGCCCCAAGGGGCGCCGTCTGCTTTACCACGCCAGGCTCAACCTGCTTTCGAAATACCGCTCCTCGCCACTCAACGGATCCTTGAAACGCAGGCTGTGCGCCAGCAGCTTCAGCGGCCGCGTGTAATCGTCCTGCTCATTGGCCAGCTGAGGATAGAACGGGTCATTGCAGATACCCGCGCCCAGCGAAGCCATGTGCACCCGCAACTGGTGGGTCTTGCCCGTCACCGGCGACAGGCCATAGCGCCATAGTTCGCCCTGTTTCTCCAGCACGCAGGCGTGGGTTTCGCTGTTATCGGCCCCCTCGACCTCATGCATGCGGAAGAACGGCTCGCCGTGCACCAGGCGGCTGCGGTGCACCAGAGGAAACACATGCTGCGGCATGGCCGCGGCAATTGCCTGGTAGTGCTTGTCAATGCGCCGCTCCGGGAACAGGCGCTGGTAGGCGCCACGGGTCTGTGGGTTGGCGGAGAACAGCACCAGGCCGGCCGTATGCCGGTCGATGCGGTGCAGGGGAACCAGATGCGGGTTGTCCAGGCGACGGATCAGGCGACGCAGCAGGGTCTGCTCGACATATTCGCCAGTGGGTGTCACCGGAAGGAAATGCGGTTTGTCCGCTACCACCAGATGCTCGTCCACGTGCAGGATCTCTTCCTGCACTGGAATCGGCTTCTCGTTGGGCACCTCGCGAAAGTAGTGCAGGCGCAGGCCTTGGCGATAGGGAAGCTGCGCGGCAATCGCACGGCCTTCACTGTCCAGCACCCGGCCACGGGCAAAGCGATCGAGCCACTGCTCGCGGGGGATACCCTTGAAATGATCGCACAGGCAATCCAGCACCGTCGCCCAGCGACCTGGAGGCAGGCATACGGTGCTGGCTTGCTGGTGGGCGGGGTTGAAAGGTGTGGTCATCGGCGGGCTCGGCATCACAGGAGTAATGCATTATCCCCGAGTCAGCGCGCCTCAACCAGCCTCGCTGGCCGGCTCACAGCGCGCCTTCAGCCAGCGCAGCACCTGCACGGCGTCCCAGCGCCCCGGGTCATAGAGGGCATAGCTCAGGCCCTGGTAGCCCACGACATCCAGCGGGCGATGAAACCCCGCGCGCTGGAACAACGCCTCGATCTCGGCGAAGCAGGTGTTGAAGTGAACCTTGCCAAAGGGCGTCTGGTCGTCGGTCACGATGCCATCAAGTCGCAATTCCAGCACAGCGTCACGCACACGCTCAGGGGACATGTGGTTGATGCTGTACTTGAGTTGCTCGACATTGAGCATGGCTTCACCTCGATACTGTATTTATATACAGCATACGGAGCGCGCCACCCTATCGTCAATCAGCGGTTCAGCGCAGAAACGCCACCACCTGCTCGGCATCGAACGGCCAACCCAGTTCAGCGCCTGTATCGCAGCGGCGCAACACCGGAATCTGCAGGCCGTAACGCTCGAACAGCGCCTCGCTATCCGCGATGTCGACCAACTCGACCAGCAGGCCGTGCTCGACGAACGGCATCAGCATGGCTTCCGCCACTTCACACAGATGGCACCCGAGGGTACCGAACAACTGGCATTCAGGGAGCATGAACGGACCCGGAAATCATCTTCAAGGATGCTTATTCTAGGTCCAGACCCTGCAACCTGCACCTGCGCCAGGTCAATCCTGGCTGGTCGCGCCAATGCGGTGCAGCGACAGGTCGGCGCCCTGGAACTCCTGCTCGTGGCTGAGGCGCAGGCCATGCAACGCCTTGATCGAACCATACACGACAAAACCGCCGGCCAACGCCACCACGACACCAGCGAGGCTGCCCAGCAACTGACTCACCAGGCTGACACCGCCCAACCCGCCCAACGCCGCCTGCCCGAACACGCCACAGGCGACTCCACCCCAGACGCCACACAGGCCATGCAGCGGCCACACACCGAGCACATCGTCGATCTTCCAGCGGTTCTGTGCCGCGGTGAAGCTCCAGACGAACAGGCCTCCCGCCACCAGACCGACCACCAGCGCCCCCACCGGGTGCATCAGGTCGGAACCGGCGCAAACCGCCACCAGCCCGGCCAGCGGGCCGTTGTGCAGGAAACCCGGGTCATTGCGCCCTGCCAGCAAGGCCGACAAGGTGCCGCCCACCATGGCCATCAACGAATTGATCGCCACCAGCCCGCTCACGCCCTGCAGGGTCTGCGCGCTCATGACGTTGAAGCCGAACCAGCCAATGATCAGGATCCAGGAGCCCAGCGCCAGGAACGGGATGCTCGACGGCGCGAAGGCCACCAGCCGGCCATCGCGATAACGACCGCGACGCGCGCCCAGCAGGATGACCGCCGCCAGGGCCAGCCACCCGCCCATGGCATGCACCACCACGGATCCGGCGAAGTCATGGAACGGCGCGCCGAAGCGTGCCTGCAGCCATGCCTGGATACCCAGGTTGCCATTCCACACCACCCCTTCGAAGAACGGATAGATGAACGCCACGATCAACGCGGTCGCGCACAATTGCGGTATGAAGCGTGCCCGCTCGGCGATTCCACCCGAGATAATCGCCGGGATAGCCGCGGCGAAGGTCAGCAGGAAGAAGCATTTGACCAAGGCGTAACCATGGTCGCGGGCCAGCTCGGCCGCCGGCTGCAGGAAGTTAACGCCATAGGCGATCCAGTAGCCGATGAAGAAGTACACCAGTGCCGAGATGGCGAAATCACTGAGAATCTTCGACAAGGCGTTGACCTGGTTCTTGTGGCGCACCGTACCGACCTCGAGAAAGGCGAAGCCGGCATGCATGGCCAGGACCAGGATCGCTCCCATGAGGATGAACAAGGTGTTCGAGCCATGGACCAGGGAGTCCATCGCGTTGTGCATGTTTTCCATGAAGTGGCAGACCTGCAAAAAGGCACCAGGACAGTTCAAGAACCGGCATCCCTGCACCTGATCGGTGCCAGGCCCCTGCTCCATTTCAGTGACCGTGCGGGTGCCTGCGTGGTTTTTTCTTGGGTTTGTCGTGGATTGGGTTAAGGTTTGTCGGTGTCCGCGCGGCTGGCGCACGCTTTCAGCGCAGGCGCCGGCAGGCACGCCCCGATTGATAGCAAGGGCCGTACCAGCCCCTGCCACTGAACCTTCAGCGCGCGTCATTACTCGAAATAGCCATACACACCCACAGGGAGAGGCCCATTCATGGCCAGCAAATCGGCAAAGACTGCACAAGACATACTGATGGCTGACTTCCAGGCCCTGGTCCGCGACACCGAAAAGCTGCTCGCCGACACCGCCAACCTGGCGGGCGACCAGGCCGATGAACTGCGCGAGCAGATCCACGAGCGCCTGACACAGGCCCGCGAAACCTTGCAACTGACCCAGGATTCGGTACGCCAGCGCGGCCAGGCCGCCCTTGGCAGCGCCGAGCAGTACGTGCAGGAAAACCCCTGGCAGGCCATCGGCATCGCTGCCGGCGTCGGCTTGCTGATCGGCCTGCTGGCCAAACGCTGAGAGGTGCCCATGGACAACGACGGCAACAGCGCCGCCACCTCTGGCAGACGCCTGGGTGCGGCGGTGCTGGGTTTGCTGCACAGCCATATCGAGCTGTTCGGTATCGAGTTGCAGGAGCAGAAGGCGCGTACCCTGAGCCTGCTGCTGTTCGCCGGGCTTGCGCTGGTCTTTGCCCTGCTGCTGCTGACCGCCCTGTCCGGGCTGGTGCTGGTGCTGCTGTGGGACAGTTATCGCCTGGCCGGCATCATTGGCCTGTGCGTGTTCTATGGCTTGGCCGCGCTGTTCTGCGGCTTGCGCCTGAAAGCTGCGGTGTTCGACGAGTCTTCACCGTTCGGTGCCACGCTCGAGGAGCTGGCCAAGGACAGGGAGCGCCTGCTGCCATGAACCTGCCCGAAATACCTGATACCCGAAACCCACGGGAACTGCGCAAGGCGTTGCTGCGCCTGCGCATGGAAATGCACCGCCAGCAGATCCACCACGAATCCACCCAGTTGCTTGAACCGGTGCGCCGCCTGCGCGGCATGGGCAGTTCATTCGGCGAGGGCCTGGGCGTCCGGCATGGCTCGCTGTGGGGCCTGGGCGCTGTCGTGGCGCTGGGCTTCCTCACTGGCAAAGGGGTGCGCAGTGGCAACTTGCGGCGCCTGTTGCGCCTGGGCTCCAGCCTGGCACCGCTGATCCGCCTGTTCCTGAGCAGCGGCCGCCGCCCCTGAGCCCTGCACGCCCGTGCTTGCACGGGCGTGCCAGACACGGGAAGCTATGCCTACTCAATGACGGGAGAACGAGCCTTGGACTGGCATACCCTGCTGACCCGCGAACGCCTGGGCAAGGCCCTCGGCAGCTCTGAGGAACTGGGCCGCAGCCCCTTTCACAAAGACCACGACCGCGTCATCTTCTCTGGCGCCTTCCGCCGCCTGGGGCGCAAGACCCAAGTACACCCGGTCAACAGCAACGATCACATCCACACGCGCCTGACCCACTCGCTGGAAGTGAGCTGCGTCGGCCGCTCACTGGGCATGCGCGTAGGCGAGACCCTGCGCGACAGGCTGCCGAACTGGTGCGAGCCCAGCGACCTGGGGATGATCGTGCAGTCTTCCTGCCTGGCCCACGACATTGGCAACCCTCCGTTTGGCCACTCCGGTGAAGACGCCATACGCCACTGGTTCCAACAAGCAGCCGGACGTGGCTGGCTGGACGACATGACGGATGACGAACGTGCCGACTTCCTGAATTTCGAAGGCAACGCCCAAGGTTTTCGCGTCCTCACCCAACTCGAATACCACCAATTCGATGGCGGTATGCGCCTGACATACGCCACCCTCGGCGCCTATCTCAAGTACCCCTGGACCGCTCGCCACGCCGATGCCCTGGGCTACAAAAAACACAAGTTCGGCTGCTACCACAGCGAGCTGCCGCTGCTCGAGCAGATCGCCGGCAAGCTTGGCCTGCCTCAGCTCGAGCACCAGCGCTGGGCCCGCCATCCCTTGGTCTACCTGATGGAGGCGGCCGACGATATCTGCTACGCCTTGATCGACCTCGAGGATGGCCTGGAAATGGACCTGTTGCAGTACGCCGAAGTCGAGGCGCTGCTGCTCGACCTGGTCGGCGACGACCTGCCGGAAACCTATCGCCAGCTAGGGCCCGGAGCGTCACGCCGGCGCAAGCTGGCAGTCCTGCGGGGCAAGGCGATCGAACACCTGACCAATGCCGCCGCCCTCGCCTTCGTCGAACAGCAGGATGCCCTGCTTGCTGGGCGACTACCGGGGGACCTGGTCGAACACATGCACGGCCCGGCCCAGCGTTGCGTACTGCAAGCCAAGGACATGGCCCGCAAGAAGATCTTCCAGGACAAACGCAAGACCCTCCAGGAGATCGGCGCCTACACCACCCTGGAAATCCTCCTCAATACCTTCTGCAGTGCCGCCCTGGAACAGCACGGCGGGCGCACGCCTTCGTTCAAGAGCCAGCGCGTGCTGGACCTGATCGGCAACAACGCCCCCAATCCGCACGGTACCTTGCACGACGCCTACCTGCGCATGATCGACTTCATCGCGGGCATGACCGATGGCTATGCCAGCGAAATGGCCAGCGAGATGACCGGGCGCTCCAGCCCGACATAACGGGCGTGCAGCAGTGATGACGGCATAGGCCGTCAACCACTGCATTAATCTGTAAGAAACTTCTTACCTCCTGGCGACAGGTCAAAACACAATTTCAATTTTTCGCAAAAACAACCAAAAATCCGAGTGACAAACCACTCAACCTCTACACGTCCTGTAGCAGGATATCGATTTAGCTGTAAGCAAATTCCTATATATAGTTTTCCAACTAACCTTCTCTGCCCGCCGACATTCATCTGAGCTAATGTGCCGACTGTTTTCGTCACGCCGCATGGAATGTTGAATATGCACTCAGTATTTATTGTCGACGACCACCCAGTAATCCGCCTGGCAATCCGGATGTTGCTGGAAAATCAGAATTACACAGTGATTGGTGAATCGGACAATGGCGTCGATGCCATGCAGATGATTCGCGAAATACGCCCGGACCTGGTAATCCTGGACATCAGCCTCCCCAAGCTCGACGGCCTGGAAATGCTTTCCCGCCTGCAGACCATGGCCATCCCCCTCAAGGTTCTGGTACTGACCGCGCAATCGCCAGCGCTGTTCGCGATCCGCTGCATGCACTCGGGGGCCGCCGGCTACGTCTGTAAACAGGAAGACCTGAGCGAGTTGCTCAGCGCCATAAAGGCGGTGCTTTCCGGCTATAACTACTTCCCCAGCCAGGCACTCAATCCGGCCCAGGTAGATCGAGGGCAGGAACTGGAACTGTTCCGCCAGGTGAACGACCGGGAGCTGATGGTCTTGCAACTCTTCGCGCAGGGTAGAAGCAACAAGGAAATTGCCAAGGGCATGTTCCTCAGCAACAAGACCGTCAGCACCTACAAAAAGCGCCTCATGCACAAACTGCGCGTAAACACGTTGGTGGAACTCATCGACATCGCCAAGCGCAACGCGTTAGTCTGAGGTCACAATGTGGAGGTACTTTGCAACATCCCTGCTCTGCCTGAGCCTCGGCACCCCCCTGCAGGGTGCCTGTGTATCCAATTCCCCAGGCCAAACATACACCCTGCTCAGCCGCGCTTCACCGACATCGGTCCAACCCTCGCTCACCCCGGCCCAACGTGATTGGCTCACTACCCGTCAGGAACTGGTCCTGGGAACATCGGCACCGGATTATCCACCGTTCGACATTGCCACCCGCGGCAATGAGTACCAGGGGCTCACCGCAGACTACGCTGGCGTGATCGGCAACGCCCTCGGCCTGCCGGTCCGTGTGCAACGCTTCCCCAGTCGGGCTGCGGCGGTCGCCGCCTTGAAGAATGGCCAGATCGACCTGCTGGGAAGCGCCAATGGCTACGAAGCCTCGACGCAGGGCCTGGCCCTGTCACGGCCCTATGCCATCGACCAACCGGTGCTGGTGACCCGCGAAGACGAGACACGCGCGCTGGATACAGGCCTGGACGGCATGCGCCTGAGCATGCTCTACCACTACCTGCCACCCGAAGAGATCAACGCCACCTACCCCCAGGCCGAGCTCCTGACCTTCGAGTCGTCCACCCAGGCCTTGAACGCGGTGGCCTTCGAGCAAGCCGACGTGTTCATCGGCGACACCGTGTCCACTCACTACCTGATCAGTCGCGGCCATTTGCCACGCCTGCGCATGGCCAATTTTGGCAAGCACGAGGCCATTGGATTCAGTTTTGCCTTGCGCGACAACAACGGGATGCTGCTGACGTTGGTCGATGCTGCGCTGGAAGCCCAGTCAAACAGTACACGAAACGACATCTTCAAACGCTGGAGCGCCAGCAGTGGCAGCTTGCTGACCGACCGCAAGCTGCAATTGTCGCCCCGGGAGGACCAGTGGTTGCGCGAGCATCCGGTGATGCGGGTGGTGGTCAACGATACCGCTGCCCCCCTGACCTTTTTCGACAGCAACGACCGCCTGCGCGGTATCGTCGCCGATCTGCTTGAGCTCATTCGACTGCGCACCGGCCTGCGCTTCGAAATCCAGCGTGCCAGTGGCGATGGCGACATGATCGAGCAACTTGAATCCGGCCGTACCGACATCATCGCCACCCATTCCACCGATTCGCGTCGCACTAACGCATTGCAGGTCAGCAGGCCCTACCTGGAAAGTGCCTATGTGCTGGTCGGTCGTAGCGGAGCCGATCAACCCAGCTCACTGAAGCTGCTCAAGGGCAAGCGCGTAGCCGTCCCTCGTGACAGCAGCGCGGCAGCGCTACTGACCACCCACCACCCACTGGTTCGCCAGGTCGCAACGGAGAGCGCCTACTACGCCACGGCATTGCTTGAAAGCGGTGCCGTGGATGCTGCGATCGCCACCCTGATCGATGCCAATCACATGGTGGCGACCAGCAGTGACCTGGTTATCCGCAGCACGGTCGGCACGGAACCGGCAACCTTCTCGATGGCGACTACCGCCAATGCCGGCGAGCTGGCGTCGATACTCGACAAGGCACTGCTGAGCATATCCCCCGAAGAACTCGGGGTGATCAACAGCCGCTGGCGGGACCACGGCATGCGCGATGACTCCTACTGGCGCCATTACCGCAAGGTCATCGTGCAGGTGGTAGGTGTCATCGGCATGCTACTGGTGCTTGCACTGATCTGGAACGCACGCCTGCGCCGCCAGATCAAGCAACGTCAGCGAGCCGAGCGTGCCCTGAACGACCAACTGGAGTTCATGGGTGCCTTGCTCAACGGCACCCCCCACCCGATGTACGTTCGAGACCACGAAGGGCGTTTGCAGAGCTGCAACGACAGCTACCTGAAAGCGGTTGGCGCCAGTCCCGAGCAGATCATCGGCAAACGCCTGGAGGACACCCCGTTCTGCGATCTTGATTACACCCGGCAGATCCAGGGCGACTACCAACGTGTCATGGCGCAGGGTAAACCCTTGATTCTGGACCGCCCTCTGCGCCTGAATGACCAAGAACTGACGATCTATCACTGGATCCTTCCCTACCGCGACTCGCTGGGCGAAATGCAAGGCATCATCGGCGGTTGGATCGATATCAGCGAACGCCGCAACCTGGTCCAGGACCTGCGCCTGGCCAAACAGCAAGCAGATGACGCGAACCGCGCCAAGAGTACCTTCCTCGCCACCATCAGCCATGAGATCCGCACACCGATGAACGCGCTGATCGGCATGCTGGAGCTGGCCCTGCGCCGCGCAGAGCAGGGCCAGCTCGATCGACCTGCCTTGGAAATCGCCCACCACTCGGCCCAGGACCTGCTCGGCCTCATTGGCGATATCCTGGATATCGCTCGCATCGAATCCGGCCACCTGAGCCTCGCGCCCGAACCCGTCGACCTGGTCATGCTGGTCGAGTCCGTCGGCCGGGTATTCGATGGCCTGGCCCGCCACAAAGGCCTGGTATTGAAGGTGGCCATCAGCGACGCGGCGCGTTGTCATGTGATGCTTGATCCACTGCGTTTCAAGCAGGTGCTGTCGAACCTGGTCAGCAACGCGATCAAGTTCACCGAGCAGGGGCAGGTGCGCATCAGCGTGAAGCTGCGCAACGACAACGAACGGACGGCCCCCACCCTTGACCTGGAGGTGCGTGACAGCGGAATCGGCATCCACGAGGAAGACATGCAGCGACTGTTCACGCCCTTCGCCCAGGCCAATCCCTACAGTGATGGCGCCCGCGCCGGCACCGGGCTGGGGCTGGTCATCAGCCGCAACCTGTGCGCGATGATGGGGGGCGAACTGAGCCTGCAGAGCCTGCAAGGCGTGGGAACGCGCGTACGCCTGATCATGCCCCTGCAATGTGTCGACCCCGTGGAACAGCTCCCCCGCATGGCCACGGACATCGTACAGCCGGATGCGCGCCTGAAGACCCTGGTGATCGACGACCATCCCGCCAACCTGCTGCTCATGGCACAGCAGTTGAGTTACCTTGGGCTGCGCCAGGAGAGCGCACGCGATGGTCGCGAAGGGTTGCGCAAGTGGCGTGAAGGTTGTTTCGATGTATTGATCGTCGACTGCAACATGCCGGGCATGAATGGCTATGAACTGGCCCGGACAGTCCGTGCCGAAGAGCGCCTGCACGGCCGCCCGCGCTGTACCATGCTCGGCTACACCGCCAATGCCCAACCAGAGGTGCGCCAGCAATGCCTGGATGCGGGAATGGATGACTGCCTGCTCAAACCCATCGGCCTGCAATTGCTCGGCCAGCGCCTTGCGGGCATCGCCCGCCACGGCAGACCATGCAATGGTTGCGACGAACCAGGGCATCGCTTCGACCTGGACGGCCTGAGTGCCATCGTCGGCGACAACGCCAACGACCGCGACCGTATACTGAATACCTTGTACCAGAGCCTGCAGCAAGACCTGATCACACTGATGGCTATCGACCCACGGCAACAGGCGGACGAACTGGCGGCCCAGGCACACAAGATCCTCAGCGCGGCGAGGATGCTGGATGCGAGATCGTTAATTCAGGCATGCGAAGCGCTCGAGGAACCTGATTTGTCCCAGAACGAGCTGAAAGTACGCCGTCAGGCATTGGCACGGCATATGCGCCGAGTGGAGAAAGCCCTGGCCAGGCAATTGGGCAACCTGGCCGAGGCGGAGTAAGCGGCACAGCAATTGTGCCGCCCACCGATCACGATGCCGGGTTGATCGGTTTTTCCGGGTACCAGGCGTCCAGCAGCGGGCTGACTTCGATGTTGGTCAGTTCGCTGCGGCCTTTGAGCCAGGCTTCGACAGCGGCGCGCTGCTCTTCGGTGACCGAGCCACGTTCGGCCTTGCAGACCAGACCGAAATCGTCGCCGCCGACATAGTCCAGACCATTTGCATCCATGGCTTCAGCCAGGAAGGCGTCGAGGAAGGCATCGATGGCTTCATCGGACAGGTCTTCCTTGAAACCCAGGTTCAGTTCGAAACCCAGCTCCTGGAATTCGTCCACGCACAGTTTCTTGCGCAGGCGACGGGAACGGTTGGTAGCCATGAAACAATCCTCTCAAGTAATTACGCGCGGCACTTTACCAGTTTCCGGCGGCAAGCGGCGCTTTTCCGTCGAATACAGCCCATCGGCGCTACGCTTGGGGCATAATGCGCGTTCTATTCGCCCTGGGGTCATCATTTTCTTACAGCCCCGTTACTCTTTTCCCTCGTGCAGGGTTCATACCTTTATGATCAAGACGCTCCGCCCACTGCTGCTCGCCGGCGTGTTGCTGCCCCTGGCCTTCCCCAGCCAGGCCGCCGCCGTCAACACCACCCTCCCGCCCAAGGTGCAACAGGCACTCAAGACCAACAAACTGCAGGACTCGGCGCTGTCGCTGGTGATGCTGCCACTGGATGGTCCGGGCACCGCAACGGTGTTCAACGCCGACGTCTCGGTCAACCCGGCCTCGACCATGAAGCTGATCACCACTTACGCCGCGCTGGAGCTGCTGGGCCCGACCTATCAGTGGAAGACCGAGTTCTATACCGATGGCACCCTGAGCAACGGCGTGCTCAACGGCAACCTGTACCTCAAGGGCGGCGGCGATCCCAAGCTGAACATGGAGAAACTCTGGCTGCTGATGCGTGACCTGCGGGCCAACGGTGTACGCACGGTGACCGGCGACCTGGTCCTGGACCGTAGCCACTTCGCACAGCCCAACCTGCCGCAGTTCGATGACGACGGCGGCGACGTCAACAAGCCGTTCCTGGTCAAGCCCGACTCCCTGCTGGTCAACCTCAAGGCCCTGCGTTTCGTGGCCCGCAACGACGGCGGCAAAGTGCTGGTATCGGTCGAGCCACCGATCGCCAGCATTCGCATCGACAACCAGGTCAAGCCAGTGGCCGGCAAGCAATGCACAGGCGACGTGCGCTACAACCCGGTGACACAAGCCGACGGTGTCAGTGTGACCGTTACCGGCCAGCTGGCTGACGGTTGCAACTCGCAGACCTACCTGTCGCTGCTGGATCACCCGGCCTACGCCGCCGGTGCCGTACGCGCCATCTGGAACGAACTGGGTGGCACCATTCAGGGCCGCGACCGCTTCGAGGACGTCCCCAAATCCGCCCGCCTGCTGGCCCGTGCTTTCTCGCCAGACCTGGTCGAGGTCATCCGCGACATCAACAAATACAGCAACAACACCATGGCGCAGCAGTTGTTCCTCAGCATCGGCGCGCAGTTCCGCACCGACGCCGATGGCGATGATGCGCGGGCCGCCCAACGCGTGGTACGCCAGTGGTTGGCCAAGAAAGGTATCACCGCGCCCCACCTGGTGATGGAGAACGGCTCGGGCCTGTCCCGCGCCGAACGCGTCAGCACCCGCGAAATGGCCGCGCTGTTGCAGGCCGCCTGGAAGAGCCCCTACGCTGCCGAGTTCATCAGTTCGATGCCGCTGGTGGGCATGGACGGCACCATGCGTAAACGCCTGAAGCGTACCGCCATGAGCGGCGAAGGGCACATCAAGACTGGCACGCTCAATACCGTGCGGGCAATTGCCGGGTTCAGCCGTGACAGCAACGGCCACACCTGGGCGGTGGCGGCCATCCTCAACGACCCCAAGCCATGGGGCGCCTCGCAGGTGCTTGACCAGGTATTGCTGGACCTCTATCGACAGCCGAAAGTCGGCAATGGCACCGTGGGCGTCATGCCCTGATGCCCGCCTGACCCCACGCAGCGCCTTGCGCGCTCGTGGGGCGTACTCGATCGGGCTTCAGACAAAGACCTGACCACGCAAGTACAGGGCACCTCGCCCGCTGATGATCACCCGTCCGTTCCCCGACACCTCGCACTGCAACTGCCCCTTGCGCGCCCCACCCTGTTCACAGCGCACGCTGGCCTTGCCCAGGCGCTCCGACCAGTAAGGCGCCAGCGACGTGTGTGCCGACCCGGTAACCGGATCCTCGTTGACCCCCACCCGCGGCCCAAACCAGCGCGTGACGAAATCGAAACCGCGCCCTGGCGCAGTCACCGCGATCCCGCGCACATCGAACGCCGACAACGCGACGAAATCCGGTTTGAGTGACTCGAGCAGCGCCGCATCATCGATCACCAGCACATAGTCGTCTGTCCGATACAACGCACGGGCGCTCTCCAGGCCCAATGCCGCCAGCAAACCATCGGGCATTTCCACGGCTACCGGCTGCTTGGCGGGGAAGTCCATGGCCAGCAGGCCGTCGGCCCCACGACTCACCCGGAGCTCACCGCTGCGGGTATTGAAACGCAGCACTTCGGCCTGCTCACCCAACTGCTCGAACAGCACCCAGGCGGCTGCCAGCGTCGCATGGCCACACAAGTCGACCTCGACGGCCGGAGTGAACCAGCGCAACTCGAAAGCCTCGCCATTGCGCACGAAATAGGCGGTCTCGGACAGATTGTTCTCTTCGGCGATACGTTGCAGCAGGTCATCCGGCAGCCACTGCTGCAAAGGAATCACCGCTGCTGGGTTGCCGCCGAACGGCTCGGAGGAAAACGCATCGACCTGGAAAATCTCGAGTTGCATGCAACGACTCCTTTCAAGCCCGACACAACGCCGGGCGGGTATCGGAAAACGGCTTAGCCACGCACTGGGGTCAGTACTGGTTCACCCGCGAAGAACGCCTGCAGATTGCGCAGCACCAGGGCCACGGTATCACGGGCAGCCTCAGGGGACTGACCCGCGACGTGTGGGGTCAGCACAGTATTGCCCAACGCCTTGAGCGCATCAGGCACGGCGGGTTCATCGTCGAAGACGTCCAACGCGGCGCCGGCGATCTGGCCCTGGCGCAAGGCAGCGACCAAGGCCTCGGTGTCCACTACGCTGGCGCGGGCGATATTGACCAGGTAACCCTCGGCGCCCAATGCCTCGAGCACCTGGGCATCGACCAGGTGGCGAGTACCGTTGCCACCCGGGGTGGCGACCACCAGAACATCCACTGCGTCGGCCAAGTGCCGTGGGCTGTCGTACCAGGTGTAGGGCACATCCGCACGCGGGGTACGGCTGTGGTAGCTGACATTCATGTCGAAGCCAAGGGCGGCGCGCCGGGCAATCGCCTGGCCCACTGCGCCAAGGCCTATGATACCCATGCGCTTGCCACTGACCGAGGGGCTGATCACCCGATTCCACTCACCACGGCGAGTGCTGGCATCGGCGCGGGGAATCTCGCGCAGCAGCGCCAGCAACAGGGCCATGGCATGGTCGGCAACAGGGCCGGCGTTGGCACCTGCGCCATTGGTGACGGTGATACCCCGGGCTGCTGCGGCGGCCAGGTCGACTTGCTCGTAACCGGCGCCGATCACGCAGATGATCCTGAGGTTGACCAGCGTATTGATCTCGTCAGCAGTCAGGCCCAGCGGTCCACGGGTCAGTACGGCGTCGATCTCATGGGCATGGCGGACGATGGCCGCGGCGCGCATCTGCGGTGATGGCGCACGAATCAGCCGGTAGCCGGCCCGCTCCAGCAGGGGAAGATAATCATCAACGGTTTCCACCAGGACCAGGACTGTCTTGCTCATGCCACCTCCGGTTCAATGCGAAGGGGCATTATGCGCGGGCAACGCGGGATGGGCTATCCATGCGTGGGCGCGCCGGCCGAGCGAATCCTATTGGGCGAACGCACGCCCCAGGCCACCCGGCACCCCACTGCTGTCGGTCTCCTGCCAGGGTCCATTAGGGCTCAGCGACCAGCTCCAGCCGTTGTTCCAGCGGTAGTAGGTGCGCTGGCGGTAGAAGGTGTTGGGTTGCTTTTCCAGCACGTAGACGCCCATTTTCGGGTCCCAATGGCTGGCGCCACCGGGTGGTGGCGCAAAGCTGGCCGAGGTGCGTGGCATGGGTTTGGGTGTCGCAGCAGGCTGGCTTGGCTTGCTACCCGGCAATGGCTTGGCCGCTGGCTCTTTGTGCGCGGGCGTGGACTCGATTGGCGGTAGCGATTGCCGCTCGCCTGGCTGATGCACCGTACACGCGGAAAGACCCAGGGCCAGGGTGATCAGGGTCAGGCGGACGGTGCTGTTCATGGGGCTGCTCTCTTATGAGTCGGGGCTGTCGATAATCAGGTGCTGGGGTGCTCGCGTAGTGGTGGGCAGGGGCGCCCCCTGGGCTTTCCATTCCCCACGGGTGGGAACACCGGCGCGCGAGACCCGGGCAACCAGTTGGACTTCGGCAAAGTCCGACAGTTTCATTTGCGGCATCATCGCATCGGCGTCCGACAGCTCCACCTCGATGGGCAACTGCGCCACCGTGACACGCTTGGCGGCCAAGGGCATGGGCGGGCCATTGCTGGCACGGGCGAAGATAAACACGGTGTCATCCGGGCGGACCTTGTCCTTGAGCGCCGCAGCCAGTTCGACCCGCACTTTCAGCCGTGCCGCCTCGGCTACCTTGCCACCGGAGGCCTTCAGTTTGTCCGCCGCTCGGTCGATACCGCCCTGCAGCGCGGCGCGCGAGGCGTCGCCCTCCGGCAGTTGGGCGAGCAGGCGTTGCCAGAAATCGATAGCCTCCTGATAGCGTTCACCCTCGAAGGCAGCAATACCCCGCAAGCCAAGGCTGGTGACCTCTCGCGGGTCGGCCTTCAGTGCTTCGTCGGTCAATGCCAGCAGCTGTGCGTTCCATTGCTTGTCGCCAGCGAAGTACAACGCCTGGGCCCATTGCCCGAGCAGTTCGGGCTGACGCCCGGCCAGGGCCACGGCACGCTCGAAGGCCTTGGCGGCATCCGCCGGGCGCTGATCGGCCATGTACGCCCGACCGAGGAAGTACAACCCTTCGGCGGAGTCCGGCTGCGCCTGCACGGCACGCTCTAGGCGCGCCGTCATTTCCTGCATGGATTGCGGCGCGCTGGCGAACTCCTGGGTCAGCTCGACCTTGTCGGCGGCACCGAAGTGCAGATACAGCCCCAGCGCCATGGCTGGCACCAGCACCGATGCCAGTAGCGGGACCGCCTTGCCCAGATGGCCTTGAGCGGACGCGTCGTTGCGCTCGGTGTCAGCCAGCAGTTCACGGGCAGCCTCATCACGGCCCTTGGCCAGTTGCCCGGCATCGAGCACACCCGCCTGCTGCTGGGCTGCCAGTTCGGCGACCCGCTCTTGATAGAGCGCCACATTGAGTGCGGTACGGTCCTGTTCGGCTTGCTGGCGACGACGGCCACGCAAGATGGGAATCAACAGGAATGCCAGGGCGGCGAGCAGCAACAGGCCCGCGCTGAGCCAGAATTCAGTCATGGTCGGTTTCTTTTTCCAGCAGTTTGGCGAGACGCTCGCGTTCAGCGGCGGACAGTTCCGAGGTGCCGGCCACGGCTTGGTTGCGACGACGACGGACGATCACCGCCAGCACCACGAAACCACCGGCCAGCAGGATGCCCGGACCGAACCACAGCAGCCAGGTGCGCCCGCTGAGCGCCGGTTTGTAGCGCACGAAGTCGCCATAGCGGTCGACCATGAAGTCGACGATCTGCGGATTGCTCTTGCCCTCGCCGAGCATACGGAAGATCTCGCGGCGCAGGTCGGCGGCGATCGGCGCGTTGGAGTCGGCGATATCCTGGTTCTGGCACTTGGGGCAGCGCAGCTCCTTGGTCAGTTGCTGGTAGCGCTCACGCTCGGCTTCGTCGCGAAACTGATAGGTGTCGATGGCCGCCCTGGCCACACCGGCCAGGCTCACGCCCAGCACGGCGGCTGCAAGCCAGCGCTTCATGGCCTGGCCTCGTCGACCAGGCCCTGGTACAGCGGTGCCAGCTGCTCGCGCCAGACCGTGGCGTCGACCACGCCCACATGCTTGTAGCGGATGATGCCTTTCGCGTCGACCAGGAAGGTTTCCGGCGCGCCGTACACGCCCAGGTCCAGGCCCAGCGAGCCTTGCGGGTCGGCGATGTTCAGCTGGTACGGGTTGTGGAACTCCGCCAGCCATTTCAGTGCGGCGGCGTTGTCATCCTTGTAGTTGACCCCGTGGATCACCACGCCCTGCTCGGCCAGCTGGTTGAGGTACGGGTGCTCGACCTTGCACGAGGGGCACCAGGTACCCCACACATTGACCAGCGCCGGGCGGCCGACCAGGTCGGCTTGGGTGAGCGTGCGGTCACCCTGCACGGTACCCAGCGAGAACACCGGGAACGGCTTGCCAATCATCGCCGAGGGCAGCTCGTCGGGCTTGAGGAACAACCCCTTGTAGAGAAAGACCGCCACCAGCAGAAACACCGCCAGTGGCACTACCATGATCCAACGCTTCATGCAGTCGCTCCAGACACGCCCAGCACATCACGCACGCGGGCTTTGACCTTGACGCGGTAGCGCCGGTCGAGGGCCGCCAGGAAACCGCCCAGCGCGGTCAGCAGACCACCCAGCCAGATCCAGCGGACATAGGGTTTGATATGCACCCGCACCGCCCAGGCGCCGTTTTCCAGCGGCTCGCCCAGGGCGACATACAGGTCGCGGGTGAAGCCTGCGTCGATTCCGGCCTCGGTCATCATCGATTGCTGCACGGTGTACAGGCGCTTCTCCGGGTGCAGCACAGTCACTTCGCGGCCGTCGCGCGAGACACGCACAGTGCCCTTGTCGGAGATGAAGTTCGGCCCCTCGAAGTGCTTCGCGCCTTCGAACAGGAAATGGTAGCCACCCAGCTCGACGGTCTCGCCCGGCGCCATGCGCAGGTCGCGCTCGGCACTGTTGTTGCTCGACAGCACCACGCCCAGGGCGCACACCGCCAGGCCCAGGTGCGCCAAGTGCATGCCCCAATAGCTGCGATTGAGGCCGGCCAGGCCTTTGACCAAACCCTTGTGGCGGGTCTTGTCGAGGATGTCGCGTACACCGCTGAGCACCACCC
Source organism: Pseudomonas entomophila (assembly GCF_029478665.1). Taxonomy (GTDB): domain Bacteria; phylum Pseudomonadota; class Gammaproteobacteria; order Pseudomonadales; family Pseudomonadaceae; genus Aquipseudomonas; species Aquipseudomonas entomophila_F. The sequence continues at coordinate 41,498 of NZ_JARPQB010000004.1, forward strand.
AGGCGGCCAGGGCGAACACGCTCAGGATCGGCCAGTCGAAGTCATCGACGATCAACCCGGCAACCGGCGCCAGCACCGCGCTGCCGACCAGCACCGGGGTCATCATGCTCGCCAGCCATCTGCCTGGCGTGTCCTTCCAGCGCACCACCACCCCAACGCCGAGTACCAGCATCAGCAACGCCATCAACGGCAGGAACAATGCGTTGAAGTACGGCGGGCCGACCGACAGCTTGGCGCCGGTCAAGGCATCGAGCACCAGCGGATACAGGGTGCCGAGCAGGATCGTCGACGCCGCCACCACCAGCACCAGGTTATTGGCCAGCAGCAGGGTTTCACGGGACCACAGCGCGAAGCCGACCTGGCTCTTGACCACCGGCGCGCGCAGGGCGAACAGCGTCAGCGAGCCCCCCACCACGAACAGCAGGAAGAACAGGATGAAGATGCCCCGCGACGGATCGGCGGCAAAGGCGTGCACCGAGGTCAGCACCCCGGAGCGAACCAGGAAGGTGCCCAGCAGGCTAAGGGAGAACGCAGCGATGGCCAGCAGCACGGTCCAGCTCTTGAACACCCCGCGCTTCTCGGTGACCGCCAGCGAGTGGATCAGCGCCGTGCCCACCAGCCAGGGCATGAACGAAGCGTTCTCCACCGGGTCCCAGAACCACCAGCCGCCCCAGCCCAGTTCGTAATAGGCCCACCACGAGCCGAGGGTGATCCCCACGCCGAGAAATGCCCAGGCAACGATGGTCCAGGGCCGTGACCAGCGCGCCCAGGCCGCGTCCAGGCGCCCGCCGAGCAATGCCGCGATGGCGAAGGCGAAGGCCACCGAGAAACCCACGTAGCCCATGTACAGCATGGGCGGGTGAACGATCAGGCCGAAGTCCTGCAGCAGCGGGTTGAGGTCGCGGCCGTCGCCCGGCACCTGCGGCAGCAGGCGCTGGAACGGGTTGGAGGTGATGATCAGGAACGACAGGAAGCCCACGCTGATCATGCCCATCACCGCCAGTACACGGGCCAGCATCACCTGTGGCAGTTGACGCGAGAACACCGAGACGGCGAATGTCCAGCCACCGAGAATCAACGCCCAGAGCAGCAGCGAGCCTTCGTGGGCGCCCCATACGGCGCTGAACTTGTAGTACCAGGGCAAGGCGCTGTTGGAGTTGCTGGCCACGTAGGCGACCGAGAAGTTGTCGGTCATGAAGGCGTGGGTGAGGCAGGCGAAGGCGAAGGCGAGGAAGGCGAACTGCCCCCAGGCAGCCGGACGCGCCAGGCCCATCCACAGAGAATCGCCGCGCCAGGCCCCGAGCAATGGCACCGTGGCCTGCACGGCGGCGAAGCAGATGGCCAGGATCATCGACAACTGGCCCAGTTCGGGGATCACCAGGGCCGCATTCATGGCTTGGCCCCCGCGTCACTGGCCGCCTGGCCGCTTTCCTTGAGCGCCTTGGTGACTTCGGGCGGCATGTATTTCTCATCGTGCTTGGCCAGCACTTCATCCGCGACCACCACGCCGTCGGCATTGAGCTTGCCAAGGGCGACGATGCCCTGCCCTTCGCGGAACAGGTCGGGGAGAATGCCGCGATAGGTGATCGGTACGGACTTGGTGTAGTCGGTGACCACGAAGCGCACGTCCAGCGAGTCGGCCGAGCGCTGCACCGAGCCTTTCTCGACCATGCCGCCGGCGCGAATGCGGGTATCCAGCGGCGCTTCGCCATTGGCGATCTGCGTCGGGGTGTAGAACAGGTTGATGTTCTGTTGCAGGGCGCTCAGGGCGAAGCCCACGGCCACGCCGACACCGACCAGCAGGCCGAGGATGAGGAACAGGCGTTTCTTGCGCTGCGGATTCACGGTTTGCTCTCCCGGCGCAGACGGCGCGCCTCTTCTTGCAGGTAGCGACGGCGGGCCAGCAGTGGCGCGGCGACATTGAGCGCCAGCACCGCCAGGCAGATGCCGTAGGCCGACCAGACGTACAGGCCATGGTGGCCCATGGCGAGGAAATCACTGAAGGAGGCGAAGCTCATCGTGCTGTCTCCCGACCCAGGCTGTTCATCACTTCATCCCTGACCCAACTGGCACGCGCCTCGCGCTTGAGCACTTCGAGGCGCATGCGCAGCAGCAGCACGGCCCCAAAGAAGCAATAGAAACCCAGCGCCGTGAGCAGCAGCGGCAGCCACATCTCCACCGGCATGGCGGGTTTTTCAGTGAGGGTGAAGGTGGCGCCCTGGTGCAGGGTGTTCCACCACTCCACCGAGTACTTGATGATCGGGATGTTCACCACCCCGACGATGGCCAGCACTGCGCAGGCCTTGGCTGCGCTGTCGCGGTTGCTGATGGCCTGGCCCAGGGCGATGATGCCGAAGTACAGGAACAGCAGGATGAGCATGGAGGTCAGGCGCGCATCCCAGACCCACCAGCTGCCCCAGGTGGGCTTGCCCCAGATCGCGCCAGTGACCAGCGCCACCGCGGTCATCCAGGCACCAATCGGTGCCGCGCACTGCAAGGCGACATCGGCCAGCTTCATCTTCCATACCAGCCCCACCACCCCGGCCACCGCCAGCAGCACATAGCAGGACTGCGCCAGCATCGCCGCCGGGACGTGGATATAGATGATGCGGAAGCTGTCGCCTTGCTGGTAGTCCTGGGGGGCGAAGGCCAGGCCCCAGGTGATGCCCACCAGCAGCAGCAGGATGGCGGCGACGGTCAGCCACGGCAGCATGCGGCCGCTGATGGCATAGAACCATTTGGGAGAGCCCAGCTTGTGGAACCACGTCCAACTCATTTTCATCAGGGTACATCCAGGGTGTTGCCCAGGCTGCGGTGCCCGGGACTCGTTATTCGCCGACGCTGATCTTCAGGCCGGCCGCGATCGCAAAGGGTGCCAATGTCACAGCCAAGGCAGTCAGGCTGGCGAGCCAGAGCAGATGACCGGTCGCCGGCATATTCTGCAACGCGGCCTGCAACGCGCCACTGCCCAGGATCAATACAGGGATATACAACGGCAGAATCAGCAGCGCCAGCAGCAAACCGCCGCGCTTGAGACCGACTGTCAGCGCGGCGCCCACCGCGCCCAGCAAGCTCAGCACCGGCGTGCCCAGCAGCAGCGAAGCCAGCAGGACCGGCAGGCAGCTGGCGGGCAGGCCGAGCATCAGCGCCAGCAATGGCGCCAACAATACCAGCGCCAGACCGGAAAAGATCCAGTGTGCCAGTACCTTGGCCAGCACCAGCATGGCCAGTGGGTGCGGTGACAGCACCCACTGCTCCAGCGAGCCATCCTCGAAATCGCTGCGAAACAGCCCGTCCAGCGACAGCAGCACGGCCAGCAATGCCGCGACCCAGACCAGTCCTGGAGACAAGGTTTGCAACAATTGCGTCTCGGGACCGACCGCCAGCGGGAACAAAGCGACGACGATGGCGAAGAACACCAGCGGATTGGCCAGTTCCGCCGGACGGCGGAACAGCAGGCGCGCCTCGCGGCGCAGCAGAAGAAGGAATACGCTCATGCCGCCCACTGCCCCAGGTTCAGTTCGCGGTAGCCGGACGGCTTGCGCTCGAGGGTGTGGTGGGTGGTCAGCACCACGGTGCCACCCTGCTCGCAATGCGCCGCCAGGTGCGTCTCGAGTTGCGCCACACCCTGTTTGTCGAGGGCGGTGAAGGGCTCGTCGAGAATCCACAGCGGTGGGCTGTCCAGGTGCAGGCGGGCCAGGGCGACACGCCGTTGCTGGCCGGCGGAGAGGGTATGACAAGGCACATCTTCGAAACCACGCAGGCCGACAGCCTCCAGGGCGCGCCAGATGGCCTCGGGGCTGGCCGGCTGGTGCAGGGCGCACAGCCAGGCGAGGTTCTCCTCGGCGGTAAGCAGGTCCTTGATGCCCGCGGCGTGCCCGATCCAAAGCAGGATGCTGGCCAGCGCATGACGCTGTTCGGCCAGCGGCTGGCCATTGAACAGGATGCGCCCGGCGGTCGGCTGCATCAGCCCGGCCAGCAAACGCAGCAAACTGGTCTTGCCACTGCCGTTGGGGCCGGCGATCTGCAGCATGTCGCCGGGGCGCAGCTCGAAGTCCAGGTGCTCGAACAACAGTCGCCAGTCGCGCTCGCAGGCCAGGCCCACGGCTTGGAGGTGAAGGGTCACGGTTATGCCTTATGCGATTGGGTTCATATCCGGTGTCGCCTGCCTCGCGGGCGACACCGATCATGAACCTTGTGTCTCAAGTGCCCCTGCTCGCTGCCGTTATACTGGCAGTGGCAGGCGGCGGGCATTATTACATGCACTGCTCCGCTGCCAAGAGGGCTGGTCCGACAGGTTGTATACAATCATGACTGAAATCAATAGTCTCGGCGCACAAACTGCGCTAGCCCCCCAGGCGACCAAGGCCGCGATGACTGGCGAGCTGCTGCGCCTGCTGCAACCACAGCCTGGTTTGCTAGCTCCAGGCGAGACAGCGCGCGCCGAAGTCATGTCGATGCGCCAGGTCGGTGCGGACTTCCAGATGTTGCTGCGCCTCACCCAGGCCAACGGCACCCAGACCCAGTTGCAGGCCAGCACCGGCCAGCCCCTGCCCCCGGGCAGCCAGATCACGGTCAGCCAGACCGAGAGCAACCGCCTGGCGGTCATGGTGCAACAGGTCAATGCCAACAACATCGCCACCCTCACCCGCCTTGATACCCACCAGGTCCCGGTCGGCACACTGCTGCAGGGCAAGGTCCTGACCAGCCAGGCACTGCCACAGAATGCAGGCGAGATCGCCACCTTCCGCTCGCTGGTGAGCCTGCTCAACAGTAGCCAGGCGGGCGCCACCCTGGCCATCGACAGCCCACGTCCGCTGCCTGTCGGCAGCCTGCTGAGCGCGCTGGTGCAAGGTGACCAGTCATTGCGTTTCGTCCCCCTCAGTGGCCGTCAGGATCAATTGGCCATCGCCCAGCAACTGTTGACCCAGCAGGGCCGGCAAGCCTCACTGCCAAGCCTGCTCAACGCCCTGCAGCAGATCGCCACCTCGGGCGATGCCGGAACGCAGCTGCGCGCCAGTGCCGAGCGCCTGCTGGCCGGCTTGCCCGATGCCCGCCAGCTGGGCGATGCGAAAAACCTCGCCCAGGCCCTGAACAACAGTGGCGCCTTCCTCGAGGCCAAGCTGCTTGGTGGCCAGGCAAGCGGCGTGACACCGGACCTGAAGACGCAATTGGTCAGGTTGGTCGCGCAGTTGACCAACCCGACCACGGGCCAATCGCTGCCCCCCGCACTGACCAGCACCCTGGCCCAGGCGCTGCCCGGCTTCGCCCGAAGCGCCCTGGGCATGCTTGGCCAGGTGACCCCACGCCAGCTGCCTGGCGCCTTCCCCCTGCCCTCGCGCCTGTTGCAGAGCCTGGAAAACGAAGGCGACCTGCAGCAGTTGCTGCGCCTGGCCGCCGCCGCTGTCTCGCGCCTGCAAAGCCATGCGCTGTCCAGCCTGCAGCAATCCGGCCCGCTGGAGAACGGCAACCAGCAGACCACCTGGCAATCCGAAATCCCCATCCGCCACGGCCAGGAATTCATTCCGCTGCAGGTCAAGCTGCAGCGCGAGGAAACGCCGGAGCAGCAAGCGGATCGCGAACGTGAGGGGCGTGACCCGCTGGAGGCCATGTGGCGTATCGAACTGGCCTTCGACCTGTCACCGCTAGGCCCGCTGCAGGTCCAGGCGCAACTGCTGCAAGGACGGCTGTCGGGACAACTGTGGGCAGAGCAGGAGCAGACCGCACGCCTCATCGACAGCCAGCTCGGCACGCTGCGCGAACGCCTGCTGGCCCGCGGCCTGGATGTCGGCGACCTGGAGTGCCACCCTGGCACACCTCCGCAAGGCCCGCACACACGCCTTGAACAACGCTGGGTGGATGAGACCGCATGAAACACAAGCAACCCCGCCAGGCCATCGCCCTGAGCTATGACGGCCAGCAGGCGCCGACCCTGAGCGCCAAGGGTGACGACGAACTGGCCGAAGCCATCCTCGCCCTGGCCCGCGAACATGAAGTGCCGATCTACGAGAACGCCGAGCTGGTGCGCCTGCTGGCGCGGCTGGAATTGGGCGAACAGATCCCCGAGGCGCTGTACCTGACTATCGCCGAGATCATTGCCTTCGCCTGGCAACTGCGTGGCAAAGTGCCCGTAGGTTTCAGCGACGAGCCCGCCGCCGAGCGCGATATCACTCCCCACCTGCCAGGCCTTCCTTACTGCCCTTGATCGCGGGTGGTAACCCGTTGCCGCTCACGCGCAGGCGGCATCAATCAGGATGGCGACTCATTTCCAACCTGGGTCACCACCATGAAAACTCGTTACGTCAGTCATGCCGGTGTGCGCTATGTCAGCGACCACCTCAAGGACTTCCCTCGCCCCGACCGCGCCGCCGCCACGGCCATCCGCAACTGGGCCGCTCGGCGCGGGCAAACCCTCGACCCCGACCGTACCGATGTGGTCGTGCTGCACCATCAATGGCGCCACGGTGTTGGCGAGGTTGGGAGGGTGGTACAGAAGATGACGCTGACCCAGGCGGTGCTGGCCAACTGGCAGGGCGAGTCGAGCAACAACCTCCTCGGCGCAGCCTTCGGCAGGCCCTGGGCCGGGAGTTTTCCGGACAGCCAGCGCATCACCCTGGTCGACCGGCTCACCCCGCCGAACCCGCTGCCCAACGCTAGCGCCTACGGCATCTACAACGGCCTTTTCCGCCAGACCGAACCCAGCGAGTACAGCGCCCGTACGCATGTAGCGCTCGCAGCGGAAGACTTCCAGCAGTTCATCTGGGACCTCGACTTCCACAGTACCTACAAGACCATGCTGGATACCTACTGGCGCCGCCGCGCCAGCAGTCACCGCCTGGCAGCGAAGATCGCCTTCATCACCGCCTGCAACCGCCAGGTCGCCGAAGGCAGCCTCGACGACCCGGCGCGCCGCCTCGCCTGGCGCGCGGCGGGGCTGGAGCAGGCGCCCGCACCGTTACACCTGCGCTTTCTCAACATCTATGGCTATGTCGCCACCGACCTGCTGCAGATCAGCGACCCGGCAAGCGGCCTGACCCTGCTCTACATCCCAGGCAACGCCGCGCCGCTGCATACGTTCGCCAGCCCCAGCGCGCTGCAGGACTGGGTCGCCAGCCTGTGCCGCAAGCCCGACACCCGTGCCGCCCTGCAACAGCACTTCGCCTTGGCCGACCTGCCCGACGGCCTCGACTTCAGCGGCCTGGCCACCGCGCTGGACGGTCTCGCCGTGTACCCCGCCCTCAACCACCTGTCCAGCAACCGTCCAGGCTTCACCGCTGAAGGCGTTTGGCATCCACACACCTATGTCAACTACAAACCCGACCAATACAGCCCGCTGATCGAGGGCGACCTGTTCCTGGCCCTGACCCGGCAGCAACGCAAACGCAGCTACGAGGATGCCGACTACCGCATCACCAGTAACGGTGAAGTGAGCAAAGCCCGCTGGCGGGGCTACCTGAACGCGGCGGTCAACCTGCTCGCTCCGCTGGCCATCGTGGTGCCAGAACTGGCGCCGATCTTCGCCCTGGGCGGCATCGCCCAGTTCGGCCTGGGCCTGGACCAAGCGATCAATGCTCATGGCCAGGAGGAACGCGCCGAGGGCGTGGGCAACGCCACCTTCGGCCTGCTCAATGCCCTGCCGCTGGTGCACGCTGGCCTGACCCGCGACGTAGCGCCATACCGAGTCAGGAACGAGGGTTTCATCGCGCCACAGGAGGTCAATGGTCGCTTGGGATACCCACTGAGCCCAGTCTCACCACCGCACTTGCCGGTCGACGAGGTCGCGCCTTACTTTCATATCCCCGAAGCCATTCCAGCAATCCCGGGTGCCGATGCAGCCACCTACGCAGCCATCGACCGGGTACCCCGCTACGACGGGACGCCTGACCTGCTGGCCGCCTCCGTGGGTGGGTACAACGCAGAGATGGTCTACGACCTGGAGAGTGACAGCTTTATCTTCGAAGGCGACCTCAACGAAGTCGACCCAATTCATTACACCCCCCAGGCTGGCAGCCGCGACCTGCTACCGGTGAATCTGCGCAACCGGGTCGTCACCGACCCGATGCGCATGGCCACCCTGCGCGCACTCGGCGTGGACCTGCACCTGCCGGTGGCGATACCCGATGCGCCAACCACCGGCATCCAGCCAATTCCACGGCAGTTCCTTGGTCTCTGGATCGGCGACAAGATCATCGACGCGCCATTGCTGACCAATCTGGGCAACAACGCCGAACGCTTGAATGAAACTGCCTACAACCTGCGCCTTTACCTGTCCAAGGCCAACGCTGGCCCCTACGCCGAAAACCTGCGCCTGCTGGGAATACATGCACCCGGCATCCAGGTGCTGCCCCTGGAAGAACAACCATGGTTCATCAGTTTTCGAGATGGGCCCTACCATGCCCAGTACCAAGCCGCGATAGCCGGTGGCAACTTCTCGTCAGCCTCGGATGTGCTGCGTTATCCAATGCTGCACAGTGAAGGCGGCATCTACATGGACGTCGACGACAGCTTGCTGGCCGTGGGTGAACATCCCTATGTCGCCGCCGGTCAACCGCTCGGCAACCCAGGCGAAGCCATCGAGCAAGTCGAGCTAAGCACCAGCGACGACGGGCTGCTGCTGTTCCCACCGATGTCCAATGAAAAGCTCGGCATGAACTGGCAGTTCAATACCAGCGTGATCGGCAGCCACGCCGGCAACCCGACATTGCGGGCGATCAGCGAGGAAATGCGCAGCCGTTACCTGGCCGAACCAGGTTTCTATGACAGCCGGCCCAGCCTGCGCCAGGACCCGCAGGGCTTCTATCGCTATGCCGCCAATCTCAACCGCCTGACCGGTCCCGGGCTGCTCACCGACGTGGTCGACCAGCACCTGCCGACGCTCAAGCTCCTGCGGCAGATCACCAACCTGTACCAGATGCCCCGCATCAACGCCGGCGTGTATGTGGACCTGGACCGCTTTCAGGCGGTCTCGCGGCATTTGCTGCCGTTCAACCGCTTGGTGCGCGTGGGAAACAATCACTCATGGGCCAAGCCTTGAACCACAGGGCCTGACACGCCCACCGAGCCCGTAGGAGCCAGCTTGCTGGCGAACCAAGCACCGCAGTACCTGGCACCGGCTGCGCCAGTGTTCGCCGGCAACGCCGGCTCCTACAACAATCTTTCAGCGGCCAAGGACTGCACGACTCAAGGTAGTAAGCATGTACAACAGGTCGAGCCATGGCCTTCGCTACCGTGGGGTCTCTATTTCGCCACAACGATAGACTCTCCATGACATCCACCTTCGTAAACGCTGCGGGCAAACAGTTCGTACGCGACCACCTTAAACACATCCCGCAGCCCTATGAGCAAGCCTCCATCGCCATGCGTGAATGGCTGCAGGAACAAGGTCATGACTTCGACCCGGATCAGACAGACGTAGTCACCCTGCGCTACTTTGGCAATCAGGCAGTCATCGACCAGCGTCTTTCACTCACCCAGGCGTTGCTCTCGGACTGGCAAGGTGAAAGTGAGGTCCTGGTCGGGATTTTCACTGGCCACTGGGTGGGCCGCTTTCCACAGGGACCACTCACCCTTGTTGATCGCCTCCCTGATATCGGGGCGATTAACGGCGCCCTCACCTTCAGCACTTTCAACGGACTTTTCCGCAGGACCACCCCGCCTCGCTACGACAGCACCACGCTCTTGTCGGTGGATGTCGAGGCCATGCAGAAATACATCTCTCACCTGAATTTCCACACCCTCTTCGTCTCGCAGCTGGACGCTTACTGGCAACAGGGTACGAACACCCATGCCCAGTCTTTGCAAATAAGCTACCTCGCCGCCTGCAACAAACAGGTCGAGGAAGGTTCATTGAGCGACGCTGGCCGGCAGATGGCCTGGCAAGCCGCTGGGATCATGGACAAGGTCGATGACCTGCAGGTCAGGCCCTTGAACGTTTATGGCTACGCGGCCACCGACCTGATCTACATCAAACGCCCAGCACAGCCGCAGGTGCTGCTGTACCTGCCAGGCAACGCTTCGCCCTTCCACGAGTTCGACACCCTGTCGGCAATGAAGGACTGGTTCGCGCAACAGTGTCGCGACAGCGCAAAGCGTCAGAGGCTGCTCCAATATTTCAAAATGTCCGACGCCCCCGACGGGTTCAATTTCAGTGGGCTGGAGACCGCCCTCCACGGCCTTGCCGCCTACCCACAGCGCTACGAACGAGGCTATGAATCCGGCTTTACCTACGACGGCTACTGGCCCGCTGGCGAATACGTCAACTACAAGTCCGACCATTACAGCCCTGCGCTCGAAGGTGACCTGTTCACCGCCATTACTGCGCGACAACGAAAACACAGCTATGACGATGCGCATTTTTCCATCACCACCAATGCACAAGTGTCCAAGGCACGCTGGCGCGGCTACCTGGTGACCACGCTCAATCTGGTGGCGCCCCTGGCCCTGGTGGTTCCCGAGCTGATTCCACTGCTCGCCGTCGGCGGTATCGCGCAGCTTGGCCTGGGCATCGACCAGATCGTCAACGGCAAGACCGCCCAGGATAAGTCCGATGGCGGGGAAAACGTCCTGTTCGGTCTGTTGAATGCCGCCCCCTTGACCGTCTTGGCTGCCGATCGCGTGCAAACGTTCTTCACTGGAAACAGCCTGGAATTCGTCGCCCCCCATCGCGTTAACGATCAGATTGGCTACCCCCTGAGCCCCGTGGGTGCATCTCGTTTACCCCAACTTGACGAAGCGGTGGCAGGCGCTTTCTCCCCAAACGTACCGGTAGCGCTTCCGGAAGATAGCTATTTAGCCGATCACATCACCCGGTTCCTTGATAGTAAAGGCATTAACCAGATGACGGCTGTCATAGAGGAAAAACCGGTCGACATAGTGTATGACAGTGAACACGATGCCTTCATGGTTAAACCCGTTGCAGGAAGCCACGCAGCACCGACCTATTATCGAGTAGAAAACCCAGAAGACGGTTGGGTGGCCATCGATGCTCCATCACCGGCCACAGATGAAATGCGTATGCGCACATTGCGAGCGCTGGGTGTGGACCTGCAGCTGCCGATCAAGATCCCCCCGTTGGAAACCAGCAAATTAGCCAATCTCCCGAAGAAAATTTTCAGCATCTGGATCGGCGACAACCCCATCCCCTCGGATCAACTGGAAACACTCAGAAGCAACGTCCAAAAACTATCGACCTCCGACAGTAAATTCACTTACCAGGTTTACCTGTCAAACAAAAATCCCGCTGCGTACGCGGCGCAACAGGAACAGCTTAGAGGGTTTCCCCCGCCATTGAAGGTGGAAACACTGGAAGATCAAATCTGGTACAACGAGGTTGAACAACCTCATTTCTTCGACCACTACAGCAAGGCACTTGACAACAAACACTACGCCATGGCCAGCAATGTACTCCGCTATCCAATTCTCAATCAGGAGGGCGGATTCTATATGGACATTGACGACACCTTACTAACCGACACCACATCCAACGACAACATAGCCCTCATCGCAAAACACAACATCCGGGCCCCCGAAGAAGGGCTGGTACTGAAGCGCCCCGTAAACTTCGAACCCCTGAACTTGCATTGCGACTATGCCAATACCCCTATCGGCAGCCATGCCAATAACGATGTGCTAACGCAAATCTCTGATTTGATGCGCGACCGCTACCTCGAAAACGAAGAGTTATATGACACTCTTCCACCGCAAAAAACCGATCCCGGGTTCAAGGAATACGCCTTGAAAACGAACACAATGGATGGGCCTCGCTTGCTCAATGATGTAATCAAGAATGCGGATAAATTGGCGGACAACAGCCTGTACAGACTGTACATCGGGCAGCAGTTAAAAAAACTGGAAGTACTCCCCCAGAAAAGTCCAATTTTTCTCCTGAGGGATTCACTTTCCGACGCTATAGGCATCGAGGCACAAGAGTGGGCATTGGATCAGTTCATAAAGGTCGGCAACCTTCATTCCTGGATCCAACCCTGACAAAAGCCGGGCAGAATGCCCGGCATATCACTCACCGCGGTGCAGCTTGCTCATCAGCTGCGCCTCGGCCTGGGTCAGGCCGCAGGTCTGGGTGAGCTCTTCGACGCTCGCGCCCATCCCCACCAGCTTGGCCGCCTGGGTGAAGGTGACGCTGTTGGGATCGCGCTGCTCCAGTTGCTGGAGCTTCTCGGGCAACGGCGCCACCACCGCGCGCAACTCGTGGATGGCCTCACCCATGCGCACGGTACCGTTCTGGTAATCGTCCAGGCGCTTGCCCAGGTCCTTGATGCGCTGGTCGCGCAGGGCGTCGCCCTGGGCCTGCTGGGCCGCCAGCTCGCGCTGGCGCTTGCTGTAGTTGAGGAAGAACCACAGGCTCAGCGCCCAGAGCAGCGCCAGGAAGATGACAGCAACCTCGAAGATCAACTCAGATGTTCTCCAGCTCGGACCACTCTTCCTCGGTCATCATCTTGTCCAGTTCGACCAGGATCAGCAGTTCGCCGTTCTTGTTGCACACGCCCTGGATGAACTTGGCCGACTCTTCGTTGCCGACGTTCGGCGCGGTCTCGATCTCCGACTGACGCAGGTAGACCACTTCAGCGACGCTGTCGACGAGGATGCCGACCACCTGCTTGTCCGCCTCGATGATGACGATTCGGGTGTTGTCGGTGACTTCGGTGGGCATCAGGCCGAAACGCTGGCGGGTGTCGATCACCGTCACCACGTTGCCGCGCAGGTTGATGATGCCCAGCACGTAGCTGGGGGCGCCCGGAACCGGGGCGATCTCGGTGTAGCGCAGGACTTCCTGCACCTGCATGACATTGATGCCGTAGGACTCGTTGTCCAGACGGAAGGTTACCCACTGCAGGATCGGATCTTCGGAACCTTGTGCAGACGACTTTTTCATTCCCCTAGCCCTCTAAACCCGCCATCGGCGGTGTGCTCTGTATTGCCGCGGCAGTAGCGGCGTTGATTCAGTTGTGTTTGGTGTTCATCTGCTTGACGGCGCCGCTGGCGATCAGCTCGGCCAGCGCGGCGACATCCAGCAGCGCGCACATGTGCTCGATCACCGTGCCGGCCAGCCAAGGGCGCTGCCCACGCTGGCTGCGCCACTTGATCTCGTTCGGGTCCAGGCGCAGGGAGCGGCTGACCTGGTGCACGGCCAGCCCCCATTCGTAGCCCTGGACGGAAATCACGTATTGCAGGCCCTGGCGAAAATCATCGCGGTAACGGTCGGGCATGACCCAGCGCGCGGTATCCAGCACCTTCAGGTTGCCAGCCTGGCAGCTGAGGATGCCAAGGAACCAGTCCGGCTGGCCGAACAATGGCGTCAGTTCCTGGCCGGCCAGGCTGTAGATCGAGCCCAGGCACACCAGTGGCACCGCCAGGGTGAGCCCGGCCACATCGAACAGCAGGCATTCGAACGGCTCGGCCGCCCAGTCCGGCCGACCATCGACCGTGGCGGGCGGCACCGGTGCCGCTGGCGCAGGCAAGTGGACATCGACCAGCGGCGCGACTGGCTCGGCGACCTGCACTTCGGTCAGGACTGGGATGCTGGCCTCGGCCACTACCTCAGTGTCGACCACACTGACGACCGGCTCAGGCACTGGCTGCACCGGTGGCAGTACGGTAGGCAGCACCTTGGCCTGGGGCTCGGCGAACGGCCGTGCCGCCACCGGCGCCGGGCTGGCGTGGCGCTGGGCGTCCAGGGCCTGCTCCTCGCGGACTGCGGCCTCGAACTCGTCGCTGGGCGCCTCTTCCACGTCGCCTGCCTCGTCCGCCGTCACTGTCTCAGGCAATTCGGGCAGGTCGAGGGTCTCGGTGGCTTCCTGCAACAGGCCATCGAGGTAGGATTGCAGCGCCAGTTGCGGCTTGCTGGTGATGCGCGGTGCCGAGTTCATCAAGCCACCTGCAGCGCGGAACGGTAAGTGAGCAGATGCTTGAGCAGCGCCCGATAGGCGACCACTCCACGGCTCTTGCCGTCGAACTGCGACGGCGTGACACCGTTGCGGCTGGCGTCACGCAGGCGTGTATCAACCGGGATGTAGCCCTGCCAGACCTGGTCGCCATAGGTGTCGCGCAGCACCTTGAGGGTGCCCAGCGAGGCCTGGGTGCGACGGTCGAACAGGGTCGGGACGATCTGGTACGGCAAGGCCTGCTTGCGCGAGCGGTTGACCATGGCCAATGTGCCGACCATGCGCTCCAGGCCCTTGACCGCGAGAAACTCGGTCTGCACCGGGATCACCAGTTGCTGGCTGGCGGCCAGGGCGTTGACCATCAGCACGCCCAGCAAGGGCGGGCTGTCGATCAGGGCGAAGTCGAAATCCTGCCACAGCTGCGCCAGACTCTTGGCGATCACCAGGCCCAGGCCACTCTGGCCCGGCGACTGGCGCTCCAGCACGGCCAGCGCCGTGCTCGACGGCAGCAGCGAGATGCGCTCGTCGCTGGTGGGCAGCAGCAGCTGGCCCGGCAGGCCCTCGGGCACCGTGCCCTTGTGCAGGAACAGGTCGTAGCAGCTGTGCTCGAGCGCGTCGGGGTTGTGCCCGAAGTAGCTGGTCATCGAACCGTGCGGGTCGAGGTCGACGACGACCACGCGCTTGCCCGCCTCGGCCAGCAGGCCAGCGAGGGCGATGGTGGTGGTGGTCTTGCCGACGCCACCCTTTTGATTGGCTACTGCCCAGACTCTCATCGTGCGTTGCTTCCTCCCGGTATGGCCGACAGCCTTGCCGGGAACGGTGTGAAATTCAATGACGGGGTTTTGACGGATTCAGCCCCCGGTCGACGGTGCTGGCGTGGCAGGTGCACTTTGTGTGCCAGCCCGGTGCATGGCGGCATCGGGGGTGGCGTTGGCACTGCCGCTGCCGGTCAGGCTGCGGCGCACTTCGAGGTTGCGCGAGATCACCAGCACCACGCGGCGGTTGCGCGCGCGACCGTCGGCCGTGTCGTTGCCAGCCACCGGCTGGTACTCGCCGTAGCCCACCGAGGCCATGCGCGCCGGGTTGACTCCTTCCATCGCCAGCAGGCGAACGATACTCGCCGCCCGCGCCGACGACAGCTCCCAGTTGGTCGGGTACTGCGCGGTACGGATCGGCAGGTTGTCGGTGAAGCCCTCGACGTGCACCGGGTTGGCGAACGGCTTGAGGATCTTCGCCACCTTCTCGATGATCTCGAAGGCCACGTCGCTGGGCATGGCGTCTGCGCTGGCGAACAGCAGCGAGGAGTTGAGTTCGATCTCCACCCACAGCTCGTTGCCGCGCACGGTCATCTGGTTGGACTTGATCAGGTCGCCGAAGGCGTCGCGCACATCGTCGGTGATGGTCTTCAGCGGGTCGACGCTGGTTTGCGCCAAACCCGCGTCGGTCTGCTCGCTGTCCTTGATCAGCGGCTCGGCCGGCTTGACGCTCAGCGGCCGCTCATCGCCGATGGGGATGGGCTTCATGCTGCGCTCAGGGTCGTTGAAGACCCCGATCAGCGCCTGGGAGATCTGCTTGTACTTGCCCTCGTTGATCGACGAAATCGAGTACATGACCACGAAGAAGGCGAACAGCAAGGTAATGAAGTCGGCGTACGACACCAGCCAGCGCTCGTGATTCTCGTGTTCTTCGGCTTTACGACGGCGGGCCATGGCTTACTCCATGAAACCTTGCAGTTTCAGCTCGATCGAGCGCGGGTTTTCGCCTTCGGCGATCGACAGCAGGCCTTCGAGCAGCATTTCGCGATAACGCGACTGACGCAGGGTGACCGCCTTGAGCTTGTTGGCGATCGGCAACAGGATCAGGTTGGCGCTGGCCACACCGTAGATGGTGGCGACGAAGGCCACGGCAATGCCGTTGCCCAGCTGCGACGGATCGGCCAGGTTGCCCATCACATGGATCAGGCCCATCACCGCGCCGATGATACCGATGGTCGGCGCATAGCCGCCCATGCTCTCGAACACCTTGGCCGCCTGGATGTCGCGCGCTTCCTGGGTCAGGAAGTCGACTTCGAGGATGCTGCGGATGGCTTCCGGTTCGGCGCCGTCCACCAGCAGTTGCAGGCCCTTGCGCGCATACGGATCGGGCTCGGCATCGGCGACGCCTTCCAGGCCCAGCAGGCCTTCCTTGCGCGCCGTCAGGCTCCAGTTCACCACCCGGTCGATGCCGCCGGCGAGGTCGACTCGTGGCGGGAAGAAGATCCAGCGCACGATCTGCAGCGCGCGCTTGAACGACGACAGCGGCGACTGCAGCAACGCCGCCGCCAGTGTGCCGCCCAGCACGATCAAGGCGGCCGGGCCGTTGATCAAGGCACCGGCATGGCCACCCTCGAGGAAGTTGCCGCCGACGATGGCGACGAACGCGAGGATCAGGCCGATCAGGCTCAAGACATCCATCAGACGCACGCCTCGACCAGGTGCTTGCCGATCTCGTCCAGGCTGTACACGGCATCGGCCAGGTTGGCCTTGACGATGGCCATGGGCATGCCATAGATCACGCAGCTGGCCTCATCCTGGGCCCACACGGTGCTACCGCCCTGCTTGAGCAGGCGCGCGCCTTCGCGGCCATCGGCGCCCATGCCGGTGAGTACCACCGACAGCACCTTGTCGCCGTAGGATTTGGCGGCGGAACCGAAGGTGATGTCGACACAAGGCTTGTAGTTCAGGCGCTCGTCACCCGGCAGGATCTTCACCGTGCCACGGCCATCGACCATCATCTGCTTGCCACCCGGGGCCAGCAGCGCCAGGCCCGGGCGCAGCACGTCGCCGTCTTCGGCTTCCTTGACGCTGATCTTGCACAGCTTGTCCAGGCGCTCGGCGAAGGCCTTGGTGAAGGCCGCCGGCATGTGCTGGATGAGCACGATCGGCGCCGGGAAACCGGCAGGCAGTTGAGTGAGCACGCGTTGCAGTGCCACCGGGCCACCGGTGGAGGTGCCAATGGCGACCAACTTGTACGGCTTGCGCTTGGGCGCCGGCGAATGCGCGGCGGCCGGTGCCGCGGCACGGGCCGGGGCGGCGGCGCGCGCTGGGGCACTGCTGCTGAAGCTGCTGGCCGGGGCATGGCTGCTGGCCGGAGCCGGCGCGGCGGCGGGCGCCGGGCTGGAATAGGCGCTGAAACGACGGTTGCTGCGCGAAATGGTGTGGACCTTCTCGCACAGCAGTTGCTTGACCTTCTCCGGGTTGCGCGAGATATCTTCGAAGTTCTTCGGCAGGTAGTCGACCGCACCGGCATCCAGGGCGTCGAGGGTGACGCGGGCGCCTTCGTGGGTCAGCGAGGAGAACATCAGCACCGGCGTCGGGCAGCGTTGCATGATGTGCCGCACTGCGGTGATGCCATCCATCATGGGCATTTCATAGTCCATGGTGATGACATCGGGCTTGAGCGCCAGCGCCTGGTCGATCGCTTCCTTGCCGTTGGTCGCGGTACCCACGACCTGGATCGTCGGGTCCGCCGAGAGAATTTCCGAGACACGGCGGCGGAAGAAACCGGAATCATCCACCACCAGGACCTTGACTGCCATAAACACTCCATTAGGTGGCGCACCCGCCAGGGCGCGCCACCGAAATCAAATACGCCGGGCGGCGTAACGCTTGAGCATGCTCGGAACGTCGAGGATCAGCGCGATACGACCGTCGCCGGTGATGGTCGCGCCGGACATGCCCGGCGTGCCCTGCAGCATCTTGCCCAGCGGCTTGATCACCACTTCTTCCTGGCCGACCAGTTGGTCGACCACGAAGCCGATGCGCTGGGTGCCGACCGACAGGATCACCACGTGACCTTCATGCTGCTCTTCGTGCTCGTGGTCCTGGACCAACCAGCGCTTGAGGTAGAACAGCGGCAGCGCCTTGTCGCGCACGATCACCACTTCCTGGCCGTCGACCACGTTGGTGCGCGACAGGTCGAGGTGGAAGATCTCGTTGACGTTGACCAGCGGGAAGGCGAACGCCTGGTTGGCCAGCATCACCATCAGCGTCGGCATGATCGCCAAGGTCAGCGGCACCTTGATGACGATCTTCGAGCCCTGGCCCTTGGCCGAGAAGATGTTGATCGAGCCGTTGAGCTGCGAAATCTTGGTCTTCACCACGTCCATGCCCACGCCACGGCCGGACACATCGGAAATCTCGGTCTTGGTCGAGAAACCCGGGGCGAAGATCAGGTTGTAGCAGTCCGACTCGCTCAGGCGGTCGGCCGCGTCCTTGTCCATCAGGCCCTTTTCCACGGCCTTGGCGCGCAAGATGCTCGGGTCCATGCCCTTGCCGTCGTCGGAGATCGACAGCAGGATATGGTCGCCTTCCTGTTCGGCGGACAACACCACCCGGCCCATGCGCGACTTGCCCGAGGCTTCGCGCTCGTCCGGCATCTCGACGCCATGGTCGACGGCGTTGCGCACCAAGTGCACCAACGGGTCGGCCAGGGCCTCGACGAGGTTCTTGTCCAGGTCGGTCTCTTCGCCGACCAGTTCCAGGTTGATCTCTTTCTTCAACTGGCGCGCCAGGTCGCGAACCAGGCGCGGGAAGCGCCCGAAGACCTTCTTGATCGGCTGCATGCGGGTCTTCATGACCGCGGTCTGCAAGTCGGCGGTGACCACGTCGAGGTTGGACACAGCCTTGGACATGGCTTCGTCGCCGCTGTTGAGCCCCAGGCGCACCAGGCGGTTACGCACCAGCACCAGTTCGCCGACCATGTTCATGATTTCGTCCAGGCGCGCGGTATCGACCCGCACGGTGGTTTCCGCTTCGCTGGCGCCGTGCTTTTCGGCAGCCGGTGCCGCGGCGGCACGGGCTGGCGCAGCCGGGGCGGCTGGCTTGGCGGCAGCCGGAGCCGGAGCCGGAGCCGGAGCCGGAGCCAGCTTGGCCACAGGCTTGGGCTCGACCTTGGCGGCCGCAGGCGCGGCAGTGGCTACGGCGGCAGGCGCCTCGCTGGCGACGGCGTCACCCGAGAACTTGCCCTTGCCATGCAACTGGTCCAGCAGCGCTTCGAATTCGTGCTCGCTGATGTCCTCGCCACCCGGCGTGGCCGATGCCGCGCTGGCCGCCGGCGCGGCGGCAGCCGGCAAGGCGTCCACGGCGAAGGTGCCCTTGCCGTGCAACTGGTCGAGCAGCGACTCGAATTCGTCGTCGGTGATTTCGTCGCTGGCAGCCGCAGCGGCAGGCGCCGCTGCGCTCGGCGCGGCATCCGCCGAGAACTGGCCCTTGCCATGCAACTGGTCGAGCAGCGATTCGAACTCGGCGTCGGTGATCTCGTCACCGCCCGCGCCGACCACTTCGCCCTGCAGTTGCTCATGGACCTCGGCTTGCGCCTTGACCGCATCGAGCGAATCGAGCAGTTGCTCGAACTCGGTGTCGGTGATGTCCGGCTCGGCTTCGGCCTGCGGGGCGGCCTCGACGACCGGCTCAGGCGCTTGCGCGCCACCGGGCTCGGCCAGGCGCGACAGCGCCGCCAACAGTTCCGGCGTGGCCGGGGTGATGTCCGAACGTTCGCGAACCTGGCTGAACATGCTGTTGACCGTGTCGAGGGCCTCGAGCACCACGTCCATCAGTTCCGCGTCGACCCGGCGCTCACCTTTGCGCAGGATGTCGAACACGTTCTCGGCGATATGGCAGCACTCCACCAGCTCGTTGAGCTGAAGGAAGCCGGCGCCCCCTTTTACAGTGTGGAAACCGCGGAAAATCGCATTGAGCAGGTCCGCGTCATCGGGCCGGCTTTCCAGCTCGACCAGTTGCTCGGACAGTAGCTCGAGGATTTCGCCGGCTTCTACCAGGAAATCCTGAAGGATTTCTTCATCGGCGCCGAAGCTCATTAAACGTGCTCCTTAAAAACCCAGGCTGGATAGCAGATCGTCGACATCGTCCTGACCGGACACGACGTCTTCACGCTTATCGGCATGAATCTGCGGACCTTCACCCCGAGTCGGATGTTTTTCTTGATCTTTTTCAGCACGCAGCTGCTGGTGGTCATGTTCGATACCGGCAAAGCGGTCGACCTGGCTTGCCATCAGCACGAGCTTGAGCAGATTGCTTTCGACTTCGGTGACCAGCGTGGTCACCCGCTTGATCACCTGTCCGGTCAGGTCCTGATAGTCCTGAGCCAGCAGAATGTCGTTGAGATGGCCGGCGACCTTGCGATTACCTTCGGCGCTGTGCGTCAGGAAACTGTCGACGCGCTTGACCAGCTCACGGAATTCCGGCGCCGCCACCTCGCGACGCATGAAGCGCTGCCAGTCGGCGGACAGGTCTTGGGCCTCGCTCGCGAGGTCGTTGAGCACGGGCGTGCTCTCCTCCACCAGGTCCATGGTGCGGTTGGCCGCGCCCTCGGTGAGGCGCACCACGTAGGAGAGGCGCTCGGTGGCATCGGTGATCTGCGAGACTTCCTCGGCCTGCGGCATGGCCGGGTCGATCTGGAAGCTGACGATCGCACTGTGCAGTTCACGGGTGAGCTTGCCGACTTCCTGATACAGGCCACGGTCGCGGGTCTGGTTCAGCTGGTGAATCAGCTGCACCGCCTCGCCGAACCGGCCGCGCTCGAGGCTCTCGACCAGTTCCTGGGCATGCTTCTTCAGGGTTGATTCGAACTCACCCAGAGAGTTGTTCTGTGACTCCATGGCGCCCCCTGACGTGACTCAGCCGTTGACGCGTTCGAAGATCTTCTCGATCTTTTCTTTGAGCACCTGGGCGGTGAATGGCTTGACCACATAGCCGTTGACCCCGGCCTGGGCCGCTTCGATGATCTGGTCACGCTTGGCTTCGGCGGTCACCATCAGTACCGGCATGCCCTTGAGGCGGTCGTGTGCCCGCACCTTGCGCAGCAGGTCGATACCGGACATGCCTGGCATGTTCCAGTCGGTCACCAGGAAGTCGTAATGGCCGTTCTCCAGCATCGGCAGCGCCGTGGTGCCATCGTCGGCTTCCTCGGTGTTGGTGAAGCCCAGGTCACGCAACAGGTTCTTGATGATCCGCCGCATCGTCGAAAAGTCGTCAACGATGAGGATTTTCATGTCTTTGTTCAATTAGACCTCCAAGCAGTCTTAAACGCGCTCGGCGCCGAGCGCGCAGTCAATCAATTCGGCACCACAAAAAAAAACGACTGCATCGAACCTGGGTTCAACGCGCCCGCCACTCACCCAACCGGCTGCGCAGGCGTGCCGCGCACTGGCTATGCAACTGGCTGACACGCGACTCGCTGACCCCCAGCACCTCGCCGATTTCCTTGAGGTTCAGCTCTTCGTCGTAGTACAGCGCCAGGACCAGACGCTCGCGCTCCGGCAGGTTGGCGATCGCATCGGCCAGGGCGGACTGGAAGCGCTCGTCCTCCAGGTCCCGCGATGGCTCCAGCTGGCCGCTGGCTCCGTCCTCGTGCAGCCCTTCGTGTTCGCCGTCCTGCAGCAGGTCGTCGAAACTGAACAGGCGGCTGCCCAAGGTGTCGTTCAGAATCCCGTAGTAATCATCGAGACTCAATTGGAGTTCGGCAGCAACCTCGTGATCTTTAGCGTCGCGGCCGGTTCTTGCTTCAACCGAGCGAATCGCGTCACTGACCATGCGCGTGTTGCGGTGCACCGAGCGCGGTGCCCAGTCCCCCTTGCGCACCTCGTCGAGCATGGCGCCGCGGATGCGGATGCCCGCATAGGTTTCGAAGCTCGCGCCCTTGCTGGCGTCGTATTTGTTGGCGACTTCCAGCAGGCCGATCATGCCGGCCTGGATCAGGTCCTCGACCTGCACGTTGGCTGGCAGGCGCGCCAGCAGGTGGTAGGCGATGCGCTTGACCAGTGGCGCGTAGCGTTCGACCAGCTCGTACTGGGCGTCTTTCGCCGCCTTGCTGTACATCTTGAAACCGCTCGCGTTCATAGCACTGGCCCCGCGCTGGTGGGCTGCACCAGACGCTCGACGAAAAACTCCAGGTGTCCGCGCGGGTTGGCAGGCAGCGGCCAGCTATCGACCTTCTGCGCAATGGCCTTGAAGGCCAGCGCGCACTTGGACCGTGGGAAGGCCTCGTAGACCGCCCGCTGCTTCTGCACCGCCTTGCGCACACATTCGTCGTAAGGCACGGCGCCGACGTATTGTAGGGCGACGTCGAGAAAGCGATCCGTGACCTTGGTCAACTTGGCAAACAGGTTGCGCCCTTCCTGCGGGCTCTGCGCCATGTTGGCCAGCACGCGGAAACGATTCATGCCGTAATCGCGGTTGAGCAGCTTGATCAGGGCGTAGGCGTCGGTGATCGAGGTGGGCTCGTCGCAGACCACCAGCAGCACCTCCTGCGCGGCGCGGACGAAACTGACTACTGAGTCACCAATACCCGCGGCAGTGTCGATCACCAGCACGTCGAGGTTGTCGCCGATCTCGCTGAAGGCCTGGATCAGGCCGGCATGCTGGGCCGGCGCCAGGTGCACCATGCTCTGGGTGCCGGAGGCGGCCGGCACGATGCGCACGCCGCCAGGCCCCTGCAACAGCACGTCGCGCAGCTCGCAACGCCCTTCGATGACGTCGGCCAGGGTGTGCTTGGGCGTCAGGCCCAGCAGTACGTCGACATTGGCCAGGCCCAGGTCGGCGTCCAGCAGCATGACCCGGCGGCCGAGTTCGGCCAGTGCCAGGGACAGGTTCACTGAAACGTTAGTCTTGCCGACGCCACCTTTGCCACCGGTCACGGCGATCACCTGTACGGGATGCATGCTACCCATGTCTGTTCTTTACCTTGTCTCGCTTGGACCCAGGCCACATGAGGGGCTGAACGCTCAAGGCCACGGACAGGCCGGGCAACCCCATGATGTAGGTACGTTGCACAGTATTCACCCTCAACCCGCTCGCTTGCCGGGGCTGTGGTAGAGATCAGCGAACATGTCGGCCATGGCCTCTTCGCTGGGCTCGTCCTGCATCTGTACGCTTACCGCGCGACTCACCAGCTGGTGCTTGCGCGGCAATTGCAGGTCATCAGGAATGCGTGGCCCGTCGGTCAGGTAGGCCACCGGCAATTCATGGCTGATAGCCAGGCTCAGCACTTCGCCGAGGCAAGCCGTTTCATCGAGTTTGGTCAGGATGCAACCGGCCAGGCCGCAGCGTTTGTAGCTGTGGTAGGCGGCGGTGAGCACCTGCTTCTGGCTGGTGGTTGCCAGCACCAGGTAGTTCTTGGCGGCGATGCCGCGCCCGGCCAGCGTCTCCAGCTGCATGCGCAGCGCCGGGTCGCTGGCCTGCAGGCCAGCGGTGTCGATCAGCACCACGCGCTTGCGCAGCAGGGGGTCGAGGGCCTGGGCCAACGACTCGCCCGGGTCGACGTAGGTGACCGGCACGTTGAGGATGCGCCCAAGGGTCTTGAGCTGCTCCTGGGCGCCGATGCGGTAGCTGTCCATGCTCACCAGCGCCAGGTTGTTCGCGCCGTACTTGAGCACATAGCGGGCGGCCAGCTTGGCCAGCGTGGTGGTCTTGCCCATGCCGGCCGGGCCGACCATGGCGATCACCCCGCCCTCCTCGATCGGCTCGATCTCGGGCACGTCGATCATCCGCGCCAGGTGCGCCAGCACCATGCGCCAGGCTTGGCGCGGCTCTTCGATTTCAGCCGTGAGCTCGAGCAGTTCGCGCGCCAGGCCACCGGACAGGCCGAGGCGCTGCAAGCGACGCCAGAGATTGGCCTGTTGCGGCTTGCTGCCCTGCAACTGGCTCCAGGCCAGCGAGCCAAGCTGCACTTCGAGCAGCTCGCGCAGGCCTGTCAGCTCGAAGCGCATCGCATCGAACAGGCGCGGATCGACCGCCGGCTGAGCGGGCGCCATCACCGGCGCCGGCTCCTCCACATGCGCTTCGACCAATGGCTCGGAGGCCGTCAGCGACTGGCCGGCGAACAGTTGGCGATTACCCTCGCCCAGCTCGCTGCGGTCATTGATTTGCGCCTGGGCGGTGACGATGCGCGACTGCGTCTTGCGCAGCTCGTCCTCGAGCTCGGCATTGGGTACGCGTGGGGCCAGGGCGGACAGCTTGTAGTCCAGCGCGGCCGTCAGTTCGACACCGCCGGCGATGCGCCGGTTGCCGATGATGGCGGCGTCGGAGCCGAGCTCATCCCGGACCAGCTTCATGGCCTGACGCATATCGGCGGCGAAAAAACGCTTAACTTGCATAACCCACTACCTCAGCCATTTGGGCCCACGGTGGCAACGATGGTGACTTGCTTGTTGTCAGGTATTTCCTGATACGCCAAAACATGCAAATTCGGTACAGCCAGGCGGCCGAAGCGCGACAGCATGGCCCGGATCGGGCCGGCCACCAGGAGGATGGCCGGCTGGCCCTGCATTTCCTGACGCTGGGCTGCCTCGATCAACGAACGCTGAAGCTTTTCGGCCATGCTTGGTTCAAGAAGAACACCATCTTCCTGACCCTGCCCGGCCCTTTGCAGACTATTGAGCAAGATCTGTTCCAACCTTGGCTCAAGGGTGATCACAGGCAGCTCGGACTCAACGCCGACAATGCTTTGCACGATGGCGCGACACAATCCGACCCGCACTACCGCCACCAGCGCGGCGGTATCTTGACTCTTCATCGCATTGTTGGCGATGGCCTCGGCAATGCTGCGGATGTCACGCACCGGCACTTGCTCGGCAAGCAACGCCTGAAGGACCTTGAGCAGCCCCGACAAGGAAATGACACCCGGCACCACCTCTTCAGCCAGTTTCGGCGAGACCTTGGCCAGCACTTGAAGCAGTTGCTGGACCTCTTCGTGGCCGATCAGCTCGTGGCAGTGCTTCTGCAGGATCTGGTTCAAGTGCGTGGCGACCACGGTACTGGCGTCCACCACCGTATAGCCCAGCGACTGCGCCTGCGCACGCTGGGCAATGTCGATCCATACCGCTTCCAGGCCGAACGCCGGATCGCGGGCAGCAATACCGTTGAGGGTGCCGAACACCTGCCCAGGGTTGATCGCCAGCTCGCGATCCGGGTAGATCTCCGCCTCGGCGAGGATCACGCCCATCAGCGTCAGGCGGTAGGCGCTGGGCTGCAGGTCGAGATTGTCACGGATGTGCACGGTGGGCATGAGGAAGCCCAAGTCTTGCGAGAGCTTCTTGCGCACCCCCTTGATCCGCGCCAAGAGTTGGCCACCCTGGTTGCGGTCGACCAGCGGGATCAGGCGATAGCCCACTTCCAGGCCGATCATGTCGATGGGGGTGACGTCGTCCCAGCCCAGCTCCTTGGTTTCCAGCGCCCGCTGCGGCGATGGCAGCAGGTCTTGCTGGCGCTGCAACTCCTGCTCGGCTTCGACCTTGACCTTCTGCTGCTTCTTCCACACCAGGTAGGCGCCACCGGCGGCCAGCAGGCCAAGGCTGAGGAAGGCGATGTGCGGCATGCCCGGCACCAGGCCCATGACGATCATCAGGCCGGCGGACACCGCCAGCGCCTTTGGCGAATCGAACATCTGCCGGTTGATCAGCTTGCCCATGTCCTCGGAGCCCGAGGCACGGGTCACCATGATCGCGGCGGCGGTGGACAGCAACAGTGATGGCAATTGCGCCACCAAACCGTCACCGATGGTCAACAGGGCGTAGACCTTGCCGGCATCGGCAAAGGACATGTTGTGCTGCAGCATGCCGATGAGCATGCCACCGATCAGGTTGATGAACAGGATCAGCAGGCCGGCGATGGCGTCGCCACGGACGAACTTGCTGGCACCGTCCATCGAGCCGTAGAACTCGGCTTCCTGGGCGACTTCGGCACGACGTGACTTGGCCTGGGCCTGGTCGATCAGGCCGGCATTGAGGTCGGCGTCGATGGCCATCTGCTTGCCGGGCATCGCGTCAAGGGTGAAGCGCGCGCTCACTTCGGAGATGCGCCCGGCACCCTTGGTCACGACCACGAAGTTGATGATCATGAGGATGGCGAACACCACCGCACCCACGACATAGTTGCCGCCGATCACCACCTCGCCGAAGGCCTGGATCACCTTGCCCGCGGCGCCATGGCCTTCCTGGCCGTGGAGCATGACCACCCGGGTGGAGGCGACGTTCAGGGCCAGGCGCAGCAGCGTGGCGACCAGCAGGATGGTGGGGAAGGCGGCGAAGTCCAGCGGGCGCAGGGCGTAGACGCAGACCAGCAGGACCACGATCGACAGGGCGATGTTGAAGGTGAAGAAGACGTCGAGCAGGAACGGCGGGATCGGCAACATCATCATTGCCAGCATCACCAGCAACAGCAGCGGCACGCCGAGGTTGCCCCGGCCGAGACCGGCCAGGTTGTTGCGGGCGTTGCTGATTAACTGAGTGCGATCCACCGCGAGTCCTCTTCAAGCAAAAACTTTGACGCCTGCGTGGCGCCTGGCGCTGCTCTTTGCAAGAAGCCTTCCAACTTTTTCGGGGGTGGGGATATTTTGCGGGGCGCGGGCCTTGGATCGCGTGTTGGCGGACAGGGGGCAGGCGATTTTTCTGCAGGGGTATTGAGATCGAGCGCCGCCCGCGCGGCGCATCGCGGATGAATCCGCTCCTACATCGGTTGCAACGTGCCCATGCCTGACAGGCCATGGTTGCCTGCCCTGCGTGTACGACGCGATTTATCGGCTGGCTGTAGGAGCGGATTCATCCGCGATGCGCCGCACAAGCGGCGCCCGCCCCATCAGCCAACCTCAACTATCGCGCCGCAAATCCTCGGGAATTGGCAGATCTTTCTTCAACGGCTCCGGCGCCTTGCCCTTGCCCGCCCGGTACTGGCGAATCTGGAACACATAGGCCAACACCTGCGCCACCGCCAGGTACAACCCCGCCGGAATTTCCTCTTCCAGCTCGGTGGAATAGTAGATAGCCCGCGCCAGTGCCGGCGACTCGAGGATCTGCACCTTGTGCTCGACGCCGATCTCGCGCATCTTCAGCGCCAGGAAATCCGTGCCCTTGGCCAGCAGCAACGGCGCCGCCCCACCCTTCTCCGGGTCGTATTGCAGCGCCACCGCATAGTGCGTCGGGTTGGTGATGATCACGTCAGCCTCGGGCACCGCCGCCATCATGCGCCGCTGCGAAGCCTCCCGCTGCAACTGGCGAATACGCTGCTTCACCTCAGGCTTGCCCTCGGAGTCCTTGTACTCGTCACGCACTTCCTGCTTGGTCATCTTCAGCTTCTTGTGCGCCTGCCAGAGCTGGAACGGCACGTCCGCCGCCGCGATCAACAGCAACCCGGCCGCCATCCACAAGGCGCTCCAGCCCACCACCTGCACGGCATGGATGACCGCCTGCTCCAGAGGCTCGTTGGCAATCGACATCAGCGCCTGGCGGTCACTGGCCAGCACCACCAGCGCCACCACCAGGATGACCAGGAACTTGGCGATGGCCTTGAGCAACTCGGTCAACGCATGCAGGGAAAACATGCGCTTGATCCCCGCCAACGGGTTCATCCGGCTGAACTTGGGCTGCAGCAGGCTGCCCGAGAAGAGGAAGCCCCCCAGGGCGATGGGCGCGACAAAGGAGATCACGAACAGCAGGATCAGCACCGGCTGCACCGACCAGATCGCCATCTTGCCCGACGCCAGCAGGAACGCACCCATGCTGCGCTCGTCCACGATCACCTCACGGGTGAGGGTGAAGTTCGCACGCATCAGCGTCATCAATGTTTCGGCCATCTGCCCACCGAACGCCAACAGCCCGCCAGCACCCGCCAGCGTCACCGCCACCGTATTGAGCTCCTTGGACCGGGCGATCTCACCTTTCTCGCGCGCGTCGCGCTTGCGCTTGTCGGTGGGTTCTTCCGTCTTGTCCTGACCGCTCTCGCTTTCCGACATGCTCAGCGCGCCCGTGCCAGTTCACGCAGCCACTGCAGCGCTTCGCTGGCCAGTGCCTGATAGTGGGAGAGAATATCGGCCAGGCCGACCCAGAAGATGCCGAGCCCCAGCACCAGGGTCAGCGGGAAACCGATGGAAAAGATATTCAACTGCGGCGCCGCTCGCGTCATCACGCCAAACGCGACGTTGACCACCAGCAGCGCGGCGATCGCCGGCAGGATCAGCAACAGCCCCGCCCCCAGCACCCAGCTCAGGCGCCCGGCCATCTCCCAGAAATGATTGACCACCAGCGCATTGCCCACTGGCAGGGTGGTGAAGCTTTCAGTGAGGATCTCGAACGCCACCAGATGGCCGTTCATCACCAGGAACAGCACACTCACCAGCATGGTCATAAACTGGCTGACCACCGCGACGTTGACGCCGTTGGCCGGGTCGACCATCGACGCGAAGGCCATGCCCATCTGCACCGCGACGATCTGCCCCGCCACCACGAACGCCTGGAACAGCAACTGCAGGGAGAAACCGAACAACGCACCGACGATGATCTGCTCCCCGCACAACAGCACCCCGCGCAGGCTCAGCGGGTCGATTTCAGGCAGCGGCGGCAGGCCCGGCACGATCACCACGGTGATGGCCACGGCGGCGTACAGCCTTACCCGCGCCGGCAGCATCTTGGTGCCGAAGATGGGCATGGTCATCAACAGCGCCGTCACCCTGAACAACGGCAGGATGAAGGTGGCGACCCAGGTGCCGATCTGCGTGTCGGTCAGCTCGAGCATCGCAGCGTCAACCGATCAGCTGCGGAATGCTGGTGTACAGACTGATGAAGTACTCCATGAACTTCTGCACCAGCCATGGCCCGGCAACGATCAGCGTGATCAGCATCACCAGCAGGCGCGGCAGGAAGCTCAAGGTCTGTTCGTTGATCTGCGTGGCGGCCTGGAACATGGCCACCACCAGGCCCACCAGCAGGCTCGGCACCACCAGCACCGCCACCATCAGGGTGGTCAGCCACAAGGCGTTGCGGAACAGGTCGACTGCAACTTCAGGTGTCATGCAAAGCCCTCCTTGATGGCGTCAGACGCCACCGAAACTGCCGGCCAGGGTGCCCATGATCAACGCCCAGCCATCGACCAGCACGAACAGCATGATCTTGAACGGCAACGAGATGATCAGCGGCGACAGCATCATCATGCCCATCGCCATCAGCACACTGGCGACCACCATGTCGATGATCAGGAACGGGATGAAGATCATGAAGCCGATCTGGAACGCGGTCTTGAGCTCGGAGGTGACGAACGCCGGCACCAGGATGGTCAGCGGCACCTGCTCGGGGCCAGCGATATCGGTGCGCTTGGACAGGCGCATGAACAAGTCGAGGTCGCTCTGCCGGGTCTGTGCCAGCATGAAGTCCTTGAGTGGCCCCTGGGCCTTGTCGATGGCCTGCTGGGCGGTCATCTGCTCGGCCAGGTAGGGCTGGATGGCATCCTTGTTCACCCGCTCGAAGACCGGCGCCATGATGAACATGGTGAGGAACAGCGCCATGCCCGTGAGCACCTGGTTCGACGGCGTCTGCTGCAGGCCCAGGGCCTGGCGCAGGATGGAGAAGACGATGATGATCCGGGTGAAGCTGGTCATCAGGATGACGAACGCCGGGATGAAGCTCAGCGCCGTCATGATCATCAGGATCTGCAGGCTGACCGAGTACTCCTGCTGCCCGTCCGCGCCACTGGACAAGGTGATGGCCGGGATCGACAGCGGGTCGGCGGCCAGGGCCAGCGGCGCAGCCAGCAGCAGCGCCAGGGTCAACAGCATGCGCAGGGCGCCCATCATCACTTCTTGTCCTTATGATCCTTGCCCATCAGCTCGAGCAGCCGCTGGGCGAATTCCGGCGCGGCCTGGCGCGCGCCGGCGGGCACCTCGACGGGCTCGGCGAGCACGTGCAAGGCTTCGATGCTGCCCGGGGTATGACCGATCAGGATCTGTTCCTTGCCAACCTGCACCAGCAACAGCCGGTCACGCGGGCCGATGGCACGGCTGCCGACGATCTCGATCACCGGCGCGCCGCGCTGCGCGGTGCCCTGCATGCGCCGCAGCAGCCAGGCCAGGAAGAAGATCAGGCCGACCACCAGCAGCAGGCCGAAGACCATCTGCGCCAATTGCCCACTCACGCTGCCCGGGTTCGCCGCTGGCACCACCGGGGTGGCGGGCTCGGCGGCAGCGATCACCGCCTCGCTGACCAGCAGCGCGGCGAAGGCCGTGGCGGCTCGCACCATGCCCTTCACTCAGCGCAGCTTCTTGATACGTTCGCTGGGGCTGATCACGTCGGTCAGGCGAATGCCGAACTTCTCGTTGACCACCACCACCTCGCCGTGGGCGATCAGGGTGCCGTTGACCAGCACGTCCAGCGGCTCGCCGGCCAGGCGGTCGAGCTCGATCACCGAGCCCTGGTTGAGCTGCAGCAGGTTGCGGATGTTGATCTCGGTACTGCCCACTTCCATGGAGATGCTCACCGGAATATCCAGGATCACATCCAGGTTGGGGCCTTCGAGACTGACGTTCTCGTTGAGCTTGGGCGAGCTTGCGAACTCTTCCATCGGCAGCCGATCGCCACCGGCGTCACCGCCAAGCAGGGCATCGATATCGGCCTGTCCGGCATCGCCGGTTTCTTCGAGGGCCGCAGCCCACTCATCGGCCAGGGCCTGTTCCTCTGGGGAGCTGATCTCGTTTTCGTTAGCCATGATTTCCTCGACAACCTTTCAATACGTTTAGAGCGATCGACGCGCCATCAGCGGCGTTCGATCGGGTCGATGATCTGCAGCGCCAGGGTGCCCTTGTGCGAACCCAGTCGTGCCTTGAACGCCGGTACACCGTTGGCCCGCAACACCAGGTGCTCGGGCAGCTCCACCGGGATCACGTCACCCGGCTGCATGTGCAGGATGTCGCGCAGCTTGAGCTGGCGACGGGCAACGGTGGCCGACATCGGCACCGCGACGTCCAGCACGTCCTCGCGCAGGGCCTTGACCCAGCGTTCGTCCTGGTCGTCCAGGTCGGACTGGAAACCGGCATCGAGCATCTCGCGCACCGGCTCGATCATCGAGTACGGCATGGTCACGTGCAGGTCGCCGCCACCGCCATCGAGCTCGATGTGGAAGGTCGAGACCACCACCGCCTCGCTGGGGCCGACGATGTTGGCCATGGCCGGGTTGACCTCGGAGTTGATGTACTCGAAGTTGACCGGCATGATCGCCTGCCACGCTTCCTTGAGGTCGACAAAGCACTGGTCCAGCACCATGCGCACCACGCGCAGCTCGGTGGGGGTGAACTCACGCCCCTCGATCTTGGCGTGGCGACCGTCGCCTCCGAAGAAGTTGTCCACCAGCTTGAACACCAGCTTGGCGTCGAGGATGAACAGCGCGGTACCGCGCAGCGGCTTGATCTTGACCAGGTTGAGGCTGGTGGGCACGTACAGCGAGTGCACGTACTCGCCGAACTTCATCACCTGCACGCCACCCACGGCCACATCCGCGGAACGGCGCAGCAGGTTGAACATGCTGATGCGGGTGTAGCGGGCGAAGCGCTCGTTGATCATTTCCAGGGTCGGCATGCGACCCCGCACGATACGGTCCTGACTGGTCAGGTCGTAGCTCTTGATGCTGCCGGGCTCGCCAGCGCTCTCGGTTTGTACCAGACCATCGTCCACCCCATGCAGCAGGGCGTCGATCTCATCCTGGGACAGCAGGTCCTGCACGGCCATCTATGTGCTCCTACTGCAATACGAAATTGGTGAACAGCAGCTGGTCGACGACCGGCCTGCCGACTTCTTTCTGCGCCACTTCCTGCACCACCGCGGTGGCTTTCTGACGCAGCATCTCCTGCCCGACCGGGCTGCTGGCGAGGGTATCGAAGCCCTGCCCGGAGAACATCATGACCAGGTTGTTACGGATGACCGGCATGTGCACCTTCAGCGCTTCCAGGTCTGCCTGGCTGCGCCCCTGCATGGTGATGCTCACCTGCATGTAGCGCTGGCGCCCGTTCTGGTTGAAGTTGACCACGAAGGCCGGCGCCAGGGGTTCATAGATCGCCGCCGCCTTGGCGTTGGCCTGGGCCGGATCCACGGCGGGCGCCGACTCGCTCTTGTGCATGAAGAACCAGGTCGCGCCCACCGACAGGCCGACCGCCAGCAGCAAGGCCAGCACCAGCAGCAGGATCAGCTTGAGTTTGCCTTTAGTGGCGGGGTCTTTCACTGCGTCGCTCTTCGCCATGCCAATAATCCGTCGTCCAACAGGGTTTCTAAGTAGGATGACGTGGCTTGAGCAAGTGTTATGCCAGATTTGTCTGTAGGAGCGGCTTTAGCCGCGATCACCCGCACAGCGGGTGTCAGGCAACGCGGTGGCTGCATCGCGGCTGAAGCCGCTCCTACAGAAGCCCCCCTTGCAGATTTGTCTGTAGGAGCGGCTTTAGCCGCGATCACCCGCATAGCGGGAGGCAGGCAACGCGGTGGCTGCATCGCGGCTGAAGCCGCTCCTACAGAAGCCCCCCTTGCAGATTTGTCTGTAGGAGCGGCTTTAGCCGCGATCACCCGCACAGCGGGTGTCAGGCACCGCGGTGGCTGCATCGCGGCTGAAGCCGCTCCTACAGAAGCCCCTCCTAGCGGGATCAGGCGTAGTAGTCGACCACGCTGTCGCCAATCACGACCTGCTGCTCCACCGGACGAGCGGCATCGGCCAGCTCACCTGGCTCACCCTCCCCGCGCTCCGCACGACGAGCCGCAACCCCCGAAAGGTTCGAGCCCTCCTGCTGCGCCTGCTGCTGTTGCTGCTGACCGCGGGACTGGTCGGCAACACTGACATCAGGCTGGGCCAACCCCTGCTGGGTGAACAATTCGCGCAAACGGTGGGCCTGGCTGTCCAGGGCATCGCGCACGCCCGCGTGACCACTGATGAAGTGGATTTGCGCGGGCTGATCCGCCGCCACATTGACGCGGATATCCAGGCGACCGAGCTCGGCAGGCTCGAGCTGAATGTCTGCCGACTTGAGGTTCTGGCTGGACAGGTACATGACCCGGTTCACCAAGCCTTCGGTCCAGGCGCCCTGGTTCATCTGCAAGGGTTGCTGCAACGGGCTCGGCGTGACAGGCACGGCGTTGGCCGTCTTCGGCGTGGCTGCCTGTGTCAGGCTGGCCAGGCGATTGGCGAAATCATCCACCCGTGTGTCGCTGCTGGCGCCCTTGAGGTCCTTGAGGCCTTCGTCGAGCAAGCCGGCAAAGCCTTTTTCACCGCGCTCGGATCGGCCCGACTCGGCCTCGGCCTTCTCGGTCAGGTTCGCCAAGGTATTGACGGGCGCCTGATTGGTTTCCGCCGGCTGCTGCCCCTGATCGGCGCGAGCGCTGCCGGCATGCGCCGAGGTGGTACCGCGAGCCTGGGCATTCTGTTCGAGGGCCAGGCGCAAGGTCGGCATATCGGCCAGCGGGTCGACCTCTGGGTCGAACGCTGCCTGCGCGGGCTCCTCCTGGACCACAGGGCTTGGGACTGACGGGGGAGCAGGCGGCAATGGCGGCTGGACCGCCGCCTGCAGCACCGGCGCAACCGCCTCGGCCTGGGCCTGCAGCAACTGGGCGCCCGGCTGGGCGTCGGTCACCTGCCCAGCAACCAGGCTGGCATCCAGGAGCGCGGAGGCACCACTGTCAGCAGCCTCGTCACCCCCCTCGGCAACGGGCGGTTTGTCCGTGGCAGGCAACTTCTTGCCGCCATCGGCAACCGCAGGCGCGGCATTGCCAGTCTTGTTGCCGCCGGAGGCGTCGACCTTGTCCTTGGGTTTGGCTTGCCCCGAAGCGCCAGGGGAAACCTTGTCATCGCGCGCCGGGGCTGCGTCACGCCCTTGCCGGGCCATGACCTGATCGAAGCCCGCGCCTTGGTCACCCGCCGCCTGCAGCGGTTTGTCGGCCGCACCGGGGGCCGGACGCGCCGCCTTGCCCAGAAGGCCGGCTTGCAACAATGGATTGGATGCGACAGGCATTGAAAAGTCTCCGCGCCAGAAACATGAAAATTACGTCTGGACAAAGACAGGCAAAACTCGCGCCAGGTTCGCTAACCCGCGGAAATCCGTTGTCGCTCGCTCCGATAGAAACGCTGCACCTCCAGATACTCCTGGTCGATGCGATTGATCAGGTCTTCGATACCGTACAGCGGCACCTGGCGGACACGATCCTCCAATTGCTGGCAGAGACCGGCCAGGCCCACGGCCCCCATGTTGCTGCTGCTACCCTTGAAGCTGTGCGCCGCCAGACCGAGCTCAGCGGCATCCTTGGCTTCATGCAACTGGCTGAGACGTCGCTCGGAGTCCTCGAGGAAGGTTTCCAGCAATTGCGGATAGCCGTCCTCCATGACCTCCCGAAGGTCACTGAGCACCTTGTGATCGATATGCACGTCCACCACTTGCTCACTCCTTGATCAAGCCCATTTACACCTCGGCCCGAAGCTCATTCGCAGGCCAACCCTCGACTCACCACTCGAACTCCACCCGCGCCAGGCGCCCACCTTCAAGCCACTGAGCACGGCAACCCAGGCGGCGGACCAAGCCCAAGCCACGCCCGCTGAAGCCCTGTTCGACCGGAGCCTGCGCAAGCGCCCGTTCAACGTCGAACCCCGCACCGCTGTCGCGAACATCGATCCTCAGATGCCCACCCGCTGCGCGCGGTTCCACCGACAGGACGATTTCGACAAAACCCTGGATGTCTTCCGCCAGGCGCTGGCCACGTTGACGATAGTACTCGGAGAAGCCCTGCGCGTCGCGCTTGAGGCTTGAGTCCAGCCCCAGCACACCGTGCTCCAGGGCATTGGAATACAACTCGCTCAACACGCTGTGCAGCATCCCGCTGACAGGCCGCAGGCCATGTATTTCCTGCAAGAGCTGCACCAGGTAAGGCACCGGGTTGAAACGCCTGAGGCTCTCGCCACGCAACGTGAAGTTCAACGCCCACTCCAGCGGGCTAGAGCGCCCGCTGTCGGAATAGACCACGGCCTGCGGCACGGCATCCACCGGCGCCAGCATGCGGATGTCGCACAGGCTGATGTCATCCCGGGTCTGGCCACCGAAGCGCTCCAGCGCCTGCATGACCTCATCGAACAGCAGGGCGGGCTGGCGGTTTTCAGCCAGCACCTGACGCAATCGCCCCACCCCGAACAGGCATTCCCGCGCGTCGCCGCTGTCGATCACACCGTCGGACAGCAGGAACAGCCGCTCCCCCACGGCCAGCGGCATGACCTCGGTCGTGTCGTCGAACTGGTCAGGCGCCAGGATTCCCAGCGGCAAATGCCGCGAAGGGAGCACCGCCAGTACCTCACCCTGCGCCGAAAGCTGGTAGCCATCAGGCATCCCGCCATTCCAGAACTCCACCGTCCCACGCTGGAAGCTCAGGTTGAGCAGCAGCGCGCAGCAGAACATGTCCACCGGGAGGATGCGCTTGAGCTTGGCGTTCATCTCGCGCAGCGTCTCGACCAGGCCGTAGCCCTTGGCCGTCATGCCATAGAAGACTTCCGCCAAAGGCATGGCGCCGACCGCCGCCGGCAGGCCGTGCCCGGTGAAGTCCCCTAGCAGCACGTGCATGTCGCCGGACGGCGTGAAGGCGGCCAGCAGCAGGTCACCGTTGAACAACGCATAGGGGGACTGCAAGTAGCGGATGTTCGGGGCATTAAGGCAGCCGGAATGTGCCACCTTGTCGAACACCGCCTTGGCTACACGCTGCTCGTTGAGCAGGTGATGGTGATGCCGGGTGATCTGGTCGCGCTGCTCCAGCACCGTGGCCTGCAACCGGCGCAGGCGGTCCATGGCGCGGATCTTGGCACCCAGGATCACTGCGCTGTAGGGCTTGGCCATGAAGTCGTCGCCGCCGGCCTCCAGGCAGCGCACCAGCCCCTCTTCTTCGTTGAGCGACGTGAGAAAGATGATCGGCACCAACGCCTCACCCGCCAGCGCCTTGATCTGTCGCGCCGCCTCGAAGCCATCCATCACCGGCATCAAGGCGTCCAGCAGCACCAACTGCGGCCGCTGCTCGGCGAACACCGCCACCGCCTGCTCACCGTTCTCCGCCGTGATGACCGCATGCCCCTGGCGCCGCACGATCTGCGCCAGCAGCATGCGGTCCGCGGCGCCGTCCTCGACGATCAGCACGGTCAACGCCTGTTCGGCAGGCATGACGGCATTCAACTGATGTCGAACAGCTTTTCGAAATTGGAGATGGCCAGGATCTTGCGCACGTCAGGGCTGGCGTGGACCACGCGGATATCCGGCTCATCCCCTCCGACATGGTCACGCAGCAACAGCAGCATGCCCAATGCGGAGCTGTCCAGATAGGTGGCTTCTTTCAGATCAACGATCACCGAGTCCGGCTGTCGACGCTCGTAGGCGTCCCTGAATTCCTGATGCTTGCCGAAATCGAAACGACCCTTGACCTTGATCGTCAGCTGTTTCCCGTCCTGTGAAAAATCAGTCTCGACTGCCATGCCAGCGATTCCTTCGTTGATGGCGAATACAACATCTGAAGGTTTAGCAGCCAGCCCGGCACCCCGCAAGCCGAGAGGTTGGTCACAATTCCCTGTAGGAGCCAGCCTTGCTGGCGAACGCAGACACCGCGGTTCGCCAGCAAGGCTGGCTCCTACAGGTGGGTCTGGCGGGGCAGGCGCTGGGAAAGTTCGTCGAGCAGGCGCTGCTCGCGCTTGTCCTCGGCCCGACGGGCCTCGTCGAGGTAGCGCTGCACCAGCTTGCGCAGCCCTTCCACCCGGGCATAGGCCTGCTGCCAGGTGTTGCGCGCGTTATTGAGGTTGTTCTGGTGCCAGGTCAGGCTCTGGCGCTGCTGGGTCATCGCGGTTTCCAGCTGCGCAAGGAAGCGCTGGTAGTTCAGCAGCCAACTGCCGTCGACACCCTGCCCGCCGCGGTTGATCCACTGCATCTGATAGGCCTCACGGAAACTCTCAAGCTCCGCCAGCTTGACCTGGGCGTCACTGACCAGCCGCTGGAAATGCCCCACGCGCTGGGCAGCCTTGCGCTCGGCCTCTTCGGCCATCTCCACCACCGGCACCAGGCGTGCGGCGCGACTTGGCTGGGCCATGGCCTATCAACCCGCCGGCGGCACGAAGATTGCGCCCAGCTCTTCGCGGCTCTGGGCCATGCCGACATTCTCGTCCAGGCCCTGGCGCAGGAAGTCCACCAGCTTGGGCTGCAGGGCGATGGCCAGGTCGGTTTCCACGTCGCCACCGGCCACATAGGCGCCGACACTGATCAGGTCGCGGCTCTGCGACAGGCGCGACCACAGCTGCTTGAACTTCTGCGCCTGGCGCAGGTGGTCGGGGTCGACCACCTGGGGCATGACCCGGCTGATCGACGCTTCGATATCGATGGCCGGGTAGTGCCCTTCCTCGGCCAGGCGCCGCGACAGCACGAAGTGGCCGTCGAGCACGCCCCGCGCCGAGTCGGCGATCGGGTCCTGCTGGTCGTCACCTTCGGACAATACGGTATAGAACGCCGTGATCGAACCGCCCCCCGCCTCGCCATTGCCCGCCCGCTCCACCAGCTTGGGCAGCTTGGCGAACACCGACGGCGGATAGCCACGGGTGGCGGGCGGCTCGCCGATGGCCAGGGCGATCTCGCGCTGGGCCTGGGCGAAACGGGTCAGGGAGTCCATCAGCAACAGGACGTTCTTGCCCTTGTCGCGGAAATACTCGGCGATCCGCGTGCAGTACATCGCCGCCCGCAGACGCATCAACGGCGCGTCATCCGCAGGCGAGGCCACCACCACCGAACGCTTGAGCCCCTCCTCGCCGAGGATATGCTCGATGAATTCCTTCACTTCGCGACCACGCTCACCGATCAGCCCGACCACGATGATCTCGGCCTCGGTGAAACGGGTCATCATGCCCAACAGCACCGACTTACCGACACCCGTACCGGCAAACAGGCCCAGGCGCTGGCCGCGCCCGACCGTCAGCAGGCCATTGATGCTGCGAATGCCGACGTCCAGCGGCTGGCTGATGGGGTCACGGTTGAGCGGGTTGATGACCGGGCCATCCATCGGCACCCAGTCCTCGGCCTTCATCCCGCCCTTGCCATCCAGGGCCCGGCCGGCGCCATCGAGCACCCGCCCGAGCATGCTCATGCCCATGGGCAGGCGACCACTGTCGTCCAGCGGCACCACCCGGGCACCTGGGGCCAGGCCGGCGATGCTGCCGACCGGCATGAGGAACACCTTGTCACCAGAGAAGCCCATCACCTCGGCTTCCACCTGCACCGGGTGATAGCTGTCGTCGTTGATCACCAGGCAGCGGCTGCCCACGGCGGCGCGCAGGCCCTCGGCCTCCAGGGTCAGCCCGACCATGCGCAGCAGGCGGCCTTCGACCACCGGCTGGTCCGGCAGGCGTATGGCGTCGGCGTAACCTTCGAGGCGCTTGCCGAAGCTGGTGCGATCAAGGCGCATCAGCGGCTCCCGGCTGGTCCTCGAGCTCGATGGAAATATCCGCCGCGGCGGGATGCAGCGAATGGTCGTGGGACTGGTCGAACAGCTGCGCCACGGCCTTCTCGATCCGCGTCTCCATGGTCGCGTCGATACGGCTATGGGCGGTCTCGATGCGGCAACCGCCCGGCAACAACGCCTCGTCCTCGAGCAACTTCCAGTTTTCCTCGTGGCGCTCGCGCAGGGCCTTGGCCAGCTCGAAGTCCTGGGGGTTGAGGTGGATGCGGATGTTGTCGGCGCCCATGGGCAGCAGTTTCAAGGCTTCGCGCAGCACATGAGTGATGTGGCTGGAGTCTGTGCGCAGTTCGCGACCGATGACCTGGCGCGCCATGTGCGCCACCAGTTGCACCATGCCTTTTTCGATCTGGGTGTCCTGCTCGGCGATCGGTTCGAGCAGGTGGCCCATGAGCTGCTCCAGGCCCGCCAGCTTCGTCGCCAGGGCGACCTCGGCCTCCTGGCGCACCTTCAACTGGGTGCTATGGAAACCTTCGCGCTCGCCAGTGGCGAAGCCCTCGTTGTAGGCCTCCTGGCGGATGGCTTCGAGTTCTTCGAGAGTCAGCGGCTGGACTTCCTCCAGCGGCACTTCCTCGATTTCCTCTTCGACGACCTCGGGCTCAGGCTCGGGCACCGGCTCAGGCTCGGGGTCGAAGCTGGGCAGCGCCCAGACATCGACGCCCTCGAGGTCGCGGGCGCGGATCAGGTCGCTGGGGTGTTCGGTGGTAGACATGTTTTCAGGTACTCAAAAGCCATCTGCAACCAACGCGCCCCTGTAGGAGCGGCCTTGTGCCGCGAAAGGGCTGCAAAGCAGCCCCGGCAATTCTGCGGTGACACCAAGATCGCGGGGCCGCTACGCGGCCCTTACGCGGCACAAGGCCGCTCCTGCAAGGGACCGCGTTGCCCCGCAGGTCAGATCATTTCCTCGGCACCCTTGCCGCCAAGCACGATCTCGCCGGCCTCGGCCATGCGTCGGGCGATGGTGAGGATTTCCTTCTGCGCCGTTTCCACGTCGCTGACCCGCACCGGCCCTTTCGCCTCCAGGTCGTCGCGCAGCAGTTCCGAGGCGCGCTTGGACATGTTCTTGAAGACTTTGTCCTTGACCTTCTCGTCGGCACCCTTGAGGGACACCACCAGTACGTCGGAGGACACTTCGCGCAGCAGCGCCTGGATACCACGGTCGTCGACGTCGGCCAGGTTGTTGAAGACGAACATCAGGTCTTCGATCTGCTCCGACAGGTCGCTGTCGATCTCGCGGATCGCATCCATCAGCGCGCCTTCGACCGAGCTGTCGAGGAAGTTCATGATATCGGCGGCGCGCTTGATGCCACCCAGGGTGGTGCGCGCGGCATTGGAGTTGCCGGAGAACTGTTTCTCGAGGATCTGGTTGAGTTCCTTGAGCGCCGCTGGCTGCACGGTATTGAGCGACGAGACGCGCAGGACGATGTCCAGGCGCACCTTGTGGTCGAAGTTGCTCAGCACCTCACCGGCCTGGTCGGGGTCGAGATAGGCGACCACGATGGCCTGGATCTGTGGGTGCTCGTAGCGGATGACGTCAGCCACGGCACGTGGCTCCATCCACTTGAGGCTGTCCAGGCCGCTGGTGTTGCCACCCAGCAGGATGCGGTCGATCAGGCCGTTGGCCTTGTCCTCGCCGAGCGCCTGGTTGAGCATCTTGCGGATGTAGCCGTCGGAGCCGACGCCCAGGCTGGTCTGGTCGCCGACGATCTCGACGAACTCGCTCATCACCTGCTCGACCTGCTCGCGATGCACGTTGCCCATCTGCGCCATGGCCACACCGACCCGCTGCACCTCCTTGGGCCCCATGTGGCGCAGCACCTGCGCGGCATCGGTCTCGCCGAGCGAGAGCAGGAGAATGGCCGCCTTGTCGACGCGGCTCAGCTTGGCGGTAATGGCTCGATTGTCACTCATCGGCGTTGATCCACTCTTTCACGACCTGGGCCACGCGGCCCGGGTCTTCGGCCACCAGGCCCTTGATTGCGTTGAGCTGTGCCTCGTAACCCTCGCTCGGGCTCGGCAACAGAATGCTTGTCGGGCCACCCAGGCTGACGCGGTCGTTGGCCAGTTCGCCATCCAGACCGATCATGCCGCCCAGCTCCATGTCGCTGTCCGTGGCAGCTTGCTTGCCGCCACCTGTGATATTGGTGAGCACCGGACGCAGCACGCCGAACACCAGCACCAGGATGAACAGCACGCCCAGCACTTGCTTGACGATGTCCCAGAACCACGGCTGCGAGTAGAACGGAATGTCGACCAGCTCGTCGCCACGGTCGGCGGCGAACGGCACGTTGATCACGGTCACGCTGTCGCCACGGCTGGCATCGAAGCCCACGGCGTCCTGCACCAGGCGGGTGAAGCGCGCCAGGTCTTCGGCACCCCACGGGGTGCGGGTGGCTTCGCCGCTGGCGGCGTCGAGCTTGACCTGGTCATCCACCACCACGGCCACCGACAGACGGGTCAGGCGACCCTGCTGCTGGCGGGTGTGGCTGATGGAGCGATCCAGCTCGAAGTTCTTGGTGCTCTGCTGGCGCTTGTCGCTCGGGTACGGCGCGAGCATCGGCTGGCCGGTGGCCGGGTCCATGATCTGCTGGCCGTTGGCATCCACCAGCGGCTGGCCCGGCTGGATGGCACCGGCCGGCGTGGCGGCGGCCTTGGCATTTTCAGGCGCGGAAGCGCCGGCCGGCGGCTGGTTGCTCAGGGCACCCGGCACACCTTGCGGGCCCTGGCTGCTGGCACGCTGTTCGTTGACCGACTGCTCGCTGCGCAGCGCCGGCTGGTCGGGGTTGAACTGCTCGGAGGTGGACTCGACGGCGCTGAAGTCGAGATCGGCCGACACTTCTGCCTTGTAACGGTCGTTGCCCAACACCGGCTGCAGGATGTTATGCACGCGCTGGGTGAGCAGGCCTTCCATGCGGCGGCTGTAGTCGAACTGCTTGCCGGCCATGGTCAGGGCGGTGTCCTGCAACTGGTCGGAGAGCAGGTTGCCTTTCTGGTCGACCACGGTCACCTGCGACTTGTCCAGCTCCGGAACGCTGGTAGCCACGAGGTTGACGATGGCCATGACCTGGCCGGCCTCCAAGGCGCGGCCTGGGTACAGCTCGACCAGTACCGAGGCGCTGGGCTTGCGCTCGTCACGGACGAACACCGAGCTTTTCGGGATCGCCAGGTGCACGCGCGCGGCCTTGACGTTGTTCAGGCTGGAAACGGTACGCGCCAGCTCACCTTCGAGGCTGCGGCGGTAGCGGGTGGTTTCCATGAACTGGCTGGTGCCCAGCCCCTGCTCTTTGTCCAGCAGCTCGAAACCGACGTTGCCGTCGCTCGGCGCCACGCCGGCGGCGGCCAGCTTCAGGCGCGCACGGGAGAGGTCGTCGGCCTTGACCAGCAGGGCGCCGGAGTTCGGTTCCACGTGATAGGGAATGTCGGCGGAGGCAAGCGTGTCCATGACCTGCTTGGTGTCCATGCCCGCCAGGCTGCCGTACAGCGGCCGGTAGTCCGGCTGCTGCGACCAGAGCACCACGGCGAAGCCGATGGCCACGCTGGCGGCCAGGCCGACCAGCAGGCCAACCTGACGCAGCATGGGCATCTGCGAGATGTTTTCCAGGAACGCCATGCCGAACAGCGGCGGTTTGGCGGCTGGCGGGCCACTTTTGGCGGGGGCGTTATCGACGACTGCTTCGGCCATGACTCACTCTCGCCCTTATACCGGCATCTGCATGATGTCCTGGTACGCCTGTACCAGCTTGTTGCGTACCTGGGTCAATGCCTGGAACGACACGGAGGCTTTCTGCGAAGCGATCATGACGTCAGTCAGGTCGACACCGCTCTTGCCAATTTCAAAGGCGTTGGCCAGCTGGGTCGAGGCCTGCTGGGTTTCATGCACCTTGCCAATCGCCTGGCCGAGCATGTCGGCGAAGCTGCTCTGCCCCGGCGCCAGTTCGGGCGCGGCAGTGGTCTTGGGCGTGGACATGGCTTCGGCCTTCATGGCGCGCATGTCCATCATCAGACGATTGAATTCAACACCTTGGGTCATGGACTTCTCTCTCCGGCGGCCGCATTTTTTTGACACTCATGCAGCGAATAGGCTGGGACTAGCAAGA
The DNA here is from genome assembly GCF_029478665.1 of Pseudomonas entomophila. GTDB lineage: Bacteria > Pseudomonadota > Gammaproteobacteria > Pseudomonadales > Pseudomonadaceae > Aquipseudomonas > Aquipseudomonas entomophila_F. The sequence continues at coordinate 83,800 of NZ_JARPQB010000004.1, forward strand.
GGAGTGCCAGCCCGCCCCACATACATTCAAAACAATTGATCAGCCAAACAGGCTGGCTTCCACATCGAGCCCCGCGTCGCGCATTTGCGCCAGCTTGTAACGCAAGGTGCGCGGACTGATTCCCAAGCGCTCGGCCGCCTCCTTGCGACGGCCGCGCTCGGCGCGCAAGGTATCGATGATCATCTGGTATTCGTGGCGACGCATGTCGTCGCCCAGACCCATGGGCTCAACCGCGCTGTCCTCGACCACTGGCGTGGCTCGAATTGGAGCCGACAATGGAATGACGCCCGCCAGACAGAAATCCGCCGCCTCGATCACCCCGCCCTGCTGCAGGATCAGCGCCCGCTGCAAGGCGTTGTCCAGCTCGCGCACATTGCCCGGCCAGGCGTGCGCCTGCAGGCAAGCCCGGGCATCGGCGGACAGACGCACCGGCGCATGCCTCATCTTGCCGACATGGCGCGCCAGCAGACGTTCGGCCAGCGGCAGGATGTCCCCCGGGCGCTCGCGCAGGGCGCGCCAGGCCAGAGGGAACACCGACAGGCGATAATAGAGGTCTTCACGGAAGCGCCCGGCCGCCACCTCGCCCACCAGATCGCGGTTGGTGGTGGCCAGCACCCGGATATCCAGGGCGATCGGCTTGCGCCCACCGACCCGCTCCACTTCGCGCTCCTGCAACACCCGCAGCAGCTTGGCCTGCAGCGCCAACGGCATTTCGGAAATCTCGTCGAGCAGCAAGGTGCCGCCATCGGCCTGCTCGAACTTGCCGGCCTGCGCGGCAATGGCGCCCGTGAAGGCTCCTTTCTCATGACCGAACAAAGTGGCTTCGAGCATGTTGTCGGGGATCGCCGCGCAGTTGATCGCCACGAACGGCGCCGCCGCTCGCGGCGACTGCTGATGAATGAAGCGCGCCAGCACCTCCTTGCCAGTCCCCGACTCACCCGAGATCAGTACGGTGGAGTCGCTGCGCGCGACCCGCGCCGCCAACTCGAGCAATTGCAGGCTGGCCGGCTCGCAGGCGACCGGCCCCTCTTCCTCGCCCACCTCGAGATGACCCGCAGCGTGTCGCTCCACCAGGCTGATCAGCGCCTTGGGCTCGAACGGCTTGACCAGGTAGTCGACCGCCCCCTGGCGCATGGCGTCGACCGCCCGCTCCACCGCCGCATGGGCCGTCATCAGCAGCACCGGAAGCTGCGGATGATGGCGCCCTAGTTGCGCCAGCAACTGATGACCATCCATGCCCGGCATGTTCACATCACTGACCACCAGGTTGAACGGCTCGCGTGCGACCGCTTGCAACGCCTCCTCGGCCGAACCCACGGCAAGATGGGCGAAACCGCCGATCTCCAGGGTGTCCGCCAGCGCCTGGCGCAAGGTACGATCGTCCTCGACCAGCAGCACCTTGATATCCATCATTGCTCCCCCTTCGAGGCGGCAGCGATCAATGGCAGGATCACTTGGGCACAGGTGCCACGCCCCGGCGTCGAACGCAGCCGCAAGGTGCCTTGGTGAGCACGCACCACGGCCTGGACGACCGCCAGGCCCAGCCCGGTACCCGTCGACTTGGTGGTGAGGAATGGCTCGCCCAGCCTGGCCAGGAGCTCGGCATCGATGCCGCTGCCGGCATCGCTGACACACAAGTGCAGGTGCTGGTCGCGCTGGTACAGGTGAACCTTGAGCCGTGCCCCCCCCGCGCTGGCCTGCACGGCGTTGTCGATCAGGTTGAGCAAGGCGCCCACCAGGGTGTCGCGATTGCACAGCAACTCGCCAAGGTGCACATCGCACTGCCAGCGCACCGATTGCCCCTGAACATGAACCTGCGCAGCCTGCTGCAGTGCCTGGAACAATGCCTTGGGGGTCAGCCGATCGCTCAGCGGCAGCTCGCCACGGGCAAACACCAGCATGTCGCGGACCTGATGCTCCAGTTCGTGCAGGCGCTCCTTCAGGCTCCCGGCAAAGCGCTGCCGGGTATCGTCCGGCAAGGTTTTTTCGCCGTCCGCCAGATGGCTGGCATAGAGCATCGCCGCGGACAACGGAGTACGGATCTGGTGCGCCAGCGAGGCCACCATGCGGCCGAGCGACGACAGGCGCTCATGGCGCGAGAGCTGGTCCTGCAGGCGACGGGTCTCGGTGAGGTCGGTCAGCAGCACCAGTTGCCCGGGCTCGGCATCCAGCGAGCGCGTGGCGATCGACAGGCGGCGGCCGTCACGCAGCGACACCTCATGGCCGTCATCCTTGCGCGGCGCGAAGCTGCGCGCGATCACCTGGCGCCAGAGCTCGCCAACCAACGGCGCGCCCAGCAGGTCGCACGCAGCCGGATTGGCCTCGCGCACATAGCCCTGCGCATCGATCACGATCACCCCGCCCGGCAACAGGTCCAGCAGGTTCTGCAAACGATTGGCCACCCGTTCCTTCTCGCCAAGCTCCGCCATGCGCTGGGCACTGACCACCGCCAGCTCACCCTTGAGCTCACTCACCCGCGCCTCGAGCATGCTGTACGACTCGCTGAGCTGGGAGGAAACCTGGTTGAACAGGGCGAATGCCTGTTCAAGGCCCTGTCGGCTTTCCTGCTCGACCGGGGTGCGCCCCTGCGGATCGGGGACTCGGGACATGTGGGCGGCCTGGGGCATCGTGCTCTCTCGCGTGGCTGACCGTCAAAAACGGTGTATTGCCAGCCATATAGCAATACGCGTGCCGGAGGTTGCGAGAGACTGCCGGGGAACATTCGCAGAGACGGCCGCAAGACCGCTGGTCACGGGGCTTTGCACCCCTTCGAAAGGTAGGGATATTGCATCCGCGGGGCTGTCCCTAGCCCTCGACGGATACCGCGGGCGTCAATCCTCCGCCTGCTCCTCGCCACCCTGGCGACTCATGCCGTACTTGCGCATCTTCTCCACCAGCGTGGTACGACGGATACGCAGCCGCTCCGCGGCGCGGGCAACGATGCCATTGGCATCATCCAGCGCCTGCTGGATCAACCCCTGCTCAAGGCCACCGAGATAGTCCTTCAGGTCGAGCCCCTCCGGCGGCAGCATGGCATGGCTGGCGAAGTTCGGCGTGCTGCCGTTGATCGCCACACGCTCCTCGAGATCGCTGCGCAGGCTGTCCACCAACTGCTCGTCCTCGTCATCGACGTAGCGGAATTTCTTCGGCAGCTCCGACACGCCAATCACCCCGTAGGGGTGCATGATCGCCATGCGCTCGACCAGGTTGGCCAGCTCACGCACGTTGCCCGGCCAGCCATGCCGGCACAGCGACATGATCGCCGCCGAATTGAAGCGGATCGAGCCGCGCTTCTCGTGCTCCATGCGCGAGATCAGCTCGTTCATCAGCAGCGGGATATCCTCGACACGCTCGCGCAGTGGCGCCATCTCGATGGGGAAGACATTCAACCGGTAGTAGAGGTCTTCACGGAAGGTCCCGTCCTCGATCATGCTCTCGAGGTTCTTGTGAGTCGCGGCGATGATGCGCACATCGATGCTCTGGGTCTTGTTGCTGCCCACCCGCTCGAAGGTACGTTCCTGCAACACGCGCAGCAGCTTGACCTGCATGGGGAGCGGCATGTCGCCGATCTCGTCGAGGAACAGCGTGCCGCCGTTGGCCAGCTCGAAACGCCCGGCGCGGCTGGTGATCGCCCCGGTGAACGCGCCCTTCTCGTGACCGAACAGCTCGCTCTCGAGCAATTCCGCCGGGATCGCCCCGCAGTTGACCGGCACGAAAGGCGCCTCGCGACGCTTGGAGTGGTAGTGCAGGTTGCGCGCCACCACCTCCTTGCCAGTGCCGGACTCACCCAGAATCAGCACGCTGGCGTCGGTATCGGCCACTTGCTGCATCATCTGCCGCACGTGCTGGATGGCACGGCTGGTACCCACCAGGCTGCGGAACAGGTTGGGCTCGCGCTGACGCCCCCGCTCACGGGCCTGGTCGTACATCTCGCGATAGACCTGGGCACGGTGCAGCGAGTCGAGCAACTGGCTGTAGCTCGGCGGCATTTCGAGATTGGAGAGCACCCGGCGACGCAGGTCTTCGGGGAACTCGGCAGAAGAAATTTCACCCAAAAGCAGAACCGGAAGGAACTCATCCCACCCGGCCACTGTCTTAAGCAGCCCCAGCACACTGGCTGGAGCATTCACGGTGCCGATCAGTACGCACAGTACTTCACGGCTCGAGCTCAACGACTCGACGGCTTGCTGCCAGTCCTGACTGGAACAGGACAGGTTTTCTTCGCCGAGGAAGTTCAGCACCACTGCCAGATCGCGGCGGCGGGCGCTGTCGTCATCGATCAGGAGGATTTTGGTTTCACGCCACATGCAATAGCAACTTCCCTAGTCATATCGGCGCCCTGAGGGCATGCTCGACATCATTCCGACTGAATGGTCAGTGTTCGGACGTCTGAAATTCGAAAACAGCCACTAGTAAAGTCAAAAAACCGCACACAGTCAAATTTATGGCGCGCTGGTTTTTACATCATCTGTGGTCAAGAGAACAGATGGTATACCTTTGCGGCATTTTCCGCCTGACGGATCTGCGTCATCTCGTCGACTATTGATTGACGCTCGCCACTTGCAATCTCGATCAGTTGCCGATAGACCCCCAGCAACTGCTCCAGGCTACCGCGCACCGCATCTTCGTTGATCGCCGCCTCCGCGACGATATCCTCGACGCAGACGCGACACGCCAGGTCGAGCTCGCCGATGGCGTCCCAGTCACGACTGGACAGCGCGGCCAGCAAGGCCTCGCGGGTCTGCTCGATACGCTCGACTACCTCGCTCATGACATCTCTCCCGATTCAGGGCGCCGGCTGTTGATCGCCGATCGCATCCCAGCCTTCCTTGACGGTGATCAGCAGGCGCGCCACTTCATCGATGATCGCCGGATCGCTCTTTACGTTCGCCTCGACCAGACGGCGGCTCATGTAGGTGTACAGGTTGTCCAGGTCCGCCAGGCTGTCGGCATGGTTTTCCAGGTCCAGCCCTTCACGCAGGCCACCAATGATGTCGATAGCCTTGCCAAGCAGAATGCCGCGCTGGGCGATGTCGTTGCGCGCAATCGCGCCCTTGGCCTGGGCCAGACGGTCGAGGCCGCCCTGCATGAGCATCTGCACCAGGCGGTGCGGGCTGGCTTCGGACGTCTGCGCCGCGCCATTGACTTTCTGGTACTGCCGAAGGGCCAACATCGGGTTCATGGATCTACCTCGTTGCAGCGAAAAAGGTGCATATACCCCTTGTATCGCCGTCACGTCAAAAAACTTTAGCCGACAAACGATGAAGCCCGGGGCACCTGCTGGGTGCCACCGGGCTTTTTGTCACCAGCGATCGATCACTTCTTCGCCTGGGCGTTGATCGCCTCGAAGATGGAAACGATCTGCTCGCCCTGCTTCTTCACCTTCGCCAGCGCCGCGTCCAGGGCCGCGTATTTCTTGGTCAGCGACTCGGTCAACGTGGCGGTACGGCGATCCAGGGCCGCCTGCTGGTCGAGCAGGCTCTTGGCCGCCTTGTCGAGGTTGGTCTTGCGCGAATCCAGCGAACCGCCCGTCGAGTTGTAGGGGTCGATGGCCTTGTTCATGCGCTCGAACAGACCGTTGGTGCCGGTGAACAGCTGCTGGATCTCAGGGCCGAGCTTCTTGTCGTTCAGCGCCGACGAGAACTTGGTGCTGTTGAACTCCAGGGTGCCGTCTTTCTGGGTGTTGATGCCCAGCTGGCTCAGCGTGGTCAGCTTGTCGCCGTTACCGACTTCGGCCAGCACCTTGCGCACGTCGCCCAGCAACGAACGGGTGGTCGGGTCGCCGGTCAACGGACCGAGGCTGGTCACTTTGCCGCCGGAGTCCTTGGTCGGCGTGGTCAGCGCCGAGACAGCCTTCTGCAGCGTGTTGTAGGCGTCGACGAACGACTGCACCGACTTCCTCAGCCCGTCGTTGTCCAGCGCCACGCTCACCTTGACTCCGGTGGCTGCGGCAGGGGCGGTAGTACCGGTGAGCTCCAGGGTCAGGCCGCTGATCGCGTTATCGACCGTGTTCTTGGGGCTGGTCAGCTTCAGACCGTCGATCGAGAACTCGGCATCTTGCGCTTTGGCAGAGATGTAACCGGCACCAGAACCGGCGATCGGCTGAGTACCATCGATGGCCAGTTCAGGAATGCCGCTCACGGAAATATCGCTGCCAGCGCCGGTGGTGGTGGAGCCGAACACCAGGCGCGAACCACCCGCCTCATTGATGATGTTGGCGGTGATGCCTTTGGCACTCATTTCCTTGTTGATCTGATCACGCACGCTCTGCAGCGTGGCACCGCTGGCAACGGTGATCTTGTAGTCCTTGCCACCCTGGCTGATGGTCATCTCACCAGGAGTGATCGCCGAAGAGGCACCGCCGGCGAACTGCTGGCTGGCGACCTTGGAAGAGGTGGCAAGCTTGTCGACCCTGATATCGTAGGTGCCAGGCACCGCGGTATTGCCCGACTTGATCTTGACCACGTTTTCATTCGCGGAGGTACCCGCGAAGGCGTTGAAGGAGGGAGCATCCTTGTCGTTGAGCTTCTTCATGGCATCCTGGAATGCCGTCAACGCGCTACGCAGGGAGCCGATACCCGAGAGCATCGCCGAGTTGTTGCTCGACTGCCGGGCAATCTGATTGGACTTGGCCGCGGTGTCGGCCTTCACCAACACATCGACGATCTTGCCAATCTCGAGCCCGTAGCCCTGGCCCGTGCTTGGAATAATGGGGCTTGCCATGCTGTTGTCCCTCTCATCAACGCGTCAGCCCCACTCCTGCAAGGCTGACATGATTCACATCATTGGGTGTTCGCCGCCGGTCAGACCTTGGCGTCGAACAGAACACTTTTGACATCGCTGAGGCTGTGGGCGATACGCAGGGCTTCTTCCGAAGGAAGTTGCCGGATCAGCTCACCGGTCTCGCTGGCGATGACTTTGACCACGATCTTGCCAGATTCTTCGTCAGTGACGAACTCCAGATTGCGTCGGGTCTCTTTCAGGAATTTCTCGATCTCCGAGACGGCGTCCTTGACCTTGTCGGTGGCATTCACCTTGACCGGGTCTTTTTTCTGCTCGCCATCCGGGGAAACCTCGGTCGACCGGGTAACCGGTTTCTCGGCAACCTGCTCGGCCGGACGTGCGGCCGGGTAAGACAGGTTCAGCTTGAGGCTCATGTCCATGTCTACCACCTCACAATGAAAAGGCGGGGAAGCGCCCGAAGGGCACTCCCCCGCCGCAAGCTACAAGGCAGATTAGCCCAGCAGCTTCAGGACTGCCGATGGCAGCTGGTTGGCTTGAGCCAGAACCGAGGTCGAAGCTTGCTGCAGGGTCTGCTGCTTGGTCAGCTGGGCAGTTTCAGCAGCGAAGTCGGTGTCCTGTACACGGCCACGAGCGGCTTCGGCGTTCTCGTTGATGTTCTGCAGGTTGTTGATGGTGCTGGTCAGACGGTTCTGGTTGGCACCCAGGTCGGCACGAGTGGCGTTGATCGCGTCCAGCGCGCTACCGATAGCGTCCATGGCGGCGCTGAAGGTGGCTTCGGCGGCGGTGCTGTTGGCACCGGTGATGCTCTTGCCAGCCAGGGCGGTCAGGGCAGCGCCAGCACCGGTGGTTTTCATGGCAGCGCTGAGGGTGATGGTGATCTGGTTGGCGGTACCGGTGTTGGAGCCGACCTGGAAGGTCATGGCGCCAGCGGAACCGTCCAGCAGGTTCTTGCCGTTCAGCTGGGTGCTGTCAGCGATACGGTCGATCTCTTTCAGCATCGACTGGAACTCTTTGTCCAGAGCGTCACGGTCGGTCTGGCTGTTGGAGTCGTTTCGCGATTGCAGGGCCAGTTCGCGCATACGCTGCAGGATGTTGGTCTGCTCTTGCATCGCGCCTTCAGCGGTCTGGGCGATGGAGATACCGTCGTTGGCGTTCTTGATAGCCATGGTCTGACCACGGATCTGCGAGGTCATGCGGGTAGCGATCTGCAGGCCGGCGGCGTCGTCTTTGGCGCTGTTGATTTTCAGGCCGGAGGACAGACGGGTCATCGAAGTGCTCAGTGCGTCGGAAGCACGGTTCAGGTTCTTCTGAACGCCCAGAGAGGTGGTGTTGGTGTTTACAGTCAAAGCCATGACGAATTCCTCGTTGGATTGGGTACTACGGCTTCCGGCCTTGGCAATTCGCCGGTTATTTGGCCTAGAGAACCTTCGTAATGGTTATCGTCGTCGGGGCAGTTTGCTTTAGCGCCTTTTGCGAATTTTTTTACTGGCACCCTGCCACCTCAATGAAATCAAGGCTTTGACGCCAGAAATCCACCACCTGGAAGGCCTTGCGCTAGAGCGGCCGCCCAGTGAAAAGCAGGCACAAAAAAAGCGCCGGCCGGGTTCCGGCGGGCGCCTTCTCCATGACAGAACAGGTCAGTCGCTGCGCTCGATGATCGCCGAACCCCACGACAGGCCGACGCCGAAACCACTGAGCGCCACACGCTTGTGCTGGGAGCCGAGCACGTGTTTCTCCAGCAGCAGCGGAATGCTCGACGACACGGTATTGCCGGTTTCGAGCATGTCCTTGACGAATTTCGCCCGGTGCGCGCCGTCGTCGAAACGCTGGGAGACGGCGTCGACGATTGCCGCGCTGCCCTGGTGCAGGCAGAACAGGTCGATCTGCTCGGCGCGCAGCTGGCTGACATCGAGCAACTGCTGCAGGTGCGCAGGCACCTTGACCAGGGCGAAGTTGTAGACCTGACGGCCGTTCATGAAGAACTTGCCATCGGTGGTGCGCAGGTGTTCGGCACCGGCGCCATCGCTGCCGAACAGCGACTTGCCCAACTGCCAGGCAGCGCCCTCGCCCATCCAGGTCGCGGTGGCGGCATCGCCGAACAGCATGGTGGTGTTACGGTCTTCGGGGTCGACGATCTTCGAATAGGGGTCGGCGGTGATCAACAGACCGTTCTTCAGGCCTGCGGCCTCCATGAAGCCTTTCATGGCATACAAGCCATAGACATAGCCGGAGCAACCCAGGGAGACATCGAAGGCCGCGACTTGCGTGGACAGGCCCAGCTTGTGCTGGACGATGGCTGCCGTGTGCGGCAAGCCTTCGGCATCACCGTTCTGGGTGACGACGATCACCACGTCGACACTGGCCGGATCGAATGCCGGATTGGCGGCGAACAGCGCCTTGGCGGCCTCGACACACAGGTCCGAGGTTTCCTGGGTGCCGTCCTTGCGCGGCAGGAAGGTCGAACCGATCTTGCCGAAGATGAAATCCTGATCCTTGCCGAATTTCGCGCCCTGGGCGTAGTTGTCTACCCCTTCAGTCGGCAGGTAGCTGGCGATGCTTTTAATGCCAATCATATGGCTTCCCGTTCAGTAACAGCGAAGTAGCCACGGCGCCCACAACAGCAAAACGCCAGGGAATCCGGGGGTTTCCGGTCCCTGTGCGGTTTTTTCGGATGCGCGACGGCGGCTCCAGGTTTTCGACAATATAACAGTGAAGATGCGCGTAGTGACTCTGAAGTCACGCGCAATTTGTCGAATGGCCAGAAGTACGGCACGAGCGGCCGTACGGAAAGCGCCTTGTCGATGCTCGGCGCTGGCGGACTGATCCATCGATCAGTCCGCCGCACGCCCCTCAGTCAGGCAGCCAGGCGCGTCGCCAGGCGTCCAGGCGCTCGCCTTCGAGCAGCCACTGCGAACGCACCGCCGCCTGCAGGGCGTCGCCCAGCGCGGCGGACGCATCACGGTCCGACAGGTGCAGGCGAATCGCCTGGAGCCAGTCGCCGGCCTGGTTGTCCACCCGCGACAGCGGCAAGGCATCCCCACCGGTGAAGCCTGGCACCCGGCTGCAGATCACCGGATGACCGCAGGCGGCATGCTGCAGGATGCGCATGTCGCCGGAGCAGGCGTTGCCCAAAGACTGCGCCATGGGCACGAGCGCCAGGTCGAGGTTCAAGTCGGCCAGGGCCATGCCGAGCTGATACGGTTCGACCTGCGGACGCACCTCGCTGACAAATGGCCGAAGGTTGGCCGGACACTCACCCAGCACCACCCATTCGACTTCACCGGCCAATGCCGGAACCACCTCGGCCAACAGCGCATCGTCCTTGCCGGCCTGCCAGCCCAGCCGCGGCAGCGCGCTCACGCGCCGCTCGCCCTTCAGTCGCCCCCAGCTGTCCGGCAAGCCCGCTTCCATCACCCGCACATCGTCGTGCTGCCCCTGCAGCAACTCGGCCAGGGCAGGCGTGGGCACCAGCACCCGGTCGACCTGCATCAGGCCGATGCGCAGGCGCTGCAACCATTGCTCGGCATCGAAGTCGGCCGCCAGCCCCATTTCCGGCAGGTAGCCATCCAGGTCATAGACCTTGAACGCCTGGGAGAACGCGCTCAGGCGACGCAACGCCAGCAGGCCGGCGTCGTCCAGAGGGCGCTGCAGGACAACGCTGGTCGGCGCGAAACGCTGCAGTTCCACGGGCGTCAGCAAACCGGTGATCGCGGCACCCTCGGCCTGGCCGCCCTCGCACAACGCCGCCAGCGGATGAACCAGGCGCGCTAGCGCCTCGCCCGGCTGCTCGGCCACGCAGGCCAGCACCCTCGTAGCCCTGCCCTGCAACGGATGCCAGCTCAGGTCGTTGCTGTCCAGGTCGAAGCCCTTGCCGCGCCGCAACGACAAGTTGCTGTTGTACGCCGGGTCATGGGCCAGTTGCGCCAGCCAGCGCGCATACAGCGCATCCTCCTGCTCGGCGCTGGCGCGAGCCGCCAGCGGCGCCTCCGACAGCAGCCGCGCGTAGGGCGTGAAGACATTCAGGTAACCGGCCTCGCGCAGGCGCAGGCACAGGTCGACATCGATCCAGGGCTCGAGCAGCGGGTCGGTGTCGAAACCACCGGCTTCAAGGAACAGTTCCCGCCGCAGCATCAGGCAACCGCCCCCGACCGCCGAGCAGTTCTGATCGAAGCCAAGCCGGCCCATGTAGCCTGCGGCCTGGGCCGGCAATCCGCTGAAGGCGCCTGCGGCACTCCCGGCCAGGCCCAGCACCAGGCCGGCCTGACGCACCACGCCATCGCCGCCGAGCAGCTTGCCCCCCACTGCCCCCACCTCGGCGCGCTGGCCGTGGTTGAGCAACGCCGGCAACCAATCGCCGTCCAGCACCGCGTTGCGCCCATCGAGCCAGACCAGGTATTCGCCGCGCGCCTCCTGGGCCGCCGCATTGAGCAGGGCCGCCCGCGGCTGGCCGGGCATGAAGCGCAGCACCTGGAAGCGCCCCTCGCCGATACGCTCGACCATCTCCAGCCACTCCAGCAGGGCGGGATCGTCACTGCCGGGTTCGACCAGCAGCACCTCGTACTCGGGATGGGTCGTCTGCGTCAGCAGGCTTTCCAGGCAACGCTGGAACTGCACCAACTGGCCGTCGAGGTGGACCAGGATACTGACCGATGCCTGACGCGCGTGGCCATAGTCGATGCGATAGCCGCCTTCCTGCGCGATCACCGCAGCCTGCGCATAGCCGCGCATATCCAGGTGCTGTTCGATGACCAGGCGCTCATCGCCAGCTACCTGCGCCTGCCCGGCCTGGGCAATCAGCAGCGGCTCGGCGACATGCCCCACGCACCCCAACCCCTGCTCGCAGAGCAAGCCGAGCTGGTAGCCCAGCTCGAAGGCCAGACCATGCCCTTCCTTGAAACCACCCGCTTGCAGCAGCGCATCGCGACGGTAGAGCCAATGCCGGGACAGCCCCGCGGGATTGGCCAACAGCAAGTCCAGGTTCAGGTCCGGGCGCAAGGCGATATCGACCACGCCGTCGGCTTGGCGCAGGGCTTCGTCGCCGTAGACCGCCAGGCAGCCCGGCGGGGCATCGAGCAGGTTCACCGCCATCGCCAGCAGGCCACTGGCGATGAAGGTCTCGCCCGCCTCGACCAGCATGCACCAGTCCCCCGTGCTTCGCTCCAGCACGGCATTGATCGCCGGCAGCGGCTGGCGTGGATCACAGGCCAGCCACTGGACATTGACGCGGCCGGGGTCGCGCTCGCCCAGCACGTGCACCTGAAGATTGCGGTACAAGCCACGGTCAAGGCTTTCCAAGGTGTGCAGCAAGCCTGCCTGGTCACCCCGATCGAGCACCAACAGCGAAAGGCTCGGCGCCTGCGGTCCGGCCAGGCATTCGCTCAGGCGCGTCAGTTGTCCAGGCCGAGGGTAGCGCTGACGCAGCCAGTCGAGCATGCCGCGCCGATTGCCGGCCGCCTCGCGACTGGCGGCCGCCTGGGTCTTGGCGATGAAGGTGTCCAGTTGCTGCCAGAACGACGCCGTGCGCTCCACATAGCGCGGCAAGGCGCCGCCGACGCTCGCCCGGGCCAACTCGAGCGCATCGGGCTGGTCGAACATGGCGAAACCGACACTGCCGAAGAAGCTGGTGTCGAGCACCTGCTGATCCACCCCGTACCCCGGCATGAAGATCACCGGGCAACCGCACAGCGCGGCGATCACGCAGGTCATGGACCATTCGTAGGTGTACAGCACCTCGGCCCGGCGGAACACCTCGGCCAGTTCCGGCAAGGTCAAGGCATTGGCCACGCGCAGCAGCTGGATATCGGCGGGCAGCTGCGTGTAGTCGATCTGCTCGAGCGGGTGCCTGTTCTGGTAGAGGTAGGCGCCTTCGCGCACGGTGCCCGGTGGCGCGGCGGTGAACAGCGAGATGTCGAGGGCCGGCAGGCACAGCAGGTCGACGTTGACATCGCCACGCGCCTCGGCCAGGCGCTCGGCGTAATAGAAGATCAGGTCGTCGGCCGTCGCCTCCATGCCCTTGCCGGTGATGAAGCTTTCGAAGTTCAGCATGTAGCGCGCCACCACCGAACAACCGAGCGGGTTGCCGCTGGTCACCTCGGGGTAGATCGCGATCGGCACCTTGCCCTGCGCCAGGTGGCGCTGGACGACCAGCGGATCGTGCAAGGGCGTCTTCAGGTCCGGGTTGACCACATCGGTGCCGCAGATGTAAGCCTCGCGCCCACTGAGGTTGAGCATGTGGCAGAGGTAGTGCATCGAGACGATGCCGGAGGAGGTGTCGCGGTAGGCGGGCGCAAGGAGGTAGTAAGGGTGCTCCGGCTTGGCAAACATCAGCCGCAGGCGTGTCAACGCCTGTTCGAGTGAATGAGCATCCAGCTGCGCAGCGTTCGACATCGGGTACGGACTCCAGGATCAGGGCAAGCGGGGCGCCATCTGTGCGGCCTGACCGCACCTGCGGCGCCCTGTCAATAATTTGCCGGCATCAATGAAAAAGCCGGGCTGAGCCCGGCTTTTTTGCAATTAGCGCGCCATTCAATCCAGCTGCGCCAACCATTGCGGTCCTGCGGCCCGATCGCTATCGCTCACCGGCTGATCCAGGCGCACGAGGCCCTGGAACGCCGCTGGCCAGCGCTCGGCCAGCGCTGGTGCCAGGCCCGCCGCTTCAGCCGGCAGGCCGCTGGCGAGCAGTTGCGCGCGCGGGGTCCACACCACCATCAAGCCGAGTTGGCTGACGGCCAGGCACAGGTCGATGCCCGAGGCCTGCACGCCACCACAGTGCTCGAGCGCTTCGCGGCTGAGCATCAGGCACTCATCGGAAACCGCCGGGCAACTGCGCACCGACAACGGCCATTGCGCCTTGGCGACCTGCTCGAACGAAAGTCGCTGCCATGGGGCATGCACCTGCGGGCCGGCGAGCAATTCATAACCGCCATGCACCAGCGTGCCGTCAGCCGCCCAGAGGCTCGCACCGACCACACCGACTTCCGGGCGCTGCGCCTCGTTGAGCAACGATTCGATCCATGCCGGGGTGATCACCTGGCAACGCTCCGACAGCAGCACCAGGTAGTCGCCCCGGGCCTGGGTGGCCGCCTGGTCGAGCAGTTGCGCCCGGGAGGCACCGGCCTCGCCAGCCACCAGGCGCAGACGGCTGCCGAAGGCCTGGGCCACCTCGGCCAGCGCCTCGGCCTGCTGCCCCGGTAGCGCCAGCAGCACCTCGTAGCGCGGGTAGCGCGTGCGCTGGAAGATGCCGGCCAGGCAGGCCTGCAGCCGCGCCTGGTCGCCCTCGCCCACCAGCAGGATGCTGACCAGCGGCGTGGCGCTGTGGCGGAAGTCGATGGTCAGCCCGGCAGCCCCCTGCTCACTGATCTGGGCGCGATAGCCCAACTGGGTTAGGTGTCGGTTGAGCACCTTCTGCGCTTCCTCGACGAGCGCCGGCGCAGGCTGCTGGCTGATCACCAGGTACTCGTCCATGTGCGCCAGGCTGCCCGCGCCGTGCTTCTCGACCAGGCGCAGCAACAGGTCGTATTCCAGCGCATGGCGATTGGACTCGCTGTACCCGTCCAGGTCGAGCACCGCCTGGCGACGCACCAGCCAATGCCGGGACATCAACCCGGGCTGGCTGCGCAGCAGGTCCAGGTCGCTGCCCGGGCGGCGCGCCACCAGCAGGCGCCCTTCGTCGTCACGCTGGACTTCGTCGGCGGCGATGGCCTGGCAGGCTGGCGCCTGGGCAAGCTCGACCGACAGGCGCAGCAGGCCGCCGGCCAGCAGCACGTCGCCCGCCTCGAGCAGCATCAGCCACTCGCTCGGCAATTGCCGCACGACCTGGTTCAGGTGCGTTGCCCAGTTGCCCTCGGTGACCTGGATGAAATGCAGGGTATCGCGCGGCGTGGTGATCGCCGGTGGCTTGCCTGCCTTGAGCACGACCAGCTTGAAGTTGCGAACGCCACTGGCCAGCAAGCTGTCGAACGTCGTCTGCAGGGCCAGGTCATCGTGTTCCAGGTCAAGCACGACGAAGGCGATCTGCGGCGCCGGGTGGCTGGCCAGATGCTCCAGCACCCGCTGGCGCGCGGCGTCGTCCGGCGTGGCCGCGTCGATGGCGGCGAGCACGCGCCCCGACGGCGTCCCGCCCAGTTGATCGCGCGTATCGCTGCCGGGCACCTCGCCCAGGCGTGCCATCCAGTCGCCCAGCTCGCGGGCCTGATTGGCATTGTCGTCGGCGGTCAGCGTCGACGCCAGGCGCCGGCACGCTTCGAGATTGAACAGCCCCAGGCGCATTGCCTGCCAGTAGCGCAGCTGCAGCGTCTCGGCGGTGTCGTTGGGGTGCACGATCAACAGGTCGCGCTGGCGAACCCAGGCGCCTTCCAGCGCATGCTGGTGGCGCGCGCCGGTCGGCCAGGCGTGGCAGAGGAATTCCAGCTCGTTCAGGCGCTCGAACAGCGGGCCATTGTAATAAGGCATCTGCACGCACTGGCGTGGCTCGAACGCGCGCTCCGGCGCGTCGCTGATGCTTTTCCACGGCGAGGTGAACAGCAACGGCAGCGTCCCTTGGCACCAGGTGTCGCGCACGAAGCGATTGAGCGCGGTAAAGCCGTCGTCACCGGCAAAGGCCCCCTGCTGCTCGCCATCCCACTGGCGCAGAATCCGCACCACCTGCACCAGGCGCTCTTCGCGCTCGGCCTGGGCCAGGGTGTCTGGCAGCGCCTCGCAGACCACGTCGGTCTGGTCGAGGTGGGCGACCTCGCCCTGCAGCAGGATCGCGCAGGCCAGGGCCACACGCCACCCGGCAGGGTCCAGGCCTTGCGGCAACCCGGCCAGCGCCGCCTGCAGGGTCGAGACGCGCAGCACCGCGCGCCAGGCCTGTTGCTCGGCGTTGGCATAGTGGCGCAGACGCTCCAGCACGCCCTGCCCGGCCAGTGCGGCGAACGGCGTGCCGACCTGGTGATAGCTCAGCTCACCGTTGCCGACCGCATAGGCCAGGGCATGCCCCTGCGCGGCCACGGCCCGCGGCTGGGCCTGCAGGCAGCGGGCGGCGTTGTCCAGCGCAGCCGCCAGGACGAAGTCGGCATCCAGGGCCAGGCACACGAACGGCGTACCGACCTGCGCCACGGCCAATGCCAGGCGCTCGCCCAGCTGCGCGACCGATTCGCTGCCCTGCACCGACTCCAGGCCAAGGCAAGGCACGCCGGCCCGACGATAGTAGTGGAGCGCGCGGGCGCGGTGATCGGCCTGGTCGTGCCCCAGCAGGACAACGGTCACTTCGTTACGCGAGCCGATTGCAGTTTCGCTCATAAGGCACCTGTTCAGATTGTCGGTTTCAGTCAGCCAGCCAGGCGTTGGCCCAGTGCTGCAGATGGTGTTCGTTCAGTACGTAGTCGCGCAGCACGGCTTCGCGCAGCGCGTCCCCTTGACGGTAGCTGGCCAGTGGATCGCTCAGGTGCATGCGGATCGCCTCCAGCCATTGCTCGGTGGTGTTTTCGCGCACCCGGGTGCACGGCAGGTAGCCGGCATAGGCCTTGGTGTCGGTGCAGATCACCGGGAAACCGCACGCGCCGTACTCGAGCAGGCGCAGGTTGCTCTTGCAGTCGTTGAACAGGTTCTGCTCCAGCGGCGCCAGCGCCAGGTCGAGGTTGAGGCCGGCCAGCTTGCGCGGATACTCGGTGAACGAGATGCCCGCGTGGAACTCCTTGACGTAGGGCCGCAGGATCTCCGGGCACATGCCGAAGAACACCCAGTCGACCTCCCCGGCCAGGGTCTTGATCACTTCCAGCAGCAGTTCCAGGTCGCCGCGGTGGCTGGTGCCGCCCGCCCAGCCGACCCGTGGCCGCGCACTGCTCTGGCGCTGGCTGACCAGCCCCGTCCACAACGGCGCGGCGAGCATGTTGGGCACCACGCGGATGTCCTGGTGCATGCTCGACAGGGCGTCGGCCAACGGCTCGGTGGACACCACGACCCGGTCGCACAGGGAAATGGCGCGGCCCACCAGTTCACGTATGTTGCTCGGCATGTTGCGCGCGTGGTCGTTCTTCTTCGGCGGCTCGATGATGTAGTCATCCAGCTCGTAGATGCGCCGCGCATTGGAGAAGCGCTTGTACTGCTCGATATCCTTGACGTTCGCCGGCGTGTAGCGGCACTGCAGGATCATCACGTCAGGCTTTTCCCGCTCGAGCTCGACCAGCCCCGGGGCGCTGAAGTCGATTCGCCCCTGGATCCATCCCCCCTGCTCCAGGTCGGTGAACGGCTGGACCACACGATATTGCCCGGTCGCGTTGGTGCTGCTGGGCAGCGCCAGTACCGACGGCATGGCGCGGGCGATGAACGGGTCCCAGCCACCGCGCAGGCCCGGCTCGAAATTGAAGTTCGGCAGTTTCAGGCTGAGGTGGCGGTTGTAGGCCGGGTCGAGCGCGATCCACGCCATCCAGCGCTCGTGCAGCAGGTCGCGGTCGGCTTGCAGGTCCGGCTTCGTGGCCTGCTCGACCGCGGGCACCGGCAGGCGGGCCACACGCGAGAACGGCGTCCACACCGAGAGGTAGCCCGCCGTGCGCGCGCGCAGGCACAGGTCGGCATCGAACAGCGAGCCTTGCAGGTTGGCCACGTCCAGCCCACCCAGCTCGGCGAACAGGTCACGCCGCACCAGCAGGCAGTCGAGGCTCAGCGCACTCCAGTTCTGCACCAGGCGCAGGCGGTTCATGTAGCCGTCCGCGCTGGTTGCACAACCAAGGAACGGGCTGCCTGCCGTCCCTTGCATGCCCAGCACCAGGCCAGCGGAAACGATCGTGCCTTTGTCGTCGAACAGCTTGGGGCCGACCAGGCCGACTTCCGGGCGCTGTCCCAGGTGCATCAATTCGACCAGCCACTGGTCATCGAACAGCACACAGCCGGCATCCAGCAGCAGCAGGTAATCACCGCGAGCCTGCAGGCTGGCTTCGTTGAGGCTCTGGGCCTGCCCCTGGGCGGCCACCTCGACCACCCGCAGCTGCTCGCTGCCCAACCCTTGCAACCCGGCCAGCCAGCCACGCACCTCGGCCGAGGTGTCGGCACTGGCGATCAGCAGCACTTCGAAGTCGCGGTAAGCCGTGTTCGTGAGCAGCGACTCGACGCAGCGTGTCAGCACCGCCAGGTCGGCACCGGCATGGATGAGGATCGACACACCGGCGGCCTGCGCATGGTGATAGGTGACCCGGGTCATCATGCTGCCTTCGATGCCGGACACCTGGGCCTCCACGCCCAGGCGCCGCAGGTGGGCCTCCAGCACGCGAGGCGCCTGGGCATGCCCGCTCGGCTCGGCGAGCCAGTCGGCATAGCGGTGCTGGCACTGCACGAGCACTTCGGCGATATGGTCCACCACCTGCAGGCCATGGGCCTCGACCAACCGCCACAGCAGGTCGTGGGGCGCCAGGCCGTCGAAGCCCACGTCGAAACCACCCTGCTCGCGCAGCGCCGCGCATTTGAACGCCAGCAGGCGACCGACGTAGGGCAGGCTGCGCATCAGGTCGAGGTTGAAATCCGGCTTGAAGATCGGCGCCGAGGGCGCGAGGTTGTCGTTGCTGCCCTCATCGAGGTACAGGCACAGGCCCTCGCCCCGTAGCGCCATGCGCTCGGCCATGATCACCAGGGCGTGGGTGTGCAGGCGATCGCCCGCTTGCAACAGGAATAGCCAATCAGCCTGGCCATCAGCGGTGAGCCACTGGTTGAGCAGGTCGAAACCGGCGCCGCGACGCGTCAGGTAGCGCACGTTGTCCCGCACCAGCGGCTCGAAGCCCTCGGGCGCGAGCACCAGGATGCAGCGGGCCGGGAAGGATTGCTGGGCGAGGCTGTCCAACGTCACGCGCAAGGCTTTTTCATCGCCGTCCCGGCACGACACCACCGCCGCGATACGCGGCTGGGTGGGCCATTGTTCGATGCGCTTGGGCAGCAGGCGCTCCTGCCCCGCGGACAGCCGACGGTACTCCAGCCACTCGGCGTACAGCTCGTCGAAACTCAAGCTGAGGGTGCCGACCTGCTGGTTGAAGTTGGCCATCTGCGCGGTGAACAGTCGGCGAAGGTCGAGCTCGTCCCATTTCTGCCCAGGGTCGGCGACATAGTCGGCCAACGGCAGGTAACGCACCCAGCCTTCGGCCGGCGCGGCCTCGCCGGTACGCCCCTGGAGCATCTGCAGCAGCCAGTCGGTCTCGGCATCGAACACCTTGACCATGCTGCTCTGGTGGCTCAAGCGCCCTGGGTGCACGCGCTCCAGGCTCAAGACCTGGTCCAGGCTGCACAAGTGCCCGCGGCGCAGCAGGCAGGCGTAGAGCGCCAGGTCCAGGCGTGCGGCGAACCCTTGCCCTTCCTGCACCAGGGTCGGCAAGTACGCCTCGACCTGCGCGCGACGCAGCAGTGCGTGGCTGAGCCCACCGAACAGATTGACGCCGTTGTCGGAGATACCTTCCAGCAAGTCGTTGCCGTTGAGCACCGCACTGCACATGGAAATGACGAAGTTCAGCGAACGCGATGGCAACAGGACGTCATCGGCGGCGCACAGCAGGCGCTGGCAGATGACCATGCTGACCTGCGGCAAGTCGCTCAGCATCGCCGCCTGTTGGCTGATGCACGCCCCGAACAGCGTATCGTCGTCACAGAGGAACTTGATGAACTCGCCGGACGACTGCTCCAGGCACGCCAGCAGGTTGCGGGCAAACCCTTGCCGCGCCGAGTTGCGCACGTAGCGCACAGGCACCGTGGTGGTGGCACGCAGTTCGTCGCAGATCGTCTCGATCTGCGCATCCGGGCTGTCGTCGCAGACGACCACCTCCAGGTTCGCGTAGTCCTGGGCAATCGCGCTGGCCAGCGTGCTGCGGAAGAATTCGGGGTTGTACGCAGGGATGGCGATACTGACGAGGGGTTGGGCGCTCACGGGTACTCACTCAAAGCTATTGATCGATGCCGCCTGGCTCGCCCCTGCCCCGGTCCGGCATCCTGCCATGGCCGGTGCCATGGCCGAGCCGCCTCGCCTGCCAGCAGGGAGCGAGGCGGCCCTTGCGGGGGATCACCCCGCTCGGCACAGCATCGTGAATCAGATGTAGTTGACCAGCGACAGGCCGGCGATCTTGGCGTAGGACTGCATGGAGGCCTGGAGCATGTTGGTCTGCATCTGCAGGCGCAACATGACGGTCGCCGGGTCGACTTCGCGGATCGAGCTCTGGGTCTTGGTGTTCTCGGTGCCCAGTGCCTCGTTGGTCTCGGCCTGGATGTCCAGGGCCTGGCCACGACCACCGATGGCGCTGATCGACGAGGTCACCTGGTTGGTCGCGCTGGCGACGTTGCCGATTGCCGAGTCCAGGGAGGCCAGGAAGTTCTGGCGGGCTGCCGGGTCCTTGTCCATCGGCACCGACAGCGCGGTGCGCAACTGGCTGATGGTCTGCAGGATGTTCTGGGTCTGGTGGGTATCCACCTGGACGCCGAACGAGTCGCCCGCGGCCGGCGCGCCGGACAGCTGGAAGGTCACCCCGGATGCCGTGGCCGTGGTGCCGGACAGCGTGCCGGTGGAGATCGGCCGGCTGTTGGCCGACATCGGCGCCGAGTACAGCTCGAAGTCGGTCGGGCTGGTGAACTTGAGCACCGCGGCACCGCCCGGGAACGAGGCGTTGTATTGGGTCTGGTTGGTGATGCTGGCGCCAGAGACCTGGGCCGACGAGCTGTTGCCCGGGCTGCGGCTGCCGGTAATGGTGTCAGGCTTGGACCCCAGCGAGAACGAGTGGCCGGCGATGGCGGCGTCCGGGTTGGCTTCGTCGCCCGGCTTGAAATCGATCTTCAGGCGCAGGTCGACGCCACGGAAGGAAATCGAGGTGTTCACGCCTTTCGGGTCGAAGTTGCCGCCCTGGCTGGCCTCCAGCGTGACGTCGTTGCCGCCGGCGTCGAGGATCTTGTACTGGGTGCTGCTGGTGAACTGGACACTGTACGGCTCGCCACTGCGGAAGCGGTCGTTGTAGGCGACGCTGCCGGACACCTGGCCATTGGACAGGCTGACACGGCCATCGTCCACGGCAGGCGAGGTCAGTTTGGTCTGGCTGCGGCTGGTGTTCAACGCCTGCTCGAACGCGTCGTAGCCGGTCTCGTTGGCCGCCAGGCTGAGCATGTCGCCCACCTGCAGCTTCAGCTGGCTCTGGTCGCCCTGGTAGCTGTAGGAGCCATCGCTGTTGCGCACATACGGCTGGGTGTCGCCCTTGGAGCCGGAGAACAGGTACTTGCCGTTCTCGTCCTTGCTGTTCATCAGCGAGAACAGCTGCTCTTCCAGCGCCGCCAGCTCGGAGGCGTTGGCCTTGCGGTCGGCGTCGGTGAAGCCGGCGTTGCCGGAGGTGACCGCCAGCTCGTTGACCCGCTGCATCACCGCGCCGATCGCGTTGAGCGTGCTTTCGCTGGTGCCCAGGGCGTTGCGCACGTTGGTGATGTTGCCCTTGTACTGGTCGAGCATGTTCTGCTGCTGCTCGAGCTGCAGCAGGCGCGCGGCACCCACCGGATCGTCGGCGGCGGTACGCACGCGGATGCCGTCGCTGGATTGCTCCTGGCTCTTGACCGTGTTGGCGAGGCCGCGCTGGTAGTTGGCGCTGCTGCTGTTGTAGAACTGCGAAGTGGAGATGCGCATGATCTACGGCTCCTTAAAGACTGTTGATCAAAGTGGCGAAGGTTTCCTGGGCCGCCTTGATGATCTGCGACGACGCGGTGTAGTACTGCTGGAACTTGACCAGGTTGCCGACCTCTTCGTCGACCGACACACCGGACGCGGTATTGCGGCTGTTCAGCGCCGAGGATTGCAGGGCATTGGTGGCGTCGGCGTCCATGCTCGCCTGGGAGGCCTTGCCACCGACATTCGACACCAGCTTGGCGTAGGCATCGGTCATGCTGATGCCCTTGCCGTCGGCCCCCACTTCGACCGTCGACTTGGTCTGCAGGCCGATCACCGACTGGGCATTGCGGTTGTCCGCCGAGCCGGAACCGGTCAACGAGACGGTGAAGCTGTCACCGTTCTTCGGCGCGCCGGCGATGTCCATCTCGAAGTTGAATTTCTTCTGGACGCCGGCGCCGTCATTGATCGGGTTGCCACTGCCATCGACCATCGGCACGGACAGCTGCAGCTTGTTGTTCTGGCCAGGGATGATGGTGCCGCTGCCGATGTTGTTGCCCTTGGCGTCGTACATCGTGTAGGCCTGGGGCGACGACTCGTTGCCAAACACCAGCTTGACCGGGGTCGAGTACTTCAGGCCGGTCTGCAAGTCGCTGCGCTGGGTGGCGTTGTAGATATCCAGCTTGGACGTCAGCGTGGGCTGGGTGATCTGCCCGGTGCCCTTGTTGCCCGAACCGTTGACGGCGGTCAGCGGCGCGGCGAAGGCCAGGCGCTTGGGGTCGGTGAGCGTCGAGTCGATGGTCCCGGCGGCGTTGCGCGTCGGGGTGATCTTGAAGCTGTCGCCGACACTCGGGGCGCCGCCATTGAGCGCCAGGCTGAATCCATCGATCACCGGCGGCGGGTTGGTGCTGAGGTCGAAGTTGCCCATGTCCTTGCCGTCGGGCAGCCGGCGCACGTTGTAGCCGGTGGCGCTGGAGAAGGTCACCTGGTAGTCGTTGGTCGACAGCTTGCCGGTGTCCTTGATGGTCACGTCGAGGTTGCCGGTGGCCGGGTTGTTGCCCAGCTTGGGCACGCTGCGTTCGCTGATGGCCTTGGCGCTGTTGATGTCGCCGAACAGCAGCGCACCGAACTCACCGTTCTTGTCGATACCTTGGGCCAGCTGGCTGTTGATCGCATCGGACACGACCAGGGCAACCCGCCCCAGCTCGTTCAGGGCCGGGTCGAGGGTGTCCTTGCGGTAGCGGATCAGGCCGCCCATCTCGCCACCGGAGGCACTGTCGGTGATGTCCATCTTGGTGCTGCCGCGGTTGAGCACCAGGCTCATGCGCGTCGGGTCGGTCGGGCTGGGCGCCGTTTCCAGCGTCTGCGTGCCAGTGCCCAGCACCAGCGACTGGCCGTTCTTCAGGTAGATGTCGTAGTTGCCTTCACGCTCGACCACGTCCACGCCGATCAGCTTGTTCAACTCGCGCACCGCGCCATCGCGCTGGTCCAGCAGGTCGTTGGGCTCGCCGGTGATGGCGGCCATCCTCACGATCTGCTGGTTGTAGCTCGCGATGGTGGACGTGAGGTTGTTCACCTGGTCGGCGATCGACTTCATGTTCGAGTTGATGTTGCTGTTCTGCTGGTTCATCTGCGCCGACAAGGCGTTGAAGCGCTTGGCGAGGGTCTGCGCGCTGGTCAGCAGCAACTGGCGGGAGGCATCTTCGGTGGGCTTGGCCGAGGCGTCCTGGGCGGCGGTGAAGAAGCTCTTCAACGCGGCGGTGATGCCGGTGTCAGTGCCGTACAGGGCCTTGTCCAGCGGCGTGACCTGGTCCAGGTACGAGGAGGCATCGGAGGACAGCGAGGTGGTGGTACGCAGCTGGTTCTCGAGGAACGAGTTGTACACCCGACGCACGTCGGCCAGCGTGGTGCCAGTGCCGATGAACACCTGGCCGGTCTGCTGGCTACCCTTGGTCTTCTGGACGATCTGCTGGCGAGAGTAACTTTCGACATCGGCGTTGGCGATGTTGTTACCCAGGGTGTACATCCCGGACTGGGCGGCACCCAGGCCCGACATACCGATATTGATCAAACTCGCCATGGTTCCCTGCCCTTAAAGTTGCGTGGTGGTACCGAGCATTGCGTAGCTCTGTTCCGACTTCATCTGTCTTGCGATCTGCGAGATCTTGCTGGCGTAGTTCGGGTCGGTGGCGTAACCGGCCTTCTGCAGCTCTCGCACGAATTGTTCTGGTTTATCGGCAGCCTTCACCGCATCTTGATAGCGCGAATTGTTCTGCAACAGGCTGACCAGGTCGTGGAAGCTGTCCTGGTAACTGTCGTAAGCGCGGAACGCCGCCGTCTCCTTGACGAACTGGCCGTTGCGGAACTCGCTGGTGATCGCCCGCGCCTCGCCGCCCTGCCAGCTGCCGGTGGCCTTGATACCAAACAGGTTGTGGCTGCTGCTGCCATCGGCGTTGCGCATGACCGACTTGCCCCATCCGGTTTCCAGCGCGGCCTGGGCCACCAGGTAGCGCGGGTCGATACCGATGCGCTTGGCGGCCTGCTCGGCCATCGGCAGCATGGTGGCGACGAAGGCGTCGCTGTCGGCGAAGGCTTTCTTGGGTGCCAGCGGCGGCTGCGCGCGCCCCAGGATCTGCAGCTTGGCGTCCGGCGCGGCGAACGTTCGCGCCGGCGCCCAATCCCGCATGGCCACGCCACCGGCCGGAATATCGGCGCGGCGCGGCAAGGCGGAATTGGTGGTCGCCGCGGCGCTGCCGGCGGACGGCACGATCCCGGCCAGCAGGCGATCGGTGAGCTTGCCCGGCAAGGCCAGGCGCCGCGAATTCAGCGCGGCCACATCGTTGCGCGTGGCGGCGGTTTCGGCGTCGCGCGCCGGGGCGTCCACCCTCGAAGCCCACAGCGCCGGAGCCGCCCCCTCGATACGCGGGAACGGGCTGGTGTTGGGGTGCACGGCCTTGTTCTTCGACAGCTGGCGCACCAGCACGTCCTGCAGGCCGATACCGCCACCCTCGCGGGACATGCTCACGGCCAACTGCTGGTCGTACATGTCGCGGTACTGCTTGACCGTGTCGCTGTTCATCGGGTCGTCTTCGGAGGCCATCACATCGGTGGCCTTGCGCGACGCCTTGAGCATCTCGCTGACAAACAGCGACTCGAACTCCTTGGCCACCTTGCGCACGTTGGCGTCGCTGTCGCGATCACCGTACTTGAGCGAGCTCAGGCGACTGAGGTCGGTGTAGGCGCCGCTGTCGGCGGGCGTGGACACCAGGCTCTTCGAATTCATCCGTGGCGTCCTCAGATCACGATCAGGTCGGCTTGCAACGCGCCGGCCTGCTTCAAGGCTTCGAGGATCGCCATCAGGTCGCTTGGCGCCGCGCCGACCTGGTTCACCGCCCGCACGATCTCATCCAGCGTGGTGCCCGGGCCGAACTTGAACATCGGCTTGGCTTCCTGCTGGGCGTTGACCCGCGAACGTGGCACCACCGCGGTCTGGCCATTGGAGAACGGCCCCGGCTGGCTGACGATCGGGTCTTCGGTGATGGTCACGGTCAGGCTGCCATGGGTGACCGCCGCCGGCGACACCTTGACGTTCTGGCCGATGACGATGGTGCCGGTGCGCGAATTGATGATGACCTTGGCCACCGCCTGGCCCGGGTCGATCTCCAGGTTCTCGAGGATCGACAGGTAGTCGACGCGCTGGCTCGGGTCCATCGGCGCGGTGACCCGTACCGAGCCTCCGTCGACCGCCTGGGCCACACCTGGGCCGAGCAGTTCGTTGACCTTGTCGACGATGCGCTTGGCGGTGGTGAAGTCCGGGCGATTGAGATTGAGGGTGAGGCTGTTGCCCTGGTTGAAACCACTCGGTACCGCGCGCTCGACGGAAGCACCACCGGGGATACGGCCAGCCGACGGAACGTTGACGGTGATCTTCGAACCGTCGCGACCTTCGGCGTCGAAGCCGCCGACCACCAGGTTGCCCTGGGCGATCGCATAGACGTTGCCGTCGATACCCTTGAGCGGGGTCATCAACAGGCTGCCGCCACGCAGGCTCTTGGAGTTGCCGATCGACGACACGGTGATGTCGACCACCTGGCCGGGCTTGGCGAACGGCGGCAGGTCGGCATGCACCGACACCGCGGCGACGTTCTTCAGCTGCACGTTGCCCGACCCTGGCGGCACCTTGATGCCGAACTGCGACAGCATGTTGTTGAAGGTCTGCAGGGTGAACGGCGTCTGGGTGGTCTGGTCACCCGTGCCGTTGAGCCCCACCACCAGGCCGTAGCCGATCAGCTGGTTGGCGCGCACGCCGGAAATACTGGCGATATCCTTCAAGCGCTCGGCGTGGGCACCGAACGCGCAGGACATCAGGAGTGTCGCGGCAATCAACCGCCTAGCGTTGAACATGGTCATCCGTACTCAGAAGGGCCAGAGCGGGCTGATGAAGAAACGGTCCAGCCAACCGGGCTGGCTGGCATCGGCGAACGAGCCGGTGCCCGAATAGGTGATGCGCGCGTCGGCCACACGGGTGGACGGCACGGTGTTGTCGGTGGCGATGTCGTCGGCGCGGACCATACCGGCGATGCGCACCAGCTCTTCGCCGGTGTTCAGGGTCATCCACTTCTCGCCACGCACGGCGATGATGCCGTTGGGCAGCACTTCGGCCACGGTGACGGTGATCGAGCCGGTCAGGGTATTGCCCTGGGTGGCCTTGCTGTCGCCCTTGGTGGTGCGATCACCGCTGTAGCCGGCCTCCAGCGACAGGTCGCCGCCGCCGAACGGGTTGTTGGTGTTCGGGGTGGTACCGAACAGCGAGGTCAGGCCGATATCGGCCTTGCTGTTCTTCTGGATCTGCGAGCCGGCGTTCTTGCTGGCCGAGGTCCGCTCGTTGAGGGTGATGGTGATGATGTCACCGACCCGGAACGCCTTGCGGTCGGTGTACAGGCTCTGCTCGAAACCGGCCTGGTAGATCGAACCATTGTTGGCCGCTGCCGGCAACGGGGTGCGCGGCAGGACCGGCGCGTAGTACGGGTCGTTGGGCTTGGGCGTCGGCGCGACGCAACCGGCCAGCAACACCGCTCCCCCCAGGGCGAAAACGGACAACAGATGTTTCATGACGCTTACCTCACGGTGGAACAGGCGCTGCAACAGCGAGCGGATGATCAGTGGCCCGCGCCAGGCGGGCCACCCGGGCTTACAGCTGCTGGGTGACGAACGACAGCATCTTGTCGGCGGCGGAGATGACCTTGGAGTTCATCTCGTAGGCACGCTGGGTGGTGATCATGTTCACCAGCTCTTCCACGGTGCTGACGTTGGAGTTTTCCAAAGTCTTCTGCAAGGTCAGGCCAAAGCCGTTCAGGCCTGGGGTGCCGACCTGCGGCGCGCCACTGGCGGCGGTCTCGAGGAACAGGTTGTTGCCGATCGCCTGCAGGCCGGCCGGGTTGATGAAGTCGGCGGTCTGGAGGTTGCCGATGACCTGGGCGGCCGGGTTGCCGGCGGTGGTGATCGACACGGTGCCGTCCTGGCCGACGGTGAAGGTCTGCGCTTCTGGCGGCACGACGATGGCCGGTTCCAGGGCGAAGCCGTTGGCGGTGACGATCTGGCCGTCGGAGTTCAGGTGGAAGGTACCGTCACGGGTGTACGAGACGGTGCCGTCCGGCTGCAGGATCTGGAAGAAGCCACGGCCGTTGACCGCCATGTCCAGCGGGTTCTCGGTGTTCTGCAGGCCGCCGGTCTGGAAGTTCTTCTGGGTGCCGACGACACGCACACCGGTACCGACCTGCAGGCCCGAAGGCAGCTCGCTGTCCTGGGTGGACTGCGCGCCTGGCTGGCGCTTGATCTGGTACAGCAGGTCCTGGAACTCGGCGCGATCAC
Organism: Pseudomonas entomophila; assembly: GCF_029478665.1. GTDB lineage: Bacteria > Pseudomonadota > Gammaproteobacteria > Pseudomonadales > Pseudomonadaceae > Aquipseudomonas > Aquipseudomonas entomophila_F. The sequence goes on from NZ_JARPQB010000004.1 coordinate 111,005, forward strand.
GCTTGAAGCCGGTGGTCGAGACGTTGGCCAGGTTGTTCGAGATGACCGTCAGGTTGGTGTCCTGGGCGGACAGGCCGGTTTTAGCGACCCAAAGAGCCGGAAGCATTTAGTGTTCTCCTCGTGCGCCTGTTTTACGGCACCCGTTCAAATGTGATTAGCCGATTTGCAAAACCCGAGCCATGGCTTGATCGCCTTCCTCGGCCGCTTTCATCATCTTGACGTGCAACTCGAACTGGCGGGACAGCGCCAGCACCGAAGTCATTTCTTCCACGGCGTTGACGTTGCTGCCTTCCAGGAAGCCCGACACCACGCGCACGTTGACATCGGCGTCGGCCGGCTGGCCGTTCTTGGTGTGGATCAGCCCGTCCGGCCCCTTGGTCATGTTCTTGATGTCGGGGTTGACCAGCTTGATGCGGTCGACCTCGGCCATCACCCGCGGGTCCTCGCCCATGGCGCGGATGCTGATGGTGCCGTCGTCACCAACCTCGACCTTCTGTTCCGGCGGAATCGCGATCGGGCCACCGTTGCCCATCACCGCCATGCCGTTGCCGGCGCGCAGCACGCCCAGGGCGTCAATGTTCAGGCTGCCGGTGCGCACGTAGGCTTCGCTGCCGTCCGGAGCCTGCACGGCCATGAAGCCATTGCCAGTGACTGCCACGTCCAGCTCGCGGCCGGTCTCGACCATCGGGCCGGCGCTGAAGTCGGTGGCCGGGCGCTCACTCATGGCAAACGCACGCGCCGGAAAGCTGTCACCGAACACCGGCATCGAACGCGCCTGCTCGAGGTCGCGCTGGAAGCCGTTGGTGGAAACGTTCGCCAGGTTGTTGGCGTGGGCCTTCTGCGCCAGCGCGTTCTGGCTGGCGCCGGTCATGGCCACGTAAAGCATCTTGTCCACAGTCATCCTCCGCTGCACGGGCGGTCGATTGCCGCTCGCCGTGGCTTTGCGGTGCTTGGAGCAAGTTTCGCGCCAAGTGCTGCAGAAATGACAAAGGCCCCGTGTTTGCGGGGCCTTTGCTGAAACAGCCGCCGCGCGAGAGACAAAATCTCGGCGGCGGACTGCCGACAACGGCAAGGGCTGGCCGCCCCGCCGTCATCGATCGTCACTTCGCTGTCAGGTGATGGTGAAGGTGTCTCCGTTGTTGGTCTGGAACGACTCGATGGTATTGGCGCCGGCATACCAGTCGACGAGCTTGACACCCGAGTCGACTTTACCGGTTTCCCAGTTGGCCTTGGTGAACAGGTAGGCATCGTCGCCCAGGCGGCTGAGCACGACATCGCTGAAGGTTTCGAACTTCTTCAGGATGACCTTGTCGGTGCCGACGGTGCCGGTATCCTGGATCGAGACCTGCGCCCAGGAGTCGACGGTATAGGTGTCGCCACCCTCCCCGCCATCCCCGAAACCTGCGGCGTTCATGGCCAACTGATCCGCACCGGCGCCACCGAACAACTTGTAGCCGACGCCATTGCCCGCCAGGCGATCATTGCCATCATCACCGTACGCAGTGCCTCGGGCAGTCAGGATCGAGTCATTGCCAGCATCGCCATGGTAGATCCCACCAAGATCGTTGCCAGCGCTGGAGATGCTGTCATCACCATCACCGCCATTGATGATGTCGGCCTGGGGCAGCGCACTGCTGCCGGTACGCATGAACACCCCGAAATCACCGTAGTAGATGCCGTCACCGAAGAGGGTGTCGTTACCCGCACCGCCATTGATGACATCATTGCCTTCGGCACCGAAGATCGTGTTGTAGCCGCTGTCGCCGTTGAGCACATCGTCGTAGGCAGAGCCGGCCAGCCCTTCGATACCAACCAGCACGTCACCTTCGGCATCACCACCGGTATTGACACCGGTGGCGAGGTTGACCGACACGGCCGACGCGCTGTTGACGTACCAGGCGAAGTCCTTGCCCGCGCCGCCATTGATGCTGTCGGCACCGGCACCACCGATGAAGTTCTCATCGCGCGAAGTACCGATCAGGGTGTCATTGAACGCCGACCCCTCGAAGCTTTCGATGTTGAGGTAGGTGTCGGCACCCGTCGCATTGAGGTTCAACGTGATACCAGCGCCTTCGCCAGCGAACGTCAACAGATCGACACCGCCGGCACCGTCGAGGTAGTTGGCCTCATCGTTGACGACAAAGACATCGCTGGTACTGGAACCATAGAACCGCTCGATACTGTCGAACGTATCGCCCGCCGCAACACCGGTATGCACCCCGGTCTTGAAGTTCAGGGTAACGCCCGTCGCACTGTCGCCGTACGACACACTGTCCACGCCTGCACCACCAATGAAGCGGTCGGCGCCGCCAGCTCCCGCATAGAACGTGTCATTGCCAACACCACCGGTGATGATGTTGTCGCTGGCACTGTCATAGGCCACGAAGTTGCCGGTACCCAGGTAGGTCAGCGCCTCGACTTCGTTGGTCAGGCGGAAGCTGCTCAAGGTAGTGCGCACCTCGTCGTAGCCGCCACCCGCCTCCTCGGTCACCGTCGCGTTGCCATTGATGAAGTACACATCGTCACCCGCCCCACCCCGGAACCCCGTGGTGCCCGACGCGGTGGTGAAGGTATCGGCGAACGCCGTGCCGGTCACCGTGGCAAAACCGGTGAACACGTCACCCTGGGCATCGCCGCCGACACCAGTGCCACGCCCCGTGTTGTCGACGGTAATGCTGATCGCCTGGGTGGATGTCGAGTAGTCCAAGGTATCAGCGCCACCACCCCCCTCGAAGAGGTGCGCGGTGCCGTCGCTCACGAAGACGTCGGCGAAGGCCGAACCCCTGAAGACTTCGATGCTGTCGAAGGTATCGCCCGCCGCAATGCCGCCATGCACGCCGGTCTTGAAGTTCAAGGTGACCCCGCCAGTGGCATCGCCATACGAAACGGTGTCGTTGCCCGCGCCGCCGACGAAGCGGTCCGCGCCCGCGCCACCGTACAGCGTGTCGCTGCCGACGCCACCGGTGATGACGTTGTCGCTGGCGTTGCCATAGCCGACGAAGTTGCCCGAACCCTGGTAGGTCAGGGCCTCGACATCGCTGGTCAGGCGATAGCTGGCCAACGTCGTGCGCACTTCATCGTAGCCACCCCCCGCGGCCTCGATCACTGTCGCGTTTGCATTGAGGTAGTAGATGTCGTTGCCATCGCCACCGCGCAGCGAAGTGGCAGCCGCCCAGGTGGTAAAGGTGTCGTCGAATGTCGAACCGGCCACAGTGACGATGCCGGTGAACACATCCCCTGCGGCATCGCCGCCGACACCGGTACCGCGCCCGGCATTGTCGACCGTGATGGCAATGGCCTGGCCGGAGCCCGAGTAATCCAGCGTGTCAGCACCGCCGCCACCCTCGAAGGTGTGAGCAGTGGCGTCACTGATGAAGGTGTCGGCAGCGGCCGAGCCACGGAACACCTCGATCCCCTCGAAGGTGTCCCCCGTGGCGATCCCAGTGTGCTGGCCGGTCTTGAAATCGAGGGTGATGCCTGTGCTGCTATCGGCATAGGACACCGTGTCGACACCCGCCCCACCGATGAAGCGATCGCCACCGGCGCCACCGAACAGCAAGTCGTTGCCCACGCCACCGGTGATCACGTTGGCGCTGGCATTGCCGTAGCCGGTGAAGCTGCCACTGCCGATGTAGGTCAGCGCCTCGACCTCGTTGGTCAGGCGATAGTTGGCCAAGGTCGTGCGCACCTCATCGTAGCCACCGCCGACCTGTTCGAGCACGCTCGCATTGCCATGCACGATGTACACATCATCACCGGCGCCACCTTGCAGGTAGGACGAGGTCGACGTAGTGAAGGTGTCGTTCTGCGACGACCCCATCACCGTGGTGATGCCGGTGAACACATCACCCTGGGCGTCACCGCCCACGCCCGTGCCGCGATTGGTGTTGTCGATGGTGATGTTGACCGCCTGCGCGGAGCCCGAATAGTCCAGCACATCGGCGCCGCCGCCACCTTCGAAGGTGTGCGCCGTGGCATCGCTGACGAAACGGTCGGCCACGGCCGTGCCACGGAACACCTCGATGCCCTCGAAGGTGTCACCCGCCGCGAACCCGGTGTGCACGCCAGTCTTGAAGTCGAGGGTGATGCCCGTGCTGCTGTCGGCATAGGACACGGTGTCGACACCCGCGCCACCGACGAAGCGGTCGCCACCGTCGCCACCGAGCAGCAGGTCGTTGCCGGCACCGCCAGTGATCACGTTGGCGCTGGCATTGCCGTAGCCGGTGAAGTTGCCGGTACCAACGAAAGTCAGCGCCTCGACTTCATTGGTCAGGCGATAGTTGGCCAGCGTGGTGCGCACTTCGTCATAGCCGTTACCGGCCAGCTCGTACACGCCGGCGCCGCCATGCACGTAGTAGACATCGTCGCCCGCGCCACCCTGCAGGGTGAGCGAAGCCGTCGAGGTCAGGGTGTCATTCTGCGCCGACCCGATCACCGTGGTGATGCCGGTGAACACGTCGCCCTGGGCATCGCCGCCCACGCCCGTGCCACGGCCGAGGTTGTCGATGGTGATGTTGACCGCCTGCGCGGAGCCCGAATAGTCCAGCACATCGACGCCGCCGCCACCTTCGAAGGTGTGCGCCGTGGCATCGCTGACGAAACGGTCGCCCACGGCCGTGCCACGGAACACCTCGATGCCCTCGAAGGTGTCACCCGCCGCAATCCCGGTGTGCTGGCCGGTCTTGAAGTCGAGGGTGATGCCCGTACTGCTGTCGGCATAGGAGACGGTATCGACTCCCGCGCCACCGACGAAGCGGTCGCCACCGGCACCGCCGAACAGCAGGTCGTTGCCGGCGCCACCGGTGATCACGTTGGCGCTGGCATTGCCGTAGCCGGTGAAGTTGCCGGTACCAACGAAAGTCAGCGCCTCGACTTCGTTGGTCAGGCGATAGGTGGCCAGGTTGGTGCGCACTTCGTCGTAGCCACCACCGGCCAGCTCGTACGCGGCCGCGCCGCCCGCCACCCTGCAGGGTGAGCGAGGCCGTCGAGGTCAGGGTGTCGTTCTGCGCCGACCCGATCACCGTGGTGATGCCGGTGAACACGTCTCCCTGGGCATCGCCGCCCACGCCCGTGCCACGGCCGAGGTTGTCGATGGTGATGTTGACCGCCTGCGCGGAGCCCGAATAGTCCAGCACATCGACGCCGCCGCCACCTTCGAAGGTGTGCGCCGTGGCATCGCTGACGAAACGGTCGCCCACGGCCGTGCCACGGAACACCTCGATGCCCTCGAAGGTGTCACCCGCCGCAATCCCGGTGTGCTGGCCGGTCTTGAAGTCGAGGGTGATGCCCGTGCTGCTGTCGGCATAGGACACGGTGTCGACACCCGCGCCACCGACGAAGCGGTCGCCACCGGCACCGCCGAACAGCAGGTCGTTGCCGGCACCGCCGGTGATCACGTTGGCGCTGGCATTGCCGTAGCCGGTGAAGTTGCCGGTACCAATGAAAGTCAGCGCCTCGACTTCGTTGGTCAGGCGATAGGTGGCCAGGTTGGTGCGCACNCACCGGCCAGCTCGTACGCGGCCGCGCCGCCATAGATGTAGTACACATCGTCGCCCGCGCCACCCTGCAGGGTGAGCGAGGCCGTCGAGGTGAACGTGTCGTTGAGCGCCGAACCGATCACCATGGAGATACCGGTGAACACGTCGCCCTGGGCATCGCCGCCCACGCCCGTGCCACGGCCGAGGTTGTCGATGGTGATGTTGACCGCCTGCGCGGAGCCCGAGTAGTCCAGCACATCGACGCCGCCGCCACCCTCGAAGGTGTGCGCCGTGGCATCGCTGACGAAACGGTCGCCCACGGCCGTGCCACGGAACACCTCGATGCCCTCGAAGGTGTCACCCGCCGCAATCCCGGTGTGCTGGCCGGTCTTGAAGTCGAGGGTGATGCCCGTGCTGCTGTCGGCATAGGACACGGTGTCGACACCCGCGCCACCGACGAAGCGGTCGCCACCGGCACCGCCGAACAGCAGGTCGTTGCCGGCGCCACCGGTGATCACGTTGGCGCTGGCATTGCCGTAGCCGGTGAAGTTGCCGGTACCAATGAAAGTCAGCGCCTCGACTTCGTTGGTCAGGCGATAGGTGGCCAGGTTGGTGCGCACTTCGTCGTAGCCACCACCGGCCAGCTCGTACGCGGCCGCGCCGCCATATATGTAGTACACATCGTCACCCGCGCCACCCTGCAGGGTAAGCGAGGCCGACGAGGTGAACGTGTCGTTGAGCACCGAACCCATCACCATGGAGATACCGGTGAACACGTCGCCCTGGGCATCGCCACCCACGCCCGTGCCACGACCGGTGTTGTCGATGGTGATATTGACCGCCTGCGCGGAGCCCGAATAGTCCAGCACATCGACGCCGCCGCCACCTTCGAAGGTGTGCGCCGTGGCATCGCTGACGAAACGGTCGCCCACGGCCGTGCCACGGAAGATCTCGATGCCTTCGAAGGTATCGCCTGCGGCGAACCCGGTATGCGCCCCCGTCTTGAAATCAAGCGTGATGCCGGTGGTCGAGTCGGCGTAGGACACCGTGTCGATGCCCGCGCCACCGATCAGGCGGTCGGCGCCATCCCCACCGAACAGCGTATCGTTGCCCGCGCCACCATCGATCACATCGTTGCCGGCGCGCCCATAGATCTGGTCATCCGCGGCGGTGCCAACCAGGTTGTCGGCCCCTGCGGTTCCTTGAATAACAGCCATCGCAACTCCTTCCTTGCTCCAATGTTGAACGTCCCTGTGCTGACGCCAATCCTTCGATGGCGCTCACCCTTCCCTGAATGCTCGTTGCGCGTGGTCGCCTACTGGCTTGAGCAGATAGGACAGCACGGTGCGACGACCCGTCTGGATCATCGACTCCACCGGCATGCCCGGCACCAGCGTGAGGCCGTCGAGCTTGCGCTGCTCGGCCTTGTCGATATGAATACCGGCGCGGTAGTAGCCGAGCCCGGTCTGCGGGTCGCTCACCAGGTCGGCGGAAAGCCGCACCACCCGCCCCATGACTTCCGGCGTGGTGGCGCGATTGAAGGCACTGAAGCGCAGCAAGGCGTCCTGGCCGAGCATGACCTGGTCGATGTCCTGCGGGCTGACCCGCGCCTCGACCAGCAGCTCGTCATCAATCGGCACGATCTGCATCAGGGTTTCGGCCGGCGAGATCACGCCACCCACGGTATGCACGGCCAGTTGCTGGACGCGCCCGGCACTGGGCGCCAGCACATCGACGCGCTTGAGCTGGTCGGCGGCGGCAACCTCGCGCTCCACCCACTCCCCTTGCCGGGCCATGAGGTCGCGCAGCTCTTCGGAAACCTGCTCGCGGAAACGCTGATCGACCTGCAGCAACTCCAGCTGAGTCTCGGCAATGCGTGCGCGAGCTTCGGCAATCGAGGCGATCAGTTGGCCGCGCTCACCCTGCAGGCGGGCGATGCCACGTGCCAGGGCATTGACCCGATCGAGGGTCATCAGGCCCTTCTTCTGCAACGTCTTGACCGCCTGGTATTCCTCGTCGATCAGGCGGATCTCCTCCGCCTTGGTACGCTGCTGCAGATCGTGACCGCCGATGGTCTGCTTGAGCTGCTCGATACGCTCGCGCAGTTGCGATTTCTGACCCTCGCGGGACTGCCGGCGATCGGCAAACAATTGCCGCTCGCTGGCCATGACCGCCTGCACTTGTTCATCCGCCTGGCGCGACACCAGGCGCGCAGGCATCTCCACCTGCGCCTTGCCGTCACGCTCGGCCTCCAGCCTGGCCTGGCGCGCCAACGCCTGATCCAGCGCCTTGGCAACGATGGCATGGCTGGCCTCCTGCACGGTGGCGTCCAGGCGCACCAGCACCTCGCCCGCCTGCACCGCCTGCCCCTCGCTTACCAGCAACTGCGCGACCACACCGCCATTGGGGTGCTGCACCTTCTTCACACTGTCCTGCACGGCGACGGTGCCCGGCGCGATGACCGCCCCGGCCAGCTCGGTGACGGCCGACCAAGCCAGAGAACCACCCAGCAGTACCACGACCACTGCGGCGCCCACCCACAGGTGATTGCGCAACGACCCCAGCAGTTGCTTTTCGTTATCGACAGTCTTCATGCCTGCGCCCCTCCCTTCACGGCCACCGGCCGCGCCAGCACCGCGTCCCGTGGGCCAAACGCGGCCTGGGCACCCTGCTCCAGCACCAGCACCTGGTCCATCACCGACAGCAACCCCGAGCGATGGGCGATGGCGATGACCACGCCGCCCCGCGCCTTCACGCCCTGGATCGCCCGGGCCAACGCCCGTTCTCCCTCGGCGTCGAGGTTGGCGTTGGGCTCGTCGAGCACCACCAGGAAGGGATCGCCATACAACGCCCGGGCCAGGCCGACACGTTGGCGCTGCCCAGCGGAAAGATTGGCGCCACCGGCGCCGATCGGCGTGTCGTAGCCTTGCGGCAGTTGCAGGATCATTTCGTGCACACCCGCCTGGCGCGCCGCCGAGACAATGGCCGCAGCGTCGGCATCAGGGTCCAGGCGCGCAATGTTCTGCGCGACAGTCGCCTCGAACAGGTCGACGCTCTGCGGCAGGTAGCCCGTCTGCGCCGCCCGCGTCGCATCCGGCCACAAGGTCAGCGCCGCGCCGTCCAGGCAGACCTGGCCACGCGCCGCCAGCCAGGCGCCCACCAGCGCACGCGCCAGCGACGACTTGCCCGAAGCGCTTGGCCCGACCACCGCCATGGCACTACCCGCGGCCAGCGTGAAGTTGACATTGTTCAACACCAGGCGTTGCCCACCAGGTGGCGCGACGCACAAGCCATCCACCTGCAGTTGATGCCTTGCCATCGGCAGCGCGGTCTTTTCAGTGGGCTCAGGGAAGATCGCCAACACCTCTTGCAGTTGCTGCCAGGCCAGCCGTGCCGACACCAGGCTGCGCCAGGTGCCGATGATCTGCTCGGCCGGCGCCAGCGTGCGGGCGACGATAATCGAAGCAGCGACAATGGCACCGCCACTGAGGTCGCCCTGGATCACCAGCCAGGCCCCCACGCCCAGCGACGCCGACTGCACCAGCTGGCGCAAGGCCTTGGTGATGCCGCCGTAGAAACCACTGACATCGGCGCTGCGCCGCTGCAGGGTGGCGTAGTGCGCCTGCAAGCCCTGCCAGCGCTCGGTGGCGCGCCCGGTCATGCCCATCGCGGCGAGCACTTCGGCACCGCCGTGAGCCTGCTGGCCCAAACGATTGCGCTGGCTCGCAAGCTCCGCAGCATCACGCATGTCCTGGCGGGTACCGCGATCGGTGAGCCAGGTCAGCAGCACCATCAGCACGATCATGCCCAGCGCCACCAACCCCAGGGAGGGATGGATATAGAAGCTGACCGCCAGGTACACCGGCATCCAGGGCAAATCGAAGAATGCCATGAGGCCAGGGCCTGCGATGAAAGCGCGGATCTGCTCCAGCTCATGGGCGGGCTTGAGCGGGTCATGGCGCATGACGATCTTCAGCGGCGCCCCGGCGATGGCCCGGAACACTTGCATGGACAATGCACTGTCGATCGCCGCCGCGACCCGCGACATGACCCGGGCACGGATGATGTCAACCAGCGCGAACACCACGTAGATACCCAGCACCAGCAACCCCAGCGCCACCAGCGTGGGCAGGCTGCGGCTGGGGATGACCCGGTCGTAGACTTCGAGCATGAACAAGGGGCCGACCAACGCCAACAGGTTGATCACACCCGAGAACAGGGCCGCACCGATCAAGCCTTTTTTCAGGGCCACGGACAGCTGTTCCGGCAGCACGCGTGCGCCAGCATCCTTACTGCTTTTCAAGTGTTCCGATCCTTGGAAGAGAAGCGTTGCGAGACACGCAAACGAATGGGGGATGTCGCGGATCATACCCGAAGGAAATGCCGCAATCGATGGCCTCAAGCCATCAATTTTTGCCTTGCGTCAAAGCTCTCGGCAGGCGGCATTGTCGAAGGGGCCGGCAAAGCGTTTCCAGCCATCGCCCGGTGACCATTGCGAGCAGACCAGGCGCCCATCGGCCTGGCTTTCCCAGCGCCACCAGGGCGCCATGGCGGCTTGGGCCTGGAGCAGACAGAACGCCGCGGCGACAGCGACGATCAGTGTTTTCATGAGCCAACCCTCGAAGACGACGAACCCCTTCGCGAGAAAGGGGTTCGTGTGGTTACGCGTAGCGCGGCGACCTGCCAGCGACCATCAGGTCATCTGGATGATGGTCTGCATGATGGTGCTTTCGGTGGAGATGGTCTTGGCGTTGGCCTGGTAGTTGCTCTGCGCCTTGATCAGCTCGACCAGCTCCTGGGTCAGGTTGACGTTGGAGGCTTCCAGCGAGTTGGATTCGACGCTGCCCAGGGTGCCGGTCTTCGGTGCATCGATGCCCGGGATGCCCGAAGCGAACGACTCTTTCCAGCGGGTGCCGCCGATCTGCTGCAGGCCCTGCGGGTTGGCGAAGCTGGCGATGGCGACCTGGCCGATGGCGCGGGACTGCTGGTTGCTGAAGCTGGCGAACATCACGCCGGTGGAGTCGATCGACAGGTTCGACAGGATACCGGTGGCGTAGCCGTCCTGGGACTGCGACATACGCGCTGTCGCGGTGTTGTAGGAGGTGGTGCTGTTCATCGACAGACGCATGCCGTCGGCGTTGCCGACCGCGCCATTCGACGCCCAGTTGCCGGCGGAGTCCTTGGCGGCAGGCACCCAGCCTTTCATGCTGAAGATGTTGTTGGTGACGCTCCAGTCGAACTGGCCAACCGGCGTGGTCGGCACGCCCGTGGCGGCGGTCGTCATGTTCTTCACGCTGCCATCGGGGTTGAAGTTGATGGTGCCGGTCAGCGGAGTGGTACCCGCTGGGGCGGCAGCACCTGGCGTGAAGGGGTTGCGCCCATCGACCAGGGTATACATGGTCCACTGGTTGGTGCCGGTCTTGCGGTAGAACTGCTCCATGACATGCTCGTTACCCTGGCTGTCGTACACCTTGGTCGGGAACGAGTCGGAGTAGGTGCTCCGGTCAGTTGGATCGAACGGCTTGTTCGGCACCATCGCCGGTGGCGTCGCGGTGGCGTCCCATACCTGCAGCGGGATATCGAGGGCCGACGAGTTCAGGTTGATACCCTGATCGATCAGGGTGGTGGACTTGGGCGCCAGCGCCGAGGTGTCGATCTTCAGGTCGGTCAGCACGCCCTTCTGGATCTTGCCGTTGGCATCGGCGGCATAGCCCTGCAGGCGCATGCCGTCGGAGGTGACGACAAAGTTGTCCTTGTTGGTCTGGAACGCACCGGCACGGGAGTAGCTCAGCGAGCCGTTGTCGGACAGGACGAAGAAGCCCTGGCCCTGGATACCCATGTCCAGCACGTTGCCGGTGTTGTTCACGTCACCCTGGCCGAACTGCTGGGATACGTTGGCCAGGCGCACGCCGTTGCCGACCTGGTTCTTGCCCACGCCCAGGCGGTTGGCGCCGGCGTAGACGTCGGCGAACTCGGCGCGCGACGACTTGAAACCGTTGGTGTTGACGTTGGCGATGTTGTTGCCGGTGACGTCCAGTTGCTTGTTGGCTGCGTAAAGACCGCTAAGGCCGATATTGAAAGACATGTGTTCGCTCCTTCTGCCGTTCTAGCGGCCTTAGATTCCGATGGTTTGTACTTTGGAGATGCCCAGCTTGCCGATGCCAGCAAGGTTGAGCATCATCTCGCCGCCGTTCTGGAAGCTGACGCTGTTCACCGTGGCCGGCAGCAGCGTGTACATGGTCGCCGCCTTGCCATCGACCGTGGTGGTGGCGGTAAAGGTGTAGTTGCCCGGGCTGAGCTTCTCGTTCTTGTCGTTGGTACCGTCCCAGATGAAGTCGGCGTTGCCCTTCTTCTGCTCGCCCAACTGGATGGTCTTGACCACGTTGCCATCCTTGTCCTTGATGGTGACCTTGCCATCGGTGATGTTCTGCGGCACGACCACCTGGCCGGTGAAGCTCTTGGTGGTGTCGACCATGGCCTTCTCGCTCTGCACGATCACCGAGCGCCCGACCAGGGACGAGGCCTGCAGCGCCTGGGACGAGCCCATGCCGGTGATGATCGAGCTGACCGAGCTGTTGAGGGTCTGGATACCCTCCAGGCTGCTGAACTGCGCCAGCTGGGCCACGAACTCGCCGTTGTCCTGGGGATCCAGCGGGTTCTGGTGCTGCATCTGGGTGACCAGCAACTGCAGGAACGCATCCTTGCCCAGGGCGTTCTTGTCGGTCTTCTCGGTGGTGGGCTTCTTGGTCGTGCCGTCGCTGACGCCCGAGTTCTTCAGGACATCATTGAGGTTCACGCCAGTAGTGCTTTCGACTGCCATGGTCCGGGTTCCTTATCACTGACCCAGGGTCAGCACTTTCTGCATCATGGTCTTGGCGGTGTTCATCAGCTCGGCGTTGGTCTGGAACGCACGGCTGGCGGAGATCATGTCGGCCATCTCCTCGACCACGTTGACATTGGGGTAGTAGACGTAGCCATCCTTGTTCGCCGCCGGGTGGTTCGGCTCGTAGCGCGCCTCGAGGTTGCTCTGGTCCTCGATGATGCCCTTGACCTGCACACCCTGCCCCGCCTCGCCCTGGTCCTCGAACAGCGACTGGCCGACGCCGCCCTGGGCCTGCTGGAAGGTGGTGGCGAATACCGGGTGGCGGGCACGGTAGGTCTGGTCGATGCTCGACGAGACGGTCTCGGCGTTGGCGATGTTCGAGGCAACGGTGTTCAGGCGCGTGTTCTGCGCGCTCATGCCGCTACCGGCGATATTGAAGACACTGGCAAGGGACATGGTCACTCTCCGCGCAGGGCTGCGACCAGCCCTTTGAATTTACTGTTGAGCAGGGTGAAGCTGGCCTGGAAGCCAACGGCGTTCTCGGCGTAGTTCGACTGCTCCATCTGGGCGTCCACGGTGTTCTGGTCGATCGACGGCTGCATCGGCGTGCGGTACTGCAGCGTGTCATCGGCCATCGCCAGGCCTTCGGCCTCGATGTGACGGCTGTTGGTACGGTCGAGGGCGATACGTCCCTTCTGCTGCTTGTCCGCCTCGGCGGCGAGCACCGACGAGAAGTCCATGTCACGCGCCTTGTAGTTGGGCGTGTCAGCGTTGGCGATGTTGTTGGCCAGCACCTCGGCGCGCTGGGCGCGGAAGCCCAATGCCTTTTCGTGGATGCCGAGCGCTTTGTCGAAGCTGATGCTCATGTCGGGGAAACCTTCGAAGGTTGACCAGAATTTCGTTGGCAAAGCTTTAGCAAGGGTTGTGCCAACCAGCAAACCCCTCATGAATGCTGGCTTCTCGCCCACCACTACCCTCCCAGGCTGCCAGAAAAGCGGCAAAGTGCTTCCGCCTCGCGGCGCGCAAGCGGCAAATAGCAGGCGGCAAAAGCGGCAAACCAAAAAATTGACGTCAAACAAAAGTGTCAATGTGCCACTACCTGGGATAGCATGCGCTCCCCGCGCAGAGGCGTGCTGAAAGCCCCTCCCCGAGAAACGCAAGGTTTCACGCCACGCCTGGATGCGCGCCGCTCTTCAAGACGATTTCCAAGGAACGAAAACGTGCCTGCGCCCACCTTCCGCAAGACCCTGCTGGCCCTGGCCATCACCACCGGCCCGCTGCCAGCCCTGGCTGTACCCGCGCCACAGACCATCACCCTGACGGACGCCGGCTACAGCAGCCAGCACCAGACTTACGGCGACGACCTCAAGTTCACCGGGAGCTTCAGCGACATCGGCCGCACCGCCATCGACCTGGCCAACGCCAAGGTGCTGGGCGACCTGGTCGTCGACAGCGCGATCAACGCCACCAAGGGCAATACCTACAGCCTGACGACCAGGGTCGACGGCATCCGCATTGCCGACAGCGCGCTCGCCGGTTACTTCTATAACCGCGGCATTGTGAAGACCACCAGCGCGGGCGGCTCCGCCCTGAAGATCAGCGCGACCACGCTCGACGGCGACCTGGTCAACGAAGGGCTGCTCCAGGCGGGAGGCGACTTGTCCTACGCGCTGGTCGACGCCCCCAAGTTCGGCATCGACCTGGCCTCTCGCAACGGCGGCCGCACGGTCATCAATGGCGACCTGATCAATGCCAACGGCGCACGCATCGCCAGCAATGGCACGCAATCGCGCGGCATCAACCTCGCCGGCGCGAGCCTCGAAGGCCGGGTCATCAACCATGGCGAAATCCACGTCGTCGGCCCCAGCGCAATTGGCATCGATGCCACCACCGGCAGCGTCCTGGCCGGGGTGACCAACAATGGTCTGCTCTACATCGGCGCGCAGGAGTCGATCGGCATCAATCTCGACGGCACCACCCTGGTCGGCAGCCTTGACAGCCATGTGGTCAACACCGGGAAGATCACCGCCGGCAACATCGCGATCAAGGTCGGTAACGTCGCCTACGACGGCCCGGGCCTGCAGCCGCAGTACAAAGCCAACGGCGACCTGAACATCTTCAACAGCGGCACGATCTGGTCCCAGGTGGCCGTCGACGCCACCACCAGCAACCGCCCGGTGGAGCTGATCATGCGCGAGGGCAGCAACATCCTGGGCGACCTCAATGGCCTGGCCAACATCGAAGTCGAGGGCAATGCCAGCTTTGGCGCGAACTACCCCGACCAAGGCAACATCCGCTTGCGCAATGGCGGCTGGCTCGAGATCGGCAGCGCCGACGAGCCGCCGATCACCTTCAGCCTGAGCAGCCTGCACACCAATCTGGTCGGCAACCTGCGAGTTGCCGACCACTCTTCGCTGGGCATGGAGCTTGGCGACGAGACCAACCCGGCCACGCCCGTGCTCAAGGTCAGCGGCATTGCCGAGTTCGGCCAGGATGCGCGGATCGCGCTGGCACCCGATGACGAAGACTACCTGCCTGCGGGCGGGCGCTACCTGCTGCTCGAAGCTGGGCAGGTGCAGGTGCTCGACGCCAACGGCCAGGCAGTCGACCCCAACGGCAAGCCCAAGGTGGTCAGCACATCGGCACTGCTGAACGTGCGTAGCAGCACCCTGGAAGGCAACAAGGTCTATGTCGAGGTCAACACCAAGTCAGAGGAAGCCATCGACCAGATGGTCCAGGAGCAAGGCGGCGACAGCAACGCCCAACATGCCCTGAACGGGCTGGCCGGCTCCGGCCTGCTGGCGTTCCTGGGCAAGGACGATCCACTGCTGCGAATCGCCTCGCAGGCCGATGAAGCACAGCTGACCCGATTGGCCGAGCAACTGGCACCCGATGTCAGCGACGGCGCCCGCCAGGCCGCCAGTGCCAGCCAGCGCCTGATCACCAACATCACCCTCAACCGCACCAGCGGCCTGCGCGGGGTCGCCTCGGGCGATACGCTCAAGGACACCGGCGTGTGGGTGCAGACCCTGTACAGCGACGCCACCCAGCAACACCGCGACGGCATCGCCGGCTACAACGCCTACAGCCGCGGCATCGCCGTCGGCGCCGATGGCAAGCTCGACGACCAGCTGACCCTGGGCCTGGCGTACAGCTTCATCAATACCGACGTCAACGGCCGCAGCGGCAGCAAGACCGAGGTCGAGGGCCATGCCTTCACCCTGTATGGCGGCTATGAACTGGGCAACTACTTCATCGACGGCAACCTCACCTACGGCTTCAACGACAACGAAGGCAAGCGCGACATCGCCGGTACCCGCGCCAAGTCCGACTACGACAGCAAGCAACTGGGCCTGAACCTGATCGCCGGCTACACCTGGCAGGCCAGCTCGCAATGGCTGGTCGAGCCGCGCCTGGCCGCGCGCTACAACCGCGTCGACATCGATGGCTACAAGGAGAAAGGCTCGTCCGCCGCGCTGAAGCTCGAAGACCAGCGCTACGAAGCCAT
Organism: Pseudomonas entomophila; assembly: GCF_029478665.1. Taxonomy (GTDB): domain Bacteria; phylum Pseudomonadota; class Gammaproteobacteria; order Pseudomonadales; family Pseudomonadaceae; genus Aquipseudomonas; species Aquipseudomonas entomophila_F. The sequence continues at coordinate 126,813 of NZ_JARPQB010000004.1, forward strand.
CGAACTGGGCGCCGGCGTGCGCCTGGCAGGTAGCTACGCCCTCGGCGCCGGCACCCTGGAGCCGCAGTTCAAGCTGATGACCTATCACGACTTCGCCGCCGACAAGGTGCAGAACACCTCGACCTTCCTGGTGGGCGGCACACCGTTCGTGACCAACGGCGCCAGCACCGCGCGCAACAGCTACGAGGCCGGCGTGGGCGCCGACTACAAGCTGGGCGCGGTCACCGTCGGCCTGAACTACGACTACGTCGGCAAGTCGGGCTTCGATGCCGACGTGTTCTCGGCCAAGGTGCGCTACGACTTCTGACCCCATTGATGCACCGCCCCTCCTGTAGGAGCGGCTTCAGCCGCGATCACCCGCGAAGCGGGTGCCAGACACCGCATCGCGGCTAAAGCCGCTCCTACAGGCCAACCACCCGATTGGCCAGCAAAAAAGGCCGGTATCTCGCGATACCGGCCTTTTTTTGCCTCATCCAGCCTTACTTGGCCTGGTAGATGATGCCCGGGCTGCACTGGACCATCTGGTAATGGTCCGGCAACCCGTTGAGCGCCTCGGAGGCCCCAAGGAACAAGTAACCACCGGGCTTCAGCGTGCTGTGAATACGCATCAGGATGTCCTTCTTGACCTGGGCCGAGAAGTAGATCAGCACGTTGCGACAGAACACGATGTCGAACTTGCCCAGCGGCGCGTAGCTGTCGAGCAGGTTGTACGAGCGAAACTCGACGCGGCTGCGGATCGGCGGCTTGATCGCCCAGCGCCCAGGGCCCTTGGTGTCGAAGTAGCGCTGCAGGCGCTCCTGGGACAAGCCACGGGCAATGGCCAGGCTGTCGTACTCGCCGGTCTTGCAGTTGTTGAGCATGGCACCGGACAGGTCGGTGGCGACGATCTGCGCGCCCATCTTCAACTGGCCGAGGTTGGTGCGCTCGAACTCGTCGATCGACATCGAGATCGAGTAAGGCTCCTGCCCCGACGAACAGGCCGCCGACCAGATGCGCAGGCGCTGGCCCGGGTTGTTCTTGATGAACTCCGGGATCACCTTGTTCTTGAGCACCTCGAACGGATAGGTGTCGCGGAACCACAACGTCTCGTTGGTGGTCATGGCATCGACCACCTGTTCACGCAGGCCGCCCCGTGGTTGCGCCTGGATGCGCTGCACCAGTTCACCAAGGGACTTGATGCCCTGCTGCTCCATCAGCTTGTTGAGACGGCTGGAGACCAGGTACTGCTTATTCTCGCCCAGCAGGATGCCACAGGCTTTCTCCAGGAATACCCGGAACTGTTCGAAATCCAAATTACCCGTAGACAATGCTGCCGCCTCTTTCTAAATCGCTAGCGCCGGGGACGGGCCCCGGCCGTTTCAATGGGACGCCTTGATCCGGTCGACCACGCGCTGGGCGAGATCGTCCGGCCTGAACTTGGCCAGGAAGTCATCGGCACCGACCTTCTTGACCATCGCCTGGTTGAACACCCCGGACAACGAAGTATGCAGGCAGATGTGCAGCTTTTGCATGCGCGGATCGCTGCGAATCTCAGCGGTCAGGGTATAGCCGTCCATCTCTGGCATTTCAATATCCGAGATCATCATGAGGAACTCGTCCTCCGGACGCTTGCCCTCGTCCACCAGCTTGCGCAGGTAGTCCAGGGCCTGACGACCGTCGTTGAGCGCCACCACCTCGACCCCGACGGTCTGCAGGCAACGGCTGACCTGCTTGCGCGCCACCGACGAGTCGTCGACGGTCAGCACCCGCAGCATCACCGCCTTGTCCTGCACCTCGGCATCCACCACCCCCGCCGACACCGATTCGGACGAAGGCGCCACTTCCGCCAGCACCTTCTCCACATCGATGATCTCGACCATGCGGTTGTCGACCCGGGTCACCGCGGTGAGGTAGTGATCGCGCCCGGTGCCCTTGGGTGGCGGGTGGATCTCTTCCCAGTTCATGTTGACGATGCGTTCGACCGAGTGCACCAGGAAACCCTGGGTCTTGGTGTTGTACTCGGTGATGATCACGAAACTTTTGCGCGTCTCTTCCTGCAGCCCCGGCAACCCGGTCGCCATCGACAGGTCCAGGATCGGGATGGTCGCCCCGCGAATGTTGGCCACGCCACGCACCACCGGATGGGACCTGGGCAGCAGCGTCAGTTCCGGGCACTGCAGCACCTCCCGGACCTTGAACACATTGATGCCGTAGAGCTGGTCGCCATTGAGGCGGAACAACAGCAGCTCCAGGCGATTCTGCCCCACCAGTTGCGTGCGCTGGTTGACCGAATCCATCACTCCAGCCATGCCAGTCTCCTTCAACGATTGCCTGTTTACCAAGTCGGCACGGGCTTTGCTTTTTTGAGCGTCATGTACACGAAAACGACATTTTTCCGACGACTGACGCACCTGCTGACCGGCTCGCTCGCCGCGATGTGCCTGCTGGCACCCGGCGTTCGCCCGCTGGCGGATGCGTTTACCTTGCCTGAACAGCTTATCGGTGTCACCCAGGGGTTTCTTGAATTCACCGTAGAGGATTATCTGGCGACCACCCAGACCCAGGGCCGTTACGAGATTCAGGTCAACACCCTCGACCCGCGCCTGCGCATGCCGTTGTGCAGCCAGCAACTGGACGCCTCGCTGGAAAGCTCGACGCCGCTGGGGCGGGTCACGGTCAAGGTGCGTTGCGACGGCAGCGCGCCCTGGACGGTATTCGTGCCGGCCCAGGTACGCCTGCTGCGCGAGGTCGTGGTGATGACCCGCCCGCTCAAGCGTGAAAGCGTGATCGACCAGGGCGATGTCGCCCTGCGCGAGCGCGACGTGGGCACCCTGACGCAAGGCTACCTCACCCAGCTTGAACAGGCCGTGGGCATGAAGCTGGTGCGCCCCACCGTGCTCGACCAGGTGCTCACCCAGCAACACATGGAGCAGGCCGACGTGATCCGCAAGGGCGACCAGGTGGTGATCGTCGCACGCAGCGGCGGCCTCAGCGTGCGCATGCCCGGCGAAGCGCTGGACAGAGGCGGCATGGAAGCGCAGATCCGGGTGCGCAACCTGAACTCCAAGCGCGTAGTCAAGGCGCGGGTTACCGGCCCCGGCCAGGTCGAGGTGGCCATGTAGGGGAAAAGGGCGACAGGATGACGACAGAAAGCTGGCGGTGCGTAGGCACTACCCCTAAACTGTGTCGGAAATTGGGTTACGCAAGCCAACTGACCGGCGGTGATGCATTCCTGCCTAAAGTTTCTTTCGGGTTGGCCGAAAACCAGGCATGCGTCCAAATACCCAGAGGTTCTGATCATGGTCATCGACTTCAGTCGTTTGAATAATTCTCCGTCCGTCACGGGCGGCGTGCGCGGCAATGCCGCGGCCGGCCAGGCTGACAAAGCCGGCGCCACGAACGCCGCGCCCAAGCAGGCCAACGCCAGCGGAGAAGCGGTACACCTCAGCCAAGAGGCACAGCAGTTGCAGAAGATCAGCGACAAGCTGCGCGATCAGCCGGCAGTCAACAGCGCCCGCGTGGCCGAGTTGAAGCAGGCTATCGCCGACGGCAGCTACAAGGTCGATGCCGGCCGGGTCGCCAGCAAACTGCTCGATTTCGAAGCCCAGCGCTGACCTCCAGGCGCGCTGACTTCAAGGACGCAACAAGCCAAGAGTTAGCCATGCACGACATCACTCTGCTGCAATTGATCGAAGACGACATCGCACCCACGCAGGAACTGCTCGACCTTCTACAAAAGGAAGCGGTGGCCCTGCATGGCCGGGAAATGGGAATGCTGGAACAGATCCTGGCCCGCAAGCAGTCCTTGATCGTGTTGCTCGAGCAGCAGGGCCTGCGGCGCAACCAGTTGCTCGCCAGCCTCGGCCTCACTGCCGACCGCGCCGGTGTGCAAGCGGTGGCCGCGCAGTCGCCCAACGGCGAGATCATCCTGCAACAACTCGATGTGCTCACCCAGTTGATGGATGCCTGCCAGAAGGTCAACGAGACCAATGGTCGGATCATCCAGGTACAGCAGTACGCCACGGCCAACCAGATCAGAATCCTCATGGGTGGCGATTCTCCGTCGCTCTACGACAGCCGTGGCGCCACTTCGCCGATGGACAGGCCCCAGGCGCTTGGTCAGGTGTGATTAGTTCTATCACGGCACGGAACATACTGGCAAAATGCCGTTACTTGCGTGTGTCGTTTTTGCCTGGAGATTGATAACCCGTGTTCAATGAATCCGATGCTCCCCAGCCGCCAAAGGTGCTCACCACGCCTCTGGAGATTGCGGCCAACCTGCGCCAGCTGCTGGAGAGCCACGACCCGCTGATCATCAGCTTCCACGAGCGCAGCCAGCGGTTCCAGAGCTACGTGGTGCACGTCGACCGGGACAGCAACGCCCTGGCGCTGGACGAGATGATCCCGCGCGACGGCGAAAAATACATCGAGAACGGCGAACCGTTCCGCGTCGAAGGCTTCCATGACGGTGTGCGCATCGCCTGGGAATGCACCACGCCACTGACCATCAGCGCAATCGACGGTCACCGCTGCTACCGCGGCCCGCTGCCTGAAGAAGTCACCTACCACCAGCGCCGCAGCGCCTTCCGCGCCGCCCTGAAGCTGTCGCAACTGGTCGACATCGTCCTCGACGGCACCCACCTCAAGGGCAATGGCGCCTTGCGCGGCAAGCTGCTGGACATCTCCGCCACCGGTTGCAAGCTGCGCTTCGAAGGCAACGTCGAGGACCGCCTGCAACTGGGCCAGGTCTATGAGCGCTTCAAGGCCGGCAACCCGTTGGGCCTGAGTGACACCATGGTCGAGCTGCGCCACCTGCATTTCGAGGAGCGTATCAACACCACGTTCGCCGGTGTGCGCTTCCACAACCTCAATGGCCAGGCACAGCGCAAGATCGAGAGTTTTGTATACCAGCTGCAGCGCGAGGCGCGGCGCTTCGATAAAGACGATTACTGATCGACCGCACAATGCACGAACGCCACCCATCGGGTGGCGTTCGTGCATTGTGCCTATGCTAGAAACGTTTCCAGCGTCCAATGCGCAGACAAACTAAATAATGTGGCCGGTGCTACGCCCAACCTGGGCGCCTCAACAACCGGAGACATCATGATTCGTTCCAATTTCACTGCTGAACTGCATTGCCAGCATGGCCAGGTGGTGGTCGTGGATACAGCCTTTGCAGATCACCTATTCACCAGCGCTGACGAGGACGGCTGGCTAAGCACTGAGAGGGCAAAGCCAACCGGGTTCAAACGCGTCGACTTCAGCTTCCAGTTCATCAAACATGAGGGAGACCGCACTCATTACTTCATTACCTGCGCGCAATCCTGGGACTATGCAGGCGCAAGGCTTGAGCAGAACAAAAATGGCTGGCTGGGGCTGTATGGCACCCATGTGATAGGGCGGATCATTGATGCGATCAACCCCAGCAACCTACTGCGCCCTACGGACTTCTGGAAAATCGAAACGCTTCAGCCATGGGACGGTGATGTGCAGAGCGCGCAGAACATCGAGTTCTATCTGCGTGACAAATACGGCCACAGGGTTTCGCAAGCCCTCCCCTCCAGCGAAACCATCACGCTGAGCCATGATACTTTCCTGAATGCCGGGAAGCATAAAGGTGAAATACTGAAGTTCAAGCTGCGCAATATCCAGCTTGCATGATCCGATGCCGCCAGGCTCTAGCCACCTCCTGGCGAGTACTCACCAGGAGGTAGTCTCCACTCACACCAACCTGTCTGCCTCGGCTTCAGGCTTGACGGCCTGCTCTTCTTCGGTATCTTCCGCCGCTACTGGCGCCTGCATCACATCCTGCACCGTCTGCTCATCGACTCGCGGATCGAGCGCCGCCGACAACGGCGAACCCGCCGCCGGCATGGCCACGTGCCCCAGCGGCGCGTCCTGGACCTGGTGCAACCCAGTGACCGCCTTGGGCCGGATGCGCCAGACCAACACCAGGGCGAAGAACAGGAAGAAGGCATAGAGCATCTGCGGCCCCAGCAGTTTCATCAGCACGCCGGCCGCCAAAGGCCCGATACAGGCCCCCACGCCGTAGGTCACCAGCAGCATGGCCGTGAGCGACACCCTGCGCTCGCTCTCCACATGGTCGTTGGAGAAGGCCACCGCCAGCGGGTACAGGCAAAACTGCAGCAGCGAAATGACGAAACCGATGGCAAACAACAGCTCCAGCGGCACGCCTGGCAGGATCGCCAAGGGCGCCGAGGCGAGCGCCAGGCCAATGGCCGCGCCACGGATCAGCACCGCGCGGTCATAACGGTCGGACAACCAGCCCAACGGCCACTGCACCACCAGCCCGGCAAAGATGCAGCTACCCATGAACAAACCGATCTGCTCGGTGGTCAGTCCCTGGGTGGCTGCATACAACGGAGCCAGGCCGTAGAAGGAGCCGACGATCAGCCCCGATCCCAGCACCGTGGACAGCGATTGCGGCACCCGCTTGATGAAGAATTTCGGTTCCATCGGTGCCGGGCGCAAGGGGGCGGGGTGGATGCGCCGAGTCATCGCCACCGGCACCAGGCACAGGGCGAAACACATGGCCACCAGCATCAGCAGTTCCGGCCCCAGTTGCGGGTGCACGACGAGGATCAGCTGACCGAGCACCAGCCCCAGATACGAGGCGATCATGTAGCCGCTGAACACCGCGCCACGATGCTTGGCATCAGCCTGCTCGTTGAGCCAGCTCTCGATGACCATGTACTGGCACATCATCCCCAGGCCAACGATCATCCGCAACCCAACCCAGGCCGGCAGCCAGTTGGTCAGGCCATGCCCGAGCACCGCCGCACCGACGATGCCGGCACAGGTGGCATAGGCGCGGATATGCCCGACCCGGCCGATCAGCCGGTGCCCCACCTTGCCGCCTACCGCCAGGCCGAAATAGTTGGCCGCCATCAGCGCGCCGACCCACAGGCTGTCGACATGATCCGCGGCCAGGCGCAGCGCCAGGTAAGTGCTGAGCAGGCCCGAGCCGATCAGCATCATCAGGGCGGCGAAGTACAGCGACTGAAACGGCTTCCAGATGTTTCGCATACGTCCCTTCAAGCTCCTTGACCAGGTGGCGTTGGGTTGCAGGCAAGCATAAGGGCAAATCCGTCGCGACGCAGGCCCCCGGCGGTGAAAGTGGCTGCCGAGGGCGCAACCAGAGGGGGTCGTGTCGCGCTCAGGCCTGCGCCGCCAGCACGCGACGCTCCCAGGGTGTGATCTCATCGAAGAAGTCGGTGAGCTCCAGGGTCTTGGTGGCGATGTAGCCTTCGATGAACTCGCGTCCGAACAGCTCCCGCGCCAGCTCGCTGCGCTTGAGGCGCTCCAGCGCCGCATGCAAGGTACAGGGCAGGCTCAGGTGCTCCGGCACCTCGAACTCACCCTGGATCGCCGGCGCCGGGGCGATCTGCCGCTCGATGCCATGCAAGCCCGCAGCCAGGCTGGCGGCGATGGCCAGGTAAGGGTTGGCGTCAGCACCCGGCAAACGGTTCTCGACCCGTCGCGCCACCGGCGAACTGGCCGGAATGCGCAACCCGGCCGCACGGTTGTCCTCGGACCAGCAGGCATTGTTGGGCGATGCGTAGGGGTGGCACAGGCGCTGGTAGGCGTTGACGTTGGGCGCGAACAGCACGGTGAAGTCGGCCAGGCACGCCTGCAGGCCGCCGATGAAATGGTGGAAGGTGTCAGTCGCCCTGCCCTGCCCGTCGCTGAACACATTGCGCCCGGTGGCGATGTCCACCAGGCTCTGGTGTATGTGCATCGAACTGCCGGGGGTGTGCGCCAGCGGCTTGGCCATGCACACCACGGTCAGCCCGTGACGCAGCGCCACTTCCTTGAGCAGGTGCTTGAACAGGAAGGTCTGGTCAGCCAGCAACAGCGGGTCGCCGTGCAGCAGGTTGATCTCGAACTGGCTGACACCCATCTCGTGCATGAAGGTGTCACGCGGCAGGCCCAACGCCGCCATGCAGCGATAGACCTCGTTGAAGAAGGGCCGCAGGCCATTGTTGGAACTGACACTGAAGGCCGAGTGGCCCATTTCCCGACGGCCGTCTTTGCCCAGCGGCGGCTGGAACGGTTGGCCGGGGTCGTTGTTCGGCGCGAAGACGAAGAACTCCAGTTCGGTGGCGACCACGGGCGCCAATCCATGTTCGGCGTAACGGGCAATCACCGCCTTGAGCTGGCCCCGGCTGGACAGCCCCGACGGCGTGCCATCGAGTTCCACCGCGTCGCAGATGGCCAAGGCGCGAGGCTCATCGCTCCAGGGCAGGCGATGAATCTGCTCGGGATCAGCCACCAGCGCCAGGTCACCGTCATCACTGCCATAGAACCGCGCCGGTGGATATCCACCCATGATGCACTGCAGCAGCACACCGCGCGCCATCTGCAGGCGGCGGCCTTCAAGAAAGCCCTCGGCGGTCATCACCTTGCCGCGTGGAACGCCATTGAGGTCCGGGGTGACACATTCGATCTCGTCGATGCCCTTCAGGTGCTCTGCCTGGTTGCGCGGGCCTTCGGTCGTCATGACGCTGTCCTTCTTGTTGTTTTCGCATGCCGGGAATGGCGACGAACACAACATAGGCCTGGGGTGTTTAAAATATCAAGCACCTGCCCTTTACCTGTAGGACCCGGCTTGCCGGCGAACCCCCTTCACTGCTCGCGCAAGGTCATACCATTGGCCGGCAGCGGCAACGCGGTCTTGTAACGCACCTGTTTCAAGGCAAAGCTGGAACGAATGTTCGCCACCCCCGGCAACCGCGTCAGGTAATCGAGAAACCGCTCCAGCGCCTGGATGCTCGGCAGCAACACCCGCAGCAGGTAGTCCGGGTCACCCGTCATCAGGTAGCACTCCATCACCTCCGGCCGCTCGGCGATCTCTTCCTCGAAACGGTGCAGCGACTGCTCCACCTGCTTCTCCAGGCTGACATGGATGAACACATTCACATCCAGCCCCAGCACCTCGGGCGCCAGCAACGTCACCTGCTGGCGAATCACCCCCAGCTCCTCCATGGCCTTGACCCGGTTGAAACAGGGCGTGGGCGAGAGATTGACCGAACGCGCCAGCTCCGCGTTGGTGATCCGCGCGTTTTCCTGAAGGCTGTTGAGGATGCCGATATCGGTGCGATCCAGTTTGCGCATGAGACAAATTCACCTGGTTTTTGTGTTTGTACGGAATGTTTATCTGCGCCGCCAAACAAACGCAACGAACTTGAGAGAAAAATTCTCCCGCCGTCCCCCTATGATGTAAAAGACGCTGACTTGCCAGTCACAAGCCGGTACTCAGCGGCGGCCGCTTCAAAGCTCACAAAAACAACATTCGAGCGAGCGTAAAAAGCATGAACGAGTACGCCCCCCTGCGTCTGCATGTGCCCGAGCCTACAGGCCGGCCAGGCTGCCAGACCGATTTCTCCTACCTGCGCCTGAACGACGCGGGTCAAGTCCGTAAACCCCCGATCGATGTCGAACCCGCCGATACCGCCGACCTGTCCGGCAGCCTCGTGCGCGTGCTCGACGAGCACGGCAACGCCGTCGGCCCCTGGGCCGAAGGCATCGCCCCCGAGGTGCTGCGCCAAGGCATGCGCGCCATGCTCAAGACGCGCATCTTCGACAGCCGCATGGTGGTCGCCCAGCGCCAGAAGAAAATGTCCTTCTACATGCAGAGCCTGGGCGAGGAAGCCATCGGCAGCGGCCAGGCCCTGGCCCTGAACCGCAGCGACATGTGCTTCCCCACCTACCGCCAGCAGAGCATCCTGATGGCCCGTGACGTGTCGCTGGTGGAGATGATCTGCCAGCTGCTGTCCAACACCCGTGACCCGCTCAAGGGCCGCCAGCTGCCGATCATGTACTCGGTGCGCGAGGCCGGCTTCTTCACCATCAGCGGCAACCTGGCCACCCAGTTCGTCCAGGCGGTCGGCTGGGCCATGGCCTCGGCGATCAAGGGCGATACGAAAATCGCCTCGGCCTGGATCGGCGACGGCGCCACCGCCGAGTCCGACTTCCACACCGCCCTGACCTTCGCCCACGTCTACCGCGCCCCGGTGATCCTCAACGTGGTCAACAACCAGTGGGCGATCTCCACCTTCCAGGCCATCGCCGGGGGCGAGTCGACCACCTTCGCCGGCCGTGGCGTGGGCTGTGGCATCGCCTCGCTGCGGGTCGACGGCAACGACTTCATCGCGGTCTACGCCGCCTCGCGCTGGGCCGCCGAGCGCGCCCGCCGCGGTCTGGGCCCGACACTGATCGAATGGGTCACCTACCGCGCCGGCCCGCACTCGACGTCGGATGACCCATCGAAGTACCGCCCAGCCGACGACTGGAGCCACTTCCCGCTGGGCGACCCGATCGCGCGCCTGAAGCAGCACCTGATCAAGGCCGGCCACTGGTCCGAGGAAGAGCACCAGGCCGTCAGCGCGGAGCTCGAGGCCGAGGTGATCAAGGCACAGAAGGACGCCGAGCAGTTCGGCACCCTGAGCAATGGCCATATCCCCAGCGCCGCCTCGATGTTCGAGGACGTGTACAAGGAAATGCCCGACCACCTGCGCCGTCAGCGCCAGGAACTGGGGGTCTGAGATGAACGATCACAACAACAGCATCCATCTGGAAAACGCCATGTCCACCACCACCATGACCATGATCCAGGCCCTGCGCTCGGCCATGGATGTCATGCTCGAGCGCGATGACAACGTGGTGGTCTATGGCCAGGACGTTGGCTACTTCGGCGGCGTGTTCCGCTGCACCGAAGGCCTGCAGACCAAGTACGGCAAGTCCCGCGTGTTCGATGCGCCGATCTCCGAAAGCGGTATCGTCGGCACCGCCGTGGGCATGGGCGCCTACGGCCTGCGCCCGGTGGTCGAGATCCAGTTCGCCGACTACTTCTACCCCGCCTCCGACCAGATCGTCTCGGAGATGGCCCGCCTGCGCTATCGCTCGGCCGGCGAGTTCATCTCCCCGCTCACGCTACGCATGCCCTGCGGTGGCGGCATCTACGGCGGCCAGACCCACAGCCAGAGCCCCGAGGCGATGTTCACCCAGGTCTGCGGCCTGCGCACCGTGATGCCCTCCAACCCCTACGACGCCAAGGGCCTGCTGATCGCCTCGATCGAATGCGACGACCCGGTGATCTTCCTCGAGCCCAAGCGCCTGTACAACGGCCCGTTCGACGGCCACCACGACCGCCCGGTAACGCCGTGGTCCAAGCACCCGCACAGCGCCGTGCCCGATGGCTACTACAGCGTGCCGCTGGACAAGGCGGCGATCACCCGCCCCGGCAACGACGTCACCGTGCTGACCTACGGCACCACCGTGTATGTCTCGCAGGTGGCCGCTGAAGAGTCCGGCGTCGACGCCGAGGTCATCGACCTGCGCAGCCTTTGGCCGCTGGACCTGGAGACCATCGTCGCGTCGGTGAAGAAGACCGGCCGCTGCGTGATCGTGCACGAGGCCACCCGCACCTGCGGCTTCGGCGCTGAACTGGTGTCGCTGGTCCAGGAGCACTGCTTCCATCACCTCGAGGCGCCGATCGAGCGCGTCACCGGCTGGGACACCCCCTACCCCCACGCACAGGAATGGGCCTACTTCCCCGGCCCTTCGCGGGTAGGCGCGGCATTGAAACGGGTCATGGAGGTCTGAATGGGCACGCACGTCATCAAGATGCCGGACATTGGCGAAGGCATCGCGCAGGTCGAGTTGGTGGAATGGTTCGTCAAGGTCGGCGATGTGATCGCCGAGGACCAGGTGGTGGCCGATGTCATGACCGACAAGGCCACCGTGGAAATCCCTTCGCCGGTCAGCGGCAAGGTGCTGGCCCTGGGCGGCCAGCCAGGTGAAGTGATGGCGGTCGGCAGCGAGCTGATCCGCATCGAAGTCGAAGGCAGCGGCAACCATGTCGACACGCCTCAAGCCAAGCCGGTCGAGCCGGTACCCGCGCCGGTCAAGGCCGAGGCCAAGCCCGAGGCGCGCCTTGAACCGCAGCCCTCGGCAAGCGCGAATCACACCGCCGCGCCCATCGTGCCGCGCGAGGCCCACGACAAACCGCTGGCCTCCCCTGCCGTGCGCAAGCGCGCCCTGGATGCCGGCATTGAACTGCGCTACGTGCATGGCAGCGGCCCGGCCGGGCGCATCCTGCACGAAGACCTCGACGCCTTCATCAGCAAGCCGCAGAGCAGCGCCGGCCTGGCGCCAGGCGGTTACGGCAAGCGCACCGACAGCGAGCAGGTGCCGGTGATCGGCCTGCGCCGCAAGATCGCCCAGCGCATGCAGGACGCCAAGCGCCGCGTCGCCCACTTCAGCTACGTCGAGGAAATCGACGTCACCAACCTGGAGGCCCTGCGCCAGCAGCTCAACGCCAAGCATGGCGACAGCCGCGGCAAGCTGACCCTGCTGCCGTTCCTGGTCCGCGCGATGGTCGTCGCCCTGCGCGACTTCCCGCAGATCAACGCCACCTACGATGACGAAGCCCAGGTCATCACCCGCCACGGCGCGGTGCATGTGGGCATTGCCACGCAAGGTGACAACGGCCTGATGGTGCCGGTGCTGCGCCACGCCGAAGCCGGCAACCTGTGGAGCAACGCCAGCGAGATCGCCCGCGTCGCCCATGCCGCGCGCAACAACAAGGCCACCCGTGAAGAGCTGTCCGGTTCGACCATCACCCTGACCAGCCTCGGCGCATTGGGTGGCATCGTCAGCACGCCGGTGGTCAACACCCCGGAAGTGGCGATCGTGGGAGTCAACCGCATGGTCGAACGGCCGGTGGTGATCGACGGCCAGATCGTCGTGCGCAAGATGATGAACCTGTCCAGCTCGTTCGACCATCGCGTGGTCGACGGCATGGATGCCGCCCTGTTCATCCAGGCCGTGCGCGGCCTGCTGGAACAACCTGCCTGCCTGTTCGTGGAGTGATCATGCAACCGATTATCAACACCACCCTGCTGATCATCGGCGGCGGCCCCGGCGGCTACGTGGCCGCCATCCGCGCCGGGCAACTGGGCATCCCCACGGTGCTGGTCGAAGGCCAGGCGCTGGGCGGCACCTGCCTGAACATCGGCTGCATCCCCTCCAAGGCGCTGATCCATGTGGCCGAACAGTTCCACCAGGCCAACCGCTTCACCGAACCGTCGCCGCTGGGTATCAGCGTGGCCTCGCCACGCCTGGACATCACCCGCAGCGTTGAGTGGAAGGACGGCATCGTCGACCGCCTCACCAGCGGTGTCGCCGCCCTGTTGAAGAAACACGGTGTGAAGGTGATCCATGGCTGGGCGAAGATCCTCGACGGCAAGAGCGTCGAAGTCGATGGCCAGCGCATCCAGTGCGAACACCTGCTGCTGGCCACAGGTTCCAGCAGCGTCGAACTGCCGATGCTGCCGATCGGCGGGCCGATCATCTCGTCCACCGAGGCCCTGGCCCCCAAGGCACTGCCCCAGCATCTGGTGGTGGTCGGCGGCGGCTACATCGGCCTGGAGCTGGGCATCGCCTACCGCAAGCTCGGCGCCAAGGTCAGCGTGGTGGAGGCGCGCGAGCGCATCCTGCCGACCTACGACGCCGAACTCACCGCGCCGGTGGCAGACTCGATCAAGAAGCTTGGTATTGCGCTGTACCTGGGGCACAGCGTCGAGGGGTATACCGATGGCTGCCTGCTGGCCAGCGATGGCCAGGGCGGGCAACTGCGCCTGGAGGCCGACCAGGTCCTGGTGGCCGTGGGCCGCCGCCCACGCACCAAAGGCTTCGGCCTGGAAGGCCTGGACCTGAAGATGAACGGCGCCGCCATCGCCATCGACGAGCGCTGCCAGACCAGCATGCGCAACGTCTGGGCCATCGGCGACGTGGCCGGCGAACCGATGCTGGCGCACCGGGCCATGGCCCAGGGCGAGATGGTCGCCGAGATCATTGCCGGCAAGACGCGGCGTTTCGAACCCAGCGCCATCGCTGCCGTGTGCTTCACCGATCCGGAAGTGGTGGTGGTCGGCCAGACTCCGGAGCAAGCCAGCCAGCAGGGTGTGGACTGCCTCGTCGCGCAATTCCCCTTCGCCGCCAACGGCCGGGCCATGAGCCTGGAGTCGAAAAGCGGTTTCGTGCGCGTGGTGGCCCGCCGTGACAACCACTTGATCCTGGGTTGGCAAGCTGTGGGCGTGGCAGTTTCGGAGCTGTCCACTGCCTTTGCCCAATCGCTGGAAATGGGCGCGCGCCTGGAAGATATCGCCGGCACCATCCACGCCCACCCAACCCTGGGCGAAGCCGTGCAAGAGGCCGCGCTGCGCGCCCTCGGCCACGCCCTGCACATCTAGACACTGAAGCGGCCCTGGCCGATTTGGCCCGCCGCGCCGTCAGGCGCCGCGGGCATTTTTTTTTCGGCGATCCTGCCCCCATCACCGATGGTTGCCGCTCACGGCAATCCTGTGCCCCTGAAAGGCAAGCCTGTTCCCAGCGGCCGACTGACGGAGCGGCCCAGACGGCCTATTTGACTCACCCGCACGCACTGGCACAGCTTTTGCCACTTTCGGCGTGCAGTTTCGAACAATCCAAGGAGGAGACATGCTGATCACCCCAACCGGGCTGGGCTGGCAGCCCGCCGTGCAACCCCAGAACCGCACCGGCAGCGAACAGGCGCCGGTCGCCTTCATGCCATCGCTTCAGGTCGCGGCAACCGGCAACACCACGGCGCAACAGAACAGCCAAGGCAGTGCCTCGCAGCAGAACGCCGAGGACAACCGCAAGGAAGCCTTCGCCAAGCTCATGGTCATGCTGCAGAACCCGGAGCGTGCCGGGCGTCAGCAGGCCAGTGTCGGCAAGCAGGAGGAATCCACCGCCGTGCAGGACTTCCGCGACTACATGGCCAAGTCGCCAGCGGAGAAGATCAAGGAGAAGTTCCTCCAGGAGATGGGCCTGACGGAGGATGAATACAACGCGCTGCCCCCGGAACAGAAGGCGAGGATCGATGAACAGATCGCCCGACGCATCCAGGACGACGTGAAAGAGAAAGCCCAGGCCAAGCTCGAGCAGCAGGCGCTTCGGGCCCAGGTTACGGGCAACCTGAACGGCGAACTGGCCGCTACCCCACCCCGCGCACGGGATGATGAGAAGCTGAAAACAGCCGAACTCTGAGTGCCCGATCATGGCCCGTCGACAGGCGGGCCACATCGTTCAATAGAAGCGCTTCGGGTCGCCCGACTCGAGCAAGCTGGCCAGCTGTGTCAGGGCAAAGCGCAATTCCTCCTGGCTGGTGGGCGACATCAGCACCACCCTCACCCCTCGCGGATCCCCGCTGCGCTCCACCTGGAACTGGCTGCCGCTCATGACGATCACGCCATTGGCCCGGGCCAACAAGGCGAACTCGTCGCTGCGCCACTGCTCCGGCAGGTTCAGCCAGACGTGGTAGCCATGGGGTTGGCTGCGCAGCACGCCCGCACCGAACACCTCGCTGGCAATCGCCTGGCGTGCGGCCGCTTCTGCCCGGTGCATGCGGATCAACTGGCTGTCGAGGCCTTCGCCGATGACATGGCTGGCGAGCTGCGCAGTCAGCGGAGAAGGCATCCATACCGTGCTGCGCACCATGGACGTCAAGCGCGACAGCAGCTTCGGCGGGCTGTACAGGTAGCCGATGCGCAGGGCTGGCAGCACCGACTTGGACAGGCTGGTGAGGTAGATCGAGCGATCCGGGGCGAAGGTGCTCAGCGGCCGGGTGTCGGCGTCAGTGGCCAGGAACCCGTAGATGTCATCGTCGAGCAGCAGGAAGTCGAACTCCTCGGCCAGCGCGGCGATCTGCGCCCGCCGGGCGTTGGACATGATCGCGGTGGTGGGGTTCTGGCAGGTCGCCACACAGACCAGCATCGCCGGTTTCTCGCGCTGGCAGATCTCGCGCAGGGCCTCGGGGATGATGCCCTGTTCGTCCATGGGAACACCACGCAAGCGCCGGCCAAGCCCATGGGCGACCGAGATGATGCCCGGATAGCACAGTGACTCGCACAGCACCAGGTCGCCGGCTTCGGTCAGGGCGCTGATTGCCACCATCAGGCCGTGCTGGGCGCCACTGGTAATGACCACCTGCTGCCACTGCGCACCCGGCAGCCAGTGTCGCAGCCACTGGGCGCCGGCTTCACGGTGCAGGGGATGGCCGCCATCGGGGGTGTAGTCAAGGGCCTGGTCGAGGTGGCTGGCATTGGCCAGTTCGACCAACGCGTTGCGCAACCAGTACTGCAAGGTCTCGCCGTAGGGCTTGATGATCGACAGGTCGAGTTCTTCGGCTCGTGGCGAACTTGCCGTGGTGAACAAGGGCCGCTGCACGGGCTTGGCGGCGGAACGCTCGTCGGCCTTGTCGCTGATCCGGTCGAGCACGTAGGTGCCACGGCCCACTTCGCCTTGCGCCAGCCCCCGGCGCGAGGCCTCGATGTAGGCACGGCTGATGGTGCCGGGGGTCACATCCAGGGCGGCGGCCAGCTCACGCAGGGTTGGCAGGCGCTCCCCACGCTTGAGCGTCCCGCTGGCAATGTCCCGGGCCAGCGCATCGGCGATGGACAGGTACATTGGCTGGTTGCTTTCGCTGATCTGAGGAACCCACATGAGACGGCTACCGAGTGGTAAATGATTGTATTTTGATCATATCACATGACTTGAGTCGATCCATTAAGCGATTCAAATTGTATCCAACGTGTGTGAAGCGGCTCACAAGAGCACATTTAAAGCCTGCTCAACGCTCAAATTTAGCCAAGCAATTTCAATGAGTTAACGTGATTCAGGGCCAATCCTGTCCGGCGGTTCGGCATTTTGTGTAGCGATTTTCACATTGAACCTATTGAAACAAATCAATGCATCGATATAGAGTCAATCGCATTCGACTCAATCGAATCAATCATCCCTGACCCATCAATCCGGACGCACCATGGACACCATCAGAAAGGACTTTTCACTCTCAGCGCTGGTCGCCGGCCTCATCGCGGTGATCATCTCCTACGCCGGCCCCTTGATCATCGTGTTCCAGGCCGCCCACCAGGCGCAGTTGAGCAACGAGGTCACCGCTTCGTGGATCTGGGCGATTTCCATCGGCAGCGGCCTGACCGGCCTGCTGCTGAGCTGGAAACTGCGGGTACCGGTGATCACCGCCTGGTCGACCCCGGGTGCCGCCCTGCTGGTGTCGATGCTGCCGACCGTGTCCCTGGCACAGGCAGTCGGCGCCTATATCGTCACTTCGCTGCTGATTACCGTGGTCGCGTTGAGCGGCGCCTTCGACCGCCTGATGAACCGCCTGCCCAAGGCCATCGCCGCCGCCATGCTGGCCGGTATCCTGTTCCGCTTCGGCGCCGAGTTGTTCAGCTCGATTCGCGTCCAGCCGCTGCTGGTACTGTCGATGCTGGTGGCCTATCTGGTGTTCAAGCGCCTTTCGCCACGCTACGCGATCCTGTCGGTGCTGATCGTCGGCTGTGCGCTGGCCGCCGGGCTGGGCCAACTGAACACCCAGGCGCTGGTGCTGGAAATGACCGTGCCGGTCTGGACAGCTCCGGAGTGGAACTGGCACGCCATCGTCAACATCGGGCTGCCGCTGGCCCTGGTGTCGCTTACCGGCCAGTCGGTACCCGGGATTGCCGTGCTGCGCACCTCCGGCTACCAGACCCCGGCCCGGCCGATCGTCTCGGTCACCGCCATTGGCTCGTTGCTGATGGCGCCCTTCGCTTGCCATGGCGTCAACCTGGCAGCGATCACCGCGGCCATCTGCACCGGCCGTGAAGCCCACGAAAACCCGGACAAGCGCTATATCGCCGGGATCGCCTGCGGCGCCTTCTACCTGCTGATGGGCACCTTCGGCGCAACCCTGGCCTCGGTGTTCTCCGCGCTGCCCAAGGAGCTGATCGCCGCCCTCGCCGGCCTCGCCCTGTTCGGCGCCATCGCCACCGGCCTCGCCGGTGCAATGGCCGACGAGAAACAGCGCGAACCGGCCCTGATCACCTTCCTGGTCACCGCATCGGGGATGAGCTTCCTCGGCCTCGCCGCCGCCTTCTGGGGGCTGATCTTCGGCCTCGTCGCCCACTTCGCCCTGGGCTATAGCCGCCCGAGCAAGGCCAGCCAACACCAGGAGGCGCGCGCATCATGAGCCAGAGCTTCGATTTCGTTGTCATCGGGGGTGGTATCGCCGGTGTCTCGGTAGCCTACCAACTGGCCGAACATGGCCGTGTCTGCCTGCTCGAACGTGAACGCCAACTGGCCTACCACACCACCGGGCGATCGGCGGCCATCTCCATGGAAAGCTACGGTAATCAGCACATCCGTGCGCTGACCTGCGCTTCCCGAGGTTTCTTCGAGGCACCACCGGCCGGACTGGCGAGCACACCGTTGTGGTCACCTCGCGGCGCACTGATCGTCGCCACCCACGAGCGCGAGGCGCAGTTGCGCCATCGCTTCGAGGCGGTACGCCAGCATGTGCCCGACGCACGCTGGGCGGATGCCGAGCAAGTGATGGCACTGGCACCTTATCTGGCCCCTGGGCGCTGGAGCGCCGGCATCCACGAACCCGGTGCCTTCGACCTCGATGTACACGCCATCCATGGCGCCTACCTGACCGGCCTGCGCCAGCGTGGCGGCGAGGTCCGCCGTGACTGCGAGCTGTTCGGTGCCCAGCACCGGGATGGGGTCTGGCGCCTGCTCTGCGCTGATGGCAGCACCTTGCACAGTCGGCTGATCGTCAATGCCGCCGGCAGTTGGGCGGACACCTGCGCCGAACGCTGCGAAGTGCCAGCGATCGGCCTGCAGGCCCTGCGCCGCACCGTGCTGGTCGTCGACCCCCATTGCGAGGTGCACAACACCCCTTACCTGGGCACCCTCGACGAAGACATCTTCATCAAACCCGAGGCCGGCCGCCTGATCGTCTCCCCCTGTGACGAGACGCCCTCCGCGCCCTGCGACGCGCAGCCCGAGGAACTGGACCTGGCCATCACCCTTGATCGCCTGGAACAAGCCACCCAATTGCGCCCCAAGCGCATCGTCAACCGCTGGGCCGGCTTGCGCAATTTCGTCGCCGACCGCACCCCCGTGGTCGGTGCCGACCCGCAACAACCCGCATTTGTCTGGCTCGCCGCCCTCGGCGGCTATGGCATCCAGACCGCACCGGCGCTGTCGCGCCTGTGCTGCCACAGCGCGCTGGGCCTGCCGATGCCGGCAGACCTCGCCGCACGCGGCCTCGACTACGCGCCGTTGTCCCCCGAGCGCTGCCGCACCCCGACCTTCGCCACGCGCCGCGTGACCGAGGTCGCCCAATTGCACTGATCCACCCGCACAAAAACAAATGCCATCACAAGGAGTGAACACCATGCAAAGCACCGCCCACGCCAAGGCCAGCCAAACCCAGCCGTTCCTCACCGACGACAACGTCATCTATACCGACCAGGCGCCCTTCCCCCTGGGCACCTACTCCCAGGCCATCCGCGTCGGCGACACCGTGTACCTCTCAGCGCAGACACCGGTCGAGCCCAGCTCCAACGAAGTACTGGCCAAGGACTTCGAAGGCCAGCTGCGCCAGACCCTGGACAATCTCAAGGCCATGACCGAGGCCAGCGGCGGCAGCCTGGCCAATGTGGTCAAGGTCACCGCCTTCATCACCGACCTCAGCGAGTTCCCCACCCTCAACCGGGTGATGGAAGCCTACTTCAGCAAGCCCTACCCGGCCCGCACCACCGCCGGTGCCAGCGCCCTGGCCCGCGGCACCCTGGTGGCGATCGACGCAATCATGGCACTGCCACCGCGCTGACCTGCGCCTGCGGCGCCGTCATGTTGGCGGCGCCGCCTCCTCCTTCTCATTTTTCTGCGCGAGGACACGCAATGGACCGTCTTTGCAGGCCCTTCGTTTTGCAATGCATCACCTGCGGCACCCGCTACGCACCCTACCAGGTCGAATACTTCTGCCCTCATTGCCGCACCGATGGTGCCCTCGACACCCTCTACGACTACGCCACTGTGCGCCGGGAGTGCGACCGCGACGGGCTGGCCGCCCAGGCCGGGCTGGGCATGTGGCGTTACCGCGCGCTGCTGCCACTGGGCAGCGAGCGCTATGTGCCACGGTTGCTGGTCGGCAGCACCCCGCTGTACGAACGGCCCGGTCTGCTCGAGACCGACTCGCGCATGAAAGTCTGGGTCAAGGACGAATCACGCCAGCCCACCGGCTCGCTGAAGGACCGCGCCAGCGCCCTGGCAGTAGCCCTGGCCCTGGAAAGCGGTGCCAGCACCGTGGCGGTGGCGAGCACTGGCAACGCCGCGTCCGCCCTCGCCGGCATGAGCGCTGAGCGCGGCCTGCGCAATGTGATCTTCATCCCCCGCACCACCCCGCGGGAAAAACTGGCCCAGATGATCGGCTATGGCGCCGAGGTGATCCTGGTCGACGGCGCCTACGACGAAGCCTTCGAACAATGCCGCAACGCCTGCGAAAGCAATGGCTGGTACAACCGCACCACCGGCATCAACTCGTACATGACCGAGGGCAAGAAGACTGTCGCCTTCGAAATTTGCGAGCAACTGGGCTGGCAAGTGCCCGACCTGGTCTTCGTACCGGTCGGCAACGGCTGCATCCTCGGCGCGGTGCACAAAGGCTTCCTGGATCTGCTCAAGCTTGGCTGGATCGAACGCATGCCGAGGCTGATGGGGGTGCAAGCCCGGGACAGCAGCTTCATGTACCGCGCCTGGTCCAGCGGCACCCCCCTCGACCAGGTAGAGAAACGCCCACCGACAAGCCTGGCGAGCAGCATCAACGTCGCCTTCCCCCGCGACCGCCTCAAGGCATTGCGCGCGGTACACGACAGCGAAGGTGCATTCCTCTGTGTCGACGACAGCGCAATCGTCCAGGCCGCCTCTCGCCTGGCGGCACGCACCGGGATCTTCCCCGAGGCCGGCGCCGCCAGTAGTTATGCCGGCCTGCTGCAGTACGCCGAACAACACCCCGGCAGCCGCGAAAGCGCCGTGCTGCTGATTACCGGCAGCGGCCTGAAGGACACCTCGATCTACCTACCCTCCACCCATACCGCCTCCTCTGCGGCTGCCCGGCAGGCGCCGGCAACCGCCATTGCCTCCTGAAGGGAACGCCATGAACCTGGAAACCTGTGACGCCAACATTGCCCGACTGATTTCCCGCGAACGCTTCCGCCAGGAAATCCACATCGAGCTGATCGCCTCGGAAAACTACGTAAGCCGCGCAGTACTCGAGGCCCAAGGCTCGGTGCTGACCAACAAATATGCCGAAGGCTATCCCGGCCGGCGCTACTACGGCGGCTGCCAGGTGGTCGACGAGATCGAGTCGCTGGCCATCGAGCGTGCCTGCGCGCTGTTCGGCGCCGAGTACGCCAACGTCCAACCCCACTCAGGCTCGCAGGCCAACCAGGCGGCGATGCTGGCACTGCTGCAACCGGGAGACACCCTGCTCGGCATGGCCCTGGCCGACGGCGGCCACCTCACCCATGGGGCCAAGGTGAACTTCTCCGGCAAGTGGTTCAACGCCGTGACCTACGGCGTCAACCCCGAGAGCGAAACCCTCGACTACGAACAACTCGAGCGCCTTGCCCGCACGCACCGTCCGAAATTGATCATCGCCGGCGCGTCGGCCTATGCGCGACATATCGACTTTGCTCGCTTCCGCGCCCTGTGTGACGAAGTCGGTGCCTACCTGATGGTCGACATGGCCCACTACGCCGGCCTGGTCGCCGCCGGGCTCTACCCTTCGCCAGTGCCCTACGCCGACATCGTCACCTCCACCACCCACAAGACCCTGCGCGGCCCCCGTGGCGGGTTGATCCTGGCCCGCCAGGCGCATGCCGCCGCGCTCGACAAGGCGATCTTCCCGATGTACCAGGGTGGCCCGCTGATGCATGCGATCGCCGCCAAGGCCGTGGCTTTCCATGAAGCCGATACGGAAGACTTCCGCCGCTATCAGGCACAAGTGATCGAGAATGCCAGGGGCATGGCACAAGTGCTCACCGAGCGTGGCCTGCGTATCGTCTCCGGCGGTACCGACAGCCATATGTTCCTGGTCGACCTGCAACCCCTGGGGCTCAACGGCAAGGCCACCGAGGCACTGCTGGAAAGTGCGCGCATCACCCTCAACAAGAACGCCATCCCCAACGACCCACAGCCGCCGACGATCACCAGCGGCATCCGCATCGGCACCCCGGCGATCACCACCCGAGGCATGGGGCTCGAACAGGCCAGGTTGCTTGCACAACTGATCGCCGACCTGCTGCATGCGCCGGACGACACCGAAGTGCACAGCGAGGTATGCCGTCAGGTGGACCGGCTGTGCGAGGCGTATCCCGTGTATCGCTGAAATCCGACGGCAGCCGACTCCGCGCCGTGGCACAAACGGCCAGGGGTCGGTTGTATCGTTGAAGAGGTATGGATGAATCGGATGGTGTCCCAGGCAGGATTTGAACCTGCAACCTTCCCCTTAGGAGGGGGATGCTCTATCCAATTGAGCTACTGAGACCCTGAAGCCGGCAACGGACGCTGCGCGGCAGAGACGGCGAGCATGTTAACCAGCATGTCGCCATTTGTCATGCCTCAATCGGGCAATTTGCACGTCAGATTTTTCTCAGGCAATTGGCCGAGCGCGCCGTGTTCCTCCAGCAACCTCAGCAACGCGTCGACGGCACTGGATAAAGAAGCCGAATTGTCCAGCACATGGACTGAAGCATCATACGCCTGCATACCCGCGCTGCGTGCCAACCGCTGTTCGATCTCCTCGTGGCTTTCCCGGCCACGGGCCAGGAGCCGCTCACGCAGTACCTGCGGCGAAACAGCCAGCCCCACCGCCAGCAAGTCGGGATAACGCTCACGCGCTTGCACCAGGTAACCCCGCGAGCCATTGACCAACACCGACAGCCCCTGGTCAAGCCAGTCATCCACCTGGATCGGAATGCCATAAGAAAGCCCATTGGCCTGCCACGACAGGGCAAATTCACCGGCCTCGCGCATCGTTTCAAAGCGTTCCGCGCTCACACCGACAGCGGCCTCACCTTTCGCCTCGGCCGAGCGGGTTATGACACGCCGGGCAATTTCTACACCTTGCGTAAGCAGTTGCTCGCGTGCCGCATCGATCAGGGAATCTTTCCCAGAGCCGGACGGTCCTATCAGGAAGATCAAGCGCCCCCTTGAGGGCAGTGTACCGCTTGCGTCATATTGCATAGCCACTATGCTCAATGTGAGGGGAACCCGCGCATTCTAGGCTTTTTCCCTGACCTTTGTTGCCAGTTACCAGATTTTGACGACAAAGGTCTGACACCTTGGCGATTCGATGGATGTAAAACTTTTCAAACCAGTGCTCATTTCTGATAATTGGTACTGGCAAAAAGCCTTTATCCGGATCACTATTTGTCACAGAATTGACGCCAAGGAAACGGCGACCATGAGGCAAGATGAAGACCCAAAATCACATCACGGTTGAACATTTTGTCGTCGCCGCGGTCGTACTTCCACCGTGCGGCCAATTTGAGAACCGCTTCCCCTGAACCAGAACAACCGGTCAATTTATATGCGCCCAATGAAACAGGCTATCTATTCGAGCCGCACCGCTGACAAGTTCGTCGTCCGCCTGCCAGACGGTATGCGTGAGCGCATTGCCGAGGTAGCGCGCAACCACCACCGCAGCATGAACTCCGAAATCATCGCACGCCTGGAGCAGAGCCTTATCCAGGAAGGTGCGCTGGGTGACGAGCTGAGCATGCGCCTGGACAGCCCAGAGCTCAGCCTGCACGAACGCGAACTGCTGCAGCGCTTCCGCCAACTTTCTCATCGCCAGCAAAACGCGCTGGTCGCCCTCATCGCTCACGATGTGGAAATGGCCGCCGACGCGTCCTGACAGCGATCTTCCAGCCGCACACAAAAAAGCCAGCGCAAGCTGGCTTTTTTGTGTGCGGTGCAATCCATGCCCCATTGATTTGGCGCGATCTCTGTAGGAGCGGCTTCAGCCGCGATCACCCGCAAAGCGGGTGGCAGACACCGCGGCACCTGCATCGCGGCTAAAGCCGCCCCTACAGCAGGAACAGCGTCGCCAACCCCAGGAAGATGAAGAACCCACCACTGTCGGTCACGGCGGTGATCATCACGCTCGACCCCATGGCCGGGTCACGCCCCAGACGTGTCAGGGTCATCGGGATCAGCACGCCCATCAAGGCCGCAAGCAGCAGGTTCAGGGTCATGGCGGCCGTCATCACCAAGCCCAGCGACCAACTGCCATACAGCCAGAAGGCCACGATACCGATCACCCCACCCCAGATCAGGCCATTGAGCAGCGAAACCGCGAGCTCCTTGCGCATCAGGCGGCTGGTATTGCCCGGCGAAACCTGGTCGAGCGCCATCGCCCGCACGATCATGGTGATGGTCTGGTTACCCGAGTTGCCGCCGATACCGGCAACGATCGGCATCAACGCCGCCAGTGCCACGAGTTTTTCGATCGAACCCTCGAACAGCCCGATCACCCGCGAGGCCACGAATGCCGTGATCAGGTTGATGGCCAACCAGGCCCAGCGGTTACGCAGCGAACGCCAGACGGACGCGAAGATATCTTCCTCTTCGCGCAGACCCGCCATGTTGAGCACTTCGCTCTCGCTTTCTTCACGGATCAGGTCAACCATCTCGTCGATGGTCAGACGACCGATCAGTCGCTCGCTTTTGTCCACCACCGGAGCGGAAACCAGGTCATAACGCTCGAAAGCCAGGGCGGCGTCGTAGGCATCTTCCTCAGGGTGGAAGACCACAGGGTCATTGGCCATGACCTCCGCGACTTTCTTGTCCGGGTCGTTGACCAGCAGCCGCTTGATCGGCAGCACACCCTTGAGCTTGCCGTCATAATCCACCACGAACAGTTTGTCGGTGTGCCCCGGCAGCTCCTTGAGCCGACGCAAGTAGCGCAGCACCACTTCGAGGCTGACATCTTCGCGGATGGTGACCATCTCGAAGTCCATCAACGCACCGACCTGCTCCTCGTCGTAGCTCAGGGCCGAACGCACGCGCTCGCGCTGCTGGGCATCGAGGCTTTCCATCAGCTCGTGAACGACGTCACGTGGCAGCTCGGGCGCAAGGTCAGCCAGCTCGTCGGCGTCCATCTCCTTGGCGGCGGCCAGCAGCTCGTGATCGTCCATGTCGGCAATCAGGGTCTGGCGAACGGCATCGGATACTTCGAGGAGGATGTCGCCGTCACGGTCGGAGCGCACCAACTGCCAGACCGTCAGGCGATCTTCCAGCGGTAGCGCTTCGAGAATGTAGGCAATGTCGGCGGGGTGCAGGTCATCGAGCTTGCGCTGCAATTCGACGAGGTTCTGGCGGTGGACGAGGTTTTCCACCAGGTCGTGGTGGTGACCTTCCTGACGGTGCGTCAGGTCCTCGACCACCCGCTGGCGCTGCAGCAGTTCGATCACCTGGGCCAGGCGGTCCTGCAGGCTCTCTTGGGCTTTCTTTACTTCGACTTCGGTCATAGGCGAACTCCACTCCCAGCAGCGGAGCACGCCGGGAGAATCAATCGATCAGATCTTTCTGTATGAATCTTGTTAGCGAGTAACTACTGGGTAAGTCCATGGTGGGATTCCACAAGCCCCGGCGGGGCTGACGGGCGCAATCATACACTGTGTAAGCTGTCGGATCGCTTAAATTTTTGGCCAGAACAATCGTTTGCGAGCCAAAGCTGTGACAACGCTCGAAGCCAACAGTGCGACGGTGGGTCGGACGGAAAAAGCACATCGCATTCAGTGCCCCGAACAATTCGCGACTGACCTCGACCTGTAGGAGCCAGCCTTGCTGGCGAACCAGGCGACACGATGGCTGGGCACCGGCTGCGCCGGTGTTCGCCGGCAAGGCCGGCTCCTACGCAGATCGCGAGACCCACTGAAAAGCGTAGATGCACATCAGCGACAATTCAGTGCGCCAGAAAAACAAAAAGCCCGCTCGAATGAGCGGGCTTCTTGATGTATGGCGGACTCAGGAGGATTCGAACCTCCGACCGCTCGGTTCGTAGCCGAGTACTCTATCCAGCTGAGCTATGAGTCCGTGGGGTAGTTTTAGACCAGGTTACCACTGGTGGGTTGAAACAGCCTTGCAAGCAAAGCCACTTCAAAAGTGGCGGACTCAGGAGGATTCGAACCTCCGACCGCTCGGTTCGTAGCCGAGTACTCTATCCAGCTGAGCTATGAGTCCGTGGGGTAGTTTTAGACCAGGTTACCACTGGTGGATTGAAGCAGCCTTGCAAGCAAAGCCATTTCAAAAATGGCGGACTCAGGAGGATTCGAACCTCCGACCGCTCGGTTCGTAGCCGAGTACTCTATCCAGCTGAGCTATGAGTCCGTGGGGTAGTTTTAGACCAGGTTACCACTGGTTGATTGAAGCAGCCTTGTAAGCAAAGCCACTTCAAAAGTGGCGGACTCAGGAGGATTCGAACCTCCGACCGCTCGGTTCGTAGCCGAGTACTCTATCCAGCTGAGCTATGAGTCCGTGTCTTGCTGCGCATTTCAGGTCGCTTAAACATTTACATCCGTTTAAAGCGCCCCGAGCGAATAATGGCGGTGAAGGGGGGATTCGAACCCCCGATACCCTTATGAGGTATACTCCCTTAGCAGGGGAGCGCCTTCGGCCACTCGGCCACCTCACCGCAACACGAGGCGAATATTAAACACACCCTTCCTCGTTTGCAACCCTTTTTTTGAAAAAAACTTCAAAAAAATTAAAGGCTTGGCTCCTCGTCCTTCTCTTTCTTGATCCGCAGGTAGATTTCCTCGCGGTGAACAGCCACTTCTTTAGGCGCGCTAACGCCAATACGCACCTGGTTGCCTTTGACACCCAGGACCGTCACGGTGATCTCACCGTCACCAATGATCAGGCTCTCGGCGCACCGACGAGTCAGAATCAGCATAGTTTTCTCCTCACTTGAATCTTCAGGGACAACAGTCTTTGTTTACAGGGCCTGGCCGGGGACGACGGCGTGGGGCCCGGGACAACTGCCAGCAGCGCCTGGACAGGGACACCACCAGCGGGCAGAAACGCGAAGGGCGCGGCAAGCCGCGCCCCTCCAGGCAGCGCCTTACTCGCCCTGTCGGGCAGGAGCGTCGAGTTCGAACGCCGTGTGCAGCGCGCGAACAGCCAGCTCCAGGTACTTCTCTTCGATCACCACCGAGACCTTGATCTCGGAGGTGGAGATCATCTGGATATTGATGCTCTCCTTGGCCAGGGCCTCGAACATGCGGCTGGCAACGCCCGCGTGGGAGCGCATGCCGACACCGACGATCGACACCTTGGCAATCTTGGTGTCGCCGATCACTTCACGCGCACCGATTTCACGGGCGGTGTTCTCCAGCACGGCCAGCGCCTTCTCGTACTCGTTGCGGTGCACGGTGAAGGTGAAGTCGGTGGTGTTATCGTGCGAGACGTTCTGCACGATCATGTCCACTTCGATGTTCGCGGCGCTGATCGGGCCGAGGATCTTGAAGGCGACGCCCGGCGTGTCCGGGACGCCACGAATGGTCAGCTTGGCCTCATCACGGTTGAAGGCGATACCGGAAATGATCGGCTGTTCCATGGATTCCTCTTCATCGATGGTAATGAGGGTACCCGGACCCTCCTTGAAGCTGTGCAGCACGCGCAGCGGGACGTTGTACTTGCCGGCGAACTCCACCGAGCGGATCTGCAGCACCTTGGAGCCGAGGCTGGCCATTTCCAGCATCTCCTCGAAGGTGATCTTCTCCAGGCGCTGGGCCTGGGGCACGACACGCGGGTCGGTGGTGTAGACACCATCGACATCGGTGTAGATCTGGCATTCGTCGGCCTTCAGGGCCGCCGCCAGCGCCACGCCGGTGGTGTCGGAACCGCCACGGCCGAGGGTGGTGATGTTGCCGTGCTCATCGACGCCCTGGAAACCAGCAACCACCACGACACGCCCGGCCTTGAGGTCGGCGCGGATCTTCTGGTCGTCGATCTGCAGGATACGCGCCTTGTTGTGCGCGCTGTCGGTGAGGATGCGCACCTGGTTGCCGGTGTAGGACACCGCCGGCACGCCGCGCTTCATCAGGGCCATCGACAACAGGGCGATGGTGACCTGCTCGCCGGTCGAGACAATCACGTCCAGCTCGCGCGGCTCCGGCTGATCGGTGATCTGCTTGGCCAGGTCGATCAGGCGATTGGTTTCACCGCTCATGGCCGACAGCACAACCACCAGGTCGGTGCCTTGCTCACGGAATTTCTTGACCTTGTCGGCAACCTGCTCGATCCGCTCGATGGAACCGACAGAGGTACCGCCAAATTTCTGTACGATCAACGCCATTTCAAAGGTGCCTCAGCCCTCAAGGGCCCCAAAAAACAATCCAACATGAAGAGGCCGGTGACTAGACCACCGGCCCCCTCATCTCAAAGTCCCTGCTCGGCGAACGGCACGGCGAGGGCCAGGGCCTGGTCCAGCGCGGCGACGTCGACGCCACCACCCTGGGCCATGTCCGGGCGACCACCACCCTTGCCACCTACCACCGCGGCAGCTTGTTTCATCAGGTCGCCAGCCTTGAGTTGGCCGGAGAGGTCCTTGGTCACGCCAGCCACCAGCACGACCTTGCCCTCATGCTCGCTGCCCAGCAGGATCACTGCGTGGCCGAGCTTGTTCTTCAGTTGATCGACGAGCGCCAGCAGGGCCTTGCCGTCCTGCCCATCCAGGCGGGCGGCGAGAACCTTGGCACCCTTGACCTCAACAGCCGCATTGGAGAGATCGTCCCCGGCGGCGCTGGCGGCCTTGGCCTGCAGCTGCTCGAGCTGCTTTTCCAGCTGGCGGTTGCGCTCAAGCACAGCCGACAGCTTGTCGATCAGGTTGTCGCGATTGCCCTTGACCAGCTGCGCGGCTTCCTTGACCTGCTCTTCGGCAGCGTTCAGGTAGGCCAGCGCGGCGGCGCCGGTGATCGCTTCGATACGGCGCACGCCAGAGGCCACGCCGCCTTCGCTGATGATCTTGAACAGGCTGATGTCGCCGGTGCGCTTGGCATGGATGCCACCGCACAGCTCGACGGAGAAGTCACCGCCCATGCTCAGCACACGCACGGTGTCGCCATACTTCTCACCGAACAACGCCATAGCGCCCTTGGCCTTGGCGGTTTCGATATCGGTCAGCTCGGTCTTCACCTCGGTGTTGCGACGCACTTCGCGGTTGACGATGTCTTCCAGGGCCTTGATCTGCTCTGGCTTGACCGCCTCGAAGTGACTGAAGTCGAAACGCAGGCGCTGGCTGTCGACCAGCGAGCCTTTCTGCTGCACATGCTCGCCCAGCACCTGACGCAGCGCTTCGTGCAGCAGGTGGGTGGCGGAGTGGTTCAGCGAGGTGGCGTGCTGCACGTCTGCATCGACGCGGGCATCAACCGTGGCGCCGACAGTCAGCATGCCGCTGGCGATCACGCCGTGGTGCAGGAATGCGCCACCGGTCTTGGTGGTGTCACGCACATCGAAGCGCGCGGCGCCAGCCTGCAGGTAGCCGGAGTCACCCACCTGGCCGCCGGACTCGGCGTAGAACGGGGTGCGATCAAGAACAACCACGCCCTCCTCGCCTTCTGCCAGTTGCTCGACGGCCTGGCCGCCCTTGTACAGGGCGATGACCTTGCCCTGGCCTTCGGTAGCGTCATAGCCGAGGAAGTCGGTGGCGGTGTCGACCTTGACCAGGCTGTTGTAGTCCATGCCGAAGGCGCTGGCGGAGCGAGCACGCTCACGCTGGGCTTCCATTTCGCGCTCGAAGCCGGCTTCGTCGATGGTCAGCTCGCGCTCGCGGGCGATGTCGGCGGTCAGGTCCATGGGGAAGCCATAGGTGTCGTACAACTTGAACACCACGTCGCCCGGCACGACCTTGCCCTGGAGCTGGGCCAGGTCTTGCTCGAGGATGCGCAGGCCTTGCTCGAGTGTCTTGGCGAACTGCTCTTCTTCAGTCTTGAGTACACGCTCGATGTGCGCCTGCTGGCCTTTCAGCTCAGGGAAGGCTTCGCCCATCTCCGTGACCAGCGCGGCGACGATCTTGTGGAAGAAGCTGCCCTTGGCACCCAGTTTGTTGCCATGACGGCAGGCGCGGCGAATGATGCGACGCAGCACATAGCCACGGCCTTCGTTCGAGGGCAGCACGCCGTCGGCGATCAGGAAGCCGCAGGAACGGATGTGGTCGGCAACCACTTTCAGGGATGGCTGTTCGTCGTTGCTGCAACCGATGGCTTGGGCGGCGGCGGCCAGCAGGCTCTGGAACAGGTCGATCTCGTAGTTCGAGTGCACGTGCTGCATCACCGCACTGATGCGCTCCAGGCCCATGCCGGTGTCCACCGACGGCGCAGGCAGCGGGTGCAGGACGCCGTCGGCGGTGCGGTTGAACTGCATGAAGACGTTGTTCCAGATCTCGATGTAGCGGTCACCGTCTTCTTCCGGCGAGCCGGGTGGGCCGCCCCAGATGTCGGCGCCGTGGTCGTAGAAGATCTCGGTGCATGGGCCACATGGGCCGGTGTCGCCCATGGTCCAGAAATTGTCGGAGGCGTACGGGGCGCCCTTGTTGTCACCGATGCGCACCATGCGCTCGGCCGGCACGCCGACTTCCTGGGTCCAGATGTCGTAGGCTTCGTCGTCGCTGGCATAGACGGTGACCCACAGCTTCTCTTTCGGCAGGTTCAGCCACTTCTCGGAAGTGAGGAAGGTCCAGGCAAAGGTGATGGCGTCGCGCTTGAAATAGTCGCCGAAGCTGAAGTTGCCCAGCATCTCGAAGAAGGTGTGGTGACGGGCGGTGTAGCCGACGTTTTCCAGATCGTTGTGCTTGCCACCGGCACGCACGCACTTCTGGCTGCTCACGGCGCGGGTGTAGCCGCGCTTTTCCTGGCCGAGGAAGCAGTCCTTGAACTGGTTCATGCCGGCGTTGGTGAACAACAAGGTCGGGTCATTGCCCGGAATCAGGGAGCTGGAGGCGACACGAGTATGCCCCTGCTCTTCGAAGAAGCGGAGGAAGGCTTCACGGATTTCTGCGCTTTTCATAGGTTCTTCCACGGAAACGGCGGCCACACGTCGAATCGACGAAACGACGGCAAAGGGCGCCATTATATCCAGCCTGAGCGACGGATGCAGTGGGTTTATAAGAGGAAACCATCAATCCGGGATGAAATGACCTTCATTTCCGGTGTCCGTGCCCTCGCGCGGGATAGATTTATGTAGTGTCTGTGCACGCGCCTGCGCTCCGAGAATGGCCACACCATTTAACTGAAGATGGAGCACACATGCCCAGCACTGACAGAATCAAGATCGGCACGGCTGCTGATGCCATTCACACCACCCGCGCCATTCCCTATGAGGACGCGATCCTCAGCGTGGAAACACTGCCATCGCCACCGATCGCGGCCAGCCCGTGCGTATTGATTACGCTCAAGGCGTCCAGCGTCAAGCTGAACATTCATCGCGGTGTGGACGGTGTATCCCTGAGCATGCCGGCCGCCTACTACTTCATTACCCTGGACAAGCGGGAGGACGTGCAGGTGCGCACGGGTGACGGCGATGACACACTAGAGCTCAGCGCGGAAAGCGACAGCGTAATCGCGATACAAACCGGTGCTGGCAACGATGTAATTCACGGCAATACAGGCACAAATGGCAATATTGTCGTCGATGCTGGTGCGGGCAACGACTACATGGAAGTGTCAGGCTCCGGTATCGCAACACTGTACGGCGGCAGCGGTAACGACGTGATGCGGGCCAACACCTCTCAAGCCAGCCTGTTCGCAGGCGAAGGGGATGACATCCTCGAAAGCCACGGCGCCTCGATCATCAGCGCGCCGAGCGGCAGAAACCGCATCACCTGCAAGGTGGGTGGCGACCAGGTCTACAGCAACGCGGATTCCCAGATCATCGCAATCAGTGGTGGCGTCGCCTTTCCCACTGCGGGCGCGCATGCCGGCTACCAGGCGATCAGTATCGATGGCGATATCACCTATCACAACCGCGTGAGCGATCTACTCGCGCTGCTGGCCACAACCAAGGCCGGCAACAGGCTACTGACGAGCCTCGATGTCAGCGGCGCCCAAATCACCATCAAGGAGATCGGTTCGCTGGACAATGCCTACTATGAGCCCTACGACGTCCACCTCGTCCCCTCCGTTCGCGGCATCGCTCAAGCAGGTGACAGGCAACAGGCCGGCAGCATCGGCTTCAACCCCCTCACGCAAAAATCCAACACACCCGCTGCAGTAATCCTGTTTCACGAACTCTGCCACGCCTGGAACCATGCCAATGGCACGGTCTTGCCAGACCATGAAAACCAGGTCACAGGATTACCAACGGCGGATAGCTTCGATTTCGATGGCGATCCCAATACCCCGCCGACCAATACCAACCCCGATCCCTTCAACGAAAACGCTTTGCGCCACGAGCTCGGCCTGCCACGGCGCAATACCTACTGACGGGCCATCGATCACTCACACCAGCTGACGCCCATCATTGGGCACCACCAGAATCCCCGCCCTAAGGCCATTCTTGACCTTGGGGTTGGGGAAAATGATCCGCGCCCCCTCCTCCTCGACCACCCAGCGCGTCTCGGCCAGGTCTTCGGCGAGCAGATAGCCCTTGCTCAACTCGGAGAAGTTTTCGATGTCCGCCGGCAGGTGCAGGTGGAAGCTGTCGCTGTGCTTGATGATCTCGCGCGCGACGCTGAACAGTTTGAGCCCATCCAGGGACTGCTCGGTGTTCGGCTCGGAATCTTCGATCAGCTGGATCAGACGGTTCTCGAGCTTGTCGAGATTGACCTCGTCGTTCTGCCCGAACGGACGAGCTTTGCCCAGCTCCAGAGTGAAGGCTTCGGCATCCAGCTGCTCGTAGGTGAAAGCACTGAAGGTGATCGACGACTTGCTCTGCAGCAATACCGCCTCCATTCCGGCCGCAGCCAGGCGAGCCAACTCGCGGCGGGAGTGCTTGCGACCTTCCTTGTACGGATAAAGCGCGAACTGCTCGATCCTCGACCCGCGAATGGCGGTATGCAGGTCGTAGTGCAGGCGGGTGCGCTCGGGCTTGCTGAAGAATACCCGGGCGAACTGTTCGAGCTCCGCGGCGCGCAATGCCTCGAAGCCACTGGAGAGTTCGTGGCGACCATTGAACAGGCGATTGATGTCCTGCTCGATGAAGCGCTCGCCCTTGCGGATCGCCGCCGGGTTGCCGAACAGGAACAGCACCCGCGCACGGGGCTCGATCTTGCCGTTGGCAATACCGTGCAGCAACCGCTCGAGCAGTTCGATCGGCGCCGTCTCATTGCCATGGATACCCGCCGACAGCAGCAGGTCGCGCTCGCAATCATCCTTTTCGGGCGGGCGCACTTCCAGCGCGCCCTCCCCCAGCCAGCGCAGACGCACGCCCCCGGTGGTCACTTGGGTCTTCTCGGCCGGTTCGTGACCGGTCAGGGTCAGCTCAAGCAGTTTGCCAAGGGCAAGCATAGGCGCTTCCTTAGTGGTGGTGGCCGCAGTCCGGGCCATGGACATGGTCGTCGTCACCGGCAACGTCGGCCGGCTCCATTTCCAGCTGCAGGCTGACCAGGTTGGTGGCCATCGGGCGCAGCAGCAGGTTGGCGTACTCGGTATCGTCTTCCTCGACATCGACGCCAATCAGCAGTTGGCCGCGACCATCCTGCTGGATCCACACTTCCTTGCCTTGCCAGACCACGGCAAAGCGGGTGCAGGAGGTTTCCAGCTGGGTGCCGTCTTCATCTTCCAGGATCAGGCGCAGGGCGTCGGACATTGCAATTTCTCTCTATCAAGGTTGGCGTTGGAACGGATAGACCGAGCCCAGCTTGAGAATCTGGGTCAGCTCATCCAGGGCTGCGCGGCATTCCACCAGCAACTGCGGGTCAGCCAGGTCCGCTTCGCCGAGGCGATCGCGGTAGTGCTTGTCGACCCACTGCACCAGGGTGTCGTACAGCGAGGCGGTCATGATAACGCCTGGATTGACCGCTGCCAGTTCGTTTTCCTTCAATGCCACACGCAGGCGCAGGCAAGCCGGGCCGCCGCCGTTCTGCATGCTCTGCTTGAGGTCGAACACCTTGACCTCCTTGACCGGGCCGCCCTGGCTGGTCAGCTGGCCCAGGTAGGCCCAGACACGCTCGTTGTTGCGGCACTCTTCTGGCACCACCAGCAGCATCGAACCGTCTTCGCGACTGAGCAGCTGGCTGTTGAACAGGTAGGAACGAACTGCGTCCTCCACCGTCACCGCTGCGCGTGGCACGCAGATGCCCTGGAAGTTGCCGCCTTTGCTGGCCAGTTTAGCCTGCAACTGGCCGAGCACCGCGTCGGTCTCGAGGAAGGCGTCCTCGTGGTAGAACAGCACCTCGCCGTTGCCCACCGAGATCACATCGTTGTGGAACACGCCCTGGTCGATCACCGCCGGGTTCTGTTGAGCGTAGACCACACCACCATCGCTCAGCCCGTGCAGGCGAGCGACAGCCTGCGAGGCTTCCAGGGTCTGGCGCGCCGGATATTTCTGCGGCGCGGGATAGCGGCTGTCGAAGGCACTGCGGCCATAGACGAAGAATTCGACGCCGGCCTCGCCGTAGGCGCGGCAGAAGCGGGTGTGGTTGGCCGCGCCTTCGTCACCGAACTGCGCCACGGCTGGCAGCGCTTCATGGTGGGCGAAGACCTTGTCATCGCTGAACATGGCACCGAGCACGCGGCTGGTGGTCGGGTGCTCGATGCTGCGATGGTACTTGCAGTTGAGGTTGGCGGCGGTGAAATGCACACGACCGTCGGCCGTGTCGGCACTCGGGCTGACGGTGGCGGCGTTGGCCACCCACATGCTCGACGCCGAGCAACTGGCAACCAGCAGCGGCATGGCCTCTTTCGCGGCACGCTGGATCACTTCGGCATCGCTGCCGGTGAAACCCAGGCGACGCAACGCAGCGACATCCGGGCGCTCCTGCGGGGCCAGCACGCCCTGCTTGAAGCCCATTTCCATCAGCGCCTTCATCTTCGCCAGACCCTGACGCGCGGCTTCGCGCGGGTTCGACCCCTGCTGGCTGTTGCTCTGCGAGGCCACGTTGCCGTACGACAGGCCGCCGTAGTTGTGGGTCGGCCCCACCAGGCCATCAAAATTCACTTCAAAGGATTTCATCGGCAAGGCTCCGAGACCTGTTGTTATAGGGTGACGCCCGGCGTCAGGGTCGCCGGCAGTGCAAGGCTCGCGGTCTCCAGCGAAGCCACGGGGTAGGCGCAGTAGTCCGCCGCGTAGTAGGCGCTGGCGCGGTGGTTGCCACTGGCGCCGACGCCACCGAACGGCGCGCTGCTGGCGGCACCGGTCAGCTGTTTGTTCCAGTTGACGATGCCGGCGCGGCTGCGCAACCAGAAGTGCTGATAGCGGGCGTTGGAGTCCGACAGCAGGCCGGCGGCCAGGCCGTACTGGGTGTTGTTGGCTTCCTCGATCGCCGCGTCGAA
The DNA here is from genome assembly GCF_029478665.1 of Pseudomonas entomophila. Lineage (GTDB taxonomy): Bacteria > Pseudomonadota > Gammaproteobacteria > Pseudomonadales > Pseudomonadaceae > Aquipseudomonas > Aquipseudomonas entomophila_F. The sequence goes on from NZ_JARPQB010000004.1 coordinate 162,182, forward strand.
GTCGGCGTAGCGAATCACCTGCAGCAACGGGCCGAAGAATTCTTCGTCAGGGCGCCCAGCCACAGTGGTGACATCGATGATGCCTGGCGTGAGCAAGGCGGCCCCGGCTTGCGGCTGGGTCATTTCCAGCAGCGCCACGGCACCCTGGCTGATCAGCTGGGCCTGGGCGGCCAAAAGCGCTTGGGCAGCTTGCAGCGAGATCACCGAGCCCATGAACGGCGCGGGCTGCTGGTCGAATGCACCGACACTGATGCCGCGGCTGACGTCAACCAGGCGTTGGATGAGCGCATCACCCCACGCGCCCTGCGGCACCAGCAAGCGGCGGGCACAGGTGCAGCGCTGGCCGGCGGAGATGAAGGCCGACTGGATGATGGTGTAGACCGCGGCGTCCAGGTCCTTGACCTCGTCGACCACCAGCGGATTGTTACCGCCCATTTCCAGGGCGAGGATCTTGTCCGGACGACCGGCGAACTGCTGGTGCAGCAGGTTGCCGGTGCGGCTGGAGCCGGTGAAGAACAAGCCATCGATGCCTGGGTTGGCGGCCAACGCCACGCCGGTTTCGCGGGCGCCTTGAACCAGATTGAGCACACCGGCCGGCAGGCCGGCTTCGACCCAGCACTTGACCGTCAGCTCAGCGACCTTTGGTGTCAGCTCGCTAGGTTTGAAAACTACGCAGTTGCCTGCCAGCAGCGCCGGAACAATGTGTCCGTTGGGCAGGTGGCCGGGGAAGTTGTACGGGCCGAACACCGCGACCACGCCATGGGGCTTGTGTCGCAGCACGGCGGTAGCATCCGCCAGCGGGCCGCTCTTCTCGCCAGTGCGCTCACGGTAGCTCTGCACCGAAATCGCGACTTTGTTGACCATGCTGGTCACTTCGGTGGCCGACTCCCACAGAGGCTTGCCGGTTTCTTCGCCGATGCAACGTGCCAGCTCATCGGCGCGGGCCTTGAGCTTGTCGGCAAAGGCCTCCAGCACACTGACACGCGCTTCCAGGCTCAGCGATGCCCAGGCGGGGAACGCCTGGCGGGCAGCCTGAACGGCAGCCTCGACCTGGGCGACATCGGCGCCCTGCCCTGCCCAGATCACCGCCTGGCTGACGGGATTGAGCGATTGCAGGGCTTCGCCCTGGCCGGCCAGCCACTGGCCTGCGATGTAATGCGTGGTCATTTATTGAGCCTCCCGGCCTGCGGACAGCGGTACCGCGCGCACATTGTCGCCAGCCCCCAGGCGCAGGCGCTTGGCGGTCTGCGGGTCGACCACCAGGGTACCGGCCGCCAGACGTGCGGGCGCCGCGGTAATACGGCAGTCTTCGCGCTTGCGGTTATGGATGATGTAGGGGGTGGCGTCGTCGCCCGGCGTGCCCACGGCCAGCACCAGGGTCTCGCTGTCGCGCACGGCGCGGATCTTCGAGGTCTCGCACTCGATGGCCGGGCCTGCGTCGAAGATGTCGACGTAGCCCTGGTAATTGAAGCCTTCGCGCTTGAGCATGGCCAACGCAGGCTCGGTGTCGGTGTGTACGCGGCCGATCACATCACGCGCCGCTTGCGACAGGAAGCAGGTGTACAGCGGGAACCTGGGCATCAGCTCGGCGATGAACGATTTGTTGCCCACGCCGGTGAGGTAGTCGGCCTGGCTGAACTCCATCTTGAAGAAGTGCCGCCCCAGGCTTTCCCAGAACGGCGAACGGCCCTGCTCGTCGGACATGCCGCGCATTTCGGCGATGATCTTGTTGCCGAACAGTTCGGGGAACTCGGCGATGAACAGCATGCGCGCTTTCGACAGCAAACGGCCGTTGAGGCCCGTGCGGTGATCACCGCGCAGGAACAACGAGCACAGCTCGGAATTGCCGGTCAGGTCGTTGGCCAGGAACAGCGTGGGAATCTCGCGGTAGATGTTCAGCTCCTGCGAGGCGCTGACGGTCAGACCGACCCGGTAGTTGTACCAGGGCTCACGCAGGCCGACGGCACCGGCGATGGCACTGATGCCGACCACCAGGCCCTCGTCGTTCTCCAGCACGAACAGGTAGTCGGTGTCACCACGCTCGGCTTCGCCACGGAAGCTTTTCTCGGCCCAGCCGACACGCTGGCCGAGGCGTTCCTCGTTGGCGGGAAGCGTGGTCAGCCCGGTGGTGCCAGTGCTGCGGGCCAACTCGATCAGCGCGGGTAAATCGCTGCTGCGTACAGGACGAACGATCATGCTATCTCCTTGTGCGGCGGTCTGTGCCCGCCGCGAAACTCTCTGTTCCGGCGTCTCAGACCGCGACCAGGCGCACGCTGGCGCCCTCGCCGACACCCAAGGCCTCGGCGGCTTCGCTGTTCAGGCTGACCGGCTTGCCCGGCACCCAGTCCAGCTCCAGCAACACCGCGCGGTAATCCTGCAACTGGCCATTGCACACCAGGTAGGGTCGCCCGCCTTTGATCGGGGCGTCGTCGAGCTTGACCGGCACCACGCGGCTCTGGGCGATGGAGCGAATGCCCGAGGTGCGTGCATGCAAGGTTGGCCCGCCGTCGAAGATGTCGATGTAGTGCTCGGTCTCGAAGCCTTCGCGCATGAGGATGTCGAAGGTGATCTGCGCACGCGGGTGGACCTGGCCCATGGCCTCCTGCGCCGCATCGGGCAGCAGCGGCACGTAGATCGGGTAGTGCGGCATCAGCTCGGCGAGGAAGGTGCGGCTCTTCAAGCCGCACAGGCGTTCGGCGTCGGCATAGTTGAGGTCGAAGAAGTTGCGGCCTATGGCATCCCAGAACGGCGATTCGCCCTGCTCGTCGCTATAGCCGACGATTTCGGTCACCACCGATTCGGCGAAACGCTCGGGGTGGGCGGCCATGAACAGCAGGCGCCCACGGGAGTTCAGCTCGGCGAAGGCACTGCTCACCAGCTCCGGCACCACATAGAAACTGGTCAGCAGGCTGTTGCCGGTCAGGTCGTGGCACAACGACAGGACGTGGATCTTGTTGTGGATCTTCAGCTCGCGCGAGGCGTGCACGAAGGTCTCGTTGCGAAAGCTGTAGAACGGCTCGGAGTAGCCGGCCGAGGCGACAATGGCCGAGCAGCCGACCAGCTTGCCGGTGGCACTGTCCTCGAGCACGAAAAAGTAGCTCTCCTCGCCATTGAAACTGACTTCGGCGGCGAAGGAGGTTTCCGACGCGGCGATCTTGTCGCCCAGGCGGCCGGTATCGTCCGGCAGCGAGGTGACACCAATGGGGCTGTCGGCAGCCATGCGCTGCACTTCGTTCAGATCAGCCATTTGCGCGGGGCGCATCACCAGCATGGTGTCACTCCTTTCGGGAAAGCGGGCCGATCACATCGGCACGGAAAAACGGCGGGCACACGCCACTACCTGCAAGCAGGTGCCCACACTGGAATTCAGGTATCGCCGGCCCCGCTCAGGGCCGACGAGCGAACCGCGGGCTCAGCCCTGGGTCAGTTTGCGCACGGCACGCTCGAAGCGGGCCAGGCCTTCATCGATGTCAGCATCCTCGACCACCAGGCTAGGGGCGAAGCGCACCACATCCGGGCCGGCCTGCAGGACCATCACGCCTTCTTTTTCGGCGGCGTTGAGGATGTCCTTGGCCTTGCCCTTCCAGCTGTCGCTCAGCACGCAACCGATCAGCAGGCCGACGCCACGCACCAGGGTGAACAGGCCGGTCTCCTGGCCGATCTTCTCCAGGCGGGTCTTGAAGCGCTCATGCTTGGCCTTGATACCCGCCAGGGTTTCCGGAGTGTTGACCACGTCCAGCACGGCGCAGGCCACGGCGCAGCCCAAGGGGTTGCCGCCGTAGGTGGTGCCGTGGGTGCCGACTGCCAGGTGCTTGGCGATGTCGGTGGTGGTCAGCATGGCACCGATCGGGAAACCGCCGCCCAGGCTCTTGGCGCTGGTCAGGATGTCCGGCGTCACGCCGTAGTGCTGGTAGGCGTAGAGCGAGCCGGTGCGGCCGACGCCAGTCTGTACTTCGTCGAAGATCAGCAGGGCATTGTGCTCGTCACACAGCTTGCGCGCGCCTTCAAGATAGGCTTTGTCGGCCGGAACCACACCGCTCTCGCCCTGGATGGGTTCGATGACCACCGCGCAGGTCTTGTCCGAGATCTGGGCCTTGAGCGCTTCCAGGTCGTTGTACGGGACGTGGCTGATGCCGGTGATTTTCGGGCCGAAACCGTCGGAGTACTTGGGCTGCCCCCCGACACTGACGGTGAACAGGGTGCGGCCGTGGAAACTGTTCACGGTGGCGATGATTTCGTGCTTTTCAGGGCCGAAGCGGTCGTGGGCGACACGACGGGCCAGCTTGAAGGCAGCCTCGTTCGCTTCCGCACCGGAGTTGCAGAAGAACGCGCGCTCGGCGAAGGTCGCGTCCACCAGCTTGTGCGCCAGGCGCAGGGCCGGTTCGTTGGTGAAGACGTTGGAGACGTGCCAAAGCGTATTGGCCTGCTCGGTCAACGCCTTGACCAGTGCCGGATGGCAGTGACCCAGGGCGTTCACGGCGATGCCGCCGGCGAAGTCGATAAGCTCGCGACCCGACTGGTCCCAGACGCGGGAGCCCTCGCCACGCACGGGAATGAACGCCGCAGGGGAGTAGTTCGGCACCATGACCTGGTCGAAATCGGCACGTTGCACCGGGGCTTGCTCAACGGACATCTGAGTCTCCTGAAGAGGAACGCTGGCCTGGAAGTGGCGAGCGATGAGGGGGATTGTAAGGACTGATCGGCGCCTGTCCTTGCTGCCAGGCGACAACTTGTTACAGCGCCAAACCCAGTTTTGACAAGGTTTTCGGCAATGCGACAAACAGTGTCGCAATAGCGCAGTGTACGGGAGAGAAGAGGCTGGGTGAACGGGCGTTCACACGACAGGGGAAGGCTCGCGGACGCAGGGCGCCACCCGCGCGGCGCATCGCGGATAAATCCGCTCCTGCATCCGTCGCCCTGCCTGCCAACCGAGGGACAGGCGGGGCGACAGCAGCACCAACCGATAAATCGCGCCGATGGCTTATCTACCATGGCCACGTTGCAACGTGTAGGAGCGGATTTATCCGCGATGCGCCGCACCGGCGGCGCTCGATCCAGGCTCCCCCGCAAAACCCCAGGCATGCACCCCGAAGATCAACCGCGCTCGGCCGGCGCCGAACTCAGCTCGAAGGGGCTGCTGCTGCGCCGCTGGTTGCGGTCTTCACGAGGGGTAGCGCCAAAGAAGTTGCGGTACGCACTGGAGAAGTGCGGCCCGGAAGAGAACCCGCACGACAAGCCGATCTGGATGATCGACTTGCTGGTCTGCATCAGCATCTGCCGCGCCTTGTTCAGGCGCAGCTCCAGGTAGTACTGGCTGGGGACACGATTGAGGTACTGCTTGAAGATCCGCTCCAGCTGGCGACGGGACACGCACACATGCTGGGCGATCTCGTCGGTGGTCAGCGGCTCTTCGATGTTGGCCTCCATCAGCAGCACCGCCTGGGTGAGCTTCGGATGACTGGAACCCAGGCGATTCTGCAGCGGGATGCGCTGGCGCTCTCCCCCTTCGCGAATACGCTCGACCACCAGTTCCTCCGACACCGCCCCTGCCAGCTCGGCGCCATGATCGCGCGCCAGCACCGCCAGCAGCAGGTCGGTCACCGCCATGCCGCCACAGGCTGTCAGGCGATCCCGATCCCAGTCGAACAGGTGGCTGGTGGCGATCACCTTGGGGAAGCGTTCGGCGAAATCGTCCTGCCAGCGCCAATGCACCGCCGCCCGGTAACCATCGAGCAAACCCAGCGCCGCCAACGGATACACCCCGGCGGACAGGCCACCGATCATGCAACCACTGCGCGCCAGCTGCTTGAGCGCGCTCGACAGCGCCGAGCCGACGGCGGCTGGCGGCTCGTCAGCCAGCAGGAACAGCTTTTGACACCCTTCCAAACGGCCATTCCAGGGCTCGCCCGGCAGACGCCAGGCGCCCTCCTGCCCCACTTCGGCCTGGAGAAAAGCCAGCTCGTAGACCACATCCGGATGCACCCGCTGGGCCACCTGCAACACCTCTTCAGCCAATGCGAGCGTCAGCGGCCGGGTGCTGGGCCAGATGAGAAATCCGATTCGCTGGGTGGTCATAGGGCGTGGTCCGAAACCTGGGAAGGAGGGGTCGCGCTTGTGGCGCCGGGGCATGCTGCGTGCGTTGCGCAGCATGCCCCAATCTGGTGCAAAAGTGCAGCGTTTACTTCAGGCTGCCGGAGAGGAACTGCTTGAGCCGTTCCGACTGCGGATTGACCAGCACTTCACGTGGGCAACCACGCTCTTCAACCAGGCCCTTGTGCAGGAACACCAGCTGGTTGGAAACCTCGCGGGCAAAGCCCATCTCGTGGGTGACCACGACCATGGTGCGACCTTCCTGTGCCAGCGACTGCATGACCTTGAGCACATCGCCCACCAGCTCCGGGTCCAGCGCTGAAGTGGGCTCGTCGAACAGCATCACCTCAGGCTCCATGGCCAGGGCGCGAGCGATAGCCACGCGCTGCTGCTCGCCGCCGGACATGTGGCCGGGGAAAGCGTCCTTGCGATGCGCCACACCAACCTTGGCCAAGTAGTGCTCGGCCTTTTCCAGCGCTTCCTTCTTGTTCACGCCCAGCACATGCACCGGCGCCTCGATGACGTTCTCCAGCGCGGTCATGTGCGACCACAGGTTGAAGTGCTGGAACACCATGGACAGGCGCGAGCGCATGCGCTGCAACTGCTTCGGGTCGGCGGCCTTGAGCGCGCCGTCCTTGCCCGCCACCAGCTTGAGCTCTTCGTTGTTGAGCAGGATCTTGCCCGCGTGCGGCTGCTCCAGCAGGTTGATGCAGCGCAGGAAGGTGGATTTGCCCGAGCCGCTGGAGCCGATGATGCTGATCACGTCGCCTGCCTTGGCTTCGAGGGAGACGCCCTTGAGCACCTCATGGCTGCCGTAGCGCTTGTGCAGGTCTTGGATTTGGAGTTTGTACATGCTGTCGGATCTCACAGAGCGGTCAGTGCTTGCGCGGCGCCAGGTAGCCGAGCCAGCGGCGTTCGGCCATCTTGAACAGGCGCACGAGGATGAAGGTCAGGCACAGGTAGAACACGCCCGCCGTGATGTAGGCCTCGAAGGGCAGGTAGAACTGGGCGTTGACCGTGCGCGCGGCGCCGGTGATGTCGATCAGGGTGACGATCGACGCCAGGCTGGTGGTCTGCAGCATCATGATCACTTCGTTGCTGTACTGCGGCAGCGCGCGGCGCAGCGCGGAAGGCAACAGGATGCGGCGGTACATCTTCATGCGCGACATGCCGATGGCCTTGGCCGCCTCGATTTCGCCATGGGGCGTGGCCTTGAGGCTGCCTGCGATGATCTCGGCAGTATAGGCGCTGGTGTTGATGGCAAAGGCCAGGCAGGCGCAGAAGGTCGCGCTGGACAGCCATGGCCACAGGAAGCTCTCGCGCACCGCCTCGAACTGGGCCAGGCCGTAGTAGATCAGGAACAGCTGCACCAGCATCGGGGTGCCGCGGATCACGTAGGTGTACAGCCAGGCGCTCATGTTCACCAGCGGCTGTTTCGACACCCGCATCAGGCCCAGCGGAATGGCCGCCAGCAGGCCGAAGAACAGCGACAGCGCCAGCAGCTTGAGGGTGGTCAGCAAGCCGCCGAGGTACAGCGGCATGGCCTCCCAGATCACGTTGTAGTCGAAGATCATAGCTCAACCGCCTTGACGCCCACCGAGTAGCGCTTCTCGAGATACCGCAACGCCAGCAGCGAGACACTGGTCAGCACCAGGTACAACGCCGCCACCGCCAGGAAGAAGGTGAAGGGTTCGCGGGTGGCATCCGCCGCCTGCTTGGCCTTGAACATCATGTCCTGCAGGCCGACCACCGAGATCAGCGCGGTCGCCTTGGTCAACACCAGCCAGTTGTTGGTGAAGCCCGGGATCGCCAGGCGGATCATCTGCGGCACCATGATGCGGAAGAACACCTGCACACCGCTCATGCCGTAGGCCGCGCCCGCCTCGGCCTGCCCCTTGGGGATACCCAGGAAGGCGCCGCGGAAGGTTTCCGACAGGTAGGCACCGAAGATGAAGCCCAAGGTGCCGATACCGGCGACCAGTGGGTTCAGGTCGATGTAGTCGTCATAGCCGAGCAGCGGCGCCACACGGTTCAGGAGGTCCTGGCCGCCATAGAAGATCAGCAGGATCAGCACCAGGTCGGGGATGCCACGGATCACCGTGGAGTACAGGTCACCCAGCCAGGCCAGCCAGCGTACCGGCGACAAGCGCAGCGCCACACCGACAAGGCCGAGGACGATGGCCAGGGCCATCGACGACAAGGCGAGCTGCAGCGTCAGCCACGCCCCGTCGAGGATGACTGCCCCATAGCCTTTCAACATGATTCGGATTCCTCAGGGCTTGGGAATGAAAAATGGTGCAAACCTCAGAGATTCTGCTGTTTGCACCATTGCACGGTGAAACTCGACGGCTTAGTTCGAATCAGGGCCGTAGATGTCGAAATTGAAGTACTTGGCTTCGATCTGCTTGTACTTGCCGTTCTTGCGGATAGCGTCGATGGCCGCATTGATGCGGTCGGCATTTTCCTTGTCGCCCTTGCGCACGGCGATGCCAATACCGTCACCGAAGTACTTGGAGTCGGTGAATGCCGGGCCGACAAAGGCGAAGCCCTTGCCGGCGTCGGTTTTCAGGAAACCGTCTTCCAGCAGGGTGGCATCGGCCACGGTGCCGTCGAGGCGGCCGGCCGCGACGTCCAGGTAGATTTCGTTCTGGGTGCCGTAAGGCACGACGGTGGCGCCTTTCGGTGCCAGGACTTCCTTGGCGAAGCGGTCGTGGATCGAACCGCGCTGCACACCGATCTTCTTGTCCTTCAGCTCAGTCAGGCCTTCGCTGACGGTAGAACCTTCCTTCATGACCAGACGAGCCGGGGTCAGGTAATAGCGTTTGCTGAAGTCGACCGATTTCTTGCGATCGTCAGTGATCGACATGGACGACAGGATGGCGTCGATCTTGCGCACTTTCAGCGCTGGGATCAGGCCGTCGAATTCCTGCTCGACCCAGGTGCACTTGGCTTTCATCTCTTCGCACAGGGCATTGCCGATGTCGTAGTCGAAGCCGGCGATGCTGCCGTCGGGCTGCTTGAAGGCGAACGGTGGGTAGGCGGCTTCGATACCGATCTTCAACGGTTTCTCATCGGCGTGCGATACCAGGGAAAACACGGAAAGCGCCAGGGCGCCAAGCAGTGCGAGCTTCTTCATCAGGTAACTCCATCGGTACGGGGCAATACAAGGCAGTTGTAACGGCTGCCCGATATGCGAATGGGTACAACGCGAGCCGCGCAGGGTTCGACCAAGGTCGCAGACCACGAGCGAGTGAATGGCATTTTAGCGACAGCCCGGTAGTCGATATTTCTTCAAAGCGACAACTAGTTACAGAAGCGCCAGGAACCGCGGCGGGCGATATTGACAGCTCCTGCGGATTATGCAAGAGCAAAAGAAAAATAACCTATACCCCAAGCAATAAGCGGGCCCATTATTGGCAAACCCTTGTAGCTCGGCAAGTGCAGCATGCCGCGATGCACGAAATGCTCGCAGAAACGCCCCACAATCGCACATGAATGTTTCCGCAAGCCCCGCTTTCGTGCGCAGACGGTGACAACCATGGTTACCGATGAATGTCGGAGTAACAGCCTGTTCAGTAAAGCAAAAACCCCGCCGATTGCTCGGCGGGGCTTTATATCGAACTTGTAGGAGCCGGCCTTGCCGGCGAACCACCTTCAGGCCGACGCCAGGTTCATCGCCTTGTGGGTATCGATCAGGTGCTGCACCACACCCGGGTCGGCCAGCGTCGAGATATCACCCAGCGCGTCGTATTCGGCCGTGGCGATCTTGCGCAGGATGCGGCGCATGATCTTGCCCGAGCGGGTCTTCGGCAAACCGGGCGCCCACTGGATCACGTCCGGCGAGGCGATCGGACCGATCTCCTTGCGCACCCAGTTCTTCAGCTCCAGGCGCAGCTGCTCGCTCGGCTCCTCACCGGCATTGAGGGTGACGTAGACATAGATGCCCTGCCCCTTGATGTCGTGCGGCACGCCCACCACCGCCGCCTCGGCGACTTTCGCGTGCGCCACCATGGCGCTTTCGATCTCGGCGGTCCCCATGCGGTGCCCGGACACGTTGAGCACGTCGTCCACGCGGCCGGTGATCCAGTAGTAGCCGTCTTCGTCGCGACGGGCGCCATCACCGGTGAAGTACATGCCACGGAAGGTCTTGAAGTAGGTGTCGACGAAACGGTCGTGGTCGCCGTACAGCGAACGCGACTGGCCCGGCCAGGAGTCGAGGATCACCAGGTTGCCCTCGGCGGCACCCTCGATCAGGTTGCCCAGGTTGTCCACCAGCGCCGGCACCACACCGAAGAACGGACGGGTCGCCGAGCCCGGCTTCAGCGCAGTGGCCCCCGGCAGCGGGCTGATCAGCACACCACCGGTCTCGGTCTGCCACCAGGTATCGACGATCGGGCAGCGCGCCTTGCCAACGGTCTTGTAGTACCAGTTCCAGGCCTCGGGGTTGATCGGCTCGCCCACCGAACCCAGCAGGCGCAGGCTGGAGCCATCGGCACCGGCCACCGCCGCCTCGCCTTCGGCCATCATGGCGCGGATGGCGGTTGGGGCGGTATAGAGGATGTTGACCTTGTGCTTGTCGACGATCTTCGACACGCGGGTGATATCCGGATAGTTCGGCACACCTTCGAACAGCAGCGTGGTGGCGCCATTGGCCAGCGGGCCGTAGACGATATAGCTGTGCCCGGTGACCCAGCCCACGTCGGCGGTGCACCAGTAGACCTCGCCCGGGCGGTAGTCGAACACCCGCTCGTGGGTCAGCGCGGCATAGACCAGGTAGCCACCGGTGGTGTGCAGCACACCCTTCGGCTTGCCGGTCGAGCCGGAGGTATAAAGGATGAACAGCGCTTCCTCGGCGCCCATCTCTTTCGGCGCGCAGTGGCTGGAGGCGACCTTCATCAGGTCTTCGTACCAGATGTCGCGGTGCTGGTGCCAGGCGATGTCGCCACCGGTGCGCTTGCACACGATGATCTTCTGCACACTGCTGGTTTCAGGGTTGGTCAGGGCCAGGTCGACGTTGGCCTTGAGCGGGGTGCGACGACCACCACGCACGCCTTCGTCGGCAGTGATCACCACTTTCGACTTGCAGTCGATGATGCGCCCGGCAAGCGCTTCCGGCGAGAAGCCACCGAACACCACCGAATGGATCGCACCAATACGGGCACAAGCCAGCATGGCGACCACCGCCTCGGGGATCATCGGCATATAGATAGTCACCACATCGCCACGGTGCACGTCCTGGCCACGCAGGGCGTTGGCGAACTTGCAGACCTGTTCGTGGAGCTCGCGGTAGGTGATATTGCGGTGTTCGGAAGGGTCGTCGCCTTCCCAGATGATGGCGACCTGGTCACCGCGCTCGGCAAGGTGGCGGTCCAGGCAGTTGTAGGAAACGTTCAGAGTGCCGTCGGCGAACCACTTGATGTCGACATGGTGGTCGTCGAACGAGGTCTGCTTGACCTTGGTGAAGGGCTTGATCCAGTCCAGACGCTGGGCCTGCTCGCGCCAGAAGCCGTCCGGGTTGATCACCGATTGCTGGTACATGGCCTTGTAGGTGGCCTCGTCGGTCAGGGTACTGGCCGCAACCTCGGGACGAACGGGATACAGTGGAGCCGCACTCATCTGTGTTACCTCGGTGTAATAGTTGTTTTTGTATGGAATCGTTTGTAACTGTACCAGAGCGGCAAAGACCATTCGACGTTGGTAGTAACGTGACAGACGGAAAACCCACCCTCCTGGCGCGACCGCTCTAATCCGCGGTACTGCGTCATCCAGGCTGTGGCACCAGGCAGTTTTCCACGGGATTGTTACAGATTCTGTCAAAAGACTTTATCAAAACCCCCTCTGTTTCAGCCCAGGGCACGCTCCTAGAATTCACCTCGCCAGCAACGGCAACGCGATTAACTTGGTAACAGCCCCCACGAAGGCAACGTTAATCCGCACCTCATCCTGATAGTTGAAACTTGTTGTACTCGCGGCGCCACAAGCGCCGCGTGCCCCCTCACGACCTTAGACAGGTAAATAGAAAATGAAAGCTTTACTGGTATTGGCACTTGGCGGTTTTTGCGGCGCGGCGTTGGCCGGCGAAGCAAAAGATGCCGAGCAGATTCCGGTTGAACAGTACAGTTACTCGCAGCACCTGGACATCGCCCGTGTTCTTTCCATGAGCGAAGTGCCAAACGTCTGCGAAGTGGTGCCCGCCCGCATGACCTATGAAGATTCCAAGGGCCAGAAGCACATTCTCGAATACCGCGTGATGGGGAACGGCTGCTCCAACGGCTGAGCCTTGATACCCATCGCGGCACAAGCCCGCTCCCACCCCGACCGCGCCAACCTCAAGCCTTGCGCGATCCCTGTAGGAGCGGCCTTGCGCCGCGAAAGGGCTGCGTAGCGGCCCCAGAGTTTCAGTAGTAAACAAAGATCGCCGGGGCCGCCTTGCAGCCCTTTCGCGGCACAAGGCCGCCCCTACAGCGGGCAGGTACAGCTGGAAGACAGCCCCCACGATTGCTATTGGACGCTAAAGCTTTTAAAAACTCACTCAGCCGACTTGCTCAACGAATAATCCCGCAACTTGTTGGCAATCGTCGTGTGCGAAACTCCCAATCTTTTCCCCAGCGCCCGGCTACTTGGAAACTCGCTCATCAAACTTTCCAACACCGCCTTTTCAAACCGCCCGACAATCTGCGAAAGATCGCCATCCAGGGAGAATTCCCCCAGCGGCTGGCGCGCACCATAGTCCGGCAAACGGATATGTTCGCTTTTCACCACACCGCCTTCGCACAATGAAACCGCCTGGAACAACACGTTCTCCAATTGCCGCACATTACCCGGCCAGTGGTACTGGCTGAGTTTGTCCATCGCCGACGACGCCAAATGCGGCATCGGGCAGCCGATCTGCCGGCTGGCCTGGTCGAGGAAATGCTGCACCAGCCCTTCCAGGCCATCCATGCATTCGCGCAACGGTGGAATGTGCAGCGACAGCACGTTGAGGCGATGGTAGAGGTCCTGGCGAAACTCGCCACGGGCGCACAGCTCGGACAAATCGACCTGGGTCGCGCAGATCACCCGTACATCCAGGTACACCTCTTCGTCGCTACCCACCCTTCGGAAACAACCATCCTGCAGGAAGCGCAGCAACTTGACCTGCAACCGCGGGCTCATCTCCCCCACCCCATCGAGGAACAGCGTGCCACCCGCCGTCAGCTCCAGCAGCCCAAGCTTGCCCTCCGCCCGCGCCCCTTCGAATGCCCCCGGCCCATAGCCGAACAGCTCGGTCTCGGCCATCGACTCCGGCAGGCCCGCGCAGTTGAGCGCCATCAGCGGCGCCTGGCCACGGGGGCTGGCCAGGTGGCAGGCACGCGCCAGCAATTCCTTGCCGGTCCCCGTCTCCCCTTCGATCAGCAATGGCGCATCCAGCGGCGCCATGCGCCGCGCCTCGCGCACCACCGCAGCCATTACCCGCGAACTCTGGAAGATGCTGTCGAACCCGCGCAGCTCTTGCTTGCGCACGTTGTAGATGCGCTCACCGATGCGGTCGGCGCGATGCAAGGTGAGCACGGCGCCAGCCAAGGCCTCGCTTTCGTCATGCTCGGACTGCAGCGGCGCGATATCGGCCAGGAATACATCGCCCTTGACCTTGATGCGCAAGCCGTTGATTCGCGACTTGTTGGCCCGCACCAGCTCAGGCAGGTCGAAATCCTCGACATAGCGCGACAGCGGAATACCCGGCACCTCGTCCACCCGCACCCCGAGCAACTGCGCCGCGCCACGGTTGGCGGCGACGATGCTGCCACCCATGTCGATCGACAGCACCGGGAAGTCCAGCGCCCCCAGCAACGCATTGAGTTCCATGTGCCGCCGTTCGCTGGGCATCAACCCCACGCGCTTGACCCCGAACACCCCGGCGATCGACTCGAACTTCGGCCGCAACGCCTGGAACTGCAGGTTGATCAGGTTCGGGCAGTGCAGATAGATGGCGTTGCCATGATCACCCCCCACCTCGCCGCGCAACACGTTGATGCCGTACTCCACCAGCAGGTTGAGGATGTCTCGCAGGATGCCGATGCGGTTCTGGCAATGCACTTTGATACGCATGAAAGCTCTCGAAGCGGCCAGGTTTTTCCTTGGCACGCAGAAAATTCGTAAAGATAAGCTGACAAAAACAGCGGAAAGGCCAGCTCGATGCCCGTGATTTTCCGGCACCACGGTGATTTTGTAAAATTATCGTTACAAAACCAGGATGAGCGGCGGACGAAAACCACCTTGCCACCCCGTGCAAAGCGGCGAATGTAGGGATATCTCTAAAGGTATGTCCTGCACATAACAAGAAAGCCCTCACCAGGAGAGCCACATGAAACAGACGCAATACGTGGCACGCGAGCCCGATGCGCACGGTTTTATCGACTACCCGCAGCAAGAGCATGCGGTGTGGAACACCCTGATCACCCGCCAGCTGAAAGTGATCGAAGGCCGGGCGTGCCAGGAGTACCTGGACGGCATCGAGCAGCTCAAGCTGCCCCATGACCGCATCCCCCAGCTCGGCGAAGTCAACAAGGTGCTCAGCGCCACCACCGGTTGGCAGGTCGCCCGCGTGCCGGCACTGATCCCCTTCCAGACCTTCTTCGAACTGCTGGCCAGCAAACGCTTCCCGGTCGCCACCTTCATCCGCACCCCGGAAGAGCTGGACTACCTGCAGGAGCCCGACATCTTCCACGAGATTTTCGGCCACTGCCCGCTGCTGACCAACCCCTTCTTTGCCGAGTTCACCCACACCTACGGCAAGCTGGGCCTGGCGGCGACCAAGGAACAGCGCGTCTACCTCGCACGCCTGTACTGGATGACCATCGAGTTCGGCCTGATGGAAACCGCGCAAGGTCGCAAGATCTACGGCGGCGGCATCCTCTCCTCGCCGAAGGAGACCGTCTACAGCCTGTCCAACGAGCCTGAGCACCAGGCCTTCGACCCGATCGAAGCCATGCGCACGCCGTACCGCATCGATATCCTGCAGCCCCTGTACTTCGTCCTGCCGAACATGAAGCGTCTGTTCGACCTGGCCCACGAAGACATCATGGCCATGGTCCACCAGGCCATGCAGCTGGGCCTGCACGCCCCGAAGTTTCCACCCAAGGTCGCTGCCTGAGCGCCCCTGTCGATAACAACTCAAATCGGAAAAAAAACATGAATGCCTTGAACCAAGCCCACTGCGAAGCCTGCCGCGCGGACGCACCGAAAGTCTCCGACGACGAACTGGCGGAACTGATCCTGCAGATCCCGGACTGGAACATCGAAGTCCGCGACGGCCACATGGAGCTCGAGCGCGTGTTCCTGTTCAAGAACTTCAAGCACGCCCTGGCCTTCACCAATGCCATCGGCGAAATCGCCGAAGCCGAAGGCCACCACCCAGGCCTGCTGACCGAGTGGGGCAAGGTCACCGTGACCTGGTGGAGCCACTCGATCAAGGGCCTGCATCGCAACGATTTCATCATGTGCGCCCGCACCGACGAGGTCGCCAAAACCGCCGAAGGGCGCAAGTGATGCACTTCGCGGCCATCGGTCGGGTCCCCGGCGACCCGATCCTGGGGCTGATGGAGGCCTACGCCCGCGACGCCAATCCAGCGAAGTTCGACCTGGGCGTTGGCGTGTTCAAGGATGCCCAGGGCCTGACGCCGATCCCTGCCGCAGTCAAGCAGGCCGAGCAGCGCCTGGTCGAGCGACAGGCCACCAAGAGCTATGTCGGTGGCCATGGTGACGCGGCGTTCGGGCGCCTGGTCAGCGAACTGGTGCTGGGCAGCGCTTCGCCGCTGCTGGCCAGCCAGCGCGCCGGCGCCACCCAGACCCCTGGCGGCACCGGCGCCCTGCGCCTGGCGGCGGAATTCATCGCCCACTGCCTGCCCGGCCGCGGGGTCTGGCTGAGCGACCCGACCTGGCCAATCCACGAGACGATCTTCGCCGGTGCCGGGCTCGAGGTGTCCCACTACCCCTATGTGGGCAAGGACAACCGCCTGAACGTCGACGGCATGCTCGCCGCACTGGAGCAGGCAGCGGAAGGCGACGTGGTGCTGCTGCACGCCTGCTGCCACAACCCGACCGGCTTCGACCTGGGCCAGGACGACTGGCGCGCGGTGCTCGACATCGTCAAGCGGCGCAACCTGCTGCCATTGATCGACTTCGCCTACCAGGGCTTCGGTGACGGCCTGGAAGAAGACGCCTGGGCAGTGCGCCTGTTTGCCAGCGAACTGCCGGAACTGCTGATCACCAGCTCGTGCTCGAAGAATTTCGGCCTGTACCGCGACCGCACCGGCGCCCTGCTGGTATGCAGCCACGACGCGGAAAAGCTGCTGGATGTGCGCAGCCAACTGGCATTCCTTGCGCGCAACCTGTGGTCGACGCCGCCAGATCATGGCGCAGCGGTGGTCGCCGAGATTCTCGGCGACCCGGCGCTCAAAGCACTGTGGGTCGAAGAAGTTAACGCCATGCGTCAGCGCATCGCCGAGCTTCGCGAAGGGCTGGTGCAGGCACTGGCCCCCCATGGCCTGGCCGAGCGCTTCGCACACATCGCCGCGCAACGCGGGATGTTCTCCTACACCGGGCTCAACCCCGAGCAAGTGCGCCTGTTGCGCGAGAAACACAGCGTGTACATGGTTGGCACGGGCCGGGCGAACATCGCCGGGGCCGACGCGCAACGCCTGGAGCAGTTGGCAGCGGCCATCGCCGACGTCTGCCGCTGATACCGCGGTACCTGTAGGAGCGGCTTCAGCCGCGAAGCGAGCAACGCGGGCCAGCCCCGGCGTTGCCGGGGTTCGCGGCTAAAGCCGCTCCTACAGGGGTTTGCGCTGACCACATCAACGCTGGCGGTGCGCTGATCGCCCACAAAAACCGACCAACGCCCGGCAAAAATCCCAAACTGTCATCCAGACTGCTGTATCCTGCCCCAGCTTTTCGAAGCCACACACGCGCACTGGCGCCGCCTTTCACTCACACTTGCGAGGAACGACGAGATGCATGAAATCCCGAATCTTCCCTTCCCAAGCCTGAACCCCGAAGAGCAATCCGTTGCCGCCCACGCTGAGCCGACACCTGCCGTCGACCAGGACGGTGACGATCAATCCAGCGCCGACCAGGAATAATCGCGCACCCCACCCGACTGTGTGAAAACGGCTGACCTGCGGGACATCCCCGTCATGGCGTTTTCACACCGTCAAGAGCCCTCTTGGTGCAATACACCCGTACCGCCCGGCCTCATTTTGAATCAACAGACTGATACCTCCCATAAACAGGAGGCAACATGTCTTTTGATTCCCCTCTCACGCCTGCTACCACTCTACACAACGGGCAATCCACCGATCAGCGCCTTGCCCGCCCCACACTATCCCAAAACCAGATAGCAACCATTGGCAGCACGTCAGCAGTTGGCCACAACGCCATCAGTGCGCAATTCACCCCATCACAACTGCTGGAAAGAATCCGGGCACATGTGACGACCAGGCCCTCGACGAATGAAGACCTGAACAACAACATCCTGTCACCAGCCCGCGCGCTTGTCGCTGACGATCTGGATATCCCCCTGAGCGCCCCCCTCGACGCGTACGACCCTATCCGGGCAGTTCACCTCACCCTCAACTACCTGCTGAACGGCAACACGCGATTCCCTGAAGACCCTCGCTTCATCTTTGTGAACCTGATGGACCTGTACGGCGACACGAAGACCTACGCATTGGTTGCCGCGGCCCTGGACGTCGAGCCGGACACCCTGACACCCCGCCAGATCCACGATTTTTTTGCTCGTATCGCCTGGGTCAATGAAGCCTCGATCAACACGCCGACCGCAAGAAATCAGCTCGATGAATTGCTGTTTGGCGAAAAGCCATTGAGTGCCGAAGCCGCTCGACTTGGAAAGGATGAGTTTTCCGAACTGGGCGAACTGCTGACCGGGGTGCCTGACACCTTGCAGATATGGATGTTGCAGTTCAAACGCGGCGAACGCCGAGACACCGCCAGCGATTGGCTTGCGCATTGCCCGGCTGAAAACCTGCTTAAAGAGTTGACGGCATACGAATTGAATCCAGCCCAATCGGCCCTGATGGCCTTGAGCATTACCCTGGAGAAACTGCTGCCCACCTCGGGAGAGTATGAGGACAACGCGCTGATACTTTCGCGAAACCTGCATCTGACCCAGCCATTGATGAACCTTCGTATCAGGGTACTTCCTGCTGCTGCGCAGGTCCCGACCTGGGTGGATGAAGATCGTTCTCACAATGACAGCCCACCTGTGGAATGGAGCCAGGCCCAGACTCAGGACCTGGGAGCCCGCCTGCTACGGAAAGTGGTACTGCATGCGCTGGACGCAAGCACTGAAGCCTGGGTGCCGCTGACCATCGAGAATACTCAGCGCGCCCAGGGCATGCAGGCCCTTTCCTTTGCGAACAAACTGAAGCAGGTGCACCCGGCATTAAGCACGACAGGGTGCCTGCGCCTAGCCTCGTTGCTACTGCCACCAACGCCTGCAGCGGCAGCCCCTTCCCCCCTCGACCCCTTGCCTGACAGCCGATCCCTGGTTGAAACACTCCCCGCCTTCAGCGACTGGTGCACGTACTCTCTCATTGATGACCTGTTCACGAACGCGGGCTGCGAACTGCTCTGCGAGCTCAGGCAGGGCAAACGCCACTTGCTGATACCCGCCTCGCAGACCTGGCAATTAATGATGCGTTCATCACAGTTCGCAGAGGTTTTCCGCCCTTTGCTTGCCCTGGCAGGCTGGTATGGCGCCTCCCCTGGCGAATCCGCGTCTCCCCGTGCAACACAAGCACTGGCAAGCAGGGCAATCGTCGATCACTTCCTCGGACCTCGCACACCAACAGATCGATCAGTGACCCAGGATTTCCACGATCACTGGGTCACCGAGCACAGCCATCTGGAACTGCGTGCGAAAGTAAGCGACAACATTCGTGCTCGTAATCCCAATGTATCCCCGGCAGCGCTGAGCCTGCTCGAATATTTGCTGCTCAGGGAGCTCGCACCTGAACTGCTGATCACCGACACACCCGACTGGCTCTACTATGGCCGCTCCCTGCAAAGCCTCGCCCTTATGCACGGCGCCAGATTGCTTGAAGCCATCTTGCCTGGCGCCTGCAGCAGGGCAACCTATGACAAAGTCATCACCCTGGCGAGTGATTTGAGCAGCGTCGACGAGCAACAGTTACAGCGTCAATGGAGCAGCACCCTGATCTTGCCAGCCTTGCGCTATGCCAAAGCCCATGGCGCCTTACCCGACTTCACGGGCAACGACATCAGGCAAGCCACCCTGCAGCAGATGAACAGTGCCGTGCAATTTGTCACTAGCGAGCAGCAGGCATTTGCGCAAGATGCACAACAAATCGCCCTGACGCCTCCGGACCGAAAGACCTTGGCGGAGCAGCAATTGGCCGAAACGGGCGTCGACAAGCAATACTGGGACAAGTCCATTGACGACCCATGGACCTGGAGCCACCTGAGCGGCCTTGGCCTTGCCAAATCGAGCAGCTACAACTGGCATCACACCATCGCCACACCTGGGTTCACGAGTGACGTTGGCGCGCCAAGCCAGAAACCTGTCATCGAAAATCTCACGCAACTGATCATGACAGGGGATATTTATCGCGATGGCAAAAGCACCGTGCCACAGCTGTATGACCAGGCCTTCGAAACGTTCAAGAGCGTGTGGCAGGCCGCCCACGCTCGGCTGATCAAGCGCTTGTTCCTGGAACTGCCGCAAGCCTTGCGCAATAAGCTCTACACCTCTACCTGCGAAGTGAGCCTGATAACGTTTGAAGGACCGCCGAATAGCAAGGAACAGGCAGGAACTCAGGGCCTATTCATTCGTTGCCAGCCTGGCGACCACCGCGACGACTTCGACACTCACGAAGCCAGCACCGAGTATTTCTTTGAGCTCACTCCCGGCGCTGGTGCACTTCGCCCTTGCAGCCAACAGTTCAATTACAAGGTTGTGCTGAACACCGGTTTTAGCGGCAATATTGTCGAGACAGTGGCCAAGCGCTGGGAGAACAACGACCGCAAGCTCCAGGCCCGCGTGACCCCGTTGCAACCATTGGACAGTGACGCCTACCTCAATGGCACTCCTTCGCGCTTAGCCGATAAGCTCCAGACTCCACGCAAGGGCAAACTGATTGCAGCAACGGAACGCGTATACGCCCAGCAGGACAGCGAGGCCGATTTCTTCCAAAAATTGGCCACCACCGCGACAACGCACCTCTACGCTTCCACACTAGCCCAATTCAAGGCCGATCACACCCACACCACCCCCTGGGAAGAACTAGTTGACCTGGAAAAACAATTTGCAGACTTCCTTGGCCGTACGCTCCTGCCGTTCTATGGCTGCATTGCCGACCTGGTCAAGGGCGATCACTCCGCTGGCGTGATCATTGGCTGTGTGCTGGATGCCGTTGGCGTCCTGATACCCGCAGGCAAGTTCATCGCGTCGAGCCTGACGCTGATTCGCGATGCCGCCAACCTTACCCTACGGGCGGCATGCGAAGTCATGAGCAGCGCCGTCGGCGAACTGTTCAGCCACTTGGCACAACAAAGCCCGATTCTCATCTACCGCGACATGGGCCGCGGTATCCGCTGGCTCTCCGTGAAATCCTGGGAAAAACTGGCACAACCTGCGCTGCGCTGGCTGCATGACCTGCGCGGCGCCCCACAGCTGCTGCACATGACCGAGGAAGGCACCTACGCCATTACCCGGGAAGCGTTGAGCGCGTCGGGGCATGCTTTCGAGCAGGGCGAACTGGCACGGGTGGGCAACAGCGAAAACACATTGGTGCGCAATCTGGGCAGCGCCGATGAATCCAGCTTCAAACTGCTCGACCCGCACGACAACCTGCCCTACGGGCCGCGACTCATCACCGAAGGAACACCGCAGGAACCCAAGCTCACGCCACTGAAAAGCCTGGGATCAATCAGCCCTGGCCACTACCCTTCCCGAATCGCCGGCATCGTGGGCGAGGACGAGAAGCTGGGTCTGGCCATCGACGACGCCTGTAGCTTGCGGGTCCGTGCCAAGGGTGAAGGGCACTACGACATCCATGTCGATGAGCAGCACTATCATCTCGACGCCAGGGCTCACGACCTCTCCCTGACTGAGCTGTCAAACACCCCTACCAGCACGTTGGACGAGATCACCCCCGAGGAGATGCTCTGCCGTCTGAAGCGTGACCTGGAGGAGTCCAGTTGCACCCCCTTCACCAAGCTGATCAGCCTGCCGGCCGAACGCCTTCGCGCAAGCCAGCCCAACCCACTCACTCGTGGGCAGGAAATCAGCCAGGCGTTCGAAGCCAGGGAGTTTCACCTGGAGCGGCGCAGCACCGTTGCCTACCAACAAACCCCTGCCCGATCATTCGACCTGCTGGTGCACGAAGGTAAATTCTGCAAATGGGACCATGCCCCGATTAAAGGGACGCGCCCTGTCAAGTTCACCACGAACAAGCAACTACTGGCGCTAAGCGCGGATGAACGCACACTGCTGGGGCTACCCGAGACGCCCACCTACCAACCACAGGTCATCGGGCGCATGTCCAGCGATCGACACTTCGGGTTGCTGCCTGACACCAGCGGCGCGCAAGCCAAGACCATCACCCCCCATGTACCGGTCGTTGCACTGGAGCAGGTCTGCGAGCAGGTGGTGGACAAGCGCATGCTGCGTGGGATCAAGATGGAATGGAACGCGCAACCGCAGATCTATGTAGAGGTAGACAATGGGAAGTTCTACAAGACCCGGCAAGGCCCGGGCGAGCTGACCTTTACCCCGGTAACCGATGCCGCCGAGATCGGCGAGTACCTGCGTCTTTCCAATCAATACCGCTTCGTGGCCGAACGACCCTATGCCGCCATCGACCGAGACAATATCGCCCAGCTGCTCTACGCCACGCTCGTGGAAAAACGCGAACCAGGACTGCAGGCCTGGCTTGCGAGCGCCCCCGCCAACAAGGACTACGCAACCTATGCACAATGGTGTGTCGACAACAATGAACGCAATGAAATGCTGCATTATGCCGAGAACATCCTCTCGGGGGAGCGTCCGCAGACCGGCCTGGTAGAGGAAACCAGAAGCCTGATTTCCGACTGGAAAGTGATTGGCCAGCGCAACCTCGCCGACAAGCGCTCCACTGTCCAGGTCCTGACCGAACTGCTCCCGATCCAAGGCAAGGACGCCAGCTGGGTGCCGCTGAGCACCGTCAACATCGACCAGCAGGATGTCGCCAGGATGATCTCGGCGCAGATGAACAACAGCAACCTGGCGTTTGCCTCGGTGCTCACCAAGGATGGAAGAAAATTCGTCTACTACGCATTGGCAGGTGGAGAGCGGGCAAAGAATCTACACCTCAAACCCTATCGGCCGGGACAACCCACCCAGCGGATCGGCGACACCACCTATGTCGATGCCAGGTCCTTGATGAGTGGCCGGGCCCCCGACCCGGGCATCACCAGCCTACCGGTCATCAGGCATGCGGGCAGGGTGTCGATCCGCCCCTTCGATCGCTACCTGGACTCCGAACGGCTGATCGCGACCATTCTCAAGGAGCAGCACCCGCGTAACAGCATTTACTCCATTCACATGTTTACCCGAATGGACACCTGCCGATCCTGCGGGGGCGTGGTGCTGCCTCAACTGACCCTCAACTACACCGATGCCGACTTCTGGGTAACCTACCTGGAAGAATACCGCCACTGATCCCCCTGACGGTCAGGTGACGACATCTGCCCAACGCGCCATCCCGGTTCACGCTTCACCCACAGCCTGGATCGAGATGGCTATGATGGCGCAACGCTCGCTTCACCCAGACCGGACCCCGCATGCCCGAACACACCCAATCGTCACTTGCGATCACCCTCCAGGTGGTCTCGATCGTCCTTTTCACCTTCATTGGCTACTTGAATATCGGCATCCCGCTGGCGGTGCTGCCCGGCTATGTGCACAACAACTTGGGCTTCAGTGCCGTAATCGCCGGCCTGGTGATCAGCGTGCAGTACCTGGCCACCCTGCTCAGCCGCCCCACCGCCAGCCGCATCATCGACAACCTCGGCAGCAAGAAGGCGGTCATGTACGGCCTGTTCGGTTGCGGCCTGAGCGGCGTGTTCATGCTGGCCTGCAGCTTCCTCACCCACCTGCCCTGGCTGAGCTTGAGCTGCCTGTTCATTGGCCGCCTGGTGCTGGGCAGCGCCGAGAGCCTGGTGGGGTCGGGCTCGATCGGCTGGGGGATCGGCCGGGTCGGCTCGCAGAACACTGCCAAGGTGATTTCCTGGAACGGCATCGCCAGCTATGGCGCGCTGGCCATCGGCGCACCGCTGGGCGTGCTGATGGTCAAGCACCTTGGGCTGTGGAGCATGGGCGCGAGCATCATCCTGCTGGGCATGGTCGGCCTGCTGCTGGCCTGGCCCAAACGTGCCGCACCGGTGGTCACCGGCGTGCGCCTGCCGTTCCTGCGAGTGCTGGGCAAGGTGTTCCCCCATGGCTCGGGGCTGGCCCTGGGCTCGATCGGCTTCGGCACCATCGCCACCTTCATCACGCTGTACTACGCCAGCCGCGACTGGCCCAACGCCGCGCTCACCCTGAGCCTGTTCGGCGCCAGCTTCATCTTTGCGCGCCTGCTGTTCGGTAATTTGATCAACCGCATCGGTGGCTTCCGCGTAGCGATTGCCTGCCTGTCCGTCGAGACACTGGGATTGCTGATGCTGTGGCTCGCACCCAGCGCCGAAATGGCCCTGGCCGGCGCGGCATTGAGCGGGTTCGGTTTCTCGCTGGTGTTCCCGGCACTGGGCGTGGAAGCCGTCAACCAGGTATCAGCAGCCAACCGCGGCGCGGCGGTCGGGGCCTATTCGCTGTTCATCGACCTGTCGCTGGGGATCACCGGGCCGCTGGTGGGCGCGGTGGCGGCAGGGTTCGGGTTCGCCTCGATGTTTTTGTTCGCGGCAGCAGCAGCGGGATGCGGGTTGGTGCTGAGCTGTTATCTGTACCGACGAGCTCGGCTGCAACGGGGACGCTAGAAGCCAGGGGCGCTTGGCGCCCCTTTCGCGGCACAAGGCCGCTCCTACAGGAGATTGCGTTCCTCTGTAGGAGCGGCCTTGTGCCGCGAAAGGGCTGCAAAGCAGCCCCCCTGAGGTCAGCGCTGCGCGTACTGCAGCACCACCTCCAGCGGATGGCGCAGCTGCTTCTCGGTCATGCGCTTGACCTGGCTGCGACACGAGTACCCGGTGGCCAATGCCTCACCCTGCTTGTCCAGCTTGGTCGCCCAGGACTGCTCGAAGATGGTCCTCGAGGTTTCCTGGTTACGCGCTTCGTGCCCATAGGTACCCGACATGCCGCAGCAACCGGTGGCCTCGGTGACCAGCTTCAGGCCAAGGCGGGCGAATACCTGCTCCCACTGCTTGGTGCTGGCCGGCACATTGGTCTTCTCGGTGCAGTGGGCCATCAGGCGGAAACTGTCAGCCTTGGCCGGCGCCTGCTCAGGCAGCACGTTCATCAGCCACTCCTGAGGCAGCAGCACGGTCGGGCACTCCACACCCTCGACCTTCTGGTACTCCTGGCGATAGACCAGGGTCATCGCCGGGTCCAGCCCCACCAGCGGCACGCCACAGTCGGCCAGGGCCTTGAGCTGGGTGGCGTTGCGCACCGCCGCCTTGGCGAAAGCACCGAGGAAGCCTTGCACGTGCAGCGGCTTGCCGTTGGCGCTGTAGGGTGCCAGGAACACCTTGTGCCCCAGGCGATGGGCCAGTTCGATGAACGAGGCCAGCAACGGCGTCTCGAAGTAACGAGTGAAGGCATCCTGCACCAGCACGATACTGCGCTCGCGCTGGGCCGGGGTCAGCTCGCGCAGGGCCGGCACGCTGGCCACCTGGACACGGCAACGGGTCAGGGTGGACTGGAAGTTGAAGCGGCTGATCAGCGGGCTGTCGACCATGCCGACCTTGTCCGCCAGCAGTTTGTCCACCCATTTCGAGCCCATCACGGCGTTGTACAGCCCCGGTGCATGGGCCAGGTACGGGATGGTGAACTCCAGCGAGCCGATCAGGTAGTCGCGCAGCGGGCGCTGGTAGCGGCCGTGGTACAGCTCGAGGAAGCGCGAGCGGAAGTCCGGCACGTTGACCTTGATCGGGCATTGCCCGGCGCAGGATTTGCACGCCAGGCAGCCGGCCATGGCGTCATAGACTTCATGGGAGAAGTCCGCTTGCCCCTGCTGGCGCGCGCGGCTGTTGCGCAGCCGCGCCGGCAGCCCCTTGAACCAGGACGCCTTGCGCTGGGCTGCGGCGAGCACGTCGATGTTCGCCTCACCCTGCAGGCGCAGCCATTCGCGGATCAGCGAGGCACGCCCCTTGGGCGAGTGCTGACGCTCGCGGGTGGCCTTCCATGAAGGGCACATGGCGTCGTTGGGGTCGTAGTTGTAGCAGGCGCCGTTGCCGTTGCAGTGCACCGCGCTGCCGAAGCTCTGCCAGACACGCTCGTCGATCGTGCGATCCAGGTCGCCACGCAGGGGCGCGCCATCCACCGGCGTCAGGCCTTCGGCACTGTCCGGCGGGGTGCAGATCTTGCCCGGGTTGAGCTGGTTGTGCGGGTCGAACGCGCCTTTCAGACGCTGCAATGCCGGATACAGCTCGCCGAAATACGCCGGCACATACTCGGAGCGCAGGCCCTTGCCGTGCTCGCCCCAGAGCAGGCCACCGTAGCGCTGGGTCAGCGCCGCCACGGCATCGGAGATCGGCTTGACCAGCGCGGCCTGGGCCGGGTCCTTCATGTCCAGGGCCGGGCGCACATGCAGCACGCCCGCGTCGACGTGACCGAACATGCCGTACGCCAGGCCATGACCGTCGAGCAGGGCGCGGAAATCGGCGATGTAGTCGGCCAGTTGCTCAGGTGGCACCGCAGTATCCTCGACGAACGGCTGCGGGCGCACCTCACCCTCGACGTTGCCGAGCAGGCCTACCGAACGCTTGCGCATGGTGTAGACCTTGGTCACCGCTTCCGCACCTTCAGCCAAGGTATGCCCCAGGCGCTCGACACTGGTGTCGCGCTGCAGGTGCTCGACGAACGCTTCGACCCGCGCATTGACCTCGGCCGGGTCGTCGCCGCAGAACTCCACCAGGTTGATACCCAGGGTCGGGCGCTCGGCGTCTGCCGGGAAATACTCGGCGACGCTGTGCCAGACGATGTCTTTCATCGCCAGCATCAACACCTTGGAGTCGACCGTCTCGATCGACAACGGCTTGTGCGCCATCAACGCATTGGCGTCGCGCAGGGCGTCCATGAAGCTGCTGTAGCGCACGTTGACCAGCACCGCGTACTTCGGAATCGGCAGCACATTGAGCTTGGCCTCGACCACGTAGCCCAGTGAGCCCTCGGCACCACACAGCACACTGTTGAGGTTGAAGCGGCCCTGCTCGTCGCGCAGGTGCGCCAGGTCGTAGCCGGTCAGGCAGCGATTGAGCTTGGGGAAGGTGCTTTCGATCAACTCCGCCTGGGTTTCCTGGATTTCACGGGCCATGCGGTACACCTCGCCGACCCGACCGGGCACGGCACAGGCCCGTTCCAGCGCCGCGTCGTCGATCGGCAGGCTGTGCAGGCGCTCGCCACCGAGCAGCACGCTGTGCAGCTCGAGCACGTGGTCGCGGGTCTTGCCGTAGGTGCAGCTGCCCTGGCCACTGGCATCGGTGTTGATCATGCCGCCGACCGTGGCGCGGTTTGACGTGGACAGCTCCGGGGCGAAGAACAGACCGTGGGGCTTGAGCGCGGCATTGAGCTGGTCCTTGACCACGCCCGCCTGGACCCGCACCCAACGCTCCTCGACATTGATTTCGAGGATGGTATTCATGTGCCGCGACAAGTCGACGACGATGCCGTCGGTCAGCGACTGGCCGTTGGTGCCGGTACCGCCGCCACGCGGGGTCAGCTTGATGTCGCGAAAACGTGCCTCGGCCATCAACGTGGCGACCCGCGCCACATCGTCGGCATCCTGCGGGAACACCGCCGCCTGGGGCAGGCGCTGGTAGATGGAGTTGTCAGTGGCCAGCACGGTGCGGGTGCCGTAGTCGGCGCTGATCTGGCCACGGAAGCCACTGTTTTTCAGGGCTTCGAGGAATTCGGGGTAGTGGACGGCAGGCGCGCGGGGCGGCAGCTGGGCGATCATCGAAGGATGCCTCTTTGATATCGGCTAATTCACGGAAATCTTGTCACTCCGGCATGAATGAATCATGGGAGGATTTCGAATGCGCCAATGTTCCTGTAGTTTCGCGCCAGGGGCAAACGGATATTCCTGCCGCTATCGATGAGCTTTATGAATGAATTACCGCCACCTCACCCCTTCGATGTCGCTGCTGCTGGCCTTCGAGGCCGCTGCCCGGCATGAAAGCTATACCCGCGCCGCCGCCGAACTGTCGCTGACCCAGAGCGCGGTAAGCCGCCAGGTACAGGCGTTGGAGCAACAGCTGGGGCTCACGCTGTTCCGCCGCGAAGGGCGCCAGGTGCAACTGACCGATGTCGGCCGCCTGTACCAGCGCGAACTGAGTGAGGCGCTGGGGCGCATCCGCAGTGCCACCCTCCAGGCCCTGGCCTATCAGTCCGGCGTCGGCACCCTGCGCCTGGCGACCCTGCCGACCTTCGGCTCGAAATGGCTGCTGCCACGCCTGCATGCCTTCTACAGCGCCCATCCGGGGATGCTGGTGCACATTCATTCACGTATCGAAGCAATCAATTTCGACACCAGCGAGATCGACGCGGCCATCGGCGTGGCCACCCATGACCTGCCCGGGCTGATCTGCCATCGCCTGCACGCCGAAGAATTGGTGGTGATCCTGCCGCCGGACAGCGCGCGCGATGGGCAATGCTGGAGCCCGGCGCGAATCAGTGAAGAGGTACTGCTCAATGTCGCCAACAACCCGCACGCCTGGGGCGAATGGTTTTCCCATCACGCCCTGCCCCATCGCTCGATGCGCCTGGGGCCGAGCTTCGAGCTGACCTCGCACCTGATCCAGGCGGTGCGCGCGGGGATCGGCATCGGGCTGGTGCCGCGAATCCTGGTAGAAGACGAACTGGCCAGTGGCGAGCTGTTCAGCCCGGGGGCGCCGTTTGCCAGCCAGCGCAGTTACTACCTGATCTATCCACCGAGAAACGAAGCACTACCTTCGTTGCGGGCGTTTCGCGGCTGGCTGCTCCAGCAGATCTGACCATTCGCCAGCAAGGCTGGCTCCTACAAGTGCACACAACACCCGTAGGAGCCAGCCTTGCTGGCGAAAAGGCCGCCACAGGCAACAAAAAACCCGACACCAGTCGCCCGGCATCGGGTTTTCTCGAAGCACCTCAGCGCTTACTTGGCCACGCTACCCGCAGCACCGTTGGCCTGCGCCCCACGCTTGCTCTTGAGCACGTAGAACACATACATCACCACCAGCCATACCGGCATCGCGTACACCGATACCTGGATGCCAGGAATCAGCAGCATGATGCCCAGAATCAGCACCACAAACGCCAGCACCAGGTAGTTGCCATACGGGTACCACAGCGCCTTGAACAGCGGCTTCTGGCCAGTGCGGTCGAGGTGCTGGCGGAACTTCAGGTGCGAGTAGCTGATCATCGCCCAGTTGATCACCAGGGTCGCCACCACCAGCGACATCAGCAGCTCCAGGGCATTCTGCGGCATCAGGTAGTTGAGCAGCACCGCGATCAGCGTCACCGCCGCTGACACCAGGATCGACCGCACCGGCACGCCACGACGGTCGACCTTGGCCAGGGCTGCCGGGGCATCACCCTGTTCAGCCATGCCCAGCAGCATGCGGGCGTTGCAGTAGGTGCCGCTGTTGTACACCGACAGCGCCGCGGTCAGGACCACGAAGTTCAGCAGGTGCGCGGCCACGTCGCTACCCAGCAGCGAGAACACCTGGACGAACGGGCTGCTGCCATAGCTGCCACCGGAAGCATCGATGCTGGCCACCAGGCTGTCCCAAGGGGTCAGCGACAGCAGCACCACCAGGGCGCCCACATAGAAGATCAGGATGCGGTAGATGACCTGGTTGATCGCCTTGGGGATCACGGTCTTCGGCTTGTCGGCCTCGGCGGCGGTGAAACCGAGCATTTCCAGGCCACCGAAGGAGAACATGATGAAGGCCAAGGCCATGACCAGCCCACTCACTCCATGCGGGAAGAAGCCACCATGGGCCCACAGGTTGGTCACCGAGGCTTCGGGGCCACCATTGCCACTGGTCAGCAGGTAGGCGCCCAGGCCGATCATGCCGACGATGGCGGCGACCTTGATGATCGCGAACCAGAACTCGGCCTCGCCGAAGATCTTCACGTTCATCAGGTTGATGGCGTTGATCAGCAGGAAGAACGCTGCCGCGGTCACCCAGGTCGGGATCTCCGGCCACCAGTAGTGGACGTACTTGCCGACCGCCGACAGCTCCGACATGCCCACCAGGATGTACAGCACCCAGCAGTTCCAGCCCGACAGGAAGCCGGCGAAACCGCCCCAGTACTTGTGTGCGAAGTGGCTGAAGGAGCCGGCCACCGGCTCCTCGACGATCATCTCGCCGAGCTGGCGCATGATCATGAAGGCAATGAAGCCGCAGATGGCGTAGCCGAGGATCATCGACGGGCCGGCGGACTTCATCACGCCGGCCGAGCCCAGGAACAATCCGGTGCCAATGGCGCCGCCCAGGGCGATCAGTTGGATATGGCGGTTCTTCAAGCCACGCTTGAGTTCGCCGGACTGTGAGTTATGTCCACTCATGAACGAAGTCACCTGCTTGTTTTTATCTGTGACGGAATCGGACCCACCGCACTCGTGGCGCAGCGGAATGGGCAAGGTGGTTACCTTGGTTTCTTGGACAGGTCGATCGCTAAAGCGCGGATCAACCGGGTGTCAGCAAGAGTGCGCGGTACGCAAGGGAGTCACAGGTAAAACGCGGCGCATTGTATACCCCTGCAAACGCGCAGGCGTCAACGCGTTGCGTCGTTTCCTGATGAAAAAACGCACCGGTCCTGGGGTGAAGGCCTGAAAAGGCGGAGTGATCGGCGTACATGGCGCCTCCGTTTTGTTGTTTTGGTGCCTGGCGGTCCTGCCTGGCTTTGCACACGGCAATGGCGCTATCTCAGCGGTTGGGCGGGGGATTTGGAAGGGGGCGAATGGAGCGCGGGAGGCTCTGCGGCGAGGATCGTGGAAAATTTTTGTTACGCAGAGCGGAAATAATCGGGCCGGCTGGGTTATGCGGCCATTTTTGTATAAATTTCTTTACGCACTGGTTTGAAAACTTTCCACTCGCCAGGAAATTTTTAGTGCATTCAGGAACTTGGGCCGCTCTGCGGCCTTCACCGGCAAACCGGCTCCTACAGGCGAAGCGGTTTCAACAGGCACAAAAAAGCCAGCGCGAAGGCTGGCTCTTTCGTTACCAGGCGGAATCAGCCACGTGGCTTGCCACGACCACGGCCGGCAGGCTTGTCGCCCTCAGGGCGGGCCGGACGCTTGCGCATCTCGCTCGGGCGCTCGGCCACCGTGCTGCCACGGCTGCTCTTGCGCGGCGCTTCCTCACGCGCGGGACGTGCCGGGCGCTCGCCCTGGCCTTCCTGGGCGGGACGCAGGGTGCGCACACGCTCACCACGCCCCAGCGGACGGGTCGACTTGCGTTGCAGGCGCTCGAGCTTGTCCTTGGCCTTGAGCTTCATCTCCGGCAGCGCGATTGGCTGCAGGCCGACTTCGGCGGCCAGGATGTCGATCTCGCCCTGGCTCATTTCGCGCCAGCGGCCCATCGGCAGGTCGGAGTTGAGGAACACCGGGCCGAAACGCACGCGTTTCAGGCGGCTGACCACCACGCCCTGGGATTCCCACAGGCGACGCACTTCGCGGTTGCGGCCTTCCATCACCACGCAGTGGTACCAGTGGTTGAAACCTTCACCACCCGGTGCCTTCTGGATATCGGTGAACTTGGCCGGGCCGTCTTCGAGCATCACGCCGGCCTTGAGGCGATCGACCATGTCGTCGTCGACCTCACCGCGCACGCGCACGGCGTACTCGCGATCCATTTCGTAGGACGGGTGCATCAGGCGGTTGGCCAGCTCACCGTCGGTGGTGAACAGCAGCAGGCCGGTGGTGTTGATGTCCAGGCGGCCGATGTTGATCCAGCGGCCCTCTTTCGGGCGCGGCAGGCGGTCGAACACGGTCGGGCGGCCTTCCGGGTCGTCACGGGTGCAGATCTCGCCGTCGGGCTTGTTGTACATGATCACGCGGCGGGTCGCTTCGGCGGCCTCGACACGCTTGATCAGCTTGCCGTCGACGGTGATGGCGTCGTGCAGGTCGACGCGCAGGCCAAGGGTGGCTTCAACGCCGTTGACCTTGATGCGGCCCTGGCTGATCCAGGCCTCGACGTCACGACGCGAGCCGACACCGATGCGGGCCAGCACTTTCTGCAGTTTTTCGCCGGACGGCGGGGTGGGTTGTTGGTCTTGCAGGTCTTTGTCACTCATCTGGGCACCTCCCGGTGTAGTAGTGAAAGCGGGCGCGCATCATACGCGGTTCGGCGGGGGAACGCACTGGAGGGTAGAAGGTTTTTCCGGATGACTTGTGGGTTTCCGCCCAAAGGCGTTCACCGCCCCCGTAGGAGCCGGCTTGCCGGCGAACGCGTCAGCCCTGGCAACACGGGGCTCAATCCTTGACCTCGCCCTCAGACTCATCCGCCTCTTCCGACATCTCGTCCCGCAAATCATCGAAATCTGTCTTGAGCCCCTCTTCCATCGCGTCCAGCTCTACCAACAGCGAACGGAAACTGGTCTCTTCCTTCGGCTCTACGGTTTCACCTTCCTCGCCCAGGCTGGCATCGGCCAGGGCCTGCAGGTGCGCCGGCACCGGCGCCTCGTCCGGGTCGAGCACCGGCTCGGGCTCCAACTCGCGCAGTTCGGCCAACGCCGGCAGCTCGTCGAGACTCTTGAGGTTGAAGTGATCCAGGAACGCCTTGGTGGTGGCGAACATCGCCGGGCGCCCCGGCACCTCACGATAGCCGACGATGCGGATCCACTCGCGCTCCATGAGGGTCTTGATGATGTTGCTGTTCACCGCCACGCCCCGCACGTCCTCGATCTCGCCACGGGTGATGGGCTGGCGGTAGGCGATCAGGGCCATGGTTTCGAGCAGCGCGCGGGAATAACGCTGCGGGCGCTCCTCCCACAAGCGGCCAACCCAGGGGGCGTAATCCTCACGAATCTGCAGGCGATAGCCGCTGGCCACCTCCTTGAGCTCGAAGGCGCGGCCATTGCACGATTTGCCCAACACCTCCAGGGCCTTCTTGAAGACAGCCGGCGCCGGGCGCTCAGCCTCCTCGAACAGCTCGTACAGGCGCTCGAGGGATTGTGGCTTGCCCGAGGCGAGCAGGAAGGCCTCGATCAGCGACGCCAGTTCGCGGGGTTCATTCAGGTTCATCGGTAGTCGTCAGGTTACTCTGCCCGGGCACGGACGTGGATCGGGGCGAAAGGCTCATTCTGCACCAGTTCGATCAAGGATTCCTTCACCAGCTCGAGAATCGCCATGAAGGTGACCACCACGCCGAGCTTGCCCTCCTCGCGGGTGAACAGCTCGACGAACGGCACGAAGGCGCCGCCCTTGAGACGCTCGAGCACTTCGCTCATGCGCTCGCGGGTAGACAGGGTCTCGCGGGTGATCTGGTGGCTTTCGAACAGGTCGTTGCGGCGCATGACCTCGGCCATGGACAGCAGGATCTCCTCCAGGGCGACCTCGGGCAGCAGCTTGCGCACCTTGGCCTGAGGGGCCTCCAGGCGCGGAACCACCACCTCGCGGCCGACCCGCGGCAACTCGTCGATGCCTTCGGCGGCAGCCTTGAAGCGTTCGTATTCCTGCAGGCGGCGGATCAGCTCAGCGCGCGGATCGCCCTCCTCTTCCTCCACCTCGCTGGAGCGAGGCAGCAGCATGCGCGACTTGATCTCGGCGAGCATGGCAGCCATCACCAGGTACTCGGCGGCCAGTTCCAGGCGCACGTTTTTCATCAGCTCGACATAGCTCATGTACTGCCGGGTGATTTCCGCCACCGGGATGTCGAGGATGTCGACGTTCTGCTTGCGGATCAGGTACAGCAGCAGGTCCAGCGGGCCTTCGAAGGCTTCGAGGAAGACTTCCAGGGCGTCCGGCGGGATGTACAGGTCGACCGGCATCTCGGTCAGGGCTTCGCCGTAGACCAGGGCCAGTTGCAACTGGAACGGCGCTTCAGCCTCGATGGCCGGCGCCTCGGGCGCTTCCACCTGGTTCACGCTTCGACCTGGAAGGGTTCCGGGTCACCACACCCTACACGTACCACTTCCGGCTCATCACCGGTCAGGTCGACCACGGTGGAAGCCTTAAGGTCACCGAAACCTCCATCAATGATCAAGTCGACGTGGTGTTCCAGGCGCTGGCGGATCTCGTAAGGATCGGTCATTGGCTCATCGTCGCCCGGCAGGATGAGGCTGACACTCATCAGCGGTTCGCCGAGCCCCTCAAGCAGGGCCAGGACGATGGGGTTGGACGGCACGCGCAGGCCGATGGTGCGGCGCTTGTCGTGCAACAGCAGACGCGGCACTTCACGGGTGGCGTTGAGGATGAAGGTGTAGGGACCTGGGATATGGGCCTTGAGCAAGCGGAACGTCGCCGTGTCGATCTTGGCAAAGGTGCCCATCTGGGACAGGTCGCAGCACAGCAGGGTGAAATTGTGGTTCTTGTCCAGCTGGCGCAGGCGACGTACCTGCTCGATGGCACCCTTGTCGCCGATCTGGCAGCCCATCGCATAGGCCGAGTCGGTCGGGTAGACCACCACCCCACCCTTGCGGATGATCTCGACCGCCTGCTTGATCAGGCGCGCCTGCGGGTTTTCCGCATGAATCTGGAAAAATTGGCTCACGAAGTCGTCCTGTTCATACCGCCATAGGCTGTTCATGTCGGAATCGGCGCCACAGGGGTGGCAGGTCCTCGGGCAAGGGCCGGTAGGCACCGATCTCGCCCCAGGTGCCAGGGCCGTGGAAATCGCTGCCGGCACTCGCCAGCAGGCCGAACTCACGGGTGAGGATGGACATCGTCCCCACCTGCTCGGGCGGCATCATCCCATTGACCACTTCCAGTGCCTGCCCGCCTGCCTGAATATAGTCGGCAATCAGCCGTCTGCGCTTGCTGCGTGTCAGTTCGTAGTGCATGGGATGGGCCAGGCTCACCCAGGCATTGGACTGGCGCAGCGTGGCGACGGTTTCCTCCAGCGTCGGCCAATGCAGCTTGACGTCGCCCAGCTTGCCGGCGCCCAGCCACTTGCGGAAGGCCTCGCCACGGTCCTTGACGAAGCCGGCACGCACCATGAACTCGGCGAAATGCGGGCGCGCCGGGGCGTTGCCGCTGTCGCCCAGCTCCTGCTGCACGGCCCGCGCGCCGTCAAGCGCGCCAGGCATGCCCTTGGCTGCCAGCTTGCGATCAATCTCCTCGGCGCGCAGCCAGCGGCCACGGTGCAGGTTGTCGATGGCTTCGAGCAAGGGTGGCGCATCCAACGGGAAATCATAGCCCAGCACATGAATGGTCGCGCCGCCCCAGGTGCATGACAGCTCGACACCGCTGACCCACTGCATGCCTTGCTCGGCGCACGCCTGGCGCGCCTCGGGCAGGCCTTCGAGGGTGTCGTGGTCGGTGAGCGAGAGTGTCCGCACCCCATGCTCGTGGGCCCGGGCGACCAGCGCCGTGGGCGACAGGGCGCCGTCGGAGGCCGTGCTGTGACAGTGCAGATCAACATTCATGGAGGAGCGCTTTCGCCGGAATCGATGTTTGTTATTATGCCGTCACATCCCGCTTCTGGCTGCCACTGTGAAACAATTCATCGATTTCATCCCGCTGCTGCTGTTCTTCATCGTCTACAAACTGGACCCGCGCCCGGTCGAGTTCGCCGGCCACGGCTTCGAGTTCGGCGGGATCTACAGCGCCACCGCCATGCTGATCGTCAGCTCCGTGGTGGTCTACGGCGCGCTGTTCCTGCGCCATGGCAAGCTGGAAAAGGGCCAGTTGCTCACCCTGGTCGCCTGCCTGGTGTTCGGCGGCCTCACGCTGGCCTTCCATAGCGAAACCTTCCTCAAGTGGAAGGCGCCGGTGGTCAACTGGCTGTTCGCCCTGGCCTTCACCGGCAGCCACTTCATCGGCGACCGGGTGCTGATCAAACGCATCATGGGCCACGCCCTGACACTTCCCGAAACAGTCTGGAACCGCCTGAACGTGGCGTGGATCGGCTTCTTCCTGGTGTGCGGCGCCGCCAACCTGTTCGTCGCCTTCACCTTCCAGGACTTCTGGGTCGACTTCAAGGTGTTCGGCAGCCTGGGCATGACCGTGATCTTCCTGGTGGCCCAGGGTGTCTACCTGTCGCGCCACCTGCACGACACCGACCCATCCACCTCCAAAACCAAGGACTGACATGCTCTACGCCATCATCGCCAGCGACGTCGAAAACTCCCTGGAAAAACGCCTGGCCGCCCGCCCCGCCCACATTGAACGCCTGCAACAGCTCAAAGCCGAAGGCCGTGTGGTGCTGGCTGGGCCACACCCGGCAATCGACAGCAACGACCCGGGCGCTGCCGGCTTCAGCGGCAGCCTGATCGTCGCCGAGTTCGACTCGCTGGCCGCCGCCCAGGCCTGGGCCGACCAGGACCCGTACATCGCCGCAGGTGTCTACGACAAGGTCGTGGTCAAGCCGTTCAAGCAAGTCCTGCCTTAAGCGCCAGCGCCGTAGGAGCCGGCTATGCCGGCGAACACCGGCGTAGCCGGTGCCAGCCAGCGCAGTGCCCGGTTCGCCAGCAAGGCTGGCTCCTACGGTTTACGCAGTGCGCCCTATTCAAAATTTCCGACCTACGGCCGACAACCTCCTGAACCGATACGAATCAGGAGTTCCAATGCGTCAAGGTCCGATGTCCCTGCTGCTTTGCCTGTCACTGCTGTCCCCTCTCGCCGTGGCCGAGCAGCCGCTGTCGCTGGAAGCCGGGGCGCGGATCACCGAGCTGCAGCAGCGCCTGGAAGAAAGCGAACAGCAACGCAATGCGTTGAACCAACAGTTGCAGAACCAGGACAGCACGCGCGAAAGCGCCCAACTGGCCCGCCTGCGCCAGGACAACCAGCGCCTGAAGCAGGCCATCAAGGAACTGCAGGCCGGCGCCAACCTGCCCCAGCGCCTGCTCACCGAGCAGCAGCAATGGTTCCTGGTCGGTTCGGTCGTTGCACTGTTGTCGGCAGTCTGCGGTATCTTAGCCAGCGGCGGACACAGAAGACGCCGTCAATGGTTGAATTGAGTGAAACATGAGCGAGCTGTTACTGATTGATGATGACCAGGAACTGTGCGAGCTGCTCGGCAGCTGGCTGACCCAGGAAGGGTTTGCGGTACGTGCCTGCCACGATGGCCAGAGCGCGCGCCAGGCCCTGGCCACCCAAGCCCCGGCGGCGGTGGTGCTGGATGTCATGCTGCCTGATGGCAGCGGCCTGGAACTGCTCAAGCAGCTGCGCAGCGAACATACCGACTTGCCGGTGCTGATGCTTTCGGCCCGCGGCGAGCCGCTGGACCGCATCCTGGGCCTGGAACTGGGCGCCGACGACTACCTGGCCAAACCCTGCGACCCACGCGAGCTCACCGCACGCCTGCGCGCGGTACTGCGCCGCAGCCACCCCAGCGCCCCCAGCAGCCAGGTCGAGGTCGGTGACCTGGCCTTCAGCCCGGTGCGCGGCGTGGTCAGCATCGACGGCCGCGAGATGACCCTCACGCTCTCCGAGAGCCGCATTCTCGAAGCCCTGCTGCGCCAGCCCGGCGAGCCGCTGGACAAGCAGGAGCTGGCGCAGATCGGCCTGGGCCGCAAGCTGACCCTCTACGACCGCAGCCTGGACATGCACGTCAGCAACCTGCGCAAGAAGATCGGCCCGCACCCCGACGGCCGTCCACGTATCGTTGCCCTGCGCAGCCGCGGCTACTACTACAGCCTCTGATCCCTGTAGGAGCGGCTTCAGCCGCGATCACCCGCTAACACCGTGGTGCCTGCATCGCGGCTAAAGCTGCTCCTACACCCGCCCCGCATCTTTACCCAGCCTTTACCCTCGCCTGACCGCCCTTGACCTTGATCTCCCTAGACTGGGCTCATCCGGTAACCACCGGCCCCTGACAGGAGAGACACCATGCGCAAGACCCTTATCGCCCTGATGTTCGCCGCCGCCCTGCCGACCGTGGCCATGGCCATGCCTGAAGGCGGCCCGCGTCACGACGGCCCGCATCATCGCGGTGACGCGCCTTTCGCCCAACTGGACCTGAGCCGCGAGCAACGCCAG
This sequence comes from Pseudomonas entomophila, assembly GCF_029478665.1. Lineage (GTDB taxonomy): Bacteria > Pseudomonadota > Gammaproteobacteria > Pseudomonadales > Pseudomonadaceae > Aquipseudomonas > Aquipseudomonas entomophila_F. Next base: position 199,609 of record NZ_JARPQB010000004.1, read on the forward strand.
CAGATCGGCAAGCTGATGGGCGAGCAGATGCAACAGCGCCGCGACATCACCGAGCGCTACATGAACAAGCTGCCCGCCGCCGACCAGAAGGCCATGAAGGACGAGATCAAGGCCAGCCACGACAAGACCGAAGGCCAGATCCGCGCCTTGCTCAAACCCGACCAGCAGAAGAAGTTCGACGAACTGCAGAAGGAACGCGCCGCGCGCAAGGCCGAATGGCAGGAGTTCCAGGCCTGGAAAGCTGAAAAAGCCACCAAGGCCCAGTAAGCTGTCCACCCGCAGCCCGGCCCGCAACAGTGCAGGCCGGGCTTTGCTCGCTTCATGGAGGTGCTTGTCTTGCGTTCACTGTTCTGGCGCATCCTGGCCAGCTTCTGGCTGGCCATCACCCTGGTCGCCGGCCTGTCGATCCTGCTCGGCCATATGCTCAACCAGGATGCCTGGATCCTCAGCCGCCACCCGGGCCTGAACAACCTGGCAAGCCACTGGGCCCAGCACTATGAACAGGAAGGCCTGGAGTCATCCCAGCGCTTCCTGGAACGGCGCAAGCAACGTTACCGTATCGACGTCCAGGTGCTCGACGACAGCGGAGACGCCGTGGTGCCCGGCACCTTCCCGCGCCGCGCCGCCGCCTTCGAGGCGCGCCAGCACAACGACGAACGCCGCCTGCCCTGGCGCCGCCTGACCGAGGAATACACCAGCCCCACCAGCGGCGAAACCTACCTGCTGATCTACCGCATCCCCCATCCGGAACTGGCCGCCTGGCATCGCGAGAGCCTGATCTGGCCACTCAGCGCCCTGGGGATAGCCCTGGTGGTGCTGACCCTGTTCAGCCTGCTGGTCACCCTGTCGATCACCCGCCCGCTCAGCCGCTTGCGCGGCGCCGTGCACGACCTAGGGCAGGCCAGCTACCAACAGAACAGCCTGGCCCGCCTGGCCGTGCGCCGTGACGAGTTTGGCGTGCTGGCCAACGACTTCAACAAGATGGGCGCCCGCCTGCAGAGCCTGATCGGCAGCCAGCGCCAGCTGTTGCGCGATGTCTCCCACGAGTTGCGCTCACCGCTGGCGCGCCTGCGTATCGCCCTGGCCCTGGCCGAACGCGCCGAACCCGAGCAGCGCCAGGCTCTGTGGCCACGCCTGACCCGTGAATGCGATCGCCTGGAGGACCTGATCAGCGAAATCCTCGTGCTGGCCCGGGTCGATGCCGAGCAGGCCCACGCTGAACGCGTGGACCTCAACGCCCTGCTGGGCAGCGTGCGCAAGGACGCCCAGCTCAGCGCGCCAGAGCAGGAGGTGAAGCTGGAGGCACAGCCGGGCCTGGTGCTGCAGGGATGGCCGACCTTGATCGAGCGGGCGGTGGATAACCTGTTGCGCAATGCCTTGCGGTTCAATCCGGCAGGGCAGCCTATCGAGATTCGCGCGAACCGCGAGCAGGAACGGATCGTGTTGAGCGTGCGTGATCATGGGCCAGGGGTGGCGGCGGAGCACCTCGCGCAATTGGGGGAGCCGTTCTTCCGCGCGCCGGGACAGGATGCGCCAGGGCATGGGTTGGGGCTGGCGATTGCACGCAAGGCGGCGGAGCGACATGGTGGAACGCTGACGTTGAGCAACCACCCGCAGGGTGGGTTTGCCGCAACACTGGAGTTGCCCTGTGACGTCAGCGTGGGTTGAAAGATCCTGGCCCGGCCATGCCGGGCATCGCCAGCAAGGCTGGCTCCTACAGGCCTGCGGTGAGGCCGTTTACCCGCGATGCCCCTGCTGCCTCACTGGCCCCAGGCGCTGACGTACTGGGCGGTCTCCAGGATCGGCGCCGTGCGCGGCTCACCCATCGGCGTACCGACATACAGGTAGCCGATCACTTCCTCGTTCGCCTCCAACCCCAGCCCTTTGTGCACATGGGCATCGAAGGCCATGTCGCCGGTGCGCCACACCGCACCGATGCCTTGGGCATGAGCAGCGATGAGAATGCCATGGGCAGCGCAGCCGGCGGCCAGGCGCTGTTCGATCTTCGGCACCTTGAAATGCTCCTGCAACCGGGCGACCACCACGATCAGCAACGGCGCGCGCAGCGGCATCGCCCGGGCCTTGTCCAGCGCGGCCGGGGTGGCATCGCCCTTGGCCTGCAGCGCTTCGGCGAACAGCTCGCCGAGTTTCTCCCGGCCCTGGCCTTCGATGGTCAGGAAGCGCCAGGGACGCAGCTGGCCATGGTCCGGTGCGCGCAACGCGGCCTGGAACAGCGCCTCACGCTGGGCTGCATTGGGCGCGGGGTCGGTCAGGCGTGGCACGGAAACACGGTTGAGCAATGCGTCGAGAGCCTCCATCGGCTACCCTCCTGGCAAGTTGAAAGTGCGGCCATTCTGCACTATTGCGCAGTCATCGTGGGAGCGGGCTCGATCACGCGTTTACATCACCTCCCCCGCAGGTAGAATGGCGCCCTTTCCGTTGCGAGTCAGGGCAGATCACATGGCATTGCCGACCTTAAGGATCATTGGCTTCATCATCGGCATCTTCCTGATCACCCTGGCGGTGAGCATGGTCGTGCCCATGACGACCCTGGTGATCTTCGAACGCACCGGCGACATGCCGTCGTTCCTCTGGTCGAGCCTGATCACCTTCATCGCCGGGCTCGGCCTGGTCATGCCCGGGCGCCCCGAGCATGTGCACCTGCGCCCCCGCGACATGTACCTGCTGACCGTCAGCAGCTGGCTGGTGGTGTGCGTGTTCGCCGCCCTGCCGTTCCTGCTGACGCAACACATCAGCTATACCGACGCCTTCTTCGAAAGCATGTCCGGCATCACCGCCACCGGCGCCACCGTGCTCAGCGGCCTGGACACCATGTCACCCGGCATCCTGATGTGGCGCTCGATGCTGCACTGGCTGGGCGGCATCGGCTTCATCGGCATGGCGGTGGCGATCCTGCCGTTGCTGCGCATCGGTGGCATGCGCCTGTTCCAGACCGAGTCCTCCGACCGTTCGGAGAAGGTCATGCCGCGCTCGCACATGGTCGCCAAGTCGATCGTGGGGGTATACGTCGGCATCACCGTGTTCGGCAGCCTGGCCTTCTGGTGGGCGGGCATGAGCCCGTTCGACGCGATCAACCATGCCATGTCGGCGATCTCCACTGGCGGTTTCTCGACTTCCGACCAGTCCCTGGCCAAGTGGGATATCCCGGCAGTGCACTGGGTCGCGGTGGTGGTGATGATCCTGGGCAGCCTGCCGTTCACCCTGTACGTGGCCACCCTGCGCGGCCACCGCAAGGCACTGATCAAGGACCAGCAGGTTCAGGGCCTGCTCGCCATGCTGGTGGCCACCTGGCTGGTACTGGGCACCTGGTACTGGGCCACCACCGACCTGCACTGGCTCGACGCCCTGCGCCACGTGGCGCTGAACGTCACCTCGGTGGTCACCACCACCGGCTTTGCCCTGGGCGACTACAGCATGTGGGGCAACTTCTCGCTGATGCTGTTCTTCTATCTCGGATTTGTCGGCGGCTGCTCCGGCTCCACGGCGGGCGGCATCAAGATCTTCCGTTTCCAGGTCGCCTACATCCTGCTCAAGGCCAACCTCAACCAATTGATCCATCCGCGCGCGGTGATCAAGCAGAAGTACAACGGCCACCGCCTCGACGAAGAGATCGTGCGTTCGATCCTGACCTTCTCGTTCTTCTTCGCCATCACCATCTGCATCATCGCCCTGCTGTTGTCGCTGCTGGGGGTGGACTGGATGACCGCGCTGACCGGTGCCGCCGGCACGGTATCGGGCGTGGGGCCTGGCCTGGGCGAGGTGATCGGCCCGGCCGGCAACTACGCCAGCCTGCCGGACGCCGCCAAGTGGATCCTCTCCGCGGGCATGCTGCTCGGCCGCCTGGAGATCATCACGGTGCTGGTGTTGTGCATGCCGGCGTTCTGGCGTCACTGATCACCAGGCGCGCGCGGTACTCGCTCGGGGTGGCGTCGAACCAGCGGCGGAACGCTCGGTAGAAATTGCTCGGGTCGGCGAAACCCAACAGGTAGGCGGTTTCCAGCAAGGTCGTGCCCGGCTGGGCGAGGTACTGCTCGGCCAGCTCCCGACGGGTGTCGTCCAGCAGGGTCTGGAAACTGGTGCCCTCGTCCTGCAGACGACGCTGCAACGTGCGCTGCGACAGGTGCAGCGCCTGCGCCACGGTTTCACGCTTGGGTTCGCCCTGGGGCAGGATACGGCACAACACCTGGCGCACCCGATGTGTCACGCGGCTCTCCGAGAAGCGCGCCAGGTACTCGCCGGCAAACCGGTCATGCAGCACCGCCATCGCCTCGTTGGCCGTGGGCAGCGGCGCCTCCATGTCGGCGCGCTCGAACACCAGCGCATCGTGGGGCGCGCCGAATACCAGCGGCGCATGGAACGCCACCCTGTACGGTTCGACATTGTGCGGTTGCGCACCTTGGATCAATACACGCCGCGGCTGGATTGGTCGGCCGCTCAACCAAGTACTGAGCGACAGTGCACAGGCCAGTGAAGCTTCGGCGCTATGGCGGGTTGGTGGCAGGTGATCGCCATGTACCGTGAGCACCAGGGCGTAGCCTTCGGGGCCAAGGCGAAAACTCAGGTCGGAGCTTTCCGCGATGATCCGCTGATACCGCACCAGGCGTTCGAAGCCTTCGGCCAGGGTGCGGCTGGACATGAGTGCATAGCCCACCACATGAAAGGAGGCCGGCCGCACCACCCTGGCCATGTTCAGGCCGATGGCCTCGTTGCCGGACAACTCGACCGCCAACTGCCACAGGCGCGTCATGGCATCTTGGGGGAAACGCGCATCCGGGTCGTCCAGCGCACTGAAGTCCAACCCCAATTGCTTGAACATGGCCCGGCAGTCGAGCCCTTCGAGCTCGAGCGCCTTGACGATCCCTGATGCCCAGCTGGCTGACGTGGTTCTCTCACTCATGACAGGCTTCTTGTGCTGACCGCTCCTGCGGTGAACCGAAAGGATACTCAATTGGCGCTCATTGTCACTGGCCGGGGCCATCAGTGACTCTAGACTCGATTCAGGCTCCACGCCGTGTATGCTGTAGGCACCCGCGACTTCCGGAGCACCGCCATGACCCGCACCGCGCAGTTCCGCAGTTTTGCCGAGTTCTACCCCTACTACCTCGGTGAGCACAGCAACGCCGCCTGCCGCCGCCTGCACTTCGTCGGTACCAGCCTGGTGATCGCCCTGCTCGCCTACACGTTCGCCAGCGGCAAATGGCTGTTGCTGCTGGCCGTGCCGCTGGCCGGCTACGGCTTTGCCTGGGTCGGGCACTTTTTCTTCGAGAAGAACCGCCCGGCCACCTTCACCCACCCCTGGTACAGCCTGGTTGGCGACTTCGCCATGTTTCGCGACATCCTGCTGGGGCGCATCAGCCTCTGATCGGCCCGCTGGGCCAGGTTCGCGTCCCGCCTGGCCACTGTCAAAGCCTGGGGCTTGGCCAACACTGGCGGCATACTCGGCAGCAGTGGCGCCCAGGTAATGAACAAACAAGCGAGCTTCAACCACATGCGCGACGGCACGGCCCAGGACTGGGCGATCATCGCCGACGACTTTCGCGCCTATTCCCGCCAGCTACCGCAACGCATCCTGGCCCACTTGCGTTTGCTGGACGGTGATTTCGGCGGCTTCCCCATCGATCGCCTGAGCCACTCGCTGCAGACCGCCACCCGCGCCTACCGTGACGGGCGCGACGAGGAGTACGTGGTGTGCGCCCTGCTCCACGACATCGGCGACACCCTGGGCAGCTACAACCATCCGGACATCGCCGCGGCGATCCTCAAGCCCTTCGTCAGTGCCGAGAACCTGTGGATGGTCGAGAAGCACGGGATCTTCCAGGGCTACTACTTTTTCCATCACCTGGGCATGGATCGGCATCTGCGTGAGCAGTTCAGCGAGCACCCGCAGTACCAGCGGACCATTGAATTCTGTGCCCGCTATGACGCGGCGGCATTCGACCCGGACTACGAGAGCCTGCCGCTTGCGTTCTTCGAACCGATGCTGGAACGGGTGTTCGCCCAGCCACGGCAGTCGGTCTACAAGGCCGCCCTGTAGGAGCGGCTTTAGCCGCGATGGAGGCATCACATGGCACCCGCTTCGCGGGTGATCGCGGCTGAAGCCGCTCCTACAGCGGCAGGGTCAGGCCGGCTCGCTCAGCGACGCCAACTGCGCCTGGGCCTCGGCAAACCGATACAGCTCGATCTGCCCGTCCCAGTGCTCGATCAACGCCGTGCAGGACTCCACCCAATCGCCGCAGTTGAGATACTCCACCGCCCCCACACGGCGAATCTCGGCATGGTGGATATGCCCGCACACCACCCCCTGGAAGCCTCGCCGGGTGCACTCATGGGCAATCGCATCCTCGAAATCGCTGATGAAGTTCACCGCGCCCTTGACCTTGTGCTTGAGGTAGGCCGACAGCGACCAGTAGCCATAGCCGTAGCGAGCCCGCCAATGATTGAGCCAGCGATTGAGCACCAGAGTGGACTCATAGGCCCGGTCACCGAGGAACGCCAACCAGCGGTGGTAACGGGTGATCACATCGAACTGGTCGCCATGCACCACCAGCAGGCGCCGGCCATCCGCGGTCAGGTGCTCGGCCTCGTCCACCAGCTGGATATTGCCGAGGATCAGCTTGGAGTAGCGCCGCAGGAACTCGTCATGGTTGCCGGTGACATAGATCACCTCGGTGCCGCGCTTGCTCATGGTCAGCAGCCGGCGAATGACGTTGGTGTGGGCTTGCGGCCAGTAGATGCCGCCGCGCAGCTTCCAGCCATCGATGATGTCGCCGACCAGATAGATGCGGTCGGCCTGGTAGCCCTTGAGGAAGCTCGACAAGTGCTCGGCCTGGCAATCCCGGGTGCCCAGGTGCACATCGGAGATCCACAGGGTGCGCACACGCTGCTTGCGTGACGGGCGGGCGAGTTCGGCATGGGTCATGGGCAGGCTCCGGCACTGTTTGCTGGAGACTGGCAGGCACGCATGACAGGCCGGTGGCAGTCCCATGACCATCCTGCGTGGGGCCTGGCACTGGGTGTACACTGCCGACCTGCCCTCGAGGAAATCCCCCATGAGCACCGGCTCGCTGCTTTCGCTGCGCCATTACCGCCACGACCTGATCGCCCACAGTCACGACCACCCGCAGTTGGTGTTCAGCCTGGCCGGGCGCCTGGACTTCGAGGTGCAGGGCCGTGGCGCGCAGCTGGAGCGCCAGGACCTGATGGTGGTACCGGCCGGCGCGCATCACGCCTGCGGCAGCCCCGGCGGCAGCCATTGCCTGGTGCTGGACGTGCCGGATGAGCACTGGCTCGGTGAACACCTGGGCAGCCACGCCGACAACAGTCGCCGCCTGCTCGATCGTCCCGGCGCCCTGACCCTGGACAACCGTCAGCAACAACTGGTGGATTGGCTGGCGAGCAGCCCGGTGGATGATCCACTGATCGCTCGCCAGGGCGCCGTCCTGCTGCTGGCCAGCTTGACGCCGCAGGCCTGTGCGCCAGTGATCGCCAGCAAGCGCCTGCCCTACGCCGCCTTCGACGCGCATATCGAGCGCCATGCCGCCCACCCGCTGCAGGTTGCGGACCTGGCACGGCTGGCCGGGCTGTCCAGCGCGCGGCTGCATGCGCGGTTCGCCAGCGAGTGCGGCATGACCCCGATGGACTACATTCGCCAGCGGCGGTTGCTCATGGCCCGACGGTTGCTGTGCGAAACGGTGCTGCCGGTGGGCGAGATCGCGGCGCGGGTGGGGTATGGCTCGCAGAGCGCGTTCAGCGCGGCAATGCTGCGTGCCTTCGGCAGCTCGCCGCTGGCCTTGCGGCGAGAGTCTGGCGACAACTGACGCGAGGTGCGCGACAGACAGCGCTGACTGCGCCTTTTAGACTGCTGCCAACATCTTCGCCGGCCGGCGTCATACCTGTAGGAGCCGGCGTGCCGGCGAAAGGGCCTTCGCAAGTCACCTCGAATCCAAAGGACCACCATGAACCACCGCACCGCCCTCGGCGCCCTGCACATCGGCGCGCTGTTCTTCGGCCTGACCGGCGTCTTCGGCAAGCTGGCCGCCAGCGCCAGCCCCTCGATCATCGTCTTCGGTCGCGCCGCTTTCGCCGTGCTCGCCCTGGGCCTGTTCGCCGGCCTCGCCCGCCAGGCCTGGCAACCGCTCAGGGCGCGCGACCTGCGCCGCCTGCTGCTCGGCGGCATGCTGCTGGCGGGGCACTGGGTGAGTTTCTTCATCGCGGTCAAGGTCGGCGGCGTGGCCATCGCCACGCTCGGTTTCGCCAGCTTCCCGGCCTTCACCGTCATCCTCGAAGGCCTGTTGTTCCGCGAGCGCATCCGTCGCAACGAAGCGGTGCTGGTGCTGCTGGTGAGCATTGGCCTGGTGCTGGTCACGCCCGCGTTCGACCTGGCCAGCGAAGCCACTGGCGGGTTGCTCTGGGCATTGCTCTCGGGCCTGCTGTTCTCGCTGCTGTCACTCACCAACCGGGCGGGTTCCGGGCGCCTGCCCGCCGTGCAGGCGGCGCTGTGGCAGAACCTGGTGGTGACCCTGTGCCTGCTGCCCGTGGCCGCCCCTGGCCTTGCGGCCGTGGCGCCCATGGACTGGCTGTGGATCGCCCTGCTGGGCATCTTCTGCACGGGGGTGGCCCACAGCCTGTTCGTCGCCAGCCTGGCGGTGATCAAGGCGCGCACGGCAGCGGTGGTGTTCGGCATGGAGCCGGTCTACGGCATCGCCGTGGCCTGGGCGGTGTTCGCCGAGACGCCAACCCCGAGCATGCTCGCCGGTGGCGCGCTGATCATCTTCGCCATCGTGCTGTCCAGCCGCCTGAGTGCCGAACAGCCGGTGAAACAGCGACCGCTCACCGAAGGCGCCTGATCAGCGATCGTTATGGCCCAGGTCGCGTTGCGGGTCGATCTGGTCCCGTACCCGCTGCTTGAGCACCTTGGCCTCGGGGAAACCACCATCGGCCTTGCGTTCCCAGATCTGCACGCCGTCGCAGGTGATGCGGAAGATCCCGCCGGTACCAGGCTCAAGCGCTACCCGCCCGAGATCATCGCTGAAGGTGCTGAGCAGTTCCTGGGCCAGCCAGGCGGCACGCAGCAGCCATTGGCACTGGGTGCAGTAAGTGATGACAATTTCCGGCTTGGCAGTAGCCATGTGACATATCTCCAGGGAGGGGGCCGCTTATACTAGCGGTCTTTACCCCCTGGTTTGAGACTCACGATGCGCCGCCTGCTGTTCTGCCTTTTGCTGACGCTCACCTCCCTCACCGTGCTGGCCGCCGAACCGGCCCGGCCGAAAATCGGCCTGGTGCTGTCTGGCGGCGCTGCCCGCGGCATCGCCCACATCGGCGTGCTCAAGGCCCTGGAAGAACAAGGGGTGCGCATCGATGCCATCGCCGGTACCAGCATGGGCGCGGTGGTCGGCGGGCTGTACGCCTCCGGCTACAGTGTCGAGGAGCTGGAAAAGCTGGCGACCACCCTGGACTGGCAACAGGCACTGTCGGACGCGCCACCGCGCAAGGACGTGCCCTTTCGCCGCAAGCAGGACGACCGCGACTTTCTCGTGAAGCAGAAGCTGAGCTTTCGCGACGACGGCAGCCTGGGCCTGCCGCTGGGCGTGATCCAGGGCCAGAACCTGGCGCTGCTGCTGGAAAGCAAGCTGGCCCATACGGCCGACATCCGCGACTTCGACAAGCTGCCCATCCCCTTCCGCGCGGTGGCCACCGACATCGCCAGCGGCGAGAAGGTGGTGTTCCGCCGTGGCCACCTGCCGCGGGTGATACGCGCCAGCATGTCGATCCCCGCGGTGTTCGCCCCGGTGGAACTCGACGGGCGTCTGCTGGTAGATGGCGGCATGACCGACAACATCCCACTGGACGTGGTGCGCGAAATGGGCGTGGACCTGGCCATCGTCGTCGATATCGGCACCCCTCTGCGCAACCGCAAGCAGCTGGCCACGGTGGTCGATGTGCTCAACCAGTCGATCACCCTGATGACCCGGCGCAACTCCGAGGAACAACTGGCCAGCCTGCGCCGCGAAGACATCCTGGTGCAACCGTCACTGGCGAGCTTCGGCGTCACCGATTTCGGCCGTGCCCATGACATGATCGATGCCGGCTACCGCGCCACGATAGCCCTCACCCCGCGCCTGGCCTCACTGCGCCAACCCGAGGCCGACAGCAACCTGGCGGTGGCCCGTTCACCCCGCCAGCGCACCCCGGTCATCACTGCGATCAAGGTGGAGAACGATTCCAAGGTCAGCGATGACGTGATCCGCTACTACATCCGCCAGCCTATCGGCGAGCCGCTGGAGCTCGACCGCCTGCAGACCGACATGGGCACCCTGTACGGGCTGGACTACTTCGACCAGGTGCAGTACCGCGTGGTGCACAAGGGCGACGACAACACCCTGGTGATCAACGCCCGTGGCCGACGCGGCGGTACCGACTACCTGCGCCTGGGCCTGAACCTGTCCGACGACCTGCGTGGCGACAGCGCCTTCAACCTGGGCGCCAGCTACCGGGTCAACGGTATCAACCGCCTTGGCGCCGAGTGGCTGACCCGCGCCCAGATCGGAGACCAGCAGGAGTTGTACACCGAGTTCTATCAGCCGCTGGATGTCGGTTCGCGCTACTTCATTGCGCCTTACCTCGACTTCGGCTCGCAGAACGTCGAGGCCACCCTCGACAACGACCCGGTCGCCGAGTACCGCCTGGAGCGCTATGGATTCGGCCTCAATGTCGGGCGGCAGATCGGCACCTATGGCGAGGTACGCCTGGGCGTGGGCAAGGCCTGGGGCGAGGCCGACGTGCGCATCGGCGACCAGGACTTGCCCAAGGTCAGCTTCGACGAGGGGTTCTACGAGCTCAAGTACTCTTTCGACACCTTCGACAACGTCTACTTCCCCCACAGCGGCGAGGACATTGGCCTGACGGTGCGCAAGTACGACAAGTCGCTGGACTCGGACCAGAGCTACCGGCAATGGTTGTTCAACCTGGACAAGGCGTTTAGCAGCGGGCCGAACACCCTGGTGCTGGGCGGCAAGTACGGGCGCACGCTGGATGAAGCCGAGGTGGTCACCTCGAGCTTTGTGTTCGGTGGGGCACGGCAGCTGTCGGGCTTTCGCCAGGACTCGGTCTCCGGGCAGAACATGAGCCTGCTGCGCATGGTCTACTACCGCCGCCTGACGCCGCGCGCCTACCTGCCACTGGACTTCCCGCTGTATATCGGCGGGTCACTGGAACGCGGACGGGCGTGGAACAACGATAACGAATTCGACAGCGGCTATATCAATGCGGCGAGTGTTTTCCTGGGTCTGGAAACACCATTGGGGCCGTTGAACCTGAGCTATGGGGCCAACAATGCCCATGAGCGGGCGGTGTACCTGAACCTGGGGCATACCTTCTGAATTCATCGCCGGACGAGCTCGCTCCCACGACAGGTGGGAGCAGCTGTCTTGCAAGGTGTTCGAATGACACCACGCCCTGTAGGAGCGGCCTTGTGCCGCGAAAGGGCTGCGTAGCGGCCCCAGGATTTCAGTATTGAGCAAAGATCGCTGGGGCCGCTCTGCGGCCCTTTCGCGGCACAAGGCCGCTCCTACAGGGACCGCGCAAGGCTTGAGGTGGGCGTGCCCCGCGATGGGCTCAAGGGTCAGGACTTCTCGAGGTTACCGAGGATCTTCGCATGCACCCGCATGCACACTTCCAGGTCAGCCTCGTCGACCCCGGTGAACAGCTCGGCGCGCAAGGCATTGGCGATGGTCTCGATCTGGTCGATCAGCGGCTTGGCCGGCGGGCACAGCAGGATCTTCTTGGCACGGCGGTCTTCCATCACCGCTTGGCGGCGCACCAGGCCCTGGCCTTCCAGGCTGTCGAGCAGGCGCGCCAGGGTCGGGCCTTCGACGCCGACACTCTGGGCCAGCTCACGCTGGGTGGGGGCCTCGTCGAAACGCGCCAGGTGCAACAGCACCAGCCAACGCGCCTGGGAGAGGTTGAGCCCGGCCAGGCGGCGGTCCAGTTCGGCGCGCCAACCCCGGGACATCTGGGCCAGCTGCATGCCGAAGCGGTGTTGGTTGTCGGTCAGGGGCATAAGCAACTCATTGAATAGAACTAATTATTAGTCAGCTAATCATGCCCCGGCTGATCAGGCAACATTCAGCCGAGTGGAAACGTCGGATAATCCGGCCGGGGCATGACAAAGGTCAGCAAATGGCACAAATGCCGGCTATCAGAGGCCGAACTCCACTGCCAGCGCCGCCCTGACGCAATACAAGACACCTTCCGGCACCCGCGGGCCGAACAATGGCGCCACAGCGGAGACCGGCGGCAGTTCGCCCTCGCCATCGAGGAAGGCGTCCTGCACCTCCATCATCAGGTCTTCCGGCAGGTCCAGCGCCTGTTCCAGGCCCAGCTCCTGACGGCCGATGGCTTCGGCGAGCAGGCTGTAGACGTTCTTCTCGCTGCAATTGAGCTGCCCGGCGATCTGGGCCGGGGTCATGCCGGCACGGGCCAGGCTGACCAGTTCGTGGCGCAGGTCCAGCACCACCTTGGGCGCCTCCTCCGTGCCACCGCTACCATTGAGCACTTCGAGAAACGCCTGGCCGTAACGCTCCAGCTTGCGCGCGCCGACGCCGCTGACCTGGGCCATGTCGCTGAGGCTGGTGGGCATGCTGCGCAGCATTTCCAGCAGCGTCGAGTCGGGGAAGATGACGTAGGGCGGCACGCTGTGTTCCTCGGCCAGCTTGCGCCGCAGGGTGCGCAACGCCTCCCACAGCTCGCGCTCCTCGGCACGCACCAACTGGCTGGCCGGGCTGCCGCCACTGCCGCCGGAGGCCTTGGCCACCGTCTGCGGCTTGAGGTCGCGGCGCAACTGCAGCGTCACTTCGCCACGCAGCAGCGGCCGGCAGCTGTCGGACAGGCGCAGGCCACCGTAGCCCTCCAGGTCGATATCCACCAGGCCGCGCGCCACCAGTTGGCGGAACAGCGAACGCCATTCCGCCTCGGCCAGCGGCTTGCCGACACCGAATACCGACAACTTCTCGTGACCGAAATTGCGCACCTTCTCGGTGTCCTTGCCCAGCAGCACATCGACCAGGTGGCCCACGCCATAGCGCTGGCCGGTGCGGAACACGGTCGACAAGGCCTGGCGCGCAGGCTCGGTGGCGTCCCAGGTCTGTACCTGGTCGACGCAGTTGTCGCAATGGCCGCACGGCTGCTCCAGCACTTCATCGAAGTAGGCCAGCAGCGACTGGCGACGGCAGCGGGTCTCCTCGCACAGGGCCAGCATGGCGTCGAGCTTGTGCTGCTCGATGCGCTTGTGGCGCTCGTCACCCTCGGAGTTCTGCAGCATCTGCTTGAGCATCACCATGTCCTGCAGGCCGTAAGCCATCCAGGCGTCCGACGGCAGGCCGTCACGGCCGGCACGGCCGGTTTCCTGGTAGTAGGCCTCGAGCGACTTGGGCAGGTCGAGGTGGGCGACAAAGCGCACGTTGGGTTTGTCGATGCCCATGCCGAAGGCGATGGTGGCGACCATGATCAAGCCTTCCTCGTTGAGGAAGCGATGCTGGTTGGCCGCGCGGGTCTCGGCGGCCAGGCCCGCGTGATACGGCAGCGCCGGGAAGCCCTGCTCGCAAAGGAAGGCGGCGGTCTCGTCGACCTTCTTGCGCGACAGGCAGTAGACGATGCCGGCGTTGCCGCGGCGTTCGCCGAGGAACGCCATCAACTGCTTGCGCGGCGACTCCTTGGGCACGATGCGGTAGAAGATGTTCGGCCGGTCGAAGCTCGACAGGAAGCGCTCCGCGCCCTGCAGGTGCAGGCGCTGGACGATCTCCTCGCGGGTACGCATGTCGGCGGTGGCGGTCAGGGCGATGCGCGGCACGTGGGGGAACAGCTCGGCGAGCTGGCCCAATTGCAGGTATTCCGGGCGGAAGTCGTGGCCCCATTGCGAAACACAATGGGCTTCGTCGATGGCGAACAGGGCGATGTCGAGGCCACGCAGGAACTCCAGCATGCGTGGCTGCACCAGGCGCTCCGGCGCCAGGTAGAGCATTTTCACCTCGCCACGGCGCAGGCGCCCGGCCAGGTCGCGCTGCTGCTCGGCGCTGAGGGTGGAGTTCAGCGCGGCGGCGGCCACGCCCAGCTCGTCGAGGGTGGCGACCTGGTCGTCCATCAGCGCGATCAGCGGCGACACCACCACCGTCAGGCCCGGGCGCAGCAACCCCGGTACCTGGAAGCACAGCGACTTGCCGCCGCCGGTGGGCATCAGCACCAGGGCGTCGCCGCCCCCTGCCACACATTCGATGATCGCAGCCTGGCGCCCGCGGAAACTGTCGTAACCGAAGACATCCTTGAGGACGCGCTGAGCCTGTTCGAGCATTTGCCACTCCAAAATCGCCGTACCAACCCCGACTCAGGCTGGACGATAAATCCGCCGCGCGCGCAGCGAATGCGTAAGCGGTTTTTGCCGACTGGCGCGAAAACGCCGGCCGACACGAAAAAGCGCGAAGTATACCCGACTGCCGCGCCACCCGGCATGCCCCGGTGACAGACGTTCCCTTTGCCCCCCAAGCGCCGCAAGGTGCTAGAATTCACCATCGTTTATTCCCCAAGGTAGCCCTGTAATGTCCTTCGCCGAGCAACTGACCCGCCTGCAAGCCTTCCTCGACGCCGATGAGCTGCACGAAGAAGCGCTGGACTACGTCGCCGCACACGGCTACCTGACCGCGCTGTCGATCTGCTCGGAGGAAGTTCCCGAACGCGAATGGATCGACGCGCTGTTCGCCGAAGAGCCGCACTACACTAGCGATGCCCAGCGCACCGAAATCGAAGCCACCCTGGTCGCGCTCAAGGGCCACATCGCCCGCCAGCTGGCCAGCGACGAGGAATTCGACCTGCCCTGCGACCTGGACCTGACCGACGAGCCGGACGACTCCGACCTGCGCGGCTGGTGCATCGGCTTCATGGAGGGCGTGTTCCTGCGGGAAGAGGCCTGGTTCGAGAACGCCGAGGAAGAAGTCAGCGAGATGCTGCTCCCCATTATGGTCGGCTCGGGCCTGTTCGATGAGCAACCGGAGTTCGAAGACATCGCCAAGAACGCCAACCTGCAGGACGACATGATCGTGCAGATCCCCGAGGCGCTGAGTGCGCTGTTCCTGCTGCTGCACGCCCCGGACGAAAAACCTGCCCTGCTCAAGCCGCGTCACCACTGATCGACGTGGTGCGCTACCTGCTGCTGGCCGTCGGCTGGCTCAGTGTCGCGCTGGGGGTGGCGGGTATCTTCCTGCCGGTGTTGCCCACCACCCCGTTTCTCCTGCTCGCCGCGGCCTGCTTTGCCCGCAGCTCGCCACGCTTCCATGATTGGCTGGTCAACCACCCCAGGCTTGGCCCGTGGATTCGCGACTACCTCAGTGGCGAAGGGATTCCGCTCAAGGGCAAGGTGTACGCCATCGGCCTGATGTGGGCGAGCATCGGCCTTTCGTGCTACCTGGTGCCGCTGTTCTGGGCGCGGGTGTTCATGCTCACCAGCGCAGTGCTGGTCAGCGCTTACATCCTCAAGCAGAAAACCTTGCACCGGCCGGGTTGATCACCTTTCGATGTAGGAGCCAGCCTTGCTGGCGAACCGCTGTTCGCCAGCAAGGCTGGCTCCTACAGGCCTCACACGGTATCCACCTTCAGCGAATGATCGTTGAGCATGCCGTTGATGATGGTCGCCGTGTCATGCCCCGCCGCAATCACCCCACCCGCTCCGGCCGTCACCCCGTAATGCTGCGCAAGATCGACACCGGCCAGGTCGATGGTCTGGGTCGGCGCCGCGCCGGCGACGCTGCTGACCTCGATGGTCGATACCACATTGCTGCCGGTGCCGCTGACCTTGAAGTGCAGGTAGTCGTCCAGTGAAGCACTGCTGGCGTTCTCGCCCTGCAGCAGCTGTGACAGATCAAGCCGGTCGCTGCCCGGGGTGAAATCGGTCACGGTATCGTGGCCGCTGTCCCCCTTCTGCCAGACGAAGGTATCGTTGCCGCCGCCACCGGTCAGGGTATCGTCACCCGCACCACCATTGAGCACATTGTCGCCACCGTTGCCGATGAGCGTGTCGTTGTACTCCGAACCAATCAGGTTCTCGATGCTGGTCAGGGTGTCCACGCCCGCACCCACCGTGTTCTGCGGACCGGCATGGCCCAGGTCCACCACCACGCCGCCCCCCGCCTTGGCGAAGCTGACCGTGTCGCTGCCCGGGCCTCCGTCCAGCAGGTCGTTGCCTGGCCCGGCGATCAGCAGGTCGTTACCCTCGCCACCGTACAGGTGATCGTTGCCGGTTCCCGCCACCAGCACATCATTGCCGGCGCCACCGTTCAAGGTGTTGTCACCGTTCCCTGCCAGCAGCACATCATCACCTGCCGTACCGTCGAGCACATGACCGGGCTGGTAGGTGATATCGACGTTACCGGTAGCCGTGCCGCCGTGACCATCGCTGACGGTGTAGGTGTCATGCACCCCATCGTTGACCGCGTTGCTGTAGTCCACCACCAGGCTCAGCTTGTAGTTCTCGGCGGCCTTGCTGTTGCCCGAGGCGTTGTCGGTATTGACCACGTGGATGCTGTACACCCCGTCATGGGCGGCGGTGAAGCTGCCGCCATCGGCGATGCCCTGGTAGCTGCCACCGGCCTCCTTCCACTCCATCATCAGGTTGCCGGCGGGGCGGTCATGGTCGAGGGTGAGGGTTTCACCCTTGCGCAAGGTGACGGTCAGCGTGTCCTCGTCATTGGCATTGCTGTTGCTGATCATGCCGAGGTAGCCCGCCACCACCAGCGCTGCAGTCATGGTCCCGGACAGGCTGGTGAACTCGCTGCGCGCCAGGTCGCGGAACTGGTTCTCGGCCTTGTTGGGCGTGCCGTCGAACTGAAGGGTCTGGGCCTGGGTACCAGCGCTGAAGCCTGCGCCCTTGTCGGCAAAACCGGTGTTGAAGGTGGTTGGCGCGGCGTTCAGCCGATCGTGGTCGGCATCGCTGTCGTTGGCCAGCAATGCTTCAACCGGCACGCTGAGCGTGGCGCCACTGATGTTGGTGATGATGTGGTCGGGGCCGGCCACGGGTGCGGCGTTGCCGTTGATGTTCACGGTCAGCGTGGCGCTGCTGGTGTCCCCGTCGTTGTCACTGGCGGTGAAGGTGAACTTCTCCACCTGGCCGGCGCCGCCGTCCTTCGGCGGCGTGTAGGTGAATTCGCCGGTATCCATGTTCACCAGCAAGGTGCCACCCAGGCTGGTCTTGATGCCGAGGCTGTTGCTGACCGTGTCGAACACCGCCTTGTCCACGCCGCCGCTGGCGGCATAGCCCCCCTGCCCGGCATTGGCCTTTGGATCGTAGGTGTAGGTGGTGCCATCCACCACCAGTGCCTTGATGAAACCGCCATCGGCGCCGAAGTCGCCAGCGCTCATGAGGCTGCCGGTGATGGGTGCCCCCTGCACGGTACCGGAGAGCACCGCGCCCAGTTGGTTGAGGTCGGTGACCACCACCGCATTGGTGTCGGTGTGGCTGCTGCCGTCATAGGCCAGCGGGTCGAGGTTGCCGGCATTGACGCCACTGCCCATGCCGATGGCGAAGGACTTGATGCCGTTGTCGTCGAGGAAGGTTTCCCAGGTGGTTTCGCGAACCGCGGTGATCGAGTGACCACCGCTGGGCTCGCCGTCCGAGAAGAAGTAGCTGACATTCTGCGCACCCACCAGCTTGCCCGAACTGACGAACGCTTCCTGGGCCTTGGCTGCAGCCGAGTCGTAGTAGGTCGACCCACCAGCCGTGAGCCCGGCAATCAGGCTCTTGGCCTCGCCGATCGAAACCCACACCGGGGTCTGCATCGTCGCGCCAGTGGAGAAAGTGACGATCTGTACCTTGATGTCCCCCATGTCATCGTACTTGTCGAGCAAGGTGTTGATGGCCTGCTTGGCCAGCTCCAGGCGTGTCAGGCCGGGTACGCCAGACCCCGAGTTCATGCTGCTGGAGACGTCGACCACCAGCAGGATGTTGGAGTCCACCTGGCCCGGGGTGATGCTGCGCACCGCGCTTTCGACCTTTGGCACGTCGTCGACGATGTTGATGGCGATCGTGCTGGTGACGCTGTTGCCCAGCGCATCGGTAGCCTTGTAGGTGAACTGTTCGATGACCGTATTGGCACCGTCGTTCGTGCCGCCCGGCGTTTTCGGCGCCGAGGTCAGGGTATAGGTGTAGGAGCCGTCGGCATTCAACTGGATCTGGCCATATTGACCCGCGGCGTTACCCACCAGGCTGTAAGTCAGGGCGCCGAATCCTCCGCTGACCGAGCCGACCAGGCTGCCGGAAGCGGTTTCGCCGGTAGAACCCGGCTCGCTGCCGGTCACGCTGCCAGCCGCCAGGTCGTTGCCATCCTTGTGCAGGTCCAGTGCTTTTTCGTAGACCGTGACGTCGCTGTCCTGGCTGGCGGTCAGCTGGCTGTTCTGCACGCTGATACGGATGACGGCGGTGCTCTCGTCACCATCGGCATCACGGAGGGTGTAGACGAAACTGTCGGCGGCAAACGGTGGCAACACGCTGTCGGGGTTGGCGTGGTAGGTGGCATTGCCCTGTGCATCGAGGGTCAGGTAGCCGTACAGCCCGGTGATCGGCTCGCCCAGATGGCCACTGGCCGAGGTCGAAGTGTCGTGGCCGAAACGCACACCTACCACGTAATGGCCATCGCCACGCACATCGGCGCCGATCACATCGTTGGCCAGTACATTGCCGCTGATGTTGCCGCCCTGCTGCACACCGGCGAAATCGTTCTGCGCCCTGGGCACATCGTCGACGATGCTGATGACGATGGTGCTGGTGGAGGTATTGCCCAACGAGTCCTTCACCTGGTAGGTGAAGCTTTCAGTCACGCTGTTCGGGCCATCGCTCACGTGATTGGGCGAGTTCGGTGCCGACGTCAGGGTGTAGGTGTAGGAGCCGTCCGCATTCAACTGGATCTGACCGTACTGGCCCAGGGCATTGCCCACCAGGCTGTAGGTCAGGCCGCCCACGCCGCCGCTGACCGACCCCACCAGCGAACCGGAAGCGGTTTCCGCAGTGGAACCCGGCTCGCTGCCGGTGATATGGCCTGCCGCCAGGTCGTTGCCATCCTTGTTCAGGTCGAGGGCCTTCTCGAAGACCTTGACCTCGTCGTCGACCGTGGCCAGCAACTTGCTGTCCTGCACGTTGATGGTGATGGTGGTGGTGCTTTCATCGCCATCGGCATCGCGAATGGTGTAGACGAAGTGGTCGGTGGCCCACGGTGGCAACACGCTGTTGGGGTTGGCGTGGTAGGTGCCATTGCCCTGGGCGTCGAGGGTCAGGTAGCCATACAGGCCCTGGATCGGGTCGCCGACATGGCCGACGGCGGAGCTCGAGGTGTCGTGGCCGAAGCGCACACCGACCACATACTGGCCGTCACTGCGGCCGTCGGCGCCGATCACATCGTTGGCCAGTACATTGCCGCTGACGCTGCCGCCCTGGCTGACGTTGGCGAAGTCGCAGTGGGCCTTGGGCACATCGTCGACGATGCTGATGACGATGGTGCTGGTGGTGGCGTTGCCGAGCGGATCCTTCACCTGATAGGTAAAGCTCTCGGTCACGATGTTCGGGCCATCGTTCGCATGAATGGGCGAATTCGGCGCCGATGTCAGGGTGTAGGTGTAGGAGCCGTCCGTATTCAACTGGAGCTGACCGTATTGCCCTACCGCGTTGCCGACCAGGCTGTAGGTCAAGGTGCCCACGCCACCGCTGACCGAGCCGGCCAGGGAGCCGGATGCGGTTTCTGCGGTTGAACCGGGATTGCTGCCGATGACCGTGCCCGCCGCCAGGTCATTGCCATCTTTGTTCAGGTCGAGCGCTTTCTCGAAAACCTTCACCTCGTCGTCGACGCCCGCCAGCAACTTGCTGTCTTGCACGTTGATGGTGATGGTGGCGGTGCTCTCGTCACCGTCGGCGTCGCGAATGGTGTAGACGAAGGTGTCGCTGGCCCACTGCGGCAGATCCTGATTGGCGTAGGCGTGGTAGGTGCCCATGCCCTGGGCATCAAGCACCAGGTAACCGTACAGGCCCTGGATCTGCTCGCCCACGTGCCCGCTGGCCGAAGTCGAGGTGTCATGCCCGGCGCGCACGCCGACCACGTACTGGCCATCACTGCGACCATCGGCGCCGATCACATCGTTGGCCAGCACATTGCCGCTGACACTGCCGCCTTCGGTGACATCGGCGAAGTCGCAATGCGCCCTGGGCACATCGTCGACGATGCTCACGTCGAGGGTGCCGCTGGCGCTGCTGCCATCGGTGTCCACGGCACTGACGGTGAACTGCTCGACCAGGCTGTTGGCGCCCTGGCCCGTGGCATGGCCCTCGTTGTCCAGCAACTGGTAGGTGTAGCTCACCACGCCGGTCGCCGGATCATAGCCGGTGATGGTCAGGGTGTTGCCCAAGAGTGTGGTGATCGACTGGGGAAAACCTGCGGGAGCGCCGCCACTCACCACTGTGATGCCCGCCACGGTCAGGGTCTGCAGGCCGTCAAGGGCGGTCACGCTGAACGTGCCGCCCTGGGTCAGCGCGCCTGGGTTGGGGGCACTGCCGTCGGTGAGGTTTTTCTCGTAGACCTTCAGCTCGCCGCCTTCCACACCAAGGCCACCCAGGGTTACTGGGTCATTGAGGTTGCTGACGTTCAGGGTCAGGGTCGCCGTGCTGGTATCGCCATCCGCATCCTTCAGCGTGTAGGTGAATTGCTCCACGCCATTGCCGCCGCCGTGCAGGTTCTTGAAATCGGTGTCGTCAGGGTTGAGGGTGTAGGTGTAGGAACCGTCCACCGCCAGTACCAGGGTGCCGTAGGTGCCTACGAAGGTGCCGGCCACGACCGGGCCGCTGGGGATGCGGTCGGCGCCCTGGATATCATTGCCCAGCACGCTCCCACTCAGTTCCAGATGCTGCTCGGTGGCGGTCACCGGGTTGCCGTCATTCACCGCCTTGGGTGCATCGTCGACGATGTTCACGTCCAGAGTGGCGTTGGCGCTGCTGCCGTCGGTGTCCGTGGCCTTGACCGTGAAATGTTCGCTGAGCCCATTGGCGTCCGAGGCTGCGAGCAAGGTGTAGCTGTAGCTGACCACACCGGTCGCCGGGTTGTAGCCGGTGATGGTCAGGGTGTTGCCCAGCGCCGTGGTGATCGACTGCGGGAAGCCCGCCGCCACACCACCACTGACCACATCGATGCCGCCCACGCTGAGGCTCTGCAAGCCGTCCGGCGCGGTGAGGGTGAAGGTGCCGCTCTGGGTCAGCGCGCCAGGGTTCGGTGCGCTGCCATCGGCCAGGTGCTTCTCGAACACTGTCAGCTCGCCACCCTCCGCACCCAGCCCCCCCAGAGTCACGGAGTCATTGAGATTGGTGATGTTGAGGGTCAGGGTCGCCGTGCTGGTATCGCCGTCGGCGTCCTTCAGCGTGTAGGTGAAGTGCTCCACACCATTGCCGCCGCCGTGCAGGTGCTTGAAGTCGGTGTCGTCGGGGTTGAGGGTGTAGGTGTAGGAGCCGTCGGCAGCCAGTACCAGGGTGCCATAGGTGCCGACGAAGGTGCCGGCCACGATCGGGCCACTGGGGATGCGGTCGGCGCCTTGTATATCGTTGCCCAGCACGTTGCCGCTAAGCTCCAGGTGCTGCTCGGTGGCGGTCACCGGGTTGCTGTCGTCCACTGCCTTTGGGGCGTCGTCACGAATGATCACATCCAGGGAGCCGCTGGCGACATCGCCGTCGGTATCGCTGGCCAGCACGGGGAAGTGCTCACCAACCGTGGCATCGCCATTCGGGGGCTGTTCGGCACCTGTCAGAGTGTAGCTGTAGCTGACCACACCGGTCGCCGGGTTGTAGCCGGTGATGGTGAGCAGGTTGCCGAGCCCGGTCACGATCGAGTGGCCCACACCGGTCACGGTGCCTGCCGTGACCACATTGATGCCGCCGACACTGAGGTTGAACACGCCATCCGGCGCCACGACGGTGAAACTGCCGGACTGGGTCAGCGCCGCCGGATTGCTCGCCGAGCCTTGGGGCAGGCTGGCTTCGGACAGGGACAGCTCACCTGGCTGAGCATTCAAGCCACTGAGCGTGACGGGGTTGTCCAGCACCTCGGGAACGGGCGCAGGTGGCGGAGGGACTACCGGCGCCCCCTCATCATTGTGCGGGTCCAGTTCGCCAAGGTAACGGTTGTCCAGCTCGGGGATGCCATTGAAACCCGCTGTCGGAAAACCGATGGAGGGATCGACGCGCGCGGCCACTTCGGTCAGCAGCACGAAACTGTGCCCGCCCCCCAGTTCGCCATTGAAGGCACCATGGTGCCCACCCGCCGCTGGCGCTTCGCCTTCCTTGGTCGGGTCGGCCCCTGCGGCAATGGCCCGTTGCATCCGCTCGACATCACTGAGCAGGGCATCGCTGGGCGCCGTATTCGGTGCATGGGCCGGTTGCGAGTGGCCGGCCAACAGTTCCGGGTTCAGGGCCAGGCTGCTGTCGCGTCCGAGGGTCAACAAACCGCCGTTCTGCAAACGCACGGCCACCGCGCCGGCGGCCCCCGTTTCCAGTTGTTCGCCAGCGAACAGGCGATCGCCCTCCACCACCAGTCGACGATGGCCATCACCCTCCACTGCGAATACCTGGCCGACAACCTTGCTGACCACACCGAGTAACTTAGCCATGAGCGCACGCCTCCCCTGCCGATGGGTTTCTCGCAGTCCAAGGCTGGCGGGTCATGCATGCAACGCCCGACGCACGTGGCAGCCGGATCGTTGCTGTCACGTGCGTGGGCAATCACGCTCCCTGTGACGACTTCCGCGATAGCGGTACTGGACAATGGCCATCATTCGATGCCAAATTTTTGTCGCCAAATTCCGCTTTCGCCTTCCTCCCCTGCTTCCTTAGCTGCAAAAAATATGGATCTTTCTCCGAGGCCCGAAAAACGCCTGTCCCAGCCGGTTCCCGTAACCACTTGAATGAAACAATGTCGCGGATTCCTTAGACCGCATAAGTTTTTTTTCGCATATACCTTATGAAAATTTCTTCTTAGCTCGCCTTATAAATGTTCTTAGCTCTGTTGTTACAAACCTGAAACGGTTTGATTCTTATATTTCGTCATTTTATTGGCGATCGCAGGACATTTTTTGAGACCAGGGAGAAGTACCCCATGCGCGTTTTAACCCCCATCACCAGTGCGATTTTGTTGGCCATGGCGTGTGCCAACACTCAGGCGATGTCGATTACCGAGGCCGTTCAGAGCGCCGTGGACCAGCATCCTGAAATCAGTGCCAGCCGCAACAGCCGGCTGTCCGCCGACGAGGATGTGAAATTCGCCCGCGGGGGGTATTACCCGACCGTCGACCTGGTGGCCGGGTATGGCCGGCAGCGTTCGGACAACACCAATACCCGCGGTTTCAATGCCGACGGCACGCGCAACCACAACAAAGAAACACTCAGCTACACCCAGTCCGAACTGCGCCTGCGGCAGATGCTGTTCGACGGTTTCAACACCGCCAACGAAGTCGGCCGCACCGAGGCGGTCGCCACTTCGCGCGCCTACTACACCCAGGCCACCGCCGAGACCGTGGCGCTGCGCGCCATCGAGGTCTACCTCGAAGTGCTCAAGCGCCGCGAACTGGTGACCCTGGCCAAGAACAACCTGCAGGCGCACCTGCGGGTCAACGACCAGATCGGCCTGCGCAGCGAGCGCGGCGTGGGCAGCACCGCCGACCTCGACCAGTCCCGCGCCCGTCGCGCCCTGGCCGAGAACAACCTGGACACCGCCGAGGTCGACCTGGCCGACGCCGAGGCCAACTTCTTCAGCGTGATCGGGCGCCTGCCCGATGAGCTCGACGCCCCGGCCACCATCAAAGGTGAGGTGCCAACCGACCTGCAGGGCGCCCGCCAAGGCATGCTGGAGAACAACCCCTACCTCAAGTCGGCCCAGGCCGATGTGCAGTCGGCCGAGCAACAATACGAAGTGGCCAAGTCGCCCTTCTACCCGCGCCTGGACGCCGTGCTGGCCACCGGCGCCAACAACAACATCGGCGGCCAGAAAGGCCACGACAACAACGACTGGCAGGCCGGCGTCGAGCTCAGCTACAACCTGTTCCGCGGCGGCAGCGACAAGGCCCGCCTGCAATCCGACGCACACAAGATCAACCAGGCCATGGACATCCGCAACAACGCCCTGCGCGAGCTGAACGAGAACCTCAGCCTGGCCTGGAACGCCATGAACAATGCCCGCAAGCAACTGCCAAGCGCCCGCGAATACGCCGAGACCACCCAACGCGTGCGCGCCGCCTACCAGGACCAGTTCGGCCTGGGCCAGCGCACCCTGCTCGATGTGCTCGACAGCGAGAACGAGCTGTACAACGCCAACCGGCGCTACACCGAAGTGCGCTACACCGAAGAGTTCTCCATGTACCGCCTGCTGGCCAACATGGGTGAGTTGCTGAGCAAGCAGCGCATCTCGTTGCCGCCGGAAGCCATTGCCAAGACCGAAGTGCGCAACGAGGCGAGGTTGCCCGACATGCGTTGAGGTTCGCCGCAACAGGCTGCCCACCAGCGTCCAACGCGACAGGAGTAGGCCATCGTGACCAGTATGCAAAGCGCGCAACCGCGCCTGGATGTGGATGATCCGTTGCTCGATGGCCTGCTGATCCTGTGCAAGCTGCACGGCTGCCCCGCCAGCCGTGCCAGCCTGTGCAGTGGCCTGCCGCTGGCCGACCAACGCCTGGGCCTGGCCCTGCTGCCGCGCGCGGCCGCCAAGGCCGGGTTGCAGGCACGGGTGCTGCACCGCGAACTGGGCGCCATCTCGGCACTCAACCTGCCGGTCCTGCTGATTTTCAACGACGGCCGCAGTGCGGTGTTGCAACGCTGGGGCGACGATGGCCGCGCGCTGCTGTTGCCCTGCGAGGCCGACGGCGGCGAGCAGTGGGTCGAGCGCGAGGCGCTGGCCGAGGCCTACAGCGGCCAGGTTCTGTTCGCTCGTCCCCGTCACTCTTTGGAGGAGGTGCGCGCCCCGCTGCTACCGCGGGTCAACGCCTGGTTCTGTGACACCCTGCGCCACTCCCGCTGGCTGTATGGCGATGCCCTGCTGGCCAGCCTGCTGATCAACCTGCTGGGGCTGATGGTGCCCCTGTTCGTCATGCAGACCTACGACCGCGTGGTGCCCAACCAGGCACTGTCGACCCTGTGGGTGCTGGTCGCCGGGCTGTTCATCGGTACCGCCTTCGAACTGGTGCTGCGCATGGTCCGCGCCCACCTGCTCGACCAGGCCGGCAAGAAGACCGACCTGATCCTTTCCGCCACCCTGTTCGAACGCATCACCGGCATGAGCATGAAGGCCCGCCCCGCCACCATCGGCGGCTTCGCGCAAAGCATTCATGACTTCCAGGGCCTGCGTGAATTCCTCACGGCGGTCACCCTGACCAGCATCATCGACCTGCCCTTCGTCGCCCTGATGCTGCTGGTGATCGGCCTGCTCGGTGGCTGGCTGGTATTGATCCCGCTGATCGCCTTCCCGCTGGCCATGGGCCTGGCGCTGTTCATCCAGGTGCGCCTGCGCGACACCGTGCAGAAGAGCCTGAGCCTGGGCGCCGTGCGCCAGGCCCTGCTGATCGAGACCCTTGGTGGCCTGGAAACCCTCAAGGCCTGCGGCGCCGAAAGCGAGCGCCAGTACCAGTGGGAGCACACCAACGGCGCCATCGCCCGTCTAGACGCCCACGCCCGCAACCTGTCAGCCCTGGCCAGCAATGGCACGCTGTTCATCCAGCAGTTCTGCGGCATGGCCACCATCGTCGCCGGGGTGTACAGCATCATTGCCGGCAACCTGAGTGTCGGCGCCCTGGTCGCCAGCTACATGCTCGGCAGCCGCGTGCTCGCGCCGCTGGGGCAGATCGCCGGGCTGATCACCCGCTACCAGCAGGCGCAACTGACCATGCGCAGCACCGACGCGCTGATGAGCCTGCCCCAGGAACGCCAGGCCGAGCACCAGGCGCTGGACCACACCACGCTGCAGGGCGGCGTGAGCATCAGCCACGCCACCTTCCGCTATGCCGGGCAGACCGCCCCGGCGCTCAATGACGTCAATTGCGTGCTCAAGCCTGGCGAGCGCATCGGCATCATCGGCCGCAGCGGCTCGGGCAAGAGCACCCTGGCGCGGCTGCTGATGGGCTTCCACCACCCCGACGAAGGCCAGGTGCTGCTGGACAACCTCGACCTGCGCCAGCTGGACATTGCCGACCTGCGCAACCAGCTGGGCTACGTGGCCCACGACCTGCCGCTGCTGGCCGGCAGCCTGCGCGACAACCTCACCCTGGGCGCGCGCCATGTCAGCGATGCGCGCATGCTCGAAGTGGCCGAGCTGACCGGCGTCAGCGAGCTGGCCCGCCAGCACCCGCAAGGTTTCGACCGCCCGGTGGGCGAACGTGGCCAACTGCTTTCCGGCGGCCAGCGCCAGGCCGTGCTGCTGGCCCGGGCACTGCTGCTGGAGCCGCCGATCCTGATCCTCGACGAACCCACCAGCCACATGGACAACAGCAGCGAAGAACAACTGCGCCAGCGCCTGCTCGCCTGGGTGCCGGGCAAGACCCTGCTGCTGGTCACCCACCGCACCTCGATGCTCAGCCTGGTGGATCGGTTGCTGGTGCTGGACAACGGCAAGATCGTTGCCGATGGGCCGAAGGACGCGGTGATCGATGCGTTGCGCAAGGGCCGTATCGGTGCCGCGCTGTGACACGACAACCCTCCCTGTAGGAGCGGGCTTGTCCCGCGAAGAAGACACCGCGGCGTCTGGCACGGGCAGCGCCCGTGATCGCGGGACAAGCCCGCTCCTACAAGGGCCAATTTTCCTGGAGGTGAGACATGCCCCTCGGCCACAGCATCCGCAGCTACCTCCACGGCACCGACAAGCGCGCCGAACGCGACTACATGCCAGAGCTGGCTGGCGCCACCTTGCAGGACTCGCCGAGCCTGTCACGCCTGACCGTGTGGCTGACCGCGACCCTGCTGCTGGTAGCGCTGGCCTGGGCCAACTTCGCGGTGCTCGACGAAGTCACCGTCGGCGAGGGCAAAGCCATCCCCTCCAGCAAGGTGCAGGTGATACAGAACCTCGAGGGCGGCATCGTCACCGAGATCTTCGTGCGCGAAGGGCAGATGGTGGACAAGGGCGCGACGCTGCTGCGCCTGGACGACACGCGCTTCAAATCCAACAAAGGCGAAAGCGAGGCCGACCGCTACGCCCTCACCGCCCAGGTCGAGCGCCTGTCGGCGGAGTCCGAAGGCCGCCCCTTCGCGCTGTCGGATGAGGTGCGTGCCAAGGCACCGCAAGTGGCCGAGGACGAAGCCGCCCTGTACGACTCGCGCCAGCGCCGCCTGGCCAGCGAGAAACAAACGCTCAATGAACAGCTGCGGCAGAAGACCCAGGAACTCGCCGAGTTCCGCTCCAAGGTCGATCAATACCGGTCAGCCTTGGGGCTGCTGCAGCAGGAGCTGGACATGTCCTCGCCGCTGGTGGGCAAGGGCGCCATCTCACCGGTGGAGATCCTGCGCCTCAAGCAACGCACCGTCGAGGCCCGCGGTCAGCTCAACGCCACCAGCCTGGCGATCCCCCGCGCCGAAGCCGCGGTGGCGGAGATCAGGAGCAAGATCCAGGAAGCCGACGCCGGCTTTCGCTCCGACGCCGCCAAGGAGCTCAACGACAAGCGCACGGAGCTGTCGAAGATCACCGCCACCAGTATCGCCATCGACGACCGGGTCAACCGCACCACGGTGGTGTCACCGGTGCGCGGCATCGTCAAGCTGCTCAAGGTCAATACCATCGGTGGCGTGGTGCAGCCCGGCAGCGACCTGGTGGAGATCGTGCCGATCGAGGACAACCTGCTGATCGAGGCCAAGGTGCGACCACAGGATGTGGCGTTCCTGCATCCGGGGCAGACGGCGATGGTCAAGTTCAGTGCCTATGACTACACCATCTACGGCGGGTTGAAAGCCAAGCTGGAACTGATCGGCGCCGACACGGTGACCGATGACAAGGGCAATGCGTTCTACCTGATCCAGGTGCGCACGGAGAAAAACCATCTGGGTGGGGATAACAAGCCGCTGCTGATCATTCCGGGGATGGTGGCCACGGTGGATATCATCACCGGGCAGAAGAGCGTGCTGGATTATCTGTTGAAGCCGGTGCTGAAAGCACGAACGGAGGCATTGCGGGAGCGGTAGTTGCCTGTGGTGGCCCTGCCACCGGACACAACATTTGGCACAACCTCTGTAGGAGCGGCTTCAGCCGCGATCACCCGCAAAGCGGGTACCAAGACACCGCGTCGCCGGGATCGCGGCTGAAGCCGCTCCTACAGGTCATGCGCGGGCGGCGAGCTCAGTCCTGCCCATGGTTACGCTGGAAAGTCTCGGCCCCCATGGCTTCGATCTGCCCCTCGATCAACGCCTCGAACGGCTGGAGCAAGGCCTCGAACGACACAGGCGACTCCAGCACATTCAACGCCTGCTCCACCGCCTCCAGCGTCGACAGGGCGCCCGGTTCCGGCGCCTTGCGCAGCCGGTAGCGCGATGGCGGAACATCGCCCAATATCACCCGTGGCAGCGCCTCGAGCAGCGGGTTCAGGTACAGCATCTTGCGCGCCTTGCGCCAGGTGCCATCGGGGACGATCAAGAGCAGCGGCAAGTTGTCATCGTGTCCATAAGCCTGCAGGACTTCGGCCCCCTCTCCAGGGAACAGTAGCGCCGGCCGGTAACCCGGCGTAGCCAGCAGATCCTGCAGGTCGTCGAACACCTCACCGATCCGCAGTTCGGCGTTGACCAGACCAAGGGCCGCCAGCCGCGCGGTATTCAGGGCGTGCGAGGTTTCACTGGGGTGCTGAAGCACGACCACCCGGGTGCGGCTGTCGAGGTGCGGGATCAGTGGGCAAAGGCAATGGGCGAGCGGGCGCTGGCAGCGGCCGCAGCGAGGTCTGGACATGGAGGGCTCCTTCGGGCGCGTAGTTTGCCACAGGGTTGCGGTGAAGCTGCAATCCTGGGGCTGCGGCGCAGCCCATCGCCGGCAAGCCGGCTCCTCGGTAGGAGCCGGCTTGCCGGCGAACAGGCCTCAACGATTGAACCGCTCCGCCAGGCTGTGCAGGTACTCCGCCATGCGCTCCAGGTCCTGGCTGATCTCGGCGCCCTGCTTGGCCTGCCCGGCACTCTCATCACACAGGTGGGCGATGCGCACGATCTGCTGGTTGATATCCTCGGCCACATGACTTTGCTGCTCGGACGCCGTGGCCATCTGCTGGCTCATGCCGGTGATGCGGCTGACCGCCTGGGCAATGCCGGCCAGCGCCTCCTGCACGGCCTCGACACTGTGCACGCTGTCCTGGGAGATCTGCTGGCCACGGCTGGCGCTGGCCACCGCGCGGTCGGCACCGCTGCGCAGGCTGGCGATGATGTGATGGATCTCCTCGGTCGAGGTACGAGTGCGCTGAGCCAGCGAGCGGACCTCATCGGCGACCACCGCGAAGCCCCGGCCCTGCTCACCGGCCCGCGCCGCCTCGATGGCGGCATTGAGCGCCAGCAGGTTGGTCTGCTCGGCAATCGAGGTGATGACATCCACCACGCCGCCGATCGACTGGGTCTGCTCGGCCAGCGCATTGACCGCCTGGCCGATATCGCCGACCGCCTCGCGCATGCTGCCCATCGCCCGCAGGCTCTGCTCGGCCAGCTCGCTACCGTGCTGGGCGAGGTGGTCGGCGTCGCTGGCGGCATGGGCCGTGCTCTGCACGTTGTGGGTGACCTGCTGGATGGTCGCGGCCATCTGCGCGATGGCCGTGGCCGACTGGTCGGTCTCGCTGCGCTGGCGGTCGAGCATCTGCGCCTGGGCGCCGGACAGGTCCGAGGACTGCGCGGCCCGCGACTTGACCCCGACGCCGGCGTCCACCAGGCGGGTCAGCGCGGTCTGCAGGCGCGCCTCTTCGCTGATGATGGCCAGGTCGAGTTGGCCCTGAAGGCCGGGGTTGTCGCTGTAGGTCAGGGCCACCAGCGGGCTGGTAAACGCCTTGGGGTGCTCTTCGAGCGTGCGGCGGATGGCCTGGTTCTGCCGGTGCTCGACCTGGTACCAGGCCGCCAGCAGGCTGGCCATCAGCACCCCCAGCGCCGCATACGCGGGCAGCCAGAGATAGGCGGCGGCCGACAGCAGGCCAGCGACGATCAGCGGCCAACCGTGCCCGACGCCATGGCCCAGTCGGGCCGCCAGAGGCACCGGAGACCGCCCGGCGCGCAAGCGCGCATAAAGATTCTCGGCGCGACGGATCTGCTCACGGGTCGGCACCGAGCGCACCGACTCGTAGCCACTGATGCGGCCATTCTCGTAGATCGCCGTGACATAGGCGCTGACCCAATAGTAATCGCCGTTCTTGGCGCGGTTCTTGACCACGCCCATCCAGGGTTTGCCTTGCTTGATGGTGTCCCACATATGCCCGAAGACCGCCGGCGGCATGTCGGGATGACGCACCAGGTTGTGTGGCTGCCCCACCAGTTCGTCGTAGGTGAAACCGCTGATGGCCACGAATGCGTCGTTGCAGTAGGTGATACGGCTGTTCAGGTCGGTGGTGGAAATCAGCCGCTGGTGTTGGGGGAAGGTTCTTTCGTGCTCAGTGACGGGCAAATTCATGCGCATCGTTGGCGGTCCCTTGCTTATCCAGATGAGTGGGAAATTCATCAAAGCAAGTAGATGTTTAGCAGAAGGCCATCACGTCAGCGGTCAAGTTTTGTAGGAAATTTACTCGACCTGACGGAATGTGTTGGAAGCGACCTGGCTCAGCCCACGTTGAGCTGGCTCTTGAGCAAGTCGCGGAACGTCTGGATCAGGGGTTCCCGGCTCCGTCCACGACGAATGATCAGGGAGAACGGCGCCTGGTAGCCAAAGGTGGCCGGCGACAACACGCGCAGGTCGCCCTTGTCGACCCAGGCCTGGGCATAGTGCTCGGGCAGGTAACCGATGTAGGCGCCGGAGAGAATCAGAATCAGCTGCGCCTCCATGCTCTCCACCGTCGCCGCGCTGTGCTTGAAGCCATGCCGGGCCAGTTCGGCCTGGCTCCAGTAGCCGCGCCCGACCATGCGTTGCTGGGTGATCACCGGCTCGGGAATGCGCCGCTCGGCGAACAGCGGGTGGCGGCTGCTGCAGTACAGCCAGTGCTGCTCGCGGTACAGCGGCTGGTAGACCAAGCCGCTCATGCGCGAGGAAAAAGCGCCGATGGCCAGGTCCAGGCGATTGTCCTGCACGCCCAGTTGCAACTCGTAGGGGCTGGAGACCGACAGGTGCAGGTGCACGGCCGGATGCTCCTGGCTGTAGGCGCCAATGGCTTCGGCCAATGGCAGGGCGCGGTCGCCGACGGTGGAGTCGATCACCCCCAGATTGAGGGTGCCGCGCAGCTCGCCCTTGAGCGCCGCCGCGTACTGCTCGAAGCCGTCCAGCTCACCCAGCACGCGCAGCGTTTCCTGATGGAACAGCTCGCCCTTGCTGGTCAGGCTGAAGCCGCCCCGGCCGCGATGGCAGAGCACGATGCCCAACGCGCTTTCGAGCTGGCTCATGTAGGTACTGATGGCCGAGGTCGACAGGTTGAGGTCACGCTGGGCATTGGCGAACCCCTGGTGGCGCACCACGCTGGCGAAGATGCGCAACAGTTTCAGGTCGGGCAGCGATGAGGCCATGGAGCAACGGGTCCGCGAGCTGGAAATGGCCAGAGTCTAACTCGACTTTGCGCCGATAGTTCAGAAATTCCTGAAGTAAGTTTTTGTCGGTAGCGATTCTTCCCGGGCACTACCTTGCGCAGACTGCGGCGAAATGTCCCTGTCCGCCGAGATGACCCGATCATCCAGGCGCGCGGCGGCACAGGTTCGAACAAACAGAACAATCGACCGACTGATGAGGCCCACCGTGGACAAGATTCTCCACCAACCACTGGGCGGCAATGAAATGCCGCGTTTCGGCGGCATCGCCACCATGCTTCGCCTTCCCCACCTGCAAAGCGCCGAAGGCCTGGACGCCGCCTTCATCGGCGTGCCATTGGACATTGGTACCTCGCTGCGCTCGGGCACCCGCTTCGGCCCGCGGCAGATCCGCGCCGAGTCGGTGATGATCCGCCCGTACAACATGGCCACCGGCGCCGCCCCGTTCGATTCGCTGTCGGTGGCCGACATCGGTGACGTGGCGATCAACACCTTCAACCTGCTCGACGCCGTGCGCATCATCGAAGAAGCCTACGACGAGATCGTCGAGCACAACGTCATCCCGATGACCCTGGGTGGCGACCACACCATCACCCTGCCGATCCTGCGCGCCCTGCACAAGAAGCACGGCAAGATCGGCCTGGTGCACATCGATGCCCACGCCGACGTCAACGACCACATGTTCGGCGAGAAGATCGCCCACGGCACCACCTTCCGCCGCGCGGTGGAGGAAGGCCTGCTCGATTGCGACCGCGTGGTGCAGATTGGCCTGCGCGCCCAGGGCTACACCGCCGACGACTTCAACTGGAGCCGCCGCCAGGGCTTCCGCGTGGTGCAGGCCGAAGAGTGCTGGCACAAGTCGCTGGAGCCGCTGATGGCCGAAGTGCGTGAAAAGGTCGGTGGCGGCCCGGTGTACCTGTCGTTCGACATCGACGGCATCGACCCAGCCTGGGCGCCTGGCACCGGCACCCCGGAGATCGGCGGCTTGACCACCATCCAGGCGATGGAGATCATCCGCGGTTGCCATGGCCTGGACCTGATCGGCTGTGACCTGGTCGAAGTCTCCCCACCCTACGACACCACCGGCAACACCTCGCTGCTGGGCGCCAACCTGTTGTTCGAAATGCTCTGCGTGCTGCCGGGCGTGGTGCGCCGCTAAGGCGGGCCGCGCCCTTGTAGGAGCGGCTTCAGCCGCGATCACCCGCAAAGTGGGTGCCACACACCGCGGTGCCTGCTTCGCGGCTGAAGCCGCTCCTACAGGTTAGTGATAGGCACCCTAGAAGTTTGACCCCGGCAGGAGCCATTCGGGAGGGCCATAGAGGCCCGCCAACACACGACAGGACCGCCGGGCGCCTTGCAACGTCCGGACGGCCGATCTCGCCATAATAAAGATAATCGGGAGACCCCCAATGGCCTTGGACATCATCGTTGTACTGATCTATGCCGTCGGCATGCTCGGGCTTGGCTGGTACGGCATGCGGCGGGCGAAGACCCATGAAGACTACCTGGTGGCCGGGCGCAACCTCGGCCCGACCCTGTACATGGGCACCATGGCCACCACCGTGCTCGGCGGCGCCTCCACGGTGGGTACCGTGCGCCTGGGCTACGTCCACGGCATCTCCGGCTTCTGGCTGTGCGCCGCGCTGGGCCTGGGGATCATCGCCCTCAACCTGTTCCTCGCCAAACCCCTGCTGCGCCTGAAGATCTTCACCGTGACGCAAGTGCTGGAGCGCCGCTACAACCCCATGGCGCGCCAGGCCAGCGCGGCGATCATGCTCGCCTACGCACTGATGATCGGCGTCACCTCGACCCTGGCCATGGGTACCGTGCTGCAGGTGCTGCTCGATGTGCCGTTCTGGATGGCGCTGCTGTTCGGCGGCGGCGTGGTGGTGGTGTACTCGACCATCGGTGGCATGTGGTCGCTGACCCTGACCGACATCGTCCAGTTCATCATCAAGACCGTGGGCCTGATGTTCATCCTGCTGCCGGTGTGCCTGTACAAGGCCGGTGGCTGGGACACCCTGGTGGCCAAGCTGCCGGCGGCCAGCTTCAGCTGGACCACCATCGGCTGGGACACCATCATCACCTACTTCCTGATCTACTTCTTCGGCATCCTGATCGGCCAGGATATCTGGCAGCGGGTGTTCACCGCCCGTGACGAGAAGGTCTGCCAGCGCGCCGGCACCACCGCCGGGATCTACTGCGTACTGTACGGCCTGGCCTGCGCCATGATCGGCATGGCCGCCCATGTGCTGATGCCGGACCTGGCCAACCCGAACAACGCCTTCGCCGAGATGATCAAGGGCCAGTTGCCTGAAGGCATCCGTGGCCTGCTGATGGCCGCCGCCCTGGCCGCGATGATGTCCACCGCCAGCGCCGGCCTGCTGGCCGCCTCGACCACCCTGACCGAAGACCTGCTGCCCAAGCTGCGCGGCGGCAAGCAATCGAGCCTGGGCATCAACCGCCTGTTCACCCTGCTCACCGGCCTGGTGGTGCTGGGTATTGCCCTGGCGGTGAACGATGTGATCAGCGCCCTGACCCTGGCCTACAACCTGTTGGTCGGCGGCATGTTGATCCCGCTGATGGGGGCGATCTTCTGGAAGCGCGCCACCACCGCCGGCGCCATCGCCAGCATGTCGCTGGGCTTCGCCACCGCGCTGTTGTTCATGTTCAAGGATGGCCTGGACGCCAACTCGCCGATCTACTACAGCCTGGTCGTCGGCCTGGTGAGCTTCGTGGTGGTCAGCCTGGCCTCGCGCAAGCCGGTGACGGCAGTCAATCTCGCCTGACATGTTCGCCGGCTTGCCGGCGAAGCAGAAACGCAAAAGGCCGCCGCATCGTGCAGATGCGGCGGCCTTTTGCCTGGTTTCAGCGGCGACGCGGCTGGCGCTTGCGCTGTTCTTCGTCGGTTGGAATCGGCACCGGCTGCAGCGGTGGCGGGAGCAAGCCCAGGGCGACGGCGAGGTCGTGGAGCCAGTTGTACATGCGTTGGTTCATAATGCCCCCTTGACGGGTCAGCCTCACGGTCAATCGATTCTGCGATGCTTCATACAGATCATAGACCTATGTCCTGTACTGCGCATGCCTACGCTCTTACAGATATGGGCGATTTTGACCCGAATCAAGCGGAGGCCGCAGCATCCGACGGCCGGTCAATCGTTTCGCTTTGTTGCAAATCGATCCACGCCTGCAGATTTGCACCGCGCATGCCCTGGCGCCACATCAACCAGGTCACGGCGTGATCGAAGGGTGCCTGCAACCGATGCGCGCGCACCCGGTCACGCCCGGGCAGGCTGTCGAGCATCGATTGCGCCATCAGCGCCACGCCCGCACCCGCGATAACACACGCCAGCATGCTCTGGTACGACTCGATTTCCATCACCCGGCCCATGGGCGTGTGAGCATGGGCGTACCAGGCTTCCAGGCGCATGCGGTACGAGCAGCCCTGGCGGAAGGTGAACACCGCCTTGCCGGCCACATCCTTGGCGCTGTGCACCGCTGGGTGCTCGGGGCTGGTGATCAGCACCAGCGTCTCATCGCACAGCGGTATGCCATCCAGGCCCGCCAGGTTGAGCGGCCCGTCCACCAACGCCGCGTCCATCCGGTGGCTCAGCACGCCCTCCAGCAGTTCGCCGCTGGGCGCCGCCTGGACTTGCAGGTTCACCTGCGGATACGCCTGGTGGTAGCGCGCCAGCAGCGCTGGCAGGTGGATAGCCGCCGTGCTGTACATGGTGCCGAGCACAAAGTCACCCGCCGGTTGACCCCCTTGCACTGCCGCCATCGCCTCATCGCGCAGGTTGGCCAGGCGGTTGGCGTAGTCCAGCAGCACCTTGCCGGCCGGCGACAACTGCAGGCGCTGGCGTTCACGCAGGAACAACTCCACCCCCAGTTGCTCTTCGAGCTGGCGCAGGCGCGTGGACAGGTTCGACGGCACCCGGTGCAGCCGCTCGGCGGCGCGGGTGACCGAGCCCTCCTCGGCCACGGCCTGGAAGATGCGCAGTTGACTGAACTCCATGATCTTCTCCAAAACAGAACAACTTGATCATCATTATTCAATTTTATTGAAAGTCAATGCGCCCTACCCTGCCACCCATCGCATCCCTTCGTGCAGGAGACTTTCCATGTCACCCCTCGTGCAACTGCTGGCCAGCGCCGTGGCGCTGATGATGGCCATGGGCATCGGCCGCTTCGCCCTCACTCCGCAACTGCCCCGGCTGATCGCCGAGGGCCAGTTCGACCTGACGGCCGGTGGCCTGATCGCCGCGGCCAACTACCTCGGCTACTTCCTCGGCGCGGTGGACGCCATGTTCGCCCGCCAGCCCGCCCAGGTGCGCCTGCGCCTGCATGGAGGCCTGTGGCTGTGCGTGCTGCTGACCCTGGCCTCGTGGGCCGCCGACGGTTTCTGGAGCCACCTGCTGCTGCGCTTCGGCACTGGCGTGGCCAGCGCCTGGGTGCTGGTGATGATCGCCAGCCTCAGCCAGCAACTGGCCAGCGCCCATGGCCGGCTGCGCCTCGGCGCGCTGGTGTTCGCCGGGCCCGGCGTCGGCATCGCGGTGACGGGCGTGCTGGCCCTGGGCGCGCACCTGCTGGGGCTGGATTCGGCGGCCCTATGGCTGGTCTATGGCGTCGCCGCGCTGGTCATGCTGCTGGCGGTGCTGCCGTGGCTGCCACGGGCGCTGGAACCCGCCGCCACACCCGCGGCCGGCAATGAACAAGGCCGCGGCACCGGTATCGGACGCTTGGGCCTGGTCTATGCGCTCTACGGGATTGGCTACATCCTGCCGGCCACCTTCCTGTCGCAGATGGCCAGCCAGCAGTTCCTCGGACAGTGGCAAGCCGACCTGTTCTGGCCCGCGTTCGGATTGGCATCAGCGCTCGGCGTGGCCATCGTCAGCCTGCGCCGCCCGGGGCGGACCTCTGCCTGGCTGACTACCACCCTGTGGCTGCAAGGGCTGGGCGTACTGGCCTGCCTGCTCGGTGGCGGTATCGGCCTGGCATTGGGCGTGCTGCTGTGCGGCGGGCCATTCCTGGCCTGCATGCAACTGGTGATGCAGCGCTCACGGGAGCTGGCACCCCATGCCACGCAGCGCAATGCCGGGCTGTTGACCGCGTGCTTTGCCCTTGGGCAGTTGAGCGGGCCGTTGCTGGCGGCGTTGAGCAGCCATTTCAGTGGGAGCTTGCAACCAGCGCTGGTATTGGCGGCTGTGGGGTTGGGGCTGGCCGGCGTGTTGGTGGAGGGTGTGCGGCGTCCAGCTTCCTGCGGCAATCTGGGACAGGTGGGTTGAATGAATTGGCGCATTCGCCGGCAAGCCGGCTCCTACACAAGTCCCGTAGGAGCCGGCTTGCCGGCGAACCGCCCGCCCCTTATCCCACGACCTTGCGCAGTTGCTGGCGCACCCAGGCTTCAGCACTGACCATGATCACCCCGAGCAGCACCATCACCGCGCCGATCACGAAATTCAGGCTCAACGGTTCATCCAGCAACAGCACGCCGAAGGTCACGCCGAACAACGGTGTAATGAACGAAAACACCGCCAGGTTCGACGCCAGGTACTTGCGCAACAACCAGAACCAGGTCAGGTAGCTGACGAACGACACGACAATGCCCTGGAACAGCACGCTACCAACGGCCAGCGGAGTCAGCGAGAAATCGGCGATCTGCCCGCTCACCAGGGCGATCAGCACCAGCCCGACAAAGCCCACCGCCAGCTGGTAGAACAAGGTCAAGGTCACGGGTGCCTCGGACAATCGCGAGCCACGCACCACCACCGTGGTCGCACCCCAGGCCAACCCCGCCAGGATCGCCAGGCCATCACCCAGCAACATGCGGCCATCGAGCTGATCGAGGGAAATACCGCCAGCAAAGGCCAGGGCGATCCCGCCGAACGCCAGCAAGATGCCCAACCACTGCAACAGCCGCAGCCGCTCGCTGGGCATCATGAAATGCAACCCCAGCGCGGTGAAGATCGGCGCGGTGTAGAGGAATACCGACATGTGCGCCGCCGAGGTCAGCTTCAGCCCCTCGGCGATGAACAGGAACTCCAGGCCGAACAAGCCACCGGCCAGCAGCCCGGCGCGCCAGGTCGTGCCAACCTGCCCCCAGCCACCCTTGAAGCAGACCAGCAGCCCCACCAGCAAGGCGGCTATGCCATTGCGAAACGCCGCCTGCATCACCGGGGCGATATCCATGGCGGCGGACTTGATCAACACCTGCTGGCAGCCCCAGACCAGGCACAGCCCCAGCATGACCTGGAAGGCGAAGGCATCGGGGTTCTTGCGGGCCGCCGTCATGGACGCCCCCTTGTCTGGCTGAATGTCATTGCAAGGCTCGGCAGTGAGAATGGATCCCGATTATTGAATGCTCGACCCAAACGATGCCAGACCAATTTTCAACGCCTGTCATCCACGCACGGTCCGACAGACTGAACTTCCTCCTCGCTCACGATTTCAACCGGACACCCACTCGTCGGAGGTAAACGGAATGAAATGGCTGCCATGCGTCGCCTGCGCGACAACACTGCTCTGCACTTTTCAGGCCTGGGCCTGCACCCCGGAGGAGGCCACGCAGAAAAGGGAGGAACTCGCCGGGCTGGTGAGTCAACTGACCGAACAGAACCCGCAAAAGGCCAAGGAGATCAATGACGAGCTGCAGGGCATGAAACTCGATACAGCCAGCAAGGACCTGCCGGACAAGTGTCAGCTGATCGACAAGCGGATTCAGGAACTGAAGGCTGCGAAAAGCAGGACCTGAGGTCAGCGACGCTGTTGCGCCAGCATGTACTGGCGCAACAGCTGGTTGATGCGGGTCTGGTAGCCGGCGCCCTGCTCCTTGAACCAGGCCAGCACATCGGCATCCAGGCGCATCGTCACGGTCTGCTTGGCGGGCACCCGCAGCTCGGCGCGACGGAAGAAGTCATCGTCGAGCTCGGGAATGTCCGAGGTGTCGACAGGTGTGTGGTCAATGCTTGCGGATGGTTTCGACATAGCGCGTTACCTCGCGTCGGGTGGCTCTTCGGGCGGAGATGATGCGGATCACATCCCCTTGCCTTTCGGTGTAGGCGACCACGCTGACCCACGCGTTGATCCAGCCCATGCTGATCCAGCGCGCCTCGTCGTAGTCGAATCGTTCATCCCGCAACGCCAGCATCGGGTGCCGGAACATCTCGGGCACATCATTGAAGTCAATACCGTGCTTGCGGATGTTGAGCAGGTTCTTCTCCTCGTCCCATTCAAACGCCATGGGACACCCTGTATTTACAGCTGTACATACGCTACGCCCTTCTGACTGAACATGCCAGGGGAGTATCGGGGTCAGCCGGTAAATTGCATGGGCTCGGAAGCAGTTTGGGAAATGGGCTACAGACACGTGGGGAAGGTGTGAGTCAACCCGCCACCATTGCGATGGCGGGCTTACTGCAAGCGTGGCTTACTCGGCCGCAGGCTTGCGCTTTTTCAGCGGCGCCAGGCCGTCGGCGCTGGCCAACGGGGCCTTCGACTTGGCGGCCGGCTTGCGCTTGGCGGCGGCTTTCTTGTCGGCGCCGGTCTTCTTCTCGACCTTTTTCTTCTTGCTGCCAGCGGCCTTGCCCGACGCCTTGACCTTTTTCGGGCCGCTGTAGGTGCCCTTGACCTCCTTGATGACCCGGCGCTCGAACTGCTGCTTGAGGTAGCGCTCGATGCTCGACATCAAGTTCCAGTCGTTGTGGGTGATCAGCGAGATCGCCAGGCCTTCGCCACCGGCGCGGCCGGTACGGCCGATACGGTGCACGTACTCGTCACCGCTGCGCGGCATGTCGAAGTTGATCACCAGATCCAGGCCATCGATGTCCAGGCCACGGGCGGCGACGTCAGTGGCTACCAGCACCTTGGAGCCGCCGTCCTTGAAGCGATCGATGGCCAGCTTGCGGTCTTTCTGGTCCTTCTCGCCGTGCAGGACGAAGGCTTTGACTTCTTTCGCCACCAGGTGGCCGTAGATGCGATCGGCCAACGCCCGGGTGTTGGTGAAGATGATCGCTTTCTGGTAGGTCTCGTTGGCCAGCAGCCACTGCACGATTTGCTCTTTGTGCTGGTCGTGGTCGGCGGTGATGATCTGCTGTCGGGTGCCTTCGGCGAGCTGCGAGACGCTGTTGAGCATCAGGTGCTCAGGGTCTTTCAGCACCTTGCCGATGATGTCGCGCAGGGCCGCGCCGCCGGTGGTGGCGGAGAACAGCAGGGTCTGTTCGCGGTTCTCGCACTCCTTGCACAGGCGCTCCATGTCTTCGGCGAAGCCCATGTCGAGCATGCGGTCGGCTTCGTCGAGGATCAGCACCTTCACGTGGGAAAGGTCGAGATTGCCGGCGTTGAGCTGCTCCAGCAGGCGGCCCGGGGTGCCGATCAGCACGTCCGGCACCTTGCGCAGCATAGCGGCCTGTTCCTTGAAGTCTTCACCGCCAGTCACCAGCCCGGACTTGATGTAGGTGAACTGGGAGAACAGTTGCACCTGCTTGAGGGTCTGCTGGGCCAGCTCGCGGGTAGGCAGCAGGATCAGCGCACGGATTTCCACGCGTGGGCCGCTCAGGTCGACTAGGCGGTTGAGCAGTGGCAGCACGAAGGCGGCGGTCTTGCCGCTGCCGGTCTGCGCCGTCACCCGCAGGTCACGCCCTTGCAACGCCAGGGGAATGGCCGCTGCCTGCACCGGCGTCGGCTCGACAAATTTCAGCTCGGCCACGGCTTTGAGCAGGCGTTCGTGCAGGGCGAATTGGGAAAACACGGCGTAACCTCGGGCAAGTGCGAAAAATTCAAGTTGCATAGGGTAACGTTTTCCTTCGTCGGAGCCGAATTTCTTTT
Organism: Pseudomonas entomophila; assembly: GCF_029478665.1. Lineage (GTDB taxonomy): Bacteria > Pseudomonadota > Gammaproteobacteria > Pseudomonadales > Pseudomonadaceae > Aquipseudomonas > Aquipseudomonas entomophila_F. The sequence continues at coordinate 240,170 of NZ_JARPQB010000004.1, forward strand.
GGTAACTTTGCCCCGATCCGCACTCTAACCCCCCTTCGTACCGCTATACAGACCGCTTTCGCACCCATGGACATCCAACGCATCTGGCACGACACCCTCGACCTCTGGGGGACCCTCGACCAACATCCACTGCTGCATGCCGCGCTCGGGCTGGGCGTGCTGCTGCTCGTCTCGCTGCTGGTCGGCCGCCTGGCCCGCTTCCTGGTCCTGCATGCCAGCCGCCTGCTGGCCCGCCAGCCCGCGCTTCGGTGGCTCGACGACCTGCGCCAGAACAAGGTGTTCCACCGCCTGGCCCAGACCACCCCCTCGCTGGTGATCCAGTTCGGCCTGAAACTGGTGCCGGAACTCTCCAACACCGCCCAGCACTTCCTCGGCAACTTCGCCCTGGCTTTCACCCTGCTGTTCATGACCCTGGCCCTGTCGTGCCTGCTCGATGCGCTGCTGGACATCTATGCCCGCACCGAACATGCCCGCACCCGCTCGATCAAGGGCTATGTGCAACTGGCCAAGATGATGCTGTGGATCTTCGCCGCGATCGTGATCGTCGCCACGCTCATCGACCGCTCGCCGCTGTTGCTGCTGTCGGGCCTGGGTGCGATGTCGGCGGTACTGTTGCTGGTGTACAAGGACACCTTGCTTTCATTCGTCGCCAGCGTGCAGCTCACCAGCAACGACATGCTGCACGTGGGTGACTGGATCGAGATGCCCCAGGTCGGCGCCGACGGCGATGTGGTGGATATCACCCTGCACACGGTCAAGGTGCAGAACTTCGACAAGACCATCGTCTCCATCCCCACCTGGCGCCTGATGAGCGAATCGTTCCGCAACTACCGCGGCATGCAGCAGTCGGGCGGGCGGCGCATCAAGCGCAGCCTGTTCATCGATGCCGCCGGGGTGCGCTTCCTCACGCAGGAAGAAGAGCAGCGCCTGAGCCAGGTCCGCCTACTCGGCGACTACCTGGCGCAGAAACGCCAGGAACTGCACAGCTGGAACGAGGCCCTGGGCCCGGTGGCGGAGCTGGCCGCCAACCGCCGCAAGCTGACCAACATCGGCACCTTCCGCGCGTTCGCCTTGGCGTACCTGAAGAACCACCCCAATGTGCACGCCGGCATGACCTGCATGGTCCGGCAGATGCAGACCACCGCCGAAGGCGTGCCGCTGGAAATCTACTGCTTCACCACCACCACGGCGTGGGCCGAGTACGAGCGCATCCAGGGCGATATCTTCGACTACCTGCTGGCGGTGCTGCCGGAGTTCGGGCTGAGCCTGTACCAGCAACCGAGTGGCAATGACATGCGTGTCGGGTTGGCTGGCAGGTATCACATTGAGCAGGAGCCTCGAGCGTTCAGTAACGCCTGAAGCAACGGCCACCCAAGCGGTGGGAACAATAGAGTTGTATTGACCGCACTGGCCTTTTCGCCGGCAAAGCCGGCTCCTACAGGTACCGCGTTGAAGCAGAACTTCACATCCGCCCCGTAGGAGCCGGCTTGCCGGCGAACACAGACGCAAAAAAATTTCGCCTGGCTCGCTGCAAAGCAGTCATTAGAAACAAATAGTTACAACTATTTCAGAATTATTAAACGCCAGCCTTCGGCAAATACGAATACCCACCCCTCCCCGCATCTCCTACCCTGCAGCCAGCACACCGAACCGCGCCACGCGGCTTTCGGCCAGGTATCGACACAAGGACTGCGAGCAAGCGATGCGTCAGGACATCTCCCTGGAAAAACTCGACGAACCGGATGGCACCGACCAGGCCACCCGCCGCAAGGCCCTGGCTGCAGGCAGCCTCGCCCACGGCGTGCATGACGGCCTCACCGATGTGATCTACGTGCTGCTGCCCATCTGGCAGGCGGCCTTCGGCCTCAGCTACGCCCAGGTCGGCCTGCTGCGCGGCGCCTATGCCGGGATGATGGCCGGTTTCCAGTTGCTGGCCAGCCGGGGCGCACGCAAATGGGGCAGGCAGGCCCTGCTGGTCAGGGGCACCGCGCTGGCCGGTTTCGCCTACCTGCTGGCCGCGCAGGCCACCGACATCACCCTGCTGTTGCTGGCCTTGATGATCGGTGGCCTGGGCGCAAGCACCCAGCACCCCCTGGCCTCGGCCCTGGTCTCGGATGCCTATGACGGCAGTGGCCGGGTCAAGCAGGCCCTGGCCCAGTACAACTTCGCCGGCGATATCGGCAAGGCCATCATTCCGGGGCTCACCGGTCTGGCGCTGGTGTACATCTCCTGGCAGACCAACGCCACCCTGCTCGGTGTGCTCGGCATCGCCGCCGCCTTCGCATTGTGGCTGCTGATGCCCAGGACCCAGGCCCACGACAAGGCCGGCAAGAAAGCCGGCAACACTGACAAGGCCGGCAGCACTTCGGGCCTGATGGCGCTGATCGCCACCGGCACCCTCGACAGCGGCGTGCGCATGGGCTTCCTCACGTTCCTGCCGTTCCTGCTGCAAAGCAAGGGCGCCAGTACCGAGCACATCGGCCTGGCGCTGTCCCTGCTGTTCATCGGCGGTGCCTTCGGCAAGCTGTTCTGCGGCTACCTCGGCGCACGCCTGGGGCCGGTGCGCACGGTGATCTGCACCGAACTGCTCACCGCCCTGTTGATCCTGCTGGCGCTGGTGCTGCCCTACGGCGCACTGATGCTGGTCATGCCGCTGATCGGCGTGGCCTTGAACGGTACCTCGTCGGTACTCGGTGGCCTGGTGCCGGACTTCGCCCCACGGGACCGGCGCGACCGGGTGTTCGCCTGGTTCTACACCGGCACTGTCGGCGGTGGCGCGCTGGCCCCGGTGCTGATCGGCGCGATCTCCGACCAGGCGGGGGTGAATGAGGGGCTGGTGGTGCTGGCCTGCGTGCTGCTGCTGACCCTGCCCCTGTGCCTGGTCACCTACAACGGCATGAAGGGCCTGGCCCGACGCTGAGCAGGACACCTGCGGATCGCCAACGACAAGGATGTGAACCATGACCTACGAACTCTCGGAGCGCGCTGGCCGCATCGGCGCGCCCGGCACCTCGAGCATGCGCAGCAAGGCCAACGCCCTGCGTGACGCCGGCATCAAGGTAATCAACTTCGCCGCCGGCGAACTGGCCACGGATGCGGCGCCGGACATGCGCAGCGGCGCCATCGCCGCGGTGCATGAACAGTGGAACCGCTACACCCCGCCACTGGGCAACCCGCGCCTGCGCCAGGCGCTGGCCAACAGTGTCAGCCAGCGCCTGGGCGTCGCCTACGGCGCCGATGAAATCGCCGTGTCCAGCGGCGCCAAGCAGGCCCTGTTCAATAGCGCGATGGTACTGCTGAACCCTGGCGACGAAGTACTCATCCCACGCCCCTACTGGGAGACTTTCCCCACCCAGGTCGAACTGGCTGGTGCAAGCCCGGTGTTCATCGACACCCGGGCCGACCAGTACACGCTGCGCAGCGCTGCGGTGAAAGCCGCCCTGTCGCCGCGCAGCAAGGCGATCATCATCAATACCCCGAACAACCCCACCGGCGTGGTCTATTCGCCCCGGGAACTGCTCGCCATCGGTGAACTGGCCCTGGAGCGCAAGCTCTGGGTCATCTTCGACGAGTGCTATCGCGGCCTGCTGCGCGGCGGCCAGCAACACCACAACATCGTCAGCCTGCTGCCCGAGCTCAAGGGGTCGACCATCGTCATCGACTCATTCTCCAAGAGCCAGGCCGTGACCGGCTGGCGACTGGGCTATGCCTGCGCGCCCAAGGCGGTGGTCACGGCGATGCACAACCTGCAGGCGCACACCACCTCCAACCCCAGCAGCCTGGCCCAGTACGCCGCGCTGACCGCCCTGGATGGCGAGGGCGCGCAGCGCTTCGCCGCCGACATCAACGCCCAGCTCGACCGCCAGCTGGCCACGGCCACCGCCCTGCTCGGCGAGCTCGACGGGATCCGCTTCGCACCCCCACAAGGCGCTTTCTACTTGTACCTGGATATCGGCGACCTGCTGGGCAGGCGCTACCAGGACCTGCCTCTGCGCGACGCCAGCCACCTGTGCGAGCTGCTGCTGACCGAGGCGCGCATCGCCCTGGTACCGGGCTGCAGCAATGGCGACCCTCGCGCCGTGCGGCTCTCCTACTCGGTGAGCGAGGACGACCTGGTCGAAGGCCTGGGCCGCTTCGCCACCTTCATCGCATCGCTTGCCTGACCCCGGCTTTTCCCCCAACCGCGAGATCATGACATGAAGAAAACGGATTTCATGCTGTCATTCGTTGACCAGGCGCTGACCGATGTCCAGGACAAACGGCTGGCCAGCGCCCTGAGAAAGGGCTTCGACGTTCACGACGACCTGCTCGGCGACTACCTGGACACTTACCAGCACATCACTTCGCAGCCGTGGTCGCGTGACAGCCTGTGCACCTTCTTCTGCGGCTGGCGCAGCCCGGATGGCGCCGCACATGCGGTGTCCAGCATCATCGTGCGATTGCTTCAGGAGTCCGAGGCACTCGACGACGACCAGGGCCGCCTGCGCCTGCTGGAGGCCGCGCGCCACTGCGGCGAGATCATCGTCGAGGATATCGGCCTGGGCGAGATGCACGGCCACCCGCACCACTCCAAGCTGTATGCGCGCATGGCCACGGCCATCTGCGGCTCGGACGACTGGCGCCTGCAAGACCGCTACCTGAACCCGGTGACCAAGGAATTCTCCACTTGGGTCGGCAACAAGCGCCCGCTCGCCCCGCAACTGGTGGAAGCCATCGAGATGATGGCGATGACCGAGCTGTTCAACACCGGTGAATACAACGTGATGACGCCGTTGTGGAAAGACTGGCTGAAGCAGGTGCAAGGCAAGCCCGCGGGTGAAGCGCACCGTATCGCCACGTTCCTCAGCGTGCACTGTGGCGCAGTCGAGGCCCAGCACTTCTTCCATGCCACCAGCGCCCTTGAACTCTATTGCCAGGCCACGGCGCAGGCGCTCGACTATGCGCGGATCGAAGCATTGTCGTGCGAATACGTGCAGCGCGCCTGCGAACACCTGCACAAGATGGCGTCGGTCCTGGCCGTCTGACACCCCCTGATCAAGGAAGTGGCCCCATGAACATCGTGAATCCCGATTCGCGCATCGACCTGCGCCAACTGTTCCATGACAAACCCTGCCTGCGCGTGCTGGAAGCGCATAGCCCGATATCGGCCATGCTGGCCAAGAGCGTGCGCCTGGAGGCGCGCGGCGCCAGCCTGGGCTACGACGCCATCTGGTCCAGTTCGCTGACCGACTCCACCCAGCGCTGCCTGCCGGACATCGAGATCCTTTCGCCCAGCGACCGCCTCGAACGCCTCAACGAGATCCTCGGTGTGTGCGACCTGCCGCTGATCTACGACGCCGACACCGGCGGCAAGGTCGAGCACTTCGCCATCCATGTGCAGTGGCTGGCGCGCGCCGGCGTCTCGGCAATCGTCATCGAAGACAAGTGCGGCTTGAAGAAGAACTCCCTGCTGGGGCTGTCGGTGCACCAGGAGCAGGAGACGGTGGAACACTTCTGCGAAAAGATCAGGGCCGGCACGCAACACCGCCCCGGAGAGCGGATGATGATCTTCGCCCGCTGCGAGAGCCTGATCCTGGAAAAAGGCCTGGAGGATGCCCTGGCCCGCTGCAGCGCCTACACCGAGGCCGGCGCCGACGGCATCATGATCCACAGCCGCAAGCGCAGTGGCGAGGAAATCCTCGAGTTCGCCCGGCGCTTCAAACACCGCCACCCCGCCACGCCGCTGATCTGCGTGCCCACCAGCTACCCGCAACTCACGTTCTCGTGCCTGGCCGACGCGGGCTTCAACGCGGTGATCTATGCCAACCACATGCTGCGCGGCGCCTATTCGGCCATGCGCCAGGTGGCCACCAGCATCCTGGAGAACGACCGCGCCTACGAGATCGAACCAGCCTGCATGCCCATCGACGAAATCCTCAGCCTAGTGCCGGGCACCCGCTGAGCCAGTTGCCGATGCCAGGCGCACCCGCCTGGCATCGGCGACTTCCTCCTCAGGCGGCGCTCAGGTAGGAGAGCAGTTCGGTGACATGGCGGGGCATGCTGTCGGTGTGCCTGACCAGCATCATGTGGTCCTGCCGCGCCCAGGCCTCCTCAAGGGGCCGCGCCACCAGGGCGCAGCAGCGCAGATAGCGCTGCACTGCCGTGTCCGGCGCGATACCAATGCCCACCCCCTCGGCGACCATCCGGCAGAACGCTTCCCCCGTGGACACCTTGATCCTGAACTGCGCCTCGCTGCCATCGTCCCGCGCCTGCTCTTCGACCAGCCGGCTCAGGGCGGCATCGCTGCACAGCCCCACCTGCGGGTGTTGCAGCACGTCCCGCAGGCGCAGTGCCGCTGCGTTGGCCAATGGGTGACGCCTTGGCAGCACCACCACATAGTTGAGCACCGGCATGGCGATCGAGGCGCAGCCCTCCACCGGCGCACTGCCGGCCACCACCCCCATGTCGACAGCCCCTTCGCGCACGCCCCGCACGATCTCCCCGGGGTTGCGCGCCTGCAGGTCGATGGCGATGTGCGCGTGCTCCGCCAGGTAGCGCACCAGCCGCTGCTGGGTGGACTCGAAGGCGGTGAAGCCGTCGACGTACATGCGCATGCTGGCCGCATCCTGTTCCTCGTGCCGCTCGAACTCGGCCTTGAGCACCTCCAGCTGGCCGAGGATCTTGCGCGCATGGACCAGCAGCCGCCTGCCCGCCGCCGTCAGCACTAGGCCTTTGTGCTGGCGAAGGAACAGCCCCTCGCCCAGTTCGCCCTCCATCGACTTGATGCGCATGCTCGCAGCACCCGGTGACAGGCAGGCACGCCGGGCACCCTGGGTCAGGCTGGGCGACTCGGCAATCTTTATGAACAGCTTCAGATCAGTCAGGTCAAGGTTCACGGTCTCTTCCTTGTATTGTTGTTCACGTCCATTTCATGACTGGCGATCTTGGTGTCACCTGCGCCTATCTTGCCCCTCTCCTTCTGCCTGGGCCAACCCTGGTCCCGATAAAGACAAAGGCGCCCACTCGGGGCGCCTTTGCTGCAACGCGCTATCGATCAGCGCGACGAGGTCGCGCCGGGCTGTAGCGCACGCTGGCCACCCAGGCGGCTCAGCCACACCGACGCCAGGATGATCGAACCGCCGATGGCCAGGCGCCCCAGCGGTTCGTCCTGGTTCCAGATCAGCAGGTTCAGCAACAGCCCCACCGGCACATGCAGGTTGTTCATCACCGCCAAGGTGCCGCCGGATACCAGGCACGCGCCCTTGTTCCACCAGTACAGCCCCAGCGCGGTCGGGCACAGCCCAAGGAACAGCAGCACCAGCCATTGGGTGTCGGTGCTCGGCAGGTGCTGGGCGTTACCGAACAGCAGGAAGGCCGGCAGCACCACGATCAGCGCGCCCAGGTAGAAGTAGCCGAAACGCCGGTAATGCGGCAGGTCGCTGGGGTGGCGGGCGACCAGGTGACGGTACAGCACCTGCCCGGCGGCGTAGGTGAAATTGGCCAGTTGCAGCAGCAGGAAGCCCATGAAGAACTCGCCGGAGATGGTGTCGAAGCGGATCACCGCCGCACCGGCCACCGCCACCAGCGCGGCGAGCAGCGCCCAGGGGTTGAAGCGCCGGTTGAGGGCGTCCTCGATCAGCGTGACGTGCAGCGGGGTCAGGATGGTGAACAGCAGCACCTCGGGCACGGTCAGCACGCGGAAGCTCAGGTACAGGCAGACGTAGGTGATGCCGTACTGCAGCGCGCCGATCAGCAGCATCGAGCGCAGGAAGCGCGGCTCGACCTGGCGCCAGCGGGTCAACGGCAGGAACACCAGGCCGGCCAGCAGCACCCGGGCGAGCACGGCGAAGTAGCTGTCGACATGACCGGCCAGGTATTCGCCGATCAGGTTGAAGGAGTACGCCTGGATCAGCGCGACGATTATCAGGTAGCCCATGGTTGGCCCTCGTGGATCAAGGCGGGGACCTTAGCGGGTTGTCTTGGGGCACTTCAACCATGGGGATTGTGGGGCTGCTCGTGGGCGTATTCCCTTTCTCTGCGCACGTTTACCCCTGTAGGAGCGGCCTTGTGCCGCGAAAGGGCCGCAAAGCGGCCCTGGCGATTTCTGCTCGATACTGAAATCCTGGGGCCGCTTTGCGGCCCTTTCGCGGCACAAGGCCGCTCCTACAGGGGGCGTGCCGTCCCCACAGGCATAAAAAAGCCCGGCCATCATTTGGCCGGGCAGGCACACCCAAAGGAGCAACAAGGTGTCAGGTTGGGAATTCGTCGCGTATCAAGCCACCGCGGCCAGCTTGGCCTTGGCCTGGTTCAGCCCCTTCTCGTGGAACTCGCCGCTCATGTTCAGGCCTTCGGCGTGGATGAAGTCCACGTCATGGATGCCGATGAAAGCCATCACCTGGCGCAGGTAGGGTTCCTGGTGGTCGCTGCTGGCACCGGCGTGGATGCCGCCACGGGCGGTCAGGACGATGGCGCGCTTGCCGGCCAGCAGGCCTTGCGGGCCAGTCGGGGTGTACTTGAAGGTGATGCCGGCGCGCAGCACGTGGTCCAGCCAGGCCTTGAGGGTGCTGGGGATGGTGAAGTTGTACATCGGCGCGGCCATCACCAGCACGTCGGCGGCCAGCAGCTCGTCGGTCAGGGCGTTGGAGCGGGCCAGGGCATCCACCTCGGCGGCGCTACGCTGATCTTCTGGCTTCATCCAGCCGCCCAGCAGGTCGGCGTCCAGGTGCGGCACCGGGTTCACCGCCAGGTCACGCACGGTGATGTCGTCGGCCGGGTGCGCCGCCTGCCACTGCTGGATGAAATCGCGGGTCAGTTGACGGGAAACGGAATCCTGCTGGCGGGCGCTGCTTTCGATGATCAGTACGCGGGACATGGGGTGCCTCCATCGGCGGTAAGGGGTGGCGATTCGATGGAGGTGAGATTAAGGGTTGACCTATCGATAAAAAAGCGTAAAAAGTGGGATCAATCTATCGATTAATCAGTTTTATTCCGCTTTGCAGTCCAGCAGGATGCGCAGCTTGATGATCTGCCGGTTGAACTTGGCGGTGACATCCACGCTCTTGCCGGCCGGCACGTTGACCCTGCGCACCCGTGGCGCCTCGGGGCCGTTGCGGAACATGACCTTGCAGGCCGCCGGCACCTGCCCATAGTTGTTCAGGGTGATGGCACCGATGTCATAGGCCGTGTCATAGGCGGTGTAGTCGACCTTGACCCCGGTCAGCTCCTTCTCCACGTCGATGGGGTAAGCCATGGCGGTGAAGGGCAGGCACAACAGCAAAGCCGCACAACATTTCTTCATACGGGCGCTCTCCTTGAGAAGAGCGCAGCTTAGGACAACAGGAGCCCTAGATGAAAGCGCCGCGCGTAACCCTGGATCAGTGGCGGACCCTGCAGGCGGTGGTCGACCATGGCGGGTTCGCCCAGGCCGCCGAGGCCCTGCACCGCTCGCAATCGTCAGTGAGCTACACCGTGGCGCGGATGCAGGAGCAACTGGGCGTGCCGCTGCTGCGCATCGATGGGCGCAAGGCGGTGCTGACCGAAGCCGGCAGCGTGCTGCTGCGCCGCTCGCGGCAGCTGGTCAAGCAGGCCAGCCAGCTGGAAGACCTGGCCCACCACATGGAACAGGGCTGGGAAGCCGAGGTGCGCCTGGTGGTCGACGCCGCCTACCCCAGCGCCCGCCTGGTGCGCGCCCTGGCCGCCTTCATGCCGCAAAGCCGAGGTTGCCGGGTGCGGTTGCGCGAAGAAGTGTTGTCCGGGGTCGAGGAGGTGCTGCACGAAGGCATCGCGGACCTCGCCATCAGCAGCTTCAATATCGGCGGCTACCTGGGCACCGAACTGAGCCCGGTGGAGTTCATCGCCGTCGCCCACCCCGAGCACGCGCTGCACCGCACCGGCCGCGAAATCACTTTCCAGGACCTGGAAAGCCAGTTGCAGGTGGTGATCCGCGACTCCGGCCGCGCGCAACCCCGCGACGTCGGCTGGCTGGGCGCCGAGCAGCGCTGGACCGTGGGCAGCCTGGGCACCGCCGCCACCTTCGTCAGCAGCGGCCTGGGTTTTGCCTGGCTGCCCCGGCACATGATCGAGCGCGAATTGCGCGAAGGCGTGCTCAAGCCCTTGCCGCTTGACCAGGGTGGCAGCCGCCACCCGCTGTTCTACCTTTATTCGAGCAAGGAAAAGACCCTGGGCCCGGCCACGCAGATCCTCATCGAACTGCTGCGCAATTTCGATACCGCGCCACTGGACGTGCCCTTCGCAGCCCCCCCGCAAGCCTGAGAGGACCGCGCCCATGGCCTGTTTCGAACATGACGGTTGCCTGCTGCACTACGAGGAACATGGCCAAGGCGAGCCCTTGGTGCTGCTGCACGGCCTGGGCTCGAGCAGCCAGGACTGGGAGCTGCAGGTGCCCGAGTTCAGCCGCCACTATCGGGTGATCCTCATGGATATCCGTGGCCATGGCCAATCCGCCAAGCCGCGCCGAGGCTACCGGATCAAGACCTTCAGCGAAGACCTGCTGGCCCTGCTCAAGCACCTGGGCACCGGCCCGGTGCATTTCGTCGGGCTGTCGATGGGCGGCATGGTCGGCTTCCAGTTCGCCGTCGACCACCCCGACTGGCTGCGCAGCCTGTGCATCGTCAACAGTGCCCCGGAGGTCAAGCGTCGCACCCGCAGCGACTGGATCTGGTGGCTCAAGCGCTGGGGCCTGGCGCGCCTGCTCAGCGTCGAGACGGTGGGCAAGGGCCTGGCCCAGCGGCTGTTCCCCAAGCCCGGGCAAAGCGAACTGCGGCGCAAGATGGCCGAACGCTGGGCGCGCAACGACAAGCGCGCGTATCTCAAGAGTTTCGACGCCATCGTCGACTGGGGCGTGCAGGAACGCATCGGCCAGATCCGTTGTCCGACGCTGGTGATCGCCGCCGACCACGATTACACCCCGGTACAACTCAAGGCGCGTTATGTCGCCCTGATGCCCAACGCCAGGCTGGCGGTCATCGACGATTCACGGCACGCTACACCCCTCGATCAACCCGAGGTCTTCAACCTCACCCTGCTGCAGTTCCTCGCAGCCGCTTCCACCTCTCAAGGATCTTTGAGCCCATGCTGAAAAAACTTCTGCTCACCGCCTGCTCGGTTGCCTTCGCCACCAGCGTCATGGCCTCCGACAAGACCCCGCACGTTGAGCTGGTCACCAGCTTTGGCAAAATCGAGATCGAGCTGAACGCTGAAAAAGCACCGATCAGCACGAAGAACTTCCTCGAGTACGTCGACAGCGGCTTCTACAACAACACCATCTTCCACCGCGTGATCCCGGGCTTCATGGTCCAGGGTGGCGGCTTCACCGACCAGATGGTGCAGAAGAACACCAAGGACCCGATCCGCAACGAAGCCAGCAACGGCCTGCAGAACACCCGCGGCACCCTGTCCATGGCCCGCACCTCCGACCCGAACTCGGCCACCAGCCAGTTCTTCATCAACGTCGCCGACAACGACTTCCTCAACCCGGGCCGCGACCGTGGCTACGCGGTGTTCGGCAAAGTCACCAAGGGCATGGAAGTGGTCGACCAGATCGTCAACTCGCCGACCACCGTCAAGAAAGGCATGCGCGATGTCCCGGCGGACCCGGTGTACATCAAGTCGGCCAAACGCATCGACTGACCACACGCCGCACAGGGACGTGGGTCGGGTCACACAGGAGTCTTGTCACCCATGCTGTACCGTCGTTTCGAGCAACTGATCGACATCTTCCGCGAGGCGCCCACCGAGGCGCCTCCCGGCCAGGTCTGGCCGTTCTACCTGTACTACCTGCGCCAGGTGTGGCCGAGCTTTCTCGCCCTGCTGATCGTCGGCCTGGTCGCCTCGCTGATCGAGGTGGCCATGTTCAGCTACCTGAGCCGGATCATCGACCTCGCCCAGGGCACCCCCAACGTCAACTTCTTCAGTGAGCACAGCGGCGAGCTGCTCTGGATGCTGGTGGTCATCCTGCTGCTGCGGCCGTTGTTCTTTGGCTTGCACGACCTGCTGGTGCACCAGACCATCAGCCCGGGCATGACCAGCCTGATCCGCTGGCAGAACCACAACTACGTGCTCAAGCAGAGCCTGAACTTCTTCCAGAGCGACTTCGCCGGGCGTATCGCCCAGCGCATCATGCAAACCGGCAACTCCCTGCGCGACTCAGCGGTGCAGGCGGTGGACGCGCTCTGGCACGTGCTGATCTATGCCATCAGCTCGCTGGTGCTGTTCGCCGAGGCCGACTGGCGGCTGATGCTGCCGCTGCTGGTATGGATCGCCTGCTATATCGCCGCGCTCTACTACTTCGTGCCGCGGGTCAAGGAACGCTCGGTGATCTCCTCCGACGCCCGCTCCAAGCTGATGGGGCGCATCGTCGACGGCTACACCAACATCGCCACGCTGAAGCTGTTCGCCCACACCGACCACGAGCGCCAGTACGCCCGCGAGGCGATCAGCGAGCAGACCGAAAAAACCCAACTGGCCTCGCGGGTGGTCACCAGCATGGACGTGGTCATCACCTCGCTCAACGGCCTGCTGGTGGTCAGCACCACCGGCCTGGCGCTGTGGCTGTGGAGCCAGTCGCTGATCAGCGTCGGCGCCATCGCCCTGGCCACCGGCCTGGTGATCCGCATCGTCAACATGTCGGGCTGGATCATGTGGGTGGTCAACGGCATCTTCGAGAACATCGGCATGGTCCAGGACGGCCTGCAGACCATCGCCCAGCCGGTCACGGTCAGCGACAAGCCCGACGCGCCGGCGCTGAAGGTCAGCCGTGGCGGCGTACGCTTCGACCATGTCGACTTCCACTACGGCAAGGGCGGCAAGGTGATCGACGCACTGAACCTGGATATCCGCCCCGGCGAGAAGATCGGCCTGATCGGCCCGTCCGGCGCCGGCAAGTCGACCCTGGTCAACCTGTTGCTGCGCCTGTACGACATCGACAGCGGACGCATACTGATCGACGGCCAGGACATCGCCGAGGTCAACCAGGCCAGCCTGCGCGCGCAAATCGGCATGATCACCCAGGACACCTCGCTGCTGCACCGCTCGATCCGCGACAACCTGCTGTACGGCCGCCCCGGCGCCAGCGATGAAGAGGTCTGGGAGGCGGTGCGCCGGGCGCGGGCGGACGAGTTCATCCCGCAGTTGTCCGACGCCCAGGGCCGCACCGGCTTCGACGCCCATGTCGGCGAGCGCGGCGTGAAGCTCTCCGGTGGCCAGCGCCAGCGCATCGCCATTGCCCGGGTGCTGCTGAAGAACGCACCGATCCTGGTGATGGACGAGGCCACCTCGGCGCTGGACTCGGAGGTCGAGGCCGCCATCCAGGAGAGCCTGGAGACGCTGATGCAGGGCAAGACCGTGATCGCCATCGCCCACCGCCTGTCGACCATCGCCCGCATGGACCGGCTGATCGTGCTGGACAAAGGGCATATCGTCGAGAGCGGCAGCCACAGCGAGTTGCTGGCCCAGCAGGGGTTGTACGCACGGTTGTGGCATCACCAGACCGGCGGGTTCGTCGGGGTGGATTGAGGCCTCGGGTGGCCCCTTTCGCCAGCAAGGCTGGCTCCTACAGGAGGGTGCGATCCCTGTAGGAGCCAGCCTTGCTGGCGAAAGACCGGCAACACCTTTCCTTCAGTCCCGACGGTAGGGCAACATCTCCCGCGCCTCCTCGGCATAAGCACGCACCCCGACCCGCTCCTGCCCAAGAAAATCCTCCACCGCCCGCCGCAACCCTGGGTGACGCAGGTAATGCCACGAGCGCGTGATCACCGGCTCGAACCCGCGAATCAGCTTATGCTCACCCTGCGCCCCCGCATCGAAGCGCTGCAGCCCTTCGGCGATGGCGAAATCCATGCCCTGGTAGAAGCAGGTTTCGAAATGCAGCCGGTCGAACTCGTCCAGGCAGCCCCAGTAGCGTCCGTACAGGCTGTCGCCGCCTAGCAGGCTCAAGGCCATGGCCACGTCCCGCCCGTTCTGCCGAGCGATCACCACACGGATCGTCTCGGGCATGCGTTCGGCGACCAGGCTGAAGAACGCCCGCGTCAGATAAGGCGTGCGCCGGCGCACGGCATAGGTGTTGGCATAGCAGAGGTAGACGAAATCCCACTGCGCCTCACTCAGCTCATCGCCCTTGTACCAGGCGAATTCGATCCCCTGCCCCGCCACCTGCTCGCGCTCCTTGCGCATCTGCTTGCGCTTGCGCGAACTGAGGGTGTCGAGAAAGTCCTGGAAATCCCGGTAGCCACGGTTGCGCCAGTGAAACTGGCAGCCCAGGAGCTCCATCCAGCCCGGCAGGCTGGCGATGCTGTCGTCCAGGGCCGCGTCCGTGAAGTTGATGTGCGCGCCCGACAACCCGCCCTTCTCCAGGTATTCCGGGATCGCCTGCAGCAACAGCAGGCCATCGGCAGGGTCGCCAGCCAGCAACCGCGGCCCGCTCACCGGGCTGAACGGCACGGCGCCCAGCAGCTTGGGGTAGTAGGCGATGCCCGCGCGTTCACAGGCATCGGCCCAGCCATGGTCGAACACGTATTCACCGAACGAGTGCCACTTGCGATAGGCCGGCAGCAGCGCACGTACCTCGCCATCGCGTTCCAGCACCAGGTGCTCGGCGGCCCAACCGGTATCGCGCACCACGCTGCCACTGTCCTCCATGGCCGTGAGGAAGGCATGGCGCAGGAACGGCTGGCCGTCCGGCACCAGCGCATCCCAGGTGGTCGCCGGCAGGTCGCGCAGGTGGGCAAGGCTGTGGAGGCTGGTCACATCGGCAACTCGCAGGACAAAGAACGCCAGTATTGCCAAACCGACCGTGACACTCAAATGACGGCCCGTTTACTTCACAACAGTGCCACTGTTTAGACATTATTCTGTCATTCCCCCCCGCAATACTTGCGCCTGTTTTCCGGAACCCCAGAACCTGTCTATTCAGGCCTTTTCCGAAGACATGCCAACTTGGGGGCGGGCGCTTGAGCCTCCCCACTTTTTCCAACAGGGAGAACCTTATGCGTCTTGTTTCTACACTTACCGGAGTGAGCCTCACCGGCATGATGCTGGCTCTGAGTACTCCGGCCAGTGCTGCTGTCGACGCCAAGCTGCTCGAAATGCTCCGCGCCAATGGCTCGATCAACCAGGCGCAGTACAACGAACTGCAAGGCGACCTGGCAAAGGAAACCAAGGAAAAGGCCGACCAGAAAGCCCAGTCCGAGCGCCTGAGCTCCTTCGAACAGAAAGTGGCATGGGCCGCCAAGACCCAGATCAAGGGTGACGTGCGCCTGCGTTACGAAGACGTCAACGTCGACAACCCCATCGCCCGCAGCGGCAACCAGGACCGCGAGCGCGTCCGCGCCCGTGTCGGCTTCTACAGCGAGATCAACCCGCAGGTCGACGCCGGCGTGCGCGTGGCCACCGGCAGCAGCGCCGATGCCCGCTCCACCAACCAGAGCCTGGACAACTACTTCGAGAAGAAATCGCTGTGGGTCGACCTGGCCTACCTCGACTGGCACCCGACCGCCATCCCCAACCTGCACCTGATTGGCGGCAAGATGAACCAGCCCTGGGTGAGCATGGGCGACATCATCTGGGACAGCGACATCAACCCCGAAGGCGTGGCGGTCACCTACAAGACCAACCTGGGCGGCGCCGAGCTGTTCGGTAGCGCCGGCCACTACAACCTGAAGGACAACGTCGACGGCGACGGCGTGCAGTTCAAGCACGACGCACAGCTGTACCACGGCCAGCTGGGTGCCAAGTTCAACGCGGCCGACACCGTCAAGCTCACCGTGGGCGGCAGCATCTACGGCTACGACAATGACAAGGAGTCGGCGGCGCTGCGCTCGCTGGGCAACACCACCAACGAGTTCAACCTGGTGGAAGGCTTCGGTCAGCTGGACTTCACCGGGTTCGCCATCCCACTGTCGGCCTACGGCCAGTTCGTCAAGAACACCGAGAGCACCGACGGCAAGGACAAGGCCTGGCTGGCCGGCCTGAAGACCAAGCTGGGCGCCTGGAGCCTGGACTACAACTACCGCGACGTGCAGCGTAACGCCGTGGTCAGCCTGTTCACCGACTCCGACTTCGGCAACGGCTTCACCGGTTCCCGTGGCCACAAGTTCAAGGTGGGTTACGAGATCGACAAGAACTTCACCGTGGGTGGCGCCTACCTGATGGCCAAGACCGACTATTCCAACCTGCCGAACAGCGATGCCGACGTCGACACGCTGCAGGTGGACCTGGAAGCCAAGTTCTAAGCAGTCGCTCCCCTGCGTTGCTCAGGCGGGAAATGCCGACCCCATCCGGCATTTCCCGCCTTTTTTTGCCTGCCGGAAATGCGTCGGCCCCTTCGCCAGCAAGGCTGGCTCCTACAAGGATCGCGTCCACCTGTAGGAGCCAGCCTTGCTGGCGAAGAGGCCGTTACAGACGCTACAAGCCTCAGCGCTTGCGCAGCACCACGCTACCGATCGAATACCCCGCGCCAAACGAGCTCAACACACCCAGCGAGCCCGTCGCCAGGTCATCCTGGTACAGGTGGAAGGCAATCACCGACCCCGCCGAACTGGTGTTGGCATAACGGTCGAGAATCACCGGTGCATCTTCTTCGGCCACTTCACGCCCCAGCAGCTTCTTGACGATCAGGTGGTTCATGCTCAGGTTCGCCTGGTGCAGCCAGAAGCGCTTGACGTCCGAAGGCTGCAAGTCATTTTCGGCCAGGTGCTGGCCGATCAGCTCGGCGACCATCGGGCAGACTTCCTTGAACACCTTGCGGCCTTCCTGCACGAACAGTTTGTCCTGCGCGCCGATGCCCTCTTCCGCCGCGCGGTTGAGGAAGCCGAAGTTGTTGCGGATGTTGTTGGAGAAGGCGGTCAGCAGCTTGGTGCTGACGATGTCGAACTGGTGCTTCGAAGTGGCCAGGTCGGCACGCTCGACCAGCACGGCGGTGGCGGCGTCACCGAAGATGAAGTGGCTGTCGCGGTCACGGAAGTTCAGGTGGCCGGTGCAGATCTCCGGGTTGACCACCAGCACCGCGCGAGCCTGACCCAGTTGCACGCTGTTGGCGGCGGTCTGGATGCCGAAGGTGGCCGAGGAGCAGGCCACGTTCATGTCGAAGGCGAAGCCCTGGATACCCAGCGCCTGCTGCACTTCGATGGCGATGGCCGGGTACGGGCGCTGCAGGTTGGAGCAGGCGACGATCACCCCGTCGACATCGGCGGCGCTGCGCCCGGCACGTTCCAGCGCCTGGCGGGCGGCGGCCACGCCCATTCCGCAGAGGATCGACTGCTCGTCGTTGCTGCGCTCCGGCAGGCGCGGCTTCATGCGCTGCGGGTCGAGGATGCCGGCCTTGTCCATGACGAAGCGGCTCTTGATGCCCGAGGCCTTTTCGATGAAGGCCGCGTCGGACAGCGGCGCCGCCTCGACCTCGCCACGCTCGATGGCGGCGGCGTTTTCAGTATTGAACTGCTGCGCCCAGGTGTTGAAGGAGGCCACCAGTTCTTCGTTGGAAATGCTCTGGGCCGGGGTGTACAGGCCGGTGCCGCTGATCACGACGTTGTGCACGGTCGTTCCTCTGGTCTGGGGCCGGCGCCGGACGGGCGCAGGCCAAAAATTGGGGTTCGATACTGGCACCTTGGTACCAGTTTGCAATCGTAATAATCCGTATTGGCGAGGGCTTTGCCCTCGATCGCGGATAAACCTGCTCCTACAGGGACATCACCGTTTTCAGAACCAGCGATAAACCTGTAGGAGCGGGCTTGCCCGCGAATGGGCCGCAATGCGGCGCAAATTCCTGCAAGTGTGCCACAAATCAGCGAGGTTAGGCTTCCACCAGACTCCACTGCTTGCTCAGGCGTTTGTCGGAAACCGGCACCTTGGTGCCCAGCTGCTGACCGAACAACGACACCCGGTACTCCTCCAGCAACCAACGGTACAAGGTCAGTTGCTCGTCACGCTTGCCCTCCTGGGCATGCTTGTCGGCCCGGGCCTTGTACTGCGCCCAGCAATTGGCCAGTTCGCCACTCCATACCCGGTCCTTCTGCACCTGCGAGCCCAGCTTCTCCAGGCGCAGTTCCACCGCCTTGAGGTAGCGCGGCAGCTCCTTGAACCAGGCGCCCGGCGTCTCGCGCACGAAGCCTGGATACACCAGGTTGGCCAGTTGTTGCTTGATATCGTTGAGGGCCACCGCCTGGGTCAGGTCGATCTTGCCCTTGAAGCGCTTCTGCAAACCATGCCACAGCTTCAGCACCTCCAGCGTCTGGCGTGCCAGGCGCTCGGCGTGCTCGGCCCAACTGCCACGCTTGCGCTCGGCCAGCGAAGCAAGGCCGGCGCCGTCACGCGGCAGTGGGTCTTCACCTTCGAGCACACAGCTGTCCAGGCTGGCCAGCAGGATGTCTTCCACCAACGCCTCGACCCGGCCCAGCTCGCGGTACAGCAAGCCCAGCTCGGTCAGCCCGGGCAGCTTGCCACGCAGGAACTTGGCCGGCTCCGCCAGTTGCTGCAGCAACAGGCGCTGCAAGGCGCGACGGTGCTGGAATTCAGCTTCGGCCTGAGTCGAGAAGCGCCCTTCGCGAACGGTGCCGTTGTCCTCGACCAGCGCCGGGTACACAGTCATCGACAACCCGGCGATCTTCTGCTGGGCAGTCTGCGCCACCTGCGAAAACGCCTTGGCCTGTACCGGCTGCTCGGCCTTCTCGTTGCGCGGCAAGGCCAGTGCGGCCTGGCTGGCGGCGGCGAAGCGCGCGGTCAGCTCGACGAGGTCGCGGCCTTCACCCAGGAACTTGCCCTGGGCATCGACCACCTCGATGTTCATGCGCAGGTGCCCCTCGACCAGGCTGGCGGCTTCAGCCCAGGCCTCGTCGGACACCCGCGCGCCGGTCATGCGCAGCAGCTCGTGGCCCAGCGCCTGGGGCAACGCGCCCTGGCCGAAGGCCAGCCGCGACAAGGCTGCCTTGACGAAGTCGGGCACCGGCACGAAGTTCTTGCGCAGGGCCTTGGGCAAGTTGCGCACCAGGGCGACGCACTTGGCTTCCAGCAAGCCCGGGACCAGCCACTCCAGGCGCTCGCCCGGCAGGTTCGGCAGCAGCGGCGCCGGCACCCGCACGGTGACGCCGTCACGGGGGTGATTCGGTTCGAAGTGGTAGCTCAGCGACAGGCGCAGCTCACCCACCTGCAGGTGGTCCGGGTACTGCGCGGCGGTGACTTCGCTGGCCTCACGGGCCAGCACGTCTTCCTCGCGCATGATCAGCAGGCTCGGGTCCTTCTGGCTGGTCATCCGATACCAGGCGTCGAAGGTCGCGGTCTGGTGGATTTCTTCCGGCAGGCGCGCCTCGTAGTAGGCGTACAGCGTCTCTTCGTCGGCGAGGATGTCCCGACGGCGGGCCTTGGCCTCCAGTTCGTCCAACTGCTCGAGTAGGCGCTTGTTGGCCGCCAGGCACTTGGCCCGCGACTGGATCTCGCCGCCGACCAGGCCTTCGCGGATGAACAGCTCGCGCGAAGTGGCCGGGTCGATCGGGCCGAAGTGCACGGGCCTGCGGCCGACAATGATCAACCCATACAGGGTGATCTGCTCGTAGGCCACCACCTGGCCGCGCTTCTTCTCCCAATGCGGTTCGAAGTGGTTCTTCTTGATCAGGTGGGTGGCCAGCGGCTCGATCCAGTCCGGCTCGATCTTGGCCACCATGCGCGCATACAGCTTGGTGGTTTCCACCAACTCCGCGGTCATTACCCACTGAGGGCGCTTGCGACCGATGCCGGATGACGGGTGAATCCAGAAGCGGCGCTGGCGCGCGCCCTGGTAGTCGCCCTCTTCGGCCTTGTGGCCGATCTGGCTGAGCAGGCCGCTGAGGATGGCCTTGTGCATGCGCGGGTAGTCGCACGGTTCCTTGTTCACCGCCAACTGCAGGTCACGGCAGATCAGCGCCAATTGACGATGGGCATCGCGCCACTCGCGCAGGCGCAAATAATTCAGGAAGTTCTTCCGGCACCAGTTGCGCAGCGGGCTGGCGGTCAGCGCCTGGCGCTGCTCCTCGAAGCCGCGCCACAGGTTGACCAGCGCGGCGAAGTCGGAATCGACGTCCTTCCACTGCGCATGGGCCTGGTCGGCGGCCTGCTGGCGCTCCGGTGGGCGCTCGCGCGGGTCCTGCACCGACAGGGCGCTGGCGACGATCAGCACTTCCTGCAGGCTGCCCTGGCGCGCGCCTTCGAGCAGCATGCGGCCCATCCGTGGGTCGATCGGCAGGCGCGCCAGTTGGCGCCCCAGCGGCGTGAGCTGGTTCTCGCGGTTGACCGCCGACAGCTCCTGCAGCAGGTTGAAACCGTCGCTGATGGCCTTGCCATCCGGCGGCTCGATGAACGGGAAGGCATCGATGGCGCCCAGGCGCAGGTGCAGCATCTGCAGGATCACCGCGGCCAGGTTGGTGCGCAGGATCTCCGGGTCGGTGAACGCCGGCCGGCCATTGAAATCATCCTCGCTGTACAAGCGGATGCAGATACCTGGCTCGACCCGGCCGCAACGCCCCTTACGCTGGTTGGCGCTGGCCTGGGACACCGCCTCGATCGGCAGGCGCTGGACCTTGGCGCGATAGCTGTAGCGGCTGATGCGCGCCGTGCCGCTGTCGATCACGTAGCGGATGCCCGGCACGGTCAGCGAAGTCTCGGCGACGTTGGTCGCCAGCACCACGCGTCGGCCGCTGTGCGATTGGAAGATCTTCTGCTGCTCGGCCGGGGTCAGGCGCGCATACAGCGGCAGGATTTCGGTGTGGCGCAGCTGGGCCTTGCGCAGGATCTCGGCGGCATCGCGGATCTCGCGCTCACCCGGCAGGAACACCAGTACGTCACCCGGGCCCTTGCCCTGGCTGCGCTCGTGATGGGCAATCTCGTCGAGGGTGGCGAGGATCGCCTGGTCGACGGTGAGGTCGTCCTCGACCTGGTTGCCCTCCTCGTCCTGTTCGCTGGTCAGCGGGCGGTACCAGGTGTCTACCGGGTAGGTACGCCCCGACACTTCGATGATCGGCGCGCCGTCGAAGTGCTGGGAGAACCGCTCCAGGTCGATGGTCGCCGAGGTGATGATCAGCTTCAGGTCCGGCCGGCGGTGCAGCAGGGTCTTGAGGTAGCCGAGCAGGAAGTCGATGTTCAGGCTGCGCTCGTGGGCCTCGTCGACGATGATCGTGTCGTAGCGCTCGAGGAAGCGGTCGTGCTGGGTCTCGGCCAGCAGGATGCCATCGGTCATCAGCTTGACCAGGGTGTTCGAATCGCTCTGGTCCTCGAAGCGCACCTGGTAGCCGACCAGCGCCCCCAGCGGCGTGCCGAGCTCTTCCGCAACCCGCGCCGCCACGCTGCGCGCCGCGATGCGCCGGGGCTGGGTGTGGGCGATCAAACCATGGCTGCCACGGCCCAGTTCCAGGCAGATCTTCGGTAGCTGGGTGGTCTTGCCCGAGCCGGTCTCGCCGGCGATCACCAGCACCTGATGCTCGGCCAGGGCCTTCTTGATTTCGTCGCGCTTGGCGGCGATGGGCAGGCTGTCATCGTAGCGGATGGTCGGCACGCTCTGCTGGCGCGCGGTGACCTGGGCGCAGGAGGCCTGGACCTTCTCCACCCACTGCGCGAGCTTCGCTTCGTCGGGGCGCTTGCGCAGCTCATGCAGTTGCCGCCGCAGGCGATGGCGGTCGGCGATCATGGCGTGGTCGAGGTTTTGCAGCAGCTGGTCGATGGCGTGGTCTGTCATGGGGCTTTTTAGTGATGCAGGTGAGGCCTGCTTTTTCATGATCGGCATTCGTAAGGGGTGGGATTGTCGCAGATTTGCCCGTCATTTGCTGTCTGCACCGGCCCCTTCGCGGGTAAACCCGCTCCTACAGGGCCCACGCCAAACCTGATTTTCACCGAAGACCCGTCGGAGCCAGCTTTGCTGGCGATGCCCGGCAAAGCCGGGCCAGGGGCCTGTAGGAGCGGGTTTACCCGCGAAGGGGCCACATCAATGTTTAGCCAACCACGGAATAAACGTCGCCATTCACTGCTTTAATCAACGTTACGCACCGTGTGAGTATCCAGAACATGCTCCCCGACCCGATCATCGCCCGCCCGCTGTCCCGCCCTTCGCAAGCGAAGGCCAGGGCCCGTGCCGGCGAGAATCCATTGGTCCATATCATCCTCGCCTTCTGGGCCCTGTGGCATTGCCGCCACGCGCGCCCACCGGATACTTCGTTCAAGCACCCCTGACCCAACCCGGCCATCAATGGCCGATTGACTCAGCCTGACCGCTCGCCTGCGCGGCGGTCGTGCGTGCCCATGAGCGAACCCATCATGCACTTTGCACCTGTAGAGCAAGCCCGACGATTCCTCGCCGACAACCCCGATATCGACCTGATCGAACTGTTCATCCTCGACGCCAATGGCGTGCCCCGCGGCAAGCTGCTGCACCGCGACGAACTGCTGGCCGTGTTCGACACCGGCCGCCCGCTGCCCAGCACCATCCTCGGCCTGACCCTCAACGGCGATGACGTGGAAAACTCCGGCCTGGTCTGGGATGTCGGCGATATCGACTGCCGCGCCTACCCATTGCAAGGCAGCCTGGTGCGCCTGCCCTGGCGCCGCGTGCCGACCGCCGCCGTGCAGGTCAGCATGCACCCCAGCGAAGGCCTGCCGGCCAGCATCGCCGACCCGCGCCATGTGTTGATCCACACCATCGAAGCACTCAAGGCCGACGGTTATCACCCCGTCATGGCCTGCGAACTGGAGTTCTACCTGCTCGACCAGCAACGCGACGCCCAGGGCCGGCCTCAGCCGGCGCTGGACAACGATGGCGGCCGCCCGCGCACCACCCAGGTGTATGGCCTGCGCGAACTGGAGCAGATCGAGCCGTTCCTCGCCGACCTCTACGCAGCCTGCAAGGCCCAAGGGATTCCCGCCCGCACCGCCATCTCGGAGTACGCGCCCGGCCAGGTGGAAATCACCCTGGAGCACGGCGACGCGCTCCAGGCCATGGACCAGGCCGTGCGCTACAAGCGCCTGGTCAAGGGCGTGGCCAACGCCCACGGCATGCAGGCCTGCTTCATGGCCAAGCCGTTCGCCCAGCTGGCCGGCACCGGCATGCACATGCACCTGAGCCTGGCCGATGCCGCCGGCAACAACCTGTTCGCCAGCGAGGACAAGGCCGGCACGCCGCTGCTGCGCCAGGCGGTGGCCGGCATGCTGCGCCACCTGCGCGAATCGCTGCTGCTGTTCTGCCCCAACGCCAACTCGTTCCGCCGCTTCCAGGCCAACAGCTATGCGCCGCTGGCGCCGACCTGGGGCGTGGACAACCGCACCGTCAGCCTGCGCGTGCCTGGTGGCCCGGCCAACAGCCGGCATATCGAGCACCGCATCTGTGGCGCCGACGCCAACCCCTACCTGGCCGCCGCCGCGATCCTCGCCGCCACCCACCAGGGCATCCGCGAGCAGCTCGACCCCGGCGCGCCGGTCGAGGGCAACGGTTATGCCCAGGCCACCGAACACCTGCCCACCGACTGGCTCACCGCCCTCGACGCCCTGGAGCGTTCGAGCTGGGCCCGCGAAGCGCTGGGCGAGGCGTTCCTCGGTGTGTACCTGAAGGTCAAGCGCGCCGAGTACCGCCAGTTCATGGCCGAGGTCGGCGAGCAGGACTGGCGCTGGTACCTGCACCAGGCCTGATGCCCACGAGATTACAAGAAGGAACAACCATGAATGCAGCAGTGAACAACGGCCCGGCCCAGCGCGCGCCGTCCTATTACAGCGCCACCCTCAACGACATGACCGAGTACCCCACGCTCAAGGGCACGGTGCAAGTGGACGTGGCGATCATCGGCGGTGGTTTCACCGGCGTCGCCACTGCCGTGGAACTGGCCGAGCGCGGCCTGAAGGTGGCCATCGTCGAGACCAACCGCATCGGCTGGGGCGCCAGCGGGCGCAATGGCGGCCAGGTCACCGGCAGCCTGTCGGGCGACGAGGCCATGCGCACGCAGATGCGCGACCGGCTTGGTAGCGAGGTGGATGATTTCATCTGGCACCTGCGCTGGCGCGGCCACCAGATCATCGAGCAGCGCGTCGAGCGCTACGGCATCGCCTGCGACCTCAAGCACGGCCACCTGCACGCGGCGATGAAGCCGTCGCACCTGAACGAACTGCGCGCCTTCGAGGCCGAGGCCCAGCGCCGCGGCATGGGCGACCAGGTGCAACTGCTCGACCGCAGCGCCATGCAGCGCCACCTGCAGAGCCCGCTGTACCTCGGCGCGCTGAAGAACCGCCGCAACCTGCACCTGCACCCGCTCAACCTGTGCCTGGGCGAGGCCCGCGCCGCCCATGGCCTGGGGGCGCTGGTGTTCGAGAACTCGCAAGTGCTGGAAATCGTCCACGGCCCACGCCCGGCCGTGGTCACCGCCCAGGGCCGCATCGAGGCGCGCCAGGTGATGCTGGCCGGCGACGTGTACCACAAGCTGGAAAAGCGCCAGCTCAAGGGCAAGATTTTCCCGGCCATGGGCGGCATCGTCACCACCGCGCCGCTGGGCGAACTGGCCGAGCAGATCAACCCCCAGGACCTGGCGGTGTACGACTGCCGCTTCGTCCTCGACTACTACCGCCTGACCGCCGACAAGCGCCTGCTGTTTGGTGGCGGCGCCAACTATTCCGGGCGTGATTCGCGGGATATCGAGGCAGAGCTGCGCCCGTGCATCGAACGCACTTTCCCGGCGCTCAAGGGCGTGCCGATCGAGTTCCAGTGGAGCTGCGCCATGGGCATCGTGGTCAACCGCATCCCGCAGCTGGGCAAGCTGTCGGACAACGTCTGGTACTGCCAGGGCTATTCCGGGCACGGCATCGCCACCAGCCACATCATGGGCGAGATCATGGCCGAGGCGCTGACCGGTACGCTGGAGAAGTTCGACACCTTCGCGGCGTGCAAGCACATCAAGGTGCCGATGGGGGACTTGCTGGGGAACCCGCTGCTGGCGGCGGGGATGTGGTACTACCAGATGCTCGAGAAATTGCGCTGAGCCGCAGCTTCTCTGTAGGAGCGGCCTTGTGCCGCGAAAGGGCTGCAAAGCAGCCCCGGGATATCAGCGGCAACACATCAATCGATGGGGGTGCTTCGCACCCCTTTCGCGGCACAAGGCCGCTCCTACATCGATAGCGCAGGCTGCGGATCAGGCGATCTTCTTCAGGCCCTGCTTCTTCAGCTCTTCGTCACGCAGTTCGCGGCGCAGGATCTTGCCGACGTTGGTGGTCGGCAGCGCATCGCGGAACTCGATGTAGCGCGGCACCTTGTAGCCGGTGACGTTGGCGCGCATGTGCTCCATCACCTGCTCCTTGGTCAGGGTCATGCCCGGCTTGACCACGATGAACACCTTGATCACCTCGCCCGACTTCTCGTCCGGCACGCCGATGGCCGCGCTCTGCAGCACGCCCGGCAGGGCGGCGAGCACGTCTTCGAGCTCGTTGGGGTACACGTTGAAGCCCGAGACCAGGATCATGTCCTTCTTGCGGTCGACGATGCGCATGTAGCCATCCGGCTGGATCAGGGCGATGTCGCCGGTCTTCAGCCAGCCATCGCTGTCAAGGATCTCGGCGGTGGCCTCTTCGCGCTGCCAGTAGCCTTTCATGACCTGCGGGCCCTTCACGCACAGCTCGCCCACTTCGCCCAGGGGCAGTTCCTGGCCGTTGTCGTCGATGACCTTGCACAACGTGGATGGCACCGGGATACCGATGGTGCCGACCTGGTTGGCATCGGACGGGTTGACCGCCGCCACCGGGCTGGTCTCGGTCATGCCATAGCCTTCGCAGATGGCGCAGCCGGTCACGGTCTTCCAGCGCTCGGCCACGCTCAGTTGCAGGGCCATGCCGCCAGACAAGGTGATCTTCAGCGCCGAGAAGTCCAGGTTGCGGAACGCCTCGTTGTTGCACAGGGCGACGAACAGCGTGTTCAGGCCGACGAAGCCGCTGAATTTCCACTTGCCCAGCTCCTTGACCATGGCCGGCAGGTCGCGCGGGTTGCTGATCAGGATGTTGTGGTTGCCGATCAGCATCATCGCCATGCAATGGAAGGTGAAGGCATAGATGTGGTACAGCGGCAGCGGGGTGATGAGGATCTCGCACCCTTCGTGCAGGTTCGAGCCCATCAGCGCGCGGCACTGCAGCATGTTGGCGACCAGGTTGCGGTGGCTGAGCATCGCCCCCTTGGCCACGCCGGTGGTGCCGCCGGTGTACTGCAGCACGGCCACGTCGTTGGGTTGCGGGTTGGCCTCGGTGACCGCCCCGCCCTTGCCCAGCGCCAGGGCATCGTTGAAGCGCACGGCGCCCGGCAGGTTGTAGGCCGGGACCATTTTCTTCACGTACTTGATGACGCTGTTGATCAGCAGGCGCTTCAGAGGTGGCAACAGGTCGGCCACTTCGGTGACAATGACGTGTTTGACCTGGGTCTTGGGCACCACCTTTTCCGCCAGGTGCGCCATGTTCGCCAGGCACACCAAGGCTTTGGCGCCGGAGTCGTTGAACTGGTGCTCCAGCTCCCGCGCGGTATACAGCGGGTTGGTGTTGACCACGATCAGGCCGGCGCGCATGGCACCGAACACGGCGACCGGGTATTGCAGGACGTTCGGCAGTTGCACGGCGATGCGATCGCCGGGCTTGAGGTCGGTGTGCTGCTGCAGCCAGGCGGCGAAGGCACCGGACAGCGCGTACAGCTCGCCGTACGTGAGGGTCTTGCCCAGGTTGCTAAAGGCTGGTTTATCGGCAAAGCGTTGGCAGGATTGCTTGAGTACCGCCTGGATATTGGGGAATTCGTCAGGATTGATTTCCGCCGTGACCCCGGCTGGGTATTTATCCTTCCAAAAATGTTCGATCATGGAAGCCCGCTCCTTCAGCAACAGCGAATTCGGTATGCGTCGATGCGCTTATTATTGATATGGGATGACGGTTCATTGCAAACCGGATCATCTGAAAGCGCGCCGAGAGTAACAGCTTTGCCAGGGGTCGCCTAGAGGCCTGGACGGGCCGAATGGTCACAAAAATGACTCAATGAACAATGCAGGTCATTTTTAGAGTATTTATCCAAAATGTCGCAATATCGGCTGAAAAGGCCGAGTTAGAGCCGCCAGCCCTGCAAGAACAATCTGTGTGAGCGGGTTCACCCGCGAATACGGTGGTGAACCGAGCCACCCATTCGCGGGTGAACCCGCTCCTACAGGAACCGCACCGGCCCTTTCGCCGGCAAAGCCGGCTCCTACATTATTTGCGCCGGGCGCAACACCTGTTAAACCTCACGCAATATCTCGCAACTCGCGCCGCAGGATCTTGCCCACCGGCGTCATCGGCAGCGACTCCCGCACGACAATCTGCTTCGGCACCTTGTACCCCGTGAAGTTAGCCTTGCAGTAAGCCTTGAGCTCATCGACATCGACCCCGCCCTCACGCGCCACCACGAACAACTTCACCGCCTCCCCCGAACGCTCGTCCGGCACGCCGATGGCCGCGCAGTTGGCCACTTGCGGGTGGTTCATCACCACGTCCTCGATCTCGTTGGGGTACACGTTGAAGCCGGAGACGATGATCATGTCCTTCTTGCGGTCGACGATACGGGTGAAGCCGTCCGGGTCGATGATCGCGATATCGCCGGTCTTGAACCAGCCCTCGGCGTCCAACGCCTGGGCGGTAGCCTCCGGCTGCTGCCAGTAGCCCTTCATCACCTGCGGCCCCTTGATGCACAGCTCGCCCCGCTCGCCCAGCGCCTGCTCGATGCCGGCATCGTCGATCACCTTGAACGCGGTGTTCGGCACCGGCATGCCCACAGTGCCCAGGCGCGCCAGCTGGCCGTAGGGGTTGGTGCTGGCCACCGGCGAGGTTTCGGTCAGGCCATAGCCCTCGACGATGCGGCAACCGGTCAGCGCCTCCCAGCGTTCAGCGGTGGCCTTGACCAGGGCGGTGCCCCCCGAGTTGGTGACCTTCAAGGCGGAGAAGTCGAGCGACTTGAAGCCTGGGTTGTCCATCAGCGCGACGAACAGGGTGTTCAACCCCAGCAGCGCCGAGAAGCGCCACTTGCCCAGTTCCTTGATGAAGCCCGGTATGTCCCGCGGGTTGGTGATCAGCACATTGTGGTTGCCGGTGACCATCATGCACATGCAGTTCGCGGTGAAGGCATAGATGTGGTACAGCGGCAGCGGCGCGATCATCACCTCCTGCCCTTCCTTGATCAGCGGCTGGCCATCGGCGCCGCGCTGGCAGAAACAGGCCAGGACCTGGAGCATGTTGGCGACCAGGTTGCCGTGGGTGAGCATCGCGCCCTTGGCCAGCCCCGTGGTGCCGCCGGTGTACTGCAGCACGGCGACGTCGTCGAGCGCCTGCGATACCGGCTTGTGGCCGAGCCCGCGCCCCTGGCGCAACACCTGCTTGAACGACACGGCCTGGGGCAGGTGGTAAGCCGGCACCATCTTCTTTACCTTGTCGACCACGGTGTTGACCAGCCAGCCCTTGAGCGCGGGCAGCATGTCGCCCATCTTCGCCTCGATCAGGTACTCGATGCCGGTGTCGTGCAGCACTTCCTGCACGCGCTTGCCGAACATGTTCAGGTAGACCAGGGCGCGGGCGCCGGAGTCCTTGAACTGGTGGCGCATCTCGCGCTCGGTGTACAGCGGGTTGGTGTTGACCACGATCAGCCCGGCGCGCATGGCGCCGAACACGGCGATGGGGTACTGCAGGACGTTGGGCATCTGCACCGCGATGCGGTCGCCCGGCACCAGTTCGGTGTGCTGCTGCAACCAGGCGGCGAAGGCCGCGGAGTAGCGGTCGAGCTCGGCGTAGCTGAGGGTCACCCCCAGGTTGCTGAACGCCGGGCGGTCGGCGAAACGCTTGCAGGAGCGCTCGAAGACATCGACGACAGACTTGTACGCATTCATGTCAATGGTGGAAGGCACGCCCGCCGGGCGCTTGTCGTTCCAGAAATCGGCTTGCATTTATTGTTGTTCCTCTGCCGGGACCGTCCCTGACCTGATCGCCGGGTGGCAAAAAGGCGTTCTGCCGACGTTAGCAGCAATGTCGAAGGTGGCAAATACGCCAAGTGCCGCCATTAACATTGTGAATCTTATTTCTGCCCTTCCTGCAATCCGGCCCTTTGCGCATACACTGTGTGGTCAACCTCTGCGCGCAAGGACCCGCCATGCCCCACGACGCCTTCTGGCTCCCCGCCAGCGAGCATTGCAGCCTGTATGTGCACCAGTGGCTACCCAGCAAACCGGTCAAGGCCGTGGTGTTGCTGGCCCATGGCATGGCCGAGCACGCGGCGCGCTACCAGCGCCTGGGCCACGCCCTGAACGATGCCGGCTACGCCCTGTTCGCCCACGACCAGCGCGGCCATGGGCGCACCGCCGAGCTGGGCAGCCTGGGCCTGTTCGCCAGCCATAATGGCTGGAATGCCGTGGTCAACGACCTGGGCCTGCTGGCCCAGCACATCGGCCAGCAGTTCCCCGGCACGCCGCTGTTCCTGTTTGGCCACAGCATGGGCAGCTACATCGCCCAGGCCTACCTGCTGCACCACAGCGCCAGCCTGCAGGGGGCGATCCTCAGCGGCTCCAACTTCCAGCCCGTGGCGCTGTACCGCGCGGCGCGCCTGATCGCCCGACTCGAAGCCTGGCGCCAGGGCCCGCTGGGCAAGAGCGCGCTGATCGACTGGCTGTCGTTCGGCTCGTTCAACAAGGCGTTCAAGCCCAACCGCACCGCCTTCGACTGGCTCAGCCGCGACGCGGCCGAGGTGGACAAGTACGTCGCCGACCCGCTGTGCGGCTATCGCTGCAGCAACCAGCTGTGGCTCGACCTGCTGCAGGGCCTGGCGCAGATCAGCCAGAAGAAGAACCTCGCGCAGATCGACCCGAACCTGCCGATCTTGGTGTTGGGCGGCGAATGTGATCCGGTGAGTGCCGGCAAGCGTCTCACCCTTTTGGCCGATGCCCTGCGCGCGACCGGCAACCGCCATGTGCAGTTGCGCGTCTACCCTGGCGCCCGGCACGAAGTGCTCAATGAAACCCATCGCGACGAGGTCACCGCCGACATCATCGGCTGGCTGGAGCAGGCGCTGGCCCTTGGCCGCCCCGCCCGCAGTGAATGATAGGCCCCCTCGCCCAACGCTCAAGGAAGCCCCGATGACCCAGGTCACCAACACGCCTTACGAAGCCCTCGAAGTCGGCCAGAAAGCCGAATACAAGAAGTCCGTCGAAGAGCGCGACATTCAGCTGTTCGCCGCGATGTCCGGTGACCACAACCCGGTGCACCTGGACGCCGAGTTCGCCGCCAAGAGCATGTTCCGCGAGCGCATCGCCCATGGCATGTTCAGCGGCGCGCTGATCAGCGCCGCGGTGGCCTGCACCCTGCCGGGCCCCGGCACCATCTACCTGGGGCAGCAGATGAGCTTCCAGAAGCCGGTGAAGATCGGCGACACCCTGACCGTGCGCCTGGAGATTCTCGAGAAGCTGCCCAAGTTCAAGGTGCGCATTGCCACCAACGTCTACAACCAGAACGACGAGCTGGTGGTCGAGGGCGAGGCCGAGATCCTGGCGCCACGCAAGCAGCAGACCGTCGAGCTGGTGAGCCCGCCGAATTTCGTGGCGAGCTGAGCGGCTGGCCTGCCCGTCAGGGGTGTTCGACGGAAGCGTTTAAGCGCCCTGTAGATCGAGCGCCGCCTGCACGGCGCATCGCGGCTGAAGCCGCTCCTACCTTCTGGCCCCACCCGCCTGTAGGAGCGGATTCATCCGCGATGCGCCGCGCGAGCGGCGCTCGATCTCAAGAACGCTACAAGGCAATCGCTCTACACTGACCACGCCAACAATTTCTCACCAGACCTTGGTTCACGAGCCCAGCTCCCGCAGGCGCCGCTCGATATGCCGCCGCTCCGGCCCCTGGCGGGCCAACGCCAGGGCCTGGCGCCAGGCGCCACGGGCCTGTTCGACATGGCCCAGCTGCCGATGCAGCTCCGCCCGCGCGGCATGGGCCAGGTGGTAGTCGCCCAGCTCGCCCCGCTCGAGAATCGCCTCCACCGCCCGCAGCCCCACCGCCGCGCCATCGCGCCTGGCCAGCGCCGCCGCCCAGTTCAACTCCACCACCGGCGACGGCCAGTGGCGCAGCAACAGCTCGTACAACCCGACGATCTCCGCCCAGTCCGTCGCCTCGGCGCTGGGGGCCTCGGCGTGCAGCGCGGCAATCGCCGCCTGCACGCTGTACGGGCCAATCTCGCGGCCGCGCAGGGCCTGGCGCACCAGCTGGCAACCTTCCTCGATCTGCGCGCGATCCCACAGGCCCCGGTCCTGCTCATCGAGCACCACCAGCTCACCCTCGTGGTCGCTGCGCGCACGCTGGCGCGACGCCTGCAGCAGCATCAGCGCCAACAGGCCGAGCACTTCCGCGTCCGGCAACAACTGCGCCAGCAGGCGCCCCAGGCGGATCGCCTCGTCGGTCAGCTCGCGGGTGACCACATCCTCCCCCGACGACGCCGAATAGCCCTCGTTGAACACCAGGTAGATCACCCGCAACACGCTCTCCAGGCGCTCGGGCAACTCGGCCAGCGCCGGCACCTGGTACGGGATCTTCGCATCGCGGATCTTCGCCTTGGCCCGCACGATGCGCTGGGCGATGGTGGCCGGGCTCTGCAGGAAGGCGCGGGCGATCTGCTCGGTGGTGAGGTCGCAGACTTCGCGCAACGTCAGCGGCACCTGGGCGTCGGCCGCCAGTGCCGGGTGGCAGCAGGTGAAGATCAAGCGCAGGCGGTCGTCGGCCAGCAGCTCCTCTTCACCCGGGTCCTGGGCCTCGCCTTCGAGCAGCATGATCAGGTCGGCCTGGGAACGGTCGAAACGGGCGCGCCGGCGCAAGGCGTCGATGGCCTTGAAACGCCCGGTGGAGACCAGCCAGGCGCGCGGGTTGTCGGGGATGCCGTCGCGCTGCCAACGCTCCACGGCGATGAAGAAGGCATCGTGCATGGCCTCCTCGGCCAGGTCGAAATCGCCCAGCAGGCGGATCAGCGTGGCCAGGATGCGCCGCGACTCCTGGCGGTAGACGGTCTCGACCTGCCGGCGAACCTGTTCGGTACTGTTCATCAGTCCGGCATCCGCTGGGTCACCACCTCCACCAGGCGGTCCAGGCTCTCTCCCCAGCCCTGGTGGAAGCCCATTTCCTCATGGGCGCGGCAGTCGGCGGCGTTCCAGTGCCAGGCGCGGGCGGTGTAGCGGGTCTTGCCGTGCTCGTCGTCGAAGCTGACCACCGCGGTCATGAAGGCCTTGTCGGACGGCACCCAGCCAGGCCGGAAGGCATCGGTGAACACCAGCCGGTGCGGCGCCTGGATTTCCAGGAACACGCCCTGGTGGGGGTACTCGGTGCCGTCGGGGGCGCGCATGAGGGTGCGGAACAACCCGCCCGGCCACAACTGCATCTCGCATTCCGGGGTGGTCATGCCATGGGGGCCCCACCACTGCATCAGCCATTCCGGCTCGGTCCAGGCGCGGAACACCTTGGCGGGCGGAGCGTCGATCAGGCGGCTGATGGCCAGCTCATGCTGGGGTTGTGCCGGTTGTGCCAGAGTCATTGTTGTCGTTCTCCATCCGGTTCAGGGTTGCAGTTCGCGCACCGGCCGCACTTCGACGCTGCCGACCCGCGCCGCCGGGATGCCCTTGGCGATGTTCAGCGCCTCGTTGAGGTCGCGGGCATCCACCAGGTAGAAGCCGGCCAGCTGCTCTTTCGTCTCGGCGAAGGGGCCGTCGGTCAGGCTCATGCGGCCACCGCGCACGCGCACCGTGGTGGCGGTTTGCACGGGCTTGAGCGCCTCGGCGGCGAGCATCCGCCCGGAGCCCTGGATGGACTCGGCGTAGGCCATGCATTCGGCGTCTTCGGGGCTGTCGGGCAGGCTGTGCAGCAACCCCTCGTCACAATAGACCAGGCACAGGTATTTCATGATCGTCTCCAGGGTGAGGTGGCGATAGGCGGTCGACGGCGTTCAGGGTTTGAGATCGAACAGCGCTTTTTGCGTTTCCATGTCGAACGGCGCCGACCAGTGCTCATGAATCACCTGCCACTGCCCGGCGTTGCGCCGGTAGCCCACGGTGACGCGCATGAAGCCGCACTGGCTTTCGTCGTCCGACGGGCCGCAGCGGTTGAGCCAGTGGGCCAGGCCCAGGTCGCCGTCGGCGTGCACGACCAGTTGCGCCACCTCGAACACCATGGGCCCGGTGCAGTAGCCCATGCACATTTCCCAGTGCGCGCGGTAGGCGGCCTTGCCTTTGAATTGCAGGGCCTGGATGGCGTCGAAGGCGAGGATGTCGTCGGCGTAGGGAGCGACGATGCGCGCCACGTCGCGCTCGCGCACGGCCTCGATCCAACCTGCGATCAACTGGCGAATTTCGTGTTCGGCTGCGGTGTTCATCGGTGTTTTCTCCGAAGTGTCTTGAGCAAGTGGCGCCGGGGCATTCCGGCGCCTTCAACACTGGTCGAACGGGAAAACGGCAAATCGACAACTGCCCGCAAAATTTCAGTCGAGGGGCGTGACCGGCTTGAGGAAGTACACCACCCGCTCGGTCTCGGCAAAGCCCAGGGACGCGTGCATACGCTGGCTGCCAAGGTTGTCCAGCGCGGCGTCCGAGGCCAGTTCGCGGCAGCCTTTGCCGGCGGCCCAGCGTTCGACGGCCGCGATAAGCTGGCGGGCGATGCCCTGGCCGCGCCGGGCCGGCTCGACGAAGATGCCTTCGAGGTATGCCACCGGCGACGTGTTGCTGCCATTGACATAGTCGTGGCGCACCGACGCCTCGGCCAGCCCTAGCGCCCTGCCCTGCTCGTCGTAAGCCAACAGGGCCACGAAGGTATCGGGGCGGTGGACGATATCGGCCATTTCCGCCAGCTGTTCACCCGCCACGCAGTCGGGCCAGAGGGCGCTGCGCAGGTTCAGCCAGGCCGGGGTGGTCGGGTCGGTGCAGGGGTGGATCATGGTCGCTCCAGGGGAATCCAGATTTCCATCAGGGCTTGCGGGTCCGCCGGGTCGTAGCCGGCCGGGTAGCGCTCGAAGACGGCGGCGTCGGCCTGGCGCTTGCCCGAGGCTGGCAGCCATTGGGTAAAGATGGCGTCGAAGGTCGTCTTGATGCACTCAAGGCTGCCCCGGTGTTCGAACACCGCATAGTGCTGGGGTGCCAGGACGAGGGTGGTGAAGCCTTCGGGCAGTGTGGCCGTGCCGGTCACCTCGACACCCGCCAGGTAGTCGAACGCGCCTTGGCCGTCGGGGTTGTGGCATACGCCGTAGCTGTCGTGGCCATGCTGGCCGGGGACACGCCCGAGCCATGGGGCGAAACGCTGCCACAGCAGCTTGAGTTCGGCCAGGCGGGAGAAATCGTAACGGTTGGACAAACCGGCCAGGTGCAGCGTGCGGCCGTCCTCGAAGCGAGCGGGGGTTGGCTGGGGCATGG
>NZ_JARPQB010000040.1 GCF_029478665.1 Pseudomonas entomophila
CTCACTCCAGATTCTAATCCCCCATCAAGACACAAGCGGCTTTGTGCCGCGAAAGGGTCGCAGCGCGACCCCCCGGATATCGGCGGCGCTGCAATGATTGTTGGGGCTGCCCTGCAGCCCTTTCGCGGCACAAGGCCGCTCCTACAGGTGCCCCACCAGCTGCCGGGTTTTCACAAGCCCCCTCGTTGCCACGCACATTTGCTTGTATGGTGTTGTCCAAGAAGGATGTTTTACCCGCACAGGAAAGACTTACATGCCCCAACGCAATGTCATCAACGCCTCCGTCAGCCCCAAGGGCAGCCTGGAGACGCTGTCGCAACGTGAAGTCCAGCAACTGAGCGAAGTCGGTACCGGCAGCCTCTACACCCTCTTCCGCCAGTGCGCCCTGGCCATCCTCAACACCGGCGCCCATGTCGACAACGCCAAGACCATCCTCGAGGCCTACAAGGACTTCGAGGTGCGCATCCACCAACAGGACCGCGGCGTGCGCCTTGAACTGCTCAACGCGCCGGCCGATGCCTTCGTCGATGGCGAGATGATCGCCAGCACCCGGGAAATGCTGTTCAGCGCCCTGCGCGACATCGTCTACACCGAAAGCGAGCTGGCCAGCCAGCGCATCGACCTGGAAAGCTCCCAGGGCCTCACCGACTATGTCTTCCACCTGCTGCGCAACGCCCGCACCCTGCGCCCGGGCGTGGAACCGAAGATGGTGGTGTGCTGGGGCGGCCACTCGATCAGCAGCGAGGAATACCAGTACACCAAGAAGGTCGGCCACGAGCTGGGCCTGCGCAAGCTGGACGTCTGCACCGGGTGCGGCCCGGGCGTGATGAAAGGCCCGATGAAGGGCGCCACCATCGCCCACGCCAAGCAGCGCATGCACGGCAGCCGCTACCTCGGTTTGACCGAGCCGGGCATCATCGCCGCCGAGGCACCCAACCCGATCGTCAACGAGCTGGTGATCCTGCCGGACATCGAGAAGCGCCTGGAGGCCTTCGTCCGTGTCGGCCACGGCATCATCATCTTCCCCGGCGGCGCCGGCACCGCCGAGGAATTCCTCTACCTGCTCGGCATCCTCATGCACCCGGACAACCAGGACCTGCCATTCCCGGTGGTCCTCACCGGCCCGCGCAGCGCCGAGCCGTTCCTGCAGCAACTGCACGCCTTCGTCGGCGCAACCTTGGGCGAAGCCGCCCAGCGCCACTACCAGATCATCATCGACGACCCGGCCGAAGTGGCCCGCCACATGGTCGAGGGGTTGAAGGAGGTCAAGCAGTTCCGCCGCGAGCGCAACGATGCCTTCCATTTCAACTGGCTGCTGAAGATCGCCGAAGGCTTCCAGCATCCGTTCGACCCGACCCACGAGAACATGGCCGCGCTGGCCCTGCGCCGCGACCTGCCGCCCCACGAACTGGCGGCCAACCTGCGCCGGGCGTTCTCCGGCATCGTCGCTGGCAACGTCAAGGACAAGGGCATCCGCCTGATCGAAGAATACGGCCCTTACCAGATCCGCGGTGACGCGGCGATCCTCGACCCGCTGGGGCGCCTGCTGCAGGCGTTTGTCGACCAGCACCGGATGAAGCTGCCAGGTGGCGCGGCCTATGTGCCGTGCTACCAGGTCGTGACTTGAGACACCCCGGGGCCGCATCGCGGCCCCTCCTCCATCCCGCCCCGCACCATCAGTCACATGCCGTGACATCTCGCCAACGTTTGCGCAAAAAAACACCGCAATAAAAATGACCAGCGGGTCACTTTAATGCCCGTTCGTCTCCTACACTCCAGTTTCGGCCCGCGAATTGCTCGGAAAAAGTGACGTAAAAAAGTCGAACTTTCCGAAATACGGGCAGGTCAGGAACTAAGTAGGCCAACGCAAAGGGACTTCCTCACGCCAGGCCAACCCACCCCAGCCAGTCCACGCGCCTTTCGGCCGGAATGCCGCACGTGTCGCGCTTGCGCGCACAGCTTTGGGGCAAGGATCGCACTACGAAGATGCAGTGACCAAACCAGAGAGAACCAGAACGCGCCAACGCCACGCACCTGAAATGCACATGGGACGGAGAGAAGTATGATCAGTGCCGCTGTCGAACCTCACGTAGACGCATTCAACCCGGACAACCGCGAACCGCTCACTGCGGATTTCGCTCCGACAGCCAAGGCACCTGGCGCCCAGCGCCAGCACAACCCGAACAAGCGCAAGATCCTGTTCGTCACCTCGGAGATCGCCGACCTGGTCAAGACCGGCGGCCTGGGCGATGTCTCCGCGGCCCTGCCCCGGGCCCTGGCGCACCTGCACGATGTTCGCGTGCTGATCCCCGGCTACCGCCAGGTGGTCGAAAGCGACAACCCCATCCATATCGTCGGCGAGCTGGGCGGCCATGCCGCGCTGCCACCGTGCAAGATCGGGCGCATGGACCTGGCCGACGGCCTGGTGATCTACGTGCTGATCTGCCCCGAGCTGTACCAGCGCGACGGCACCCCCTACGGCGCCAACAATGGCCGCGACTGGCCGGACAACCATATCCGCTTCGCCCGCCTGGGCCTGGCCGCGGCCGAGATCGCCGCCGGCGAAGGCATGGCCCACTGGCGCCCGGACCTGGTGCACGCCCACGACTGGCCGGCTGGCCTGGCCCCGGCCTACATGCACTGGCGCGGCCTGAGCACACCGACCCTGTTCACCATCCACAACCTCGCCTACCAGGGCGTGTACAGCCGTGGCTGCAGCCCGGAGCTGGCGATCCCGGACCACGCCATGCAGCAGGAAGGCATGGAGTTCTACGGCAAGCTGTCGTTCCTCAAGGCGGGGCTTGCCTATTCCAGCCACATCACCACGGTCAGCGCCACCTATGCCCGGGAGATCACCACGCCCGAGTTCGGCTGCGGGCTGGACGGTTTCCTCGCCAGCAAGGCCCAGCAAGGCCTGCTCGGCGGCATCCCCAACGGCATCGACGAGAGCTGGGACTCGGCCACCGACCAGCACCTGCACCACAACTTCAGCATCAACGACTGGGCCGGCAAGGCGCGCAACGCCCAGCAGGTGCGCGAGCTGTTCGCGCTGGAACCGTCCGAAGGGCCGTTGTTCGCGGTGGTGTCGCGGCTGGTCTACCAGAAAGGCCTGGACCTGACCCTGGGCGTGGCCGACGCCATCGTCGAGCAAGGCGGCCAGCTGGCGATCATCGGCCGAGGCGAGCCGGAAGAAGAACAGGCCATGCGCGAACTCGCCCTGCGCCACCCGGGCCGCATCGGCGTGCGCATCGGTTTCAACGAGACCGACGCCCGGCGCATGTTCGCCGGTTCCGACTTCCTGCTGATGCCCTCGCGCTACGAGCCCTGCGGCCTGAGCCAGATGTACGCCCAGCGCTTCGGCTCGCTGCCGGTGGCGCGCAACACCGGCGGGCTGGCCGACACCATCGAGAACGGCGTGACCGGTTTCCTGTTCGACGACTCGACCGTCGACAGCTACCGCGAGGCCCTTGAACGCGCCTTCTATGTGTACGGCAAGAAGCACCTGCTCAACGCCATGCGCTGCCTGTCGATGACCCAACCCTTCAACTGGTGCCAGGCCGTGGAACCCTACGCCCGTTTGTACGAGGACCTGGTCAAGCAGGCGCACTTCGCCCACTACTGAGACAGGGAGCGCACGATGCACAGGCATGGCGCACAGTTGCTGGACGCCACGTCGGCGCGCTTCGCCCTCTGGGCACCGGATGCGCGCAGCGTGAGCGTGGTGATCGGGCAACGACCGCCCGTCGAACTGCAGGCCGAGGGCGATGGCGGGTACAGCGTGGTCACCGCCTGCCAGGCGGGTGAGCGTTATCACTTTCAGATCGACGATGAGCTGCAGGTGGCCGACCCGGCCTCGCGCTACCAGCCCGAAGGCGTACAGGGCCCCAGCGCGCTGGTGGACCTGAGCGGCTACGCCTGGCAACACCCATGGCAGGGCCGGCCCTGGCATGAGGCCGTGATCCAGGAGTTGCACGTCGGCCTGCTCGGCGGTTATCCCGGTGTCGCCGAGGTATTGCCACGCCTGGCTGCGCTCGGCATCAGCGCCATCGAGCTGATGCCCCTGGGGCAGTTCCCGGGCGAGCGCAACTGGGGTTATGACGGTGTGCTGCCCTTCGCGCCTCAACACAGCTATGGCACGCCACGGGAGCTTTTCGACCTGGTCGACAGTGCCCATGGCCACGGCCTGATGGTGCTGGTGGACGTGGTCTACAACCACTTCGGGCCCGACGGCAACTACCTGCACCACTATGCCAGCCCGTTCTTTCGCGACGACCGGCAGACGCCCTGGGGCGCGGCCATCGACTTCCGCCGGCCGGAGGTGCGCGAGTACTTCATCCAGAATGCGCTGATGTGGCTGTGCGACTACCGCTGCGACGGGCTGCGCCTGGATGCCGTGCACGCCATCGACCAGCCGGACTTCCTGGTCGAGCTGGCACAGCGGGTGCGCGCCGCCGTCGAGCCGGGGCGGCAAGTCTGGTTGGTGCTGGAAAACGAACACAACCAGGCCTCGCTGCTGCAGCAAGGCTTCGACGCCCAGTGGAACGACGACGGCCACAATGCCCTGCATGTGCTGCTGACCGGTGAAACAGAGGGCTACTACGCCGACTACGCGAAACGCCCCATCGAACAATTGGCCCGCTGCCTTGTCGAGGGTTTCGCATTCCAGGGCCAGTCCGATCGCCATGGCGTGCCACGGGGCGAGCCCAGCGGGCACCTGGCGCCCACTGCGTTCGTGCTGTTCCTGCAGAACCATGACCAGGTTGGCAACCGCGCCCTGGGCGAACGCTTGAGCCGCCTGTGCCCGCCACAGGCCTTGCGCGCCGCCACCGCGTTGTTGCTGCTGGCGCCAATGATCCCGCTGCTGTTCATGGGTGACGACGAGGGTAGCCGCGAGCCGTTCCTGTTCTTCACCGACTTCCATGACGAACTGGCCGATGCCGTGCGCGAAGGCCGGCGCGGTGAGTTCGCCCATTTCAGCGCCTTCACCGACCTGCGGCAGCGCGAGCTCATCCCCGATCCCAATGCCGAAACCACCTTCGACACCTCCAGGCTGCACCACAAGGAAGTGCTGGCTGGCTGGCACGGCCTGTATCAGCAACTGCTCGACCTGCGCAGGCGCCACATCATCCCGCGCCTGCCCGGCACCCGCGCCCTGGGCGCCGACGTGCTGGGCGACAAGGCACTGACCGCCCGCTGGCGCCTGGGTGATGGCCACGTGCTGCGCATCGACCTCAACCTCGACGCGCAGCCGCAACCGGCACAGCTGCCGCCCCTGGAGCGGCGCTTGTACGACAGCAGCGACAACGCCCATCCCGACTCGACGTTGGCCGCGCACAGTTGCGTGGTCAGCCTGCTGCCCCCCGACCAGGAGACGCCATGAGCGAGCAACCCCTCCATCGCCTGGCCGCCCGGGTGGGCCTGGCCCGCGACTGGATCGACGCCAACAACCGTCCGCAGCAGGTGAGCGACGACGTATTGCGCCAAGTGCTGCAAGGCCTGGGTCACCCGGCCCACGACCGCGCGGCGATCGACGCCAGCCTGC
The DNA here is from genome assembly GCF_029478665.1 of Pseudomonas entomophila. GTDB lineage: Bacteria > Pseudomonadota > Gammaproteobacteria > Pseudomonadales > Pseudomonadaceae > Aquipseudomonas > Aquipseudomonas entomophila_F. Next base: position 5,543 of record NZ_JARPQB010000040.1, read on the forward strand.
GCGCCGTCGAGCAGGCCGAGGACAGCGAACACCTGCCACCGTTGCTGACCGTCGACAGCGGCCAGCCGCTCGACCTGCAACGCTACTTCAGTGCCGCAAGCACCGCGCGATGCATCCTCGAAGACGGTACGCCACGCACCTTGCAACTGGACACCCAGGCCCGCCTGCCGGGCGAACTGCCGCTGGGTTACCACCAGCTGGACATCGACGGCCGAACTTTCACCGTGGCGGTGGCGCCCGCGCGCTGCCATGCCCTGCAGGACCGCGTGCAGCAAACACCGCCCCGCTGCTGGGGCCTGGCGGTGCAGTTGTACAGCCTGCGTCGCCCCGGCGATGGCGGCCATGGCGACTGCCTGGCCCTGGAGCAGCTGGCACGCAGCGCCGCCGAACGCGGCGCCGATGCCCTGGCGATCAGCCCGATCCATGCGTTGTCGATCGTCGACCAGCAGCACTACAGCCCCTACTCGCCCTCCAGCCGCCTGCTGCTCAACACCCTGTACGCCAGCCCCGCCGCCCTGCTGGGCGAGCGCGCCGTGCGCATGGCGATCGAGGCCTGCGGCCTGGAACAGACGCTCGAAGACCTGGAGCAGCGCCCGCTGGTCGACTGGCCACGGGCCGCCGACGCCCGCCTGCGCCTGCTCGAGGCGCTCTACCACGACTTCAGCCAGGGCGATCACCCGCTGCGCGAAGATTTCGACGGTTTCCGCGCCGGCGGCGGTGAAAAGCTCGAGCACCACTGCCGCTTCGAAGTGCTGCAGGCCCACGCCCTGGAACACGGCCTGGGCGCCGACTGGCGCACCTGGCCGGCGGCCTGGCACGACCCCTACCACCCGGAAGTCGAAGCCTTCGCCCATGCCTACCCCGCCCGCGTGGAGTTCCATGCCTTCTGCCAGTGGCTGACCGAACGCAGCCTGCAACGGGCCCAGGACGCCGCGCGCGGCAACGGCATGGCCATCGGCCTGATCGCCGACCTGGCGGTGGGCGCCGACGGTGCCGGCAGCCAGGCCTGGAGCCGCCAGGACGAGCTGCTGGCCGACCTCAAGGTCGGCGCGCCCCCGGATATTCTCAACCGCGCCGGGCAGGATTGGGGCATCTGCGCGTTCTCGCCCGAAGGCCTCAGGCGCAACGGCTTCCGCGCCTTCATCGAGATGCTGCGGGCCAACCTGGCCCATGCCGGCGGCCTGCGTATCGACCATGTGATGGGCCTGCGCCGGTTGTGGCTGGTCCCCCGTGGCGCCAAGCCCAGCGAGGGCGCCTACCTGGAGTACCCACTGGACGACCTGCTGCGCCTGCTGGCCCTGGAGTCGGTACGCCACCAGGCGATTATCCTCGGCGAAGACCTCGGCACTGTGCCCGAAGGCCTGCGTGAACGCCTGGCTGACAAGGCCGTGCTGGGCATGCGCGTACTCCCCTTCGAACAAGCCTCGCCTGGGCATTTCACGCCGATCCTCGACTGGCCCGACAACGCCCTGGCCACCACCGGCACCCATGACCTCGCGCCCCTGGCCGGCTGGCTGGCGGGCCGCGATATCGACTGGAGCCACCGCCTGAAGCTGATCGAGGCCGCCACCGAGTTGCACTGGCGGCATACCCGGGCGCTGGAGCGCGACGGCTTGCGTCGCACCCTGGAACAGAACTACGGCCCGCAAGCGGACGACAGCGCGCTGATCGACGCCGCGATCCGCTACGTCGGGCACACCCGCGCCCCGCTGGTGCTGGTGCCCCTGGAGGACCTGCTGGGCTGCGACGAACAACCCAACCTGCCCGGCACCACCGAAGGCCACCCCAACTGGCGGCGACACTTCAGGACACCCGTGCGCGACCTGCTCGACGACGAGGACGCCGCCCGCCGCCTGGAGCTGCTGGCCCAGGCCCGCGAGCAGGCCTGGGAGCGTGACCGGTGAAAGCGCTGACCGCGACCCTGCGCCTGCAACTGCACAGCGACTTCACCCTCGATGACGCGGTGCCGCTGGTGCCTTATTTCGCCCGGCTCGGCATCAGCCATGTCTACGCCTCGCCGATCCTCACCGCGCGCACAGGCTCACGCCACGGCTATGACGTGGTCGACCCGACCCGGGTCAACCCGGAGCTGGGTGGCGAGGCGGCGCTGGAGCGCCTGGTGGCCGCCCTGCGCCAGCACGGGATGGGGCTGATCCTCGACACGGTGTCCAACCACATGGCCGTGGGCGGCGCCGACAACCCCTGGTGGCAGAGCCTGCTGGCCTGGGGGCGGCGCAGCCCGTACGCGAGTTTCTTCGATATCCAGTGGCACTCCAGCGACCCGCTGCTGGCCGGGCAACTGCTGCTGCCCTTCCTCGGCAGCGACTACGGCGTGGCCTTGCGCGACGGTGAGATCCCGCTGACCTTCGACGCGGACCAGGGCCTGTTCGAGGTCGCCCATCATCAACACCGTTTCCCGATCTGCCCGCTGGACTACGGGCGCATCCTCGGCCAGGCCGAGGACCCTCGCCTGCACGCCCTGGCCCAGCGTTTCAGCGCCCTGCACGAAGCCGTCGAGCCGCTGGCCGACGCCTTGCCCCTGCACCGCGAGCTGGCACGCCTGGCCACTGCCGGAGCGCGCCTCGAGGGCGCCCTCGCCGCCTTCGACAGCTGCGACGCGGCGGGCTTCAAGCGCCTGCACCTGCTGCTCGAACGCCAGGTCTACCGCCTGGCCAGCTGGCGCACCGCCGCCGACGACATCAACTGGCGGCGCTTCTTCGACATCAATGAACTGGGTGGCCTGCGGGTGGAACGCCCGGAAGTGTTCGAGGCGACCCACGCCAAGTTGTTCGAGCTGATCGAGCGGGGGCTGGTGGATGGCCTGCGCATCGACCATATCGACGGCCTCGCCGAGCCACGCCGCTACTGCCGCAACCTGCGACGGCGCGTAGAGCGGTTGTTGGCGCGCCGCCCTGTGCAGGCCGCCATCGAGCACTTCCCGATCTACGTGGAGAAGATTCTCGGCACGGACGAACACCTGCACCGTGACTGGCTCACCGATGGCACCACCGGCTACGAATTCATGAACCAGGTATCGCTGCTGCAGCACGACCCTGCCGGCGAAGCCCCCTTGGGCGACCTGTGGCGCGATGTCAGCGAACGCCCCGACTTCCCGGACGAAGTGCGCGAGGCCCGCCACCTGGTGCTCAACGCCAGCCTGGCCGGCGACTGCGAGTCGGTGGCCCAGGCCCTGCTACAGGTGGCCCGCGACGACCTGATGACCCGCGACCTCACCCTGGGGGCCATCCGTCGCGCATTGCAAGCACTGGTCGAGCACTATCCGGTGTACCGCACCTACATCCATGCCGGGGGCCGCCCCAGCGAGGACGAAGCATGCTTCCAGCAGGCACTGGCCGGCGCACGCCGGTCACTGGGTGAAGCCGACTGGCCGTTGCTCGATCACCTGGAGCAGTGGCTCGGCGGACAGCCCTGGCGCCAGCTGCCGCCTGGCCGAGCACGCAAGCACCGGCGCCACGCCTGCGTACGCTTTCAGCAATTGACCGCGCCGAGCGCCGCCAAGGCGGTGGAGGACACCGCCTTCTACCGCTCCGGCCGCCTGCTGTCGCGCAACGATGTCGGTTTCGACGCCGAACGCTTCAGCGCCGATCCCGCCTGGTTCCACAACGAGGCGCAACGGCGCCTGCGCGACTTCCCCGACAACCTGCTGGCCACCGCCACCCATGACCACAAGCGTGGCGAGGACTGCCGCGCCCGCCTGGCGCTGCTCAGCGAGCGTGGGCCCTGGCTGGCCAGCCGCTTCGAGCATTGGCACGAACTGGCCACACCCTTGCGCACGGCGTTGGAAGATGGCGTCGCGCCCAGCCCGGGCGATGAGCTGATGCTGTACCAGACCCTGCTCGGCAGTTGGCCACTGGACCTTGACCTGCACGATGCCGTGGCCCTGCGCGCCTATGCCGAACGCATTCGTCAGTGGCAATGCAAGGCGCTGCGCGAAGCCAAGTTGCGCAGCAGCTGGGCGGCGCCCAACGAAGCCTATGAACAGGCCTGCGCCGAGTATGTCGACGGCCTGTTGCTGGACGACGAGAACCAGCAACTGCGCCAGTCCCTGCACGACGCCGCGCGCCGCCTCGATTGCCCCGGCGCCCTCAATGGCCTGGCCCAGTGCCTGCTACGCATGACCACCCCCGGCGTGCCCGACCTGTACCAGGGCAACGAGTACTGGGACCTGTCGCTGGTCGACCCGGACAACCGCCGCCCGGTGGACTACGCGGCAAGGCGGGCCAGCCTGGACGACAGCGCGACGTCGGCCGAACTGCTCGCCCACTGGCGCGATGGGCGCATCAAGCAAGCGTTGCTCGCGCGGGTACTGGATTGCCGGCAGGCCCACCCCGAGCTGTTCCAGCGTGGCGCCTACCTGCCGCTCACCGTGCGCGGGCGTCACGCTGACCAGGTGCTCGCCTTCGCCCGCCTGGGCGAGGGCGAACGCGCCGTCATCGTCGTACCGAGGCTGGCCAGCGCCCTGCTGGGCAACGCCCCGACCCCCTTGATCCCGGCGCAGAACTGGGACGATACCCGGCTGACCTTGCCGTTCGCCTTGTCGCCTGCCAACTGTTCGGGACTTTTCGCCGGTGCCGCGGTCACCCCTTCAAGGGAGTTGTTGTTGAGCACCGTGCTGGCGGAGTTTCCGGTCAATGTGTTGATTGATCATGCCTAACTGCATTCAGGAGCGTCGTGATGAGTGTCGATGAAAAACGTATTCGCGAATTCGCCTATCAAATCTGGGAGTCGGAGGGTAAGCCGGCCGGCCAGGAGGACCGCCATTGGGACATGGCGCGCAAGCTCGCCGAGGCCGAGTCGTTGGCGCCTAAAGCCGCGCCGCGCAAGAAGGCGGTGGCCAAGCCCAGGGCGACGCCAGTGGAGAAGCCCACTGTCGCCAAGAAGCCTCGGGCGGTGAAAAAGCCCGCGGCGGGCTGACACCTGCACCGGCCTCTTCGCGGGTAAACCCGCTCCCACATGCTCTCCTGCAGGAGCGGGTTTACCCGCGAAGAGGCCAGCATTGCCACCCAAGCATTCCCCCGCACCTTGAGGACTGCCATGAGCCCCCGCGCCCTGAAGAAAACCCGCTCCGTCGCCCCGTCGCGCATCCGCGAAGGCCTGCCCTTCCCGCTCGGTGCCACCTGGGACGGCCTGGGGGTCAACTTCGCCCTGTTCTCGGCCAATGCCAGCAAGGTCGAACTGTGCCTGTTCGACGCCACCGGAGAACACGAGCTCGAGCGCATCGAGCTGCCCGAGTACACCGACGAGATCTACCACGGCTACCTGCCGGACGCCCATCCTGGCCTGGTCTACGGCTACCGCGTGCACGGCCCGTACGATCCGGCCAACGGCCATCGCTTCAACCCCAACAAGCTGCTGATCGACCCCTACGCCAAGCAACTGGTGGGCACGCTGAAATGGTCCGAGGCACTGTTCGGCTACACCATCGGCCACCCCGACGGCGACCTGTCATTCGATGAGCGCGACAGCGCGCCCTTCGTGCCCAAGTGCAAGGTGATCGACCCGGCCTTCACCTGGGGCCGCGACCAGCGCGTGCTGATCCCCTGGGAGCGCACGATCCTCTACGAGGCCCACACCCGCGGCATCAGCATGCGCCACCCCGCGGTACCAGAGGACTTGCGCGGCACCTTCGCCGGCCTTGCCAACGACGAACTGCTCGGGCATATCAAGGCACTGGGGGTGTCGAGCATCGAGCTGCTGCCGATCCACGCCTTCGTCAACGACCAGCACCTGCTGGACAAGGGCCTGAACAACTACTGGGGCTACAACAGCATCGCCTTCTTCGCCCCCCACCCGCGCTACCTGGCCAGCGGCAAGATCGCCGAGTTCAAGGAGATGGTCGCGCACCTGCACGACGCCGGGCTCGAAGTGATCCTCGACGTGGTCTACAACCACACCGCCGAAGGCAACGAGCGCGGCCCGACGCTGTCGATGCGTGGCATCGACAACGCCTCGTACTACCGCCTGATGCCCGACGACAAGCGCTTCTACATCAACGACTCCGGCACGGGGAACACCCTCGACCTGAGCCACCCCTGCGTGCTGCAACTGGTCACCGACTCGCTGCGCTACTGGGCCGGCGAAATGCACGTGGACGGTTTCCGCTTCGACCTGGCGACCATCCTCGGGCGCTACCACGACGGCTACAGCGAGCGCCACGGCTTCCTCGTCGCCTGCCGCCAGGACCCGATGCTCAGCCAGGTCAAGCTGATCGCCGAACCCTGGGACTGCGGCCCCGGCGGCTACCAGGTGGGCAACTTCGCCCCCGGCTGGGCGGAGTGGAACGACCGCTTCCGCGACACCGTGCGCGGTTTCTGGAAGGGCGACGAAGGCATGCTCGCCGACTTCGCCGCGCGCATGACCGCCTCGGGCGACCTGTTCAACAACCGCGGCCGGCGCCCCTACGCCTCGGTCAATTTCGTCACCGCCCACGATGGTTTCACCCTGCGCGACCTGGTCTCGTACAACGAGAAACACAACGAGGACAACGACGAGAACAACCAGGACGGCACCCACAACAACCTGTCGTGGAACTGCGGCGTGGAAGGCCCCACGGACGACCCGCAGGTCAACGCCCTGCGCGTGCGCCAGATGCGCAACTTCTTCGCCACCCTCCTGCTGGCCCAGGGCACGCCGATGATCGTCGCCGGCGACGAGTTCAGCCGCACCCAGCACGGCAACAACAACGCCTACTGCCAGGACAGCGAGATCGGCTGGGTGAACTGGGAACTGGACCAGGATGGCAAGGAACTGCTGGCCTTCGTCAAGCGCCTGACCCGGCTGCGCCTGGCCTACCCGATCCTGCGCCGCTCGCGCTTCCTGGTCGGCGACTACAACGAGGCGATCGGGGTCAAGGACGTGACCTGGCTCGCCCCCGACGGCGATGAGATGACCGTCGAGCAGTGGGAAGACCCGCACGGGCGCTGCCTGGGCATGCTGATGGACGGCCGCGCCCAGGTCAGCGGCATCGCCCGGCCCGGCGCCGAGGCGACGCTGCTGTTGATCGTCAACGCCTACCACGACGTGGTGCCATTCAAGCTACCGACAGTGCCGGAGGGCGACTACTGGAGCTGCCTGGTGGACACCGACCGGCCGGAGATGCGCAAGCCGCAGCACCTGCAGTTCGAGACGGTGTTCGAGGTCAAGGGGCGGTCGTTGCTGTTGATGGCGTTGCAGCGTGAGGAGGAATGAGTGGTGGCCGCCAGGTGCCTGGCGATGGCCTTGCAGCGCCCCGGAGATCGAGCGCCGCCTTCGCGGCGCATCGCGGATGAATCCGCTCCTACAGGCCTCAAGCCTTGTGCCAACCATGGCCTGCACGTTGCAACAGATGTAGGAGCGGATTCATCCGCGATGCGCCGCGCGGGCGGCGCTCGATCTCATAGACGATGCAACTCTACCGTTGAACACCTGAAAAACACCGACACTAGCAACGATTCGGCATAGCGCGGCAACGGCAAATCACCATTATCGATATACCAACTTCAAACATGCCGAAAATCAAACAGTTGCATTGATAAACGAACCTTTACCACGCCACTCACGATTTCTTGACGCAAGCCCCGTCCTCTCCTTAGCTGAACAGTAATCAGCAGACGTAAAAACTCGTGCCGGGCCTCTAGCTCGCGCCTTCGTGCGCGCCCTTCGAGGCTGGCGCGCTGGCTTGGGTCGCCCTGTTTTTGACGTACAGCACGTGACATAAGGCCTGCTCTGCGGTTGCCCCACGCGCTGTCCCTCAACCCTCAACAGGAGATCCGCCATGAAAAGCACCTCGAATCCCTCGCGTTTCGATGTCTTTTTCTACGCGGTTTCCACGTCGCTGCTTCTGGCAACCCCGTTGGAAACCTTCGCTTTCGAAGCGCAGGAAGGCGAGCCCTTCGCCCGCTTTCTGCAACAGCCCGAGGTGCCGCGACTATCCCTGGACCCCATGAACGCCAGCGGCCTCAACCAGGGCTTGCTCAACGCCTTCTCCGAGCGCATGGGCGAGCGCCACGGCCAGGCCATGCCGGATACCATCGCCAGCCAGTGGGCGCAGTTCTTCCCCGGCGCCCCGCGCATCGGCGCCCAGGCGCCGGCGCAACTGGAAGCCCCCAGCCAGCAACTGATGATCGGCCCGGACCTGTTCGTGCGCGAGGCCAGTGACGGCAGCGTGCACCGCGCGGGGATCTTCATGGGGCACAACAACCTGCAGAGCAGCTTCAACGGCATGCGCCCCCTGCTCGGTGACAAGCAGCGCGACGCGGTCAACCTCAGCGGCGAGAGCCTGGGCGTGTACTGGAGCATGACCCACGAGCAGGGCTGGCACGTGGACGCGGTGGCCATGGGCACGCGCATCGACGTCAACGGTCGTTCCCAGGCCGGCGAACGGGTCGATGACAGCGGCCATGCGATGACCTTCTCGGTGGAAGGCGGCTACCCCATCGGCCTGGGCGGTGGCTGGGTGATCGAACCCCAGGCGCAGTTGATCAACCAGCAGTTCTTCCCCGGCAGCCAGGCCCAGGAAGAAACCCTGCAAGCCTTCGACAGCCAGCCCACCTGGAGCGGCCGGGTCGGTGCCAAGCTGTCGGCGCGCTACGAAGTCAGTGGCATGCCCATCGAACCCTATGTGCGCACCAACGTCTGGCACGACTTCGGCAACTCCGACGCGGTGAAGCTGGACCAGGTGGACAAGATCTCCAGCTCGCGCAGCGCCACCACGGTGGAACTGGGGTTGGGGCTGGTGGCGCGGGTCACGCCCAATGTGGCGTTGTTTGTCAGCGCCGACTACAGCAGTGATGTGGATGACAATGATCTGAATGGGCTGATTGGCAGCCTGGGCGTCAGGATGCGCTGGTAGCGCTGACGACCAGCACCCCGATAGGCGCGACACGAGGCCGCGCCTACAAAAGAAGAACCGATCACGCCGGTTTCATTACCAGAACGCCCAACGGCGGCAAATTCAGCGTCAAGGAGACCATCCTTAGCAGCATCAGCTATCTAGAACCCATGTTTCATACCAAACGTATTTAAGTTCGCTCACGGTGGTCTAGACCTAGTAAATATGACAGTTGTGAGGTTTTCCATGACGTGCCACCTTGCAGAAGCCCCTCTCCAGGGAACTACTAAAACTGCAAAGGACCGTATCATGACCAGCGACGCACAAGCACCTGAAGTCACCCTATTCGAAAATCTCAAAAACATCTTATTCTCGAAATACGCTAATGAGAGAGAACGGCAAGACAACTACATAAGAATCAGATCAGCCATCCCCTATCATGACCCAGGACATGTTCTGAAAGCCGAGCTGGAAAAAGACGGATCCTTTTTAATCAGCAGCTCAATCTCGAAAACAATCTCACACTTCCTCAGCTACTACCGGGCAGCAGTCTTCCCTCATTTATCGCTTGAGAACTATGACCCTACCAAACCAACTTACAATTGCGACCATACTTATCACCCCCAGCCAATTTATAGACACAAACAATATTTTGATGACAACGAATCAGACGATACCAGCACGCCGCTTAAGTACCCCGCAACCTTCGTTAAATTTTCAGTATATGCAGACGACGAGCTCATGCAGCTGTTAGTAAACCCCTCACACACACAAAAGTCGGCGTTGCAGAATTTTTTTGACCAATGCTCCAAAGCCGAAGCACGAGAGGATTACCTTCAATCTCTATCTCTTTTCAACTTGGATTTACCAAAGCCACTACGGCAATTCCTCGGAGATTATCTACATGCTCAATTTCCCAATCCCTACCAGAATACACACTGGGATAACCAGGCACACTCACCAGCAACCAAAGTCACTCCTCAATCATTAGTTGAGTCACTCGAAAATTTTTTAGAATACGAAGACCTTAGAGATTTCTCGCCCGCTGGTGATCGTGGCGAAGAGCCCTACGATCTCGCCAATGCGATCTTCAATGATTCACTCAAGAAACTAGCTGACTTGGACTTGGAAAACAAAGCCGAAGACGTCAAACTGGAGGATTCAAAGACCACCAGCAGCGGCAACTACAAAGTTACCGTCACCCTCCAGAAAATCAAATTCGAACCAGGATTAAAACAGAAGTCTTTCGCTGAGGTGCGAAATGGCATTACTCAAAACGCAAACTTCTACAACAAAGGTGTTGTCTGCAATGGCACAATTGCATTGGAGGTCAGCGTACGTCGGCAGGGAACTTGATGCGCCGTCCTCATAGCACTTCATCCGCTACACAACAAAGACCAACGCCTACGCGTATCACGTAGGCGTCGGGTTGCCGGCGAAGTGCCTCACGCCGGCCTCATCACCAACACCCCCAACGGCGGCAGGTTCAGCGCCAGCGACAAAGGCTGGTCATGGCTAGCGCTAGCCTCCGTCGCCACCGCCCCGAGGTTGCCGACGTTCGATCCGGCATACAGCTCGGCGTCGCTGTTGAGCAGTTCCACCCACTGTTCGCCAAACGGCACGCCGATGCGGTAGCCCTCGCGCGGCACCGGGGTGAAGTTGGCCACCACCAGCAACGGCTCGCCCTGGCTGCTCCAGCGCAGCCAGGCATACACGCTGTTGGCGGCATCGTCGCCGATCAACCACTGGAAGCCTTGGGGCTGGCAGTCCTGCTCGTGCAGCGCGGGCAGTTCGCGATACAGGCGATTAAGGTCGGCGACCAGCTTCTGCACCCCTTGGTGCTCGGAGTACTGCAGCAGGTACCAGTCCAGCTGCTGGTCGTGGTTCCATTCGCGCCACTGGCCGAACTCGCAGCCCATGAACAACAGCTTCTTGCCCGGATGCATCCACATGAAGGTCAGGTACGCCCGCAGGTTGGCGAACTTCTGCCAGCGGTCGCCGGGCATCTTGTCGATCAGCGAATGCTTGCCGTGCACCACCTCGTCGTGGGAGATGGGCAGGATGAAATGCTCGGAATACGCGTAGATCAGCCCGAAGCTCATCTCGTTGTGATGGTAGGTGCGGTGAATCGGGTCGTTCTGGATGTAGTGCAACGTGTCGTGCATCCAGCCCATGTTCCACTTGTAGGCGAACCCCAGCCCGCCCTGCTGCACCGGCTGGCTGACGCCGGGCCAGGCGGTGGACTCCTCGGCGATGATCAGCGCGCCCGGCGCTTCATGGGCGGCGACGCTGTTGAGGTGGCGGATGAAGTCGATGGCCTCGAGGTTCTCGCGCCCGCCGTGGCGGTTGGGCACCCATTCGCCGGCCTTGCGCGAGTAGTCGCGGTACAACATCGATGCCACCGCGTCGACGCGCAGGCCGTCGATGTGGAAGTGCTTGAGCCAGTGCAGCGCCGAAGCCAGCATGAAGCCACGCACTTCGTTGCGGCCAAGGTTGTAGATCAGTGTGTTCCAGTCCTGATGGAAGCCTTCCAGCGGATTTTCGTACTCGTACAGCGCAGTGCCGTCGAAACGCGCCAGGCCATGCTCGTCGGTGGGGAAATGCGCCGGCACCCAGTCGAGGATCACCCCGATTCCGCCCTGGTGGCAGGCGTCGACAAAGGCGGCGAAATCCTCGGCGCTGCCGTAGCGCGAGGTGGGCGCGAACAGCGACAGCGGCTGGTAGCCCCAGGAGCCGCCGAAGGGGTGCTCCATGATCGGCATCAGCTCGATGTGGGTGAAGCCCAGTTCCTGGACATAGGGGACAAGTCGGTCGGCCAGCTCGCGCCAGTTGTAGAAGCGCGCGACCTCGCCGGCATCGTCCAGCTCGCAGCGCCAGGAGCCGGCATGCAGCTCGTAGATCGACAGCGGCGCGCTGTAGGCGTGACGCTGGGCACGCTGCTCCATCCAGCCATGATCGCGCCAATCGTGGGCCAGCGCCCCGGCCACCTTCGACGCGGTGCTGGGCGGCAGTTCGGTGGCGCGGGCCAGGGGATCGGCCTTCAGTGGCAGCACACCGTCCTGGCCGAGCACTTCGAACTTGTAGGTTTCCCCCACGCCGAGCCGGGGTACGAACAGCTCCCACACCCCAGCGCTGTGACGCAGGCGCATGAGGTGGCGGCGGCCATCCCAGTTGTTGAAGTCGCCGACCACCGACACCCGCCGGGCATTGGGTGCCCACACCGAGAAACACACGCCGTCGATGCCATCGACCTGGATTGGCTGGGCGCCGAAGCGCCCGGACAGGTCGCGGTGGTTGCCTTCGGAGAACAGGTACATGTCCATGTCGCCCAACTGCGGACCGAAGCTGTAGGGGTCCTCGGTGAGCTGCTCGCCACCGGCCCAGCCGATCTGCAGCAGGTAGGGGATCGCTTGGTCCAGGTGCGCGGTGTACAGCCCCGGCAGGCTGGCCTGTTGCATGTCGACGAGCACGCGCTCGTCGTGGCGCGCCAGCACGCGCACGCTCAGGGCGTTGGGCAGGAAGGCACGGATCAACTGACCGCCCGCACCATCGGAGTGCGGGCCGAGTACGGCGAACGGGTCGGCGTGCTCGGCGCGGGCCAGGGCATCCAGGTCCCGTTGCCGAAGGCCGCCGTTGTCACGCGTGGTTGCATTCATCTCACTGCCCCTTTTCATAGGTTCAAAAAAATGCCCCGCCATCCCCCTGTAGGAGCGGCTTCAGCCGCGATCACCCGCAAAGCGGGTGCCAGACACCGCGCTGCCTTCATCGCGGCTGAAGCCGCTCCTACAGAGGTATTGCGCACGGCCTTGGGAATTTCACCTCTCCCCCCAGGTACCGATCAGCCCATGCAGCCCATGCAAAGGCACGGCCAGCCAGCCCGGCCGGTTCTCGGCTTCATAGGTGATTTCGTAAACGGCCTTCTCCAGGCAGAACAGCTCCAGTGCCGCGCGCTCCCCTTCCGCCTGCTGCCAGGCATGGGGCATGGCCGCGGTGGCCAGGCCATAGGCTTCGACGAAGGCATGGCGCGACTGGTGCAGGTACTGCCGGGCGACCCGCTGACGGGCCTGGCGCGCCGCGTCGGAAAGGTCGACCGCCGAGGCGCTGCGCAGGATCATCGCAGCAGCATAGTCGAAGGAGCGCAACACGCCGCTGACATCCTTGTACGGGCTGTGCCGAGCGCGGCGCTGCTCCAGCGGGCGCGACGGCTCGCCCTCGAAATCGATCAGGTAGGCATCGCCCTGCACCACCAGCACCTGGCCCAGGTGCAAGTCGCCATGCACGCGCATCAGCACACCGCCCTGGGCTAGTCGTGCGAGGTTGTCGATGTGCTGGGCAAGGCCTTCGCGTTGTTGCAGCAGTTCATCGACCAGGGCCTGGCTGTCGCCGTCCAGCACGGCGCGGTGCTCGGCCAGCAGGTCGAGGGCATGGTTGAGCTCGGCGCTGATCTGGTGGCTCCAGCGCTGGCTGTCCTGTTCATCGCTTGCCCGTGGCTGGAAGGCCGGATCCTCGGTCGGCGCGGCCAGCAACAGGTGCATCTCGCCCAGGCGCTGGCCGAGCAAGGCGGCGAAACCGGTGAGCTCGGCCAGGGCATCGGGGTGCGCGTCGGCCTCGCCGGTGGCGGGTTCCATCTGGTCGCGGATCGCCCGCTCCAGGGTGTTCTGGGTCCAGCCCCAGGCATCACCCTGGTTGCTCAGGTAACCCTGGGCGATCATCAGCAGGTGCGGCTCGCCCGCAGCGTCCACCCGGCTGACCCAGCCCAGCAAGGGCGAGATGTTGGCAAAGCCCGCAGCGGTGAGGTAGGCGCTCATTTCCAGTTCCGGGTGAATGCCCGGATTGACCCGGCGGAGCAACTTGAGCACCAGGCTGCCGCCCACCACCACCGAACTGTTGGACTGCTCGGCGCTGAGGTACCGCACTTCGCTTTCGTCATCGAGGCCCAGTGCGGCCAGTTGTGGCGTGCCGGTGAAGCGCAGCTCGCCCAAGCCATCACCACAGGGCTGCCGGGTGTTTCCCTGGCAGGCCTGCAGCACCGCACGGACAAAAGGCTCCAGCACGAAGGCATCGGTAATCAGGCCCACCTGCCGCCCGCGGCGCACCCGCGACAGCGCCAACTGCTGGGGTGGCGCGGCATTGATCTGCTCCTCTGGCAGCAGGCCGAACGGCAACTGGTAATGGCTGACCGCCCCCGCGCTGCGCACCTCAAGCTCCGCGAGCAGCGTCGGCAAGGTGGCCGTGGCGAAGCGCACGCCATAGTGCAAGCGCACCTGGTCGATCGGCCCTTCCTTGCCGGCGAACCAGCGCCGCTTGGGCAAGTACTGCGGCAGGATCGATTGCTCCAGGGCGTCGCGCGAAGGCGCTTCGAGCAGTTCCTCCAGGCGCTTGCGCAGCACCAGGGTGGTCAGTTCGGGCAACCCTTCGCTGGGCTCGATATGCCAGCTGGGCATGCGGTCGTGGGGCGCCAGCAGGAACCAGTAGAAGCCGTAGGGCGGCAAGGTGAGCAGGAACGGCAACTGGCCGATGGGCGGGAAGGCACTGCCGCCGAGCATCTCCACCGGAACCCTGTCGGCGTACTGCGACAACTCCAGCTCCGCCGCCTGGGCGGTGCGCGAGACATTGGCCACGCACAGCACGATCTCGTTGTTGCCGTTGGCGTCGGTGTACTCGCGCAGGTAGGCGAGGATGCGCCGGTTGCTCGGGCTGAGCATCCTCATGCTGCCCCGGCCAAAGGCCTTTTGCTGGCTGCGCACCGCCAGCAGGCGGCGGTTCCAGTTGAGCAGCGAGTGGGGATCGTGGGCCTGGGCCTCGACGTTGATGGTCTGGTAGCCGTACAGCGGGTCCATGATCGGCGGCAGCACCAGGCGCTGCGGGTCGGCCCGGGAGAACCCGCCGTTACGGTCCGGCGACCATTGCATGGGGGTGCGCACGCCATCGCGGTCGCCCAGGTAGATGTTGTCGCCCATGCCCAGTTCGTCGCCGTAGTACAGGGTCGGGGTACCGGGCATCGACAGCAGCAGGCTGGTGAGCAGCTCGATGCGCCGACGGTCGCGTTGCAGCAGTGGCGCCAGGCGCCGGCGAATGCCGAGGTTGATGCGCGCGCGGCGGTCTTCGGCGTAGTAGTTCCACAGGTAGTCGCGCTCGCGGTCGGTGACCATCTCCAGGGTCAGTTCATCGTGGTTGCGCAGGAAGATCGCCCATTGGCAGTTGGCCGGGATGTCCGGGGTCTGGCGCAGGATGTCGGTGATCGGGAAGCGGTCCTCCATGGCCAGGGCCATGTACATCCGCGGCATCAGCGGGAAGTGGAAGGCCATGTGGCATTCGTCGCCGTCACCTTCGCCGAAGTACGGCCGGGTGTCCTCCGGCCACTGGTTGGCCTCGGCCAGCAGCATGCGGTCGGGGTAGTTGGCGTCGATCTCGGCGCGGATCGCCTTGAGCACCACATGGGTCTCGGGGAGGTTTTCGTTGTTGGTGCCGTCGCGCTCGATCAGGTAGGGAATGGCGTCCAGGCGCAGGCCGTCGACACCGATGTCGAGCCAGAAGCGCATCACGTCGATCACCGCCTTCATCACGTGCGGGTTGTCGAAGTTGAGGTCCGGCTGGTGCGAGTAGAAGCGGTGCCAGAAGTACTGGCCGGCGACCGGGTCCCAGGTCCAGTTGGACTTCTCGGTGTCGAGGAAGATGATCCGCGTGCCGTCGTATTTCTGGTCGTCGTCGGACCACACGTAGAAGTCCCGGGCCTTGCTGCCGCGCTTGGCGTGGCGGGCCTTGTGGAACCAGGGGTGCTGGTCGGAGGTGTGGTTGATGACCAGTTCGGTGATCACCCGCAGGCCGCGTTTGTGGGCCTCGGCAATGAAGCGCCTGGCGTCGGCCATGCTGCCGTAGTCCGGGTGCACGGCCTTGTACTCGGCGATGTCGTAGCCGTCGTCGCGCCGGGGTGAAGGGTAGAACGGCAGCAGCCAGAGGGTGTTGACGCCCAGTTCGGCGATGTAGTCGAGCTTGCCGATCAGCCCCGCGAAGTCGCCGATGCCGTCGTTGTTCGCATCGAAGAACGATTTGACGTGCAGCTGGTAGATCACCGCATCCTTGTACCACAGCGGATCGTCGATGAAGGCTGCCGGGCGGGAACGCTTGGCCATGTGCGACTCCTTGCTTTGTCTGGTTCGGCACGCCCCTTGTAGGAGCGGCCTTGTGCCGCGAAAGGGCTGCGAAGCAGCCCCAGCAATATCTGCAGCGCCGCTGAAATCCTGGGGCCGCTTCGCGCCCCTTTCGCGGCACGAGGCCGCTCCTACAGGGCTTTTTCGATGCGCCAGATGCCGAACGGCTGCAGCCAGGGTTCGATGCGCATCCACTGGGTCTTGCCGTGCCAGGTCCAACGGTGGCCGTTCATCAGGTCCTCGCCCTGGGTGTCGGCGTTGTCGTCCAGCCCAAGCTCCCACAACGGCAATTCGAAACTGGCCTCCTGGGCGTTGTAGGGGTCGAGGCTGATGGCGACGAGAATGACGTTGTCGCGCTCGGGGGTGCGCTTGGCGAAGTAGAGGATGTTGTCGTTCCAGCAGTTGAGGAACACAACCCCCAGGTGCGTCTGCAGCGCGCGGTTCTGCCGGCGGATACGGTTGAGCTGGGCGATCTCGGCGACGATGTTGCCCGGCTGGCTGAAGTCGCGCGGGCGGATCTCGTACTTCTCCGAATCCAGGTACTCCTCCTTGCCTGGCAGGGGTGTTCCCTCGCACAGCTCGAAGCCCGAATACATGCCCCACAACCCAGAGCCCATGGCCGCCAGGGCGGCGCGGATGAGAAAGCCCGGGCGGCCGGAGGTCTGCAGGAAGAACGGGTTGATGTCCGGCGTGTTGACAAAGAAGTTCGGCCGGTAGCACTGGCTCCAGGGCGGCTGGTTCAGTTGCTCGAAGTACTCGCGCAGCTCCTGCTTGCTGTTGCGCCAGGTGAAGTAGGTGTAGCTCTGGGCGTAGCCGACCTTGCCCAGGCGCGCCATCATCGCCGGGCGGGTGAAGGCTTCGGCGAGGAAGATCACGTCGGGGTGCTGGCTGCGCACATTGGCGATCAACCATTGCCAGAACGGCAGCGGCTTGGTGTGCGGGTTGTCGACGCGGAACGTCCTGACCCCCGCCTCCACCCAGCCGACCACCACGTCACGCAGGGCCAGCCACAGCGACGGCACAGCCTCCGGTGCGTAGAAGTCGACATTGACGATGTCCTGGTACTTCTTCGGCGGGTTCTCGGCGTAACGGATGGTGCCGTCGGGACGCCAACTGAACCAGCCCGGGTGCTCGATCAGCCAGGGGTGGTCCTGGGAGCACTGGATGGCGAAGTCCAGGGCGATCTCCAGGCCGTGCTCGGCGGCCGCGGCCACCAGCCGGCGGAAGTCCTCGCGGCTGCCCAACTGCGGGTGGATGGCGTCGTGGCCACCCTCTGGGCTGCCAATGGCGTAGGGGCTGCCGGGGTCGCCGGGCTCGGCCTGGAGCGCATTGTTGCGGCCCTTGCGGTGCTTCATGCCGATCGGGTGGATGGGCGGGAAGTACAGCACATCGAAACCCATGTCGCGGATCATCGGCAGGCGCTGGTGGACAGTGTCGAAGGTGCCGTGACGCTGTGGGTCGTCGGTGATCGAACGCGGGAACAGCTCGTACCAACTGGCGAACAACGCCGCCTCGCGGTCGACATCCACGGGGTACTCGGGGCTATGGGTCAGGTAGCTGCGGTGCTCGGCCTCGCCCATCAGCCGCGCGGCGTCGGGGTGCAGCAGCAGTACCACCTGGTCGTCCACCGGCAGCTCGGGCAGGCGTTCGCGCAATTGCCCGAGCTGCTCGCGCAACGCACCGTCGCTGCGCTCGATGCCCTTGCCCAGCAACAGGCGACCCTCCTCGAGCTCCAGGCGCACATCCACGCCAGCAGCGTATTTCTTCTCCAGGTCATGGCAATAGGTGGCGAAAGGGTCAATCCAGGCCTGGATATTGAACACATGCAGGCCCAGGTCGGTGGGCGTGAACGCGGCCAGCCACAGGTCGTTGCCCGGCGAGTGCATGGCCACGCAGTGCCAGCGTCGGCTATGGGCCTGACGCCAGTGCAGGGTGACGGCCAGGCGATCATGACCATCGCTGTAGACCTTGGCGCTGACGTCGACCTTCTGCCCGCGCACCGCCTTGGCCGCGAAGGCACCGGCGTCGAGCACCGGGCTTGCGTCCTCGATCACGATGCGCGGCGCCAGCAACGCTTGCGACAGGCTGATGGCCTGGTCCGGGTGATCGTTGGCCGTGGGCCCGCTTTCGAAGGGCTCGTTACCTGACATCGCACTCGCTCCGTTTGGCTGGTGGCGGTAAGGGTTCAGAGCCGTGCTGGCGCGCGGGGTTCAAAAAATGAGCGAATGACGGTGGCCAGGGTCGAAGCCTGCACTACCTCTTCATTCACCCCGCGAGGCCAGGCCATGAACATTCCCATTCCACCGGAGACGCCCGATCCGAACATCGACGACCCGACGTTGCCGCCGCCGGTGCCTGAACAAGACCCGGACGAGCTGCCGACCAGGCCGAGCGTGCCGCCGACCGTGGGCGATCCGCCCAGCGAGGAGCCTCCGGTGAAAGGGCAAGGATAGCCAAGACTGGCCGGATGAGTGGGCGCTGCGGGCAGCCTGCCGATCGATCTCCTACACTGGTCGTGATTGCTTCTGACTTGAGGAGCTACTCATGGACGATCATGATTCCGGCAAGGCGCCCGGGTTCTGGCAGATGCTGCAAAGTGTGCTGGCGGCGGCGTTTGGGGTGCAGAGCGGCAAGAACCGGGCGCGGGATTTCACCTATGGCAAGGCCAGTCATTTCATCGTGATGGGGACTGTGTTTACCCTGGTGTTCATTTTCGTGTTGATTGGCTTGGTGCAGTTGGCGATGCATTTGACCGCGCGGTGATTGGGGGCTTGCAGCGTGCTTGAGACCGAGCGCCGCCCTGCGGCGCATCGCGGCTGAAGCCGCTCCTACATTCGTTGCAACCGATAGGCCGCCGCCCCACCTGCCTGTGTGTAGGAGCGGATTCATCCGCGATGCGCCGCAAAGCGGCGCTCGGTCTCTAGGGCACTGCAAATCACAAGCGAGTCAAACAACCACCAGCGGAATATCCCCGCCCTTCCCATCCCGCCGCTCGCTCATCCAGTCATTGACCTTCTGCCCGAACTCAACCGGCGCCTTGCGCCCGAACCGCCGCGCCAGGTCGAGAATGGTCTGCTGCGCCAGCGCCTCCTCCATGCGTTTCTGCGCCCCCAGCATCACCGCGTGGATCGCGCAGGTGCCCTCGGTCGCCCACCCCGGCGCCGAGCCCTCGAACACCGCGCAGCGCTCGCGGATCTCCCGGCAGTCGAAGATCTTCTTCGCCCCATCGATGGCCGTGACGATATCCAGCACGGTGATCTCGTCCGACGGCCGCGCCAGGCGAAACCCGCCGCGCACGCCCTCGGTGGCCGCCACCAGCCCGGCCCGGGCCAGCTTGGTGAACACCTTGGCCAGGTACTCCTGGGGCACCCCCTGCAGCTCGGCCAGGTCGCGCACGCTGGCCTCGCGGCTATCCCCGCGCTCGTCCACCAGGAACAGCAGGCAATGGATGCCGTACTCGACGCCGGCACTGTAAAGCGACATGTCAATCTCCGACTTAATTTGTCGCAAATAGTACGCCTTACAACCACTCCACGCAAAGCCATCCCGCGCCGTCCGTCGTTCGCCAAAAAAAACTGAAGCGTCTTAAAGCCTTTATTCACGCCGTTTACGGCAGGTTCCAGCGACGCCATCGGCACGCTCGAATGGAAAAAACACTTGCCCCTTCAAACTACGATCAATACAGTCGTAGTTATTCGCCAGGCAGCCAAACCCTGACCGAAGCCCCTTTCCCACCCTTGCGGAGCACCTACATGACTTCCCATATCCTGATCATCGGTGCCGGCTTTGCCGGTGTCTGGAGCGCCCTGAGCGCCGCCCGTCTGCTCGACCAGGCCCAACGTGGCGACGTGCGCATCAGCGTGCTCGCACCGCAACCAGAACTGCGTATCCGCCCACGCTTCTACGAGGCTGACGTGCACACACTCAAGGCCCCCGTGGGCGAACTGCTCGACGCGGTCGGGGTCGATTTCATCCAGGGCAACGCCGAGCACATCGACAGCGCCGCACGCCAGGTCGGCTACCTCGACGGCAACGGCCAGCGCCAGCAACTCGGTTATGACCGCCTGATCCTCGCCGCCGGCAGCCAGGTCGCCCGCCCCGCCGTGCCGGGCCTGGCCGAGCACACCTTCGATGTCGACCAGATGGAGTCGGCCGTGCGCCTGGAGCAACACCTGGTCGCCCTGGCCGCGCAACCGGCCTCTCCGGCGCGCAACACCGTGGTGGTTTGCGGCGGTGGTTTCACCGGCATCGAGACCGCCACCGAGATGCCCGCCCGCCTGCGCAGCATCCTGGGTGAAAACAATGCCCGGGTGATCCTGGTCGACCGTGGCCAGGCTATCGGCGCGGCACTGGGCGCCGGCATCACCCCGTCCATCGTCGCCGCCAGCGAACAGGCTGGCGTGCAATGGCTGACCAACACCTCGGTGGTGGCGGTCGACGCTGGTGGCGTGACCCTCGACAACGGCGAATACATCGCCAGCAAGACGGTGATCTGGACCGTGGGCGTCAAGGCCAGCCCGCTGACCGCGCAAATCGACGGCGAACGCGATGGCTTCGGCCGCCTGCGGGTCGACGACCACCTGAAAGTGGTCGGCCAGGCGCACATCTACGCCACCGGCGACACCGCCTGGGCCAAGGTCGACGAACTGGGCAACCACGCCCTGATGACGTGCCAGCACGCCATCCCCATGGGCCGCCACTCAGGCAACAACGCCATGGCCGACCTGCTGGGCCTGGCACCGCTCGCCTACCGCCAGCCCAAGTACGTTACCTGCCTCGACCTGGGTGACTGGGGCGCGGCGTACAGCGAAGGCTGGGAGCGCGAACTGGTGCTCGAAGGCCAGGAGGGCAAGCACCTCAAGCGCCAGATCAACTCGGTGTGGATCTACCCGCCCGCCGCCGATCGCGCGCAAGCCCTGGCGGCCGCCGACCCGATGATCCCGATCGTGGCGTGACGCGAAAAGACAGGCCCGTCTCGTAAGTGACGGGCCTTTCAATTTTCGTTATTACTTTGGATGACTGGTCAATAATAGTGGCGTTATGGCACTATCGAAGAAAAACAATACGAAAAATGAGGAAATCACACCCCCACGCAGTGCATCGAGAGCCTGAACCACCGAGCCCGGTAAACCCGCGCTCTTGACGCCTGCCAGCCATCGTCAAGGAGCGTCGCATGCAATTAAGGAACATGAAGATCGGCATTCGGGCAGCCACTGTGTTCACCCTTCTCGGGGTCCTGGTCCTGGCCATGGGCCTGATCGCCCTTTATGAAACCCGCAAGATGGACAGCGCCACCGACGAGATCCGCGTCACCTGGATGCCCGCGGTCATCGCCCTGGGCGATGTCAGCACCAACCTGGGCCGTGCCCGCGCCCTCACCCTGCGCAGCGTGCTCGAGGACGAGCCTGCCACCCGCCACGCCACCCTGGCCCGCATCGTCGAGGTCAACCAGCAACTCGAAGGCGACCTCAAAGCCTACGAAAGCACCATCATCGCCCAGGACGACCGTGCCCTGTTCACCACCTTCATGAGCCTGAGCGAGCGCTACCACGGCCTGCAGAAAGCCATCCGCGAGGCGGCCGGCCACGACCAGATGGACGAGGCCCGACGCCTGGTCAACGGCCCGCTGGCCGAGTATGCCGACAGCATGATGAAGGCCTTGGGCGCACTGGTGGAATACAACACCCAGGGCGCCGAACAGGCCTCGTTGCGCAGCAGCAACGCTTCCGACGAGGCCTTCAAGTTGCTGATAGGTGCGCTGGTGGTGATCCTGCTGGCGCTGGTGGCGATCTCCACCCTGCTCACCCGCAGCATCGTGCTGCCGCTGGCCGACGCCGTGGCGGTGGCCGAGCGCGTCGCCGTCGGTGACCTGACCCGCGACATCGTGGTGACCGGCCGCGACGAACCGGCCCTGCTGCTGCGCGCCCTCGGCCAGATGCAACAGAGCCTGCGCGAGACCCTGCGCAAGATCGCCGCCTCCTCCGACCAACTGGCCTCGGCCTCGGAAGAGCTGCACACGGTCACCGAAGACACCAGCCGCGGCCTGCACCAGCAAAGCGCCGAGATCGACCAGGCCGCCACGGCGGTCAACCAGATGACCGCCGCCGTGGAAGAAGTGGCGAACAACGCGGTGAGCACGGCCGACGCCTCGCAAGGCGCCGACCAGAACACCCGCGACGGCCGCGACCGGGTCAACCAGGCCCTGAGCTCGATCCAGCTGCTGGTCGCGGACGTGACCGGCACCTCGCAGGAGATCGAACAGCTGGCCAGCAGCGCCAACGAGATCAGCCAGGTGCTCGATGTGATCGGTTCGATCGCCGGGCAGACCAACCTGCTGGCCCTCAACGCCGCCATCGAAGCCGCCCGCGCCGGCGAGGCCGGGCGCGGTTTCGCCGTGGTCGCCGACGAAGTGCGCGCCCTGGCCCACCGCACCCAGCAGTCCACGGCGGAGATCGAACAGATGATCGGTGGCATCCAGACCGGCACCGAGCGCGCGGTCAGCGCCATGCACAGCAGCCAGGGCCGGGCCAGTGGCACGCTGGAAGTGGCGCAGTCGGCCGGGCAGGCGCTGGAAGTGATCGCCGAGGCCATCGCCGCGATCAACCAGCGCAACCTGGTGATCGCCAGCGCCTCCGAGCAACAGGCGCAGGTGGCGCGGGAGGTGGACCGCAACCTGGTGAATATCCGCGACCTGGCGATGCAGACCTCGGCGGGGGCCAACCAGACCAGCGCGGCGGCGCAGGACCTGTCGCGGTTGGCGGTGGAATTGAACGGGATGGTGGCGCAGTTCAAGGTCTGACAGTCAGCGCGCGGCCCATTCGCCAGCAAGGCTGGCTCCTACGAGGATTACGGCGATCCCCTGTAGGAGCCAGCCTTGCTGGCGAACCACTCTGTCAGTCATTCACCTCAATCACCCGCCCCGCCTTCACCGGCTGGCTGCGCGTCGCCAGGCAGTAATACAGCGGCACCGTCACGATCAACCCAAACAACCACGACAAGTCCGCCCCTTCGACAATATTCGAATACGGCCCCACATACAGCGACGTATTGGCAAACGGCAGCTGCACCAGGATGCCGCAGGCATAGGCAATGATCGCGTGGTGGTTGAAGCGGCCATAGATCCCACCGTCAGCACGGAAGATCGACGCAATGTCGTACTGCCCCTTCTTGATCAAGTAGAAGTCGACCAGGTTGATCGACGCCCACGGCACCAGCACCAACAGCAGCGCCAGGATCAGCCCGATGAACTGGCCGATGAAGCCCGCCGACGCATTCAGCGCCACCAGCCCGCAACCCGCCAGGATCACCGAGGCCAACACCACCCGCACCTTGATGCTCGGCGTCCACTGCGCCGCGAAGGTCTGGATCGCGGTGACGATCGACAGCACCGCGCCATACAGGTTGAGGGCGTTGTGGCTGATGATGTTGAGCAGGAACAGCACCATCAGGATCGACCCCAGCCAACCCGTGGCCTGCTTGACCGCATCCATCGCGTCGGTGCCTTCGGGCACGCACAGCACCGCCACCGCGCCGAAACTGAAGCACAGGATGGTACCCAGGGTGGCACCGAAGTAAGTGGCCCAGAACGGCCTGGCGATGCCCACTTCACGCGGCAGGTAGCGCGAATAATCGGAGGTGTACGGCGAGAAGCTGATCTGCCAGATGGTGCCCAGCGACACGGTGGCGATGAAGCCCGACAGGTTGAAGGCACCACGGCTGAAGAAGTCGGCCGGCAGGTCCTGGACGAACATCATGATGAAGCCGGCCAGCAGCGCCGAACCCATCACCCAGGTGCCGATGCGGTTGAGGATGTGGATGAAGCGGTAGCCGATCACGCCGATGGCCGTCGCGCTCAACGCGCCGATCACGATCGCGCCCGGCATCGGCACGCTCGGCGTGATGCCATGGATGGTCTTGCCGGCCAGGACGATGTTGGAAATGAAGAAACCGACATAGATCAGCGCGGTGAAGAACACGATCAGCAGCGCGCCGTAACGGCCGAACTGGCCACGGCTCTGCACCATCTGTGGAATGCCCAGTTGCGGCCCCTGCGCCGAGGCCAGGGCGATCACCACGCCGCCGGCCAGGTGCCCCAGCACGATGGCGACCAGGCCCCACAGCAGGTTCAGGTGGAACACCTGGATCACCATGGCGCCGGTGACGATGGGCAGGGGTGCGATATTGGTGCTGAACCAGAGGGTGAACAGGTCACGCGCCTTCCCGTGGCGCTCGGCGGGTGGCACGTAATCGACCGTGTGGTTCTCGACAAACGCGTGTTGCGACGACGGTTGGGACATAGGATTTCAGCTCGAAAGGTCGTTTTTATCGTTGTAAGGAAACCGCTCGGGGCGGCCTCTCAGCTGCGCACCATATTATGGTATTCCAAGCTTTTGACAACACTGCACCGGGGTTTTTCGGCGCAGCTGATCCGCTCTCTATCCTCTCTTCGCGCACTGTTTTCAGCGGCCACGCCAATGAAACCGCGGACTGTGCCGTTCATCGCGTTCTGCGCGGGCTGGAAAATTCCGCTTGCAAAGAAGGTATTACGGTATACCATCAGACACATCAACGATAAAAACCGCGGACCACCGCTGCCCCTCGAGGATCACACCATGATCGACGCAACCGTCTACAAACACGTCCTGGGCTCCTTCCCGTCCGGCGTCACGGTCATCACCACCCTGGACGACGACGGCTCGATCGTCGGCCTCACCGCCAGCGCCTTTTCGTCCCTGTCGATGGAGCCGCCGCTGGTGCTGTTCTGCCCCAACTACAGTTCCGACTCCTACCCTGTACTGATCAAGAACCAGCGTTTCGCCATTCACCTGCTCTCCGGTGAGCAGCAAGCCGAAGCCTATGCCTTCGCCAAAAAGGGCAAGGACAAGGCGGTGGGTATCGACTGGACCTTGAGCGAACTGGGCAACCCGATCCTGGCCGGCGCCACCGCCGTCATCGAATGCGAGCTGTGGCGCGAATACGAAGGCGGCGACCACGCAATCATGGTGGGCAAGGTACACAACCTGATCGTCCCGCAGGAGGCGCCCCGCCCGATGGTCTACTGCCGCGGCAAGATGGCCAGCCTGCCGGCCTTCGCCTGAACATTCAGCAGGGGACCGTGTAGGAGCGGGTTTACCCGCGAACACCGGCGAAGCCGGTGCCATCCACCGCGTCGCCCGCTTCGCCGGCAAGCCGGCTCCTACAGAAAAGCCTGCCTGCCAGGCAACAACAACAAGCTCCGAGGAAAGCCCCATGAAATTTTCGCTGTTCGTGCACATGGAACGTTGGGATGAACAGGTCAGCCACCGCCAGCTGTTCGAAGACCTGACCGAGCTGACCCTGATGGCCGAGGACGGCGGTTTCAGCACCGTGTGGATCGGCGAGCACCACGCCATGGAGTACACCATCTCGCCAAGCCCGATGCCGCTCTTGGCCTACCTCGCCGCGCGCACCGAGAAGATCCGCCTGGGCGCCGGCACCCTCATCGCGCCGTTCTGGAACCCGCTGCGCGTGGCAGGCGAATGCGCCCTGCTCGATGTGATCAGCAACGGCCGCATGGAAGTGGGCCTGGCCCGTGGCGCCTACCAGTTCGAGTTCGACCGCATGGCCGGCGGCATGCCGGCCACCGACGGCGGCAAGGCGCTGCGCGAGATGGTGCCGGTGGTGCGCAAGCTGTGGCAGGGCGACTGCGCCCACGACGGCGAGGTGTACAAGTTCCCCACCTCCACCAGCGTGCCGAAGCCGTTCAACACCGAACCACCGATGTGGATCGCCGCCCGCGACCCCGACTCGCACAACTTCGCCGTGGCCAACGGCTGCAACGTCATGGTCACCCCTTTGATGAAGGGCGACGAGGAAGTGCTGGACCTGAAGAACAAGTTCCAGGCCGCCCTCGACAACAACCCCGGCGTACCCCGCCCGCAACTGATGGTGCTGCGCCACACCCATGTGCACAGCCCGGCCGAGCCGGACGGCTGGAAGGTCGGCGCCCAGGCCATCTCGCGCTTCTACCGCACCTTCGATGCCTGGTTCGGCAACAAGACCGTGCCGGTCAATGGTTTCCTCGAACCAAGCCCGGAGTCGAAGTTCGCAGAAGTGCCGGCGTTCCAGCTGGAGAACATCCGCAAGAACACCATGATCGGCACACCCGAGGAGATCACCGCGCGCATCCGCTACTACCAGGAACTGGGGGTCGATGAGTTCAGTTTCTGGTGCGACAACAGCCTGCCCCACAGCGAGAAGAAGAAGTCGCTGGAGCTGTTCATCAAGGAAGTGGTGCCGGCGTTCACCTGAATGCCCTTTGCAGAGGGGGCTCGCCGGGCCCTCTATGGCGCCTATGAGGTCGAGCGCCGCCCGCGCGGCGCATCGCGGATAAATCCGCTCCTACACATTTATTGCGACATGGCCACGCCTGTTTGGGCCCACCTGCCTTTGTAGGAGCGGATTCATCCGCGATACGCCGCACAGCGGCGCTCGATCTCCCAAACACCACAAAACCCGGGCCATCCGCCACCTTTCATCCCCTTCCCAGAGATTTTTCCAGCCTCCTCTTGCACATCAAATATTATGGTATACCATCAGACAACAAGAACTGATCACCCTACCCAGGAGCCCTCCATGAGTTTCGAAATCCGCAAGATCGTCACCTACTCCGAAGAGACCCGCATCGAAGGCGGCAAGGCCACCGACACGCCGGTGACCATGGTCGGCCTGGCCGTGGTGATCAAGAACCCCTGGGCCGGTCGCGGTTTCGTCGAAGACCTCAAGCCTGAAATCCGCGCCCACTGCTCCGAGCTCGGCGCGCTGATGGTCGAGCGCCTGACCGCCGCCATCGGCGGCGCCGACAAGATCGAGGCCTACGGCAAGGCCGCCGTGGTCGGCGCCGACGGCGAGATCGAGCACGCCTCGGCGGTGATCCACACCCTGCGTTTCGGCAACCACTACCGCGAAGCCGTGCAGGCCAAGAGCTACCTGAGCTTCACCAACAAGCGCGGCGGCCCCGGCACCTCGATCCAGATCCCGATGATGCAGAAGGACGACGAGGGCCTGCGCTCGCACTACATCACCCTGGAAATGCAGATCGAGGACGCCCCGCGCGCCGACGAGATCGTCGTGGTGCTGGGCGCCGCCGACGGTGGCCGCCTGCACCCGCGCATCGGCAACCGCTACATCGACCTGGAAGAACTGGCGGCGGAAAAGGCCAACGCTCGATAACAACAACCAAGACGGGCCTGGGCGTGGCGAACTCCCGCCGCGCCCGACCTTCAAGGAGCGCCCTTCATGATTCAGCCTGTCGCTGAACTTACACCGGCCGGGACCAGCTACCTGGCCCTCGGCCAGGGCCACCCCGTGGTGCTGATCCACGGCGTGGGCCTGAACAAGGAAATGTGGGGCGGGCAGTTCGTCGGCCTGGCCAACGACTACCGCGTCATCGCCTACGACATGCTCGGCCACGGCCACAGCCGCGTGCCCGCCGCCGACACCGCGCTGGAAGGCTACGCCGACCAGCTCGCCGAACTGCTCGACCACCTGCAGGTTCCGCACGCCACCGTGATCGGTTTCAGCATGGGCGGCCTGGTGGCCCGCGCCTTCGCCCTCAACCACCCGCAACGCCTTGCAGCGCTGGTGGTGCTCAACAGCGTGTTCAACCGCACCCCCGAGCAGAGCGCCGGGGTCATCGCCCGCGCCGCCCAGGCACTGGCACAAGGCCCGGACGCCAACGTCGATGCCGCGCTGGAGCGCTGGTTCAGCCGCGAATACAAGGCCGCCAACCCGGCCCAGGTCGCGGCCATCCGCCAGGTGCTGGCCAGCAACGACCCGCAGGGCTACCACACCACCTACGCGCTGTTCGCCACCCAGGACATGTACCGCGCCGAAGCCCTTGGCAGCATCCAGGTGCCGACGCTGATCGCCACCGGCGAGCTCGATGCCGGCTCCACCCCGGCCATGGCCCGCCAGCTCGCCGCGCGCATACCCGGCGCCCATTGCGTGGTGCTCGCCGAGCAACGGCATATGATGCCGGTGGAAGCACCGCGCGAAGTCAACAAGATGCTGCTGGACTTCCTCAGGCAGGCCCGCACCCTTACCGAATCCGCCAAGGGGATAGTTGCATGACCCTCGTTCGTTTCCAGATGTGCATCGACGGCCAATGGCGCGATGCCCACAGCGGCAAGACCTTCGACAGCCTCGACCCGGCCACCGCCAAGGCCTGGGCGCAACTGCCCGACGCCGATGAAGCCGACGTCGAGCTGGCCGTGCAGGCCGCCCAGCGCGCCTTCGACAGCAAGGCCTGGCGTGGCCTCAGCGCCACCGCCCGGGGCAAGCTGCTGCGCCGCCTCGGCGACCTGATCGGCGAAAACAAGGAGCACCTGGCCCAGCTGGAAAGCCGCGACAACGGCAAGCTGATCCGCGAGACCCGCGGCCAGGTCGGCTACCTGCCGGAGTTCTTCCACTACACCGCGGGCCTGGCCGACAAGCTCGAAGGCGGCACCCTGCCGCTGGACAAGCCCGACCTGTTCGCCTACACCGTGCACGAACCGATCGGCGTGGTGGCCGGGATCATCCCGTGGAACAGCCCGCTGTACCTCACCGCGATCAAGCTCGCCCCGGCCCTGGCCGCCGGCAACACCATCGTGCTCAAACCCTCCGAACACGCCTCGGCGACCATCCTCGAGCTGGCCCGCCTGGCGCTGGAAGCCGGCTTCCCGGCCGGAGTGGTCAACGTGGTCACCGGCTTCGGCCCGAGTACCGGCGCGGCGCTGACCCGCCACCCGCTGGTGCGCAAGATCGCCTTCACCGGCGGCGCCGCCACCGCCCGCCATGTGGTGCGCAGCAGCGCCGAGAACTTCGCCAAGCTGTCGCTGGAGCTGGGCGGAAAGTCGCCCAACATCATCTTCGCCGACGCCGACCTGGACAGCGCCGTCAACGGCGCGGTGGCCGGCATCTACGCCGCCTCCGGGCAGAGCTGCGTGGCCGGCTCGCGCCTGCTGGTGCAGGACGAGATCTTCGATGAATTCGTCGAGCGCCTGATCGCCCGTGCCCAGCGCATTCGCATCGGCAACCCGCAGGACGACGCCAGCGAGATGGGCCCGATGGCCACCGCCCAGCAACTGGCCGTGGTCGAAGGCCTGGTCGCGGCGGCCAAGGCCGAAGGCGCCCGGCTGCGCATGGGCGGCAAGCGCGCCGACGTCGAGGGCGACGGCTGGTTCTACGAACCGACCCTGTTCGAGTGCGACAGCAACGCCATGACCATCATGCAGGAAGAGGTGTTCGGCCCGGTCGCCGCGGTGATCCGCTTCAAGACCGAGGAAGAGGCCCTGGCCATGGCCAACGACTCGCAGTTCGGCCTGGCCGCCGGTATCTGGACCCGCGACCTGGGCCGCGCCCACCGCCTGGCCCGCGACGTGCGTTCGGGGATCATCTGGGTCAACACCTACCGCGCGGTGTCGGCCATGGCCCCGATCGGCGGCTTCAAGAACAGCGGCTACGGCCGCGAGAGCGGCATCGATTCGGTGCTGGCCTATACCGAGCTGAAGACCGTGTGGATCAACCTGTCCACCGCGCCCATGCCCGACCCCTTCGTGATGCGCTAGGAGAACCGCAAGATGATCGAACCTGGCATCTACAAAGACGTGATGGGCTCGTTCCCGTCCGGTGTCACCGTGGTCACCACCCTGGATGCCGACGGCGGCATCGTCGGCATCACCGCCAGCGCGTTCAGCGCGTTGTCGATCGAGCCGGCACTGGTGCTGTTCTGCCCCAACTACGCCTCCGACACCTACCCGGTGCTGCGCGACAGCAAGCAGTTCGCCATTCATTTGCTGGCCGCCGAGCAGACCGCCGAGGCCTATGCCTTCGCCGGTAAAGGCAAGGACAAGGCCAAGGGCATCGACTGGCACCTGAGCGCGCTGGGCAACCCGTTGCTGAGCAAGGCCACGGCGATCATCGAGTGCGAACTGTGGCGCGAATACGACGGTGGCGACCACGCGATCATCGTCGGCCAGGTGAAGAACCTGGTGCTGCCTGAGCAACCGGCGACGCCGATGGTGTACCACAAGGGCAAACTGGGTGCGTTGCCGCCGCTGGGCTAAAGCGACGAACGCCTACCTGTAGGAGCCAGCCTTGCTGGCGAACCGGCCATGGCACGGCATTGCAATTGTGGCGCGGCCGTTCGCCAGCAAGGCTGGCTCCTACAGGGAAAGCCCACCCACTCACACAGGAACCCGGCCCATGAACAACGAAAAATACGCAAAAGGCCTGCAGATCCGCACCCAGGTGCTCGGCGAGGACTACGTCAACCGCTCGATCCAGAACGCCGACGACTTCACCAAGCCCCTGCAAGACCTGGTCACCGAGTACTGCTGGGGCCACGTCTGGGGCCGTGATGGCTTGTCGCTCAAAGAGCGCAGCATGATAAACTTGGCGATGATTTCCGCGCTCAACCGGCCCCATGAGCTCAAGCTGCATATCCGCGGCGCCCTGCGCAATGGCCTGAGTCGCGAACAGATTCGCGAGATCCTGCTCCAGGTCGGCATCTATTGCGGCGTGCCCGCGGCGGTGGACAGTTTCCGCCTGGCCCGCGAAGCGTTCGCCGCAGCCGACGCGGAGCAACCCCGTTAACCGCGGGCTGTGCGAACCACGGCAAGGAGCAGCCCCCACGGTTCGTGGTGCTGCGCGAACCTGGCGCAACAGCCTCATACAGAGCGCACCTGATGAAACGCCAGCCCCTCGACGACAGCTTCAAGGTCAACCGCAACCCCGTCACCCTGCGTGAAATCGTGCTCGACAAGCTGCGCGGCGCGATCATGAACTTCCACCTGCTGCCCGGCGATCGCCTGGTCGAGCGCGACCTCTGCGAGCGCCTGGGTGTCAGCCGCACTTCGGTGCGCGAGGCCCTGCGCCACCTGGAGTCCGAAGGCCTGGTCGAGTTCGCCGACGCCAAGGGCCCGCGCGTGGCCATCATCACCCTGGAAGACGCCCGCGACATCTACGAGCTGCGCTGCGTGCTCGAAGGCCTGATCGTCCAGCTGTTCACCCTCAACGCCAAATCAAAGGACATCCGCGCCCTGGAGCGCGCCCTGGAGGTCAACCGCGAGGCGCTGGAAGACGGCGAGCTGGCCCAGGTGCTCGACTCGGTGCAGGGCTTCTACGACGTGCTGCTCGAAGGCTCCGGCAACCAGGTCGCCGCCCAGCAGCTGCGCCAGTTGCAGGCGCGCATCAGCTACCTGCGCGCCACCTCGGTATCCCAGGAAAACCGCCGTGGCGCCAGCAACCGCGAAATGGAGAAGATCGTCGAGGCGATCAAGAGCGGCGACCCGCAAGCCGCCCACCAGGCCTCGGTCGACCATGTGCGCGCCGCCGCAAAAGTGGCCCTGGACTACCTGCGCCAGAAACAGGACGACAACGCCAAGGTCCGCGAAATCGTCGAGCCCCTGCCCCTCAAGGACCCTCGCATAGGCCGCTGACCATGCCCACCGCCCCGCGCTACTGCCCGCACTGCACCACGCAACTGGCCCGGGGCGTTCCCACCGGCGACAGCCACGAGCGCCTGCACTGCACCGCCTGTGGTTTTGTGCACTACGTCAACCCGAAGATCATCGCCGGCTGCATCATCGAGCGCGACGGCAAGTACCTGCTGTGCCAGCGCGCCATCCCCCCACGCCCCGGCACCTGGACCTTGCCGGCCGGCTTCATGGAGGCCGGCGAGACCACCGAGCAGGCGGCCCTGCGCGAGGTGTGGGAAGAGAGCGGCGTGCGCGGCGAGATCGTCTCGCCCTACTCGATCTTCAGCGTGCCGACGATCAGCGAGGTGTACATCATCTTCCGCGCCATCGCCACCGAGGAGACCGGGCAGTACGGGCCGGAGACGTTGGCCTACCGCTTCTTCGCGCCGGACGAGATCCCCTGGGACGAGATCTACTACCCGGCGATCCGGCAGATCCTCGAGCGCTACATCCTCGAACGGCAAGCCGGGGTGTACGGGATCTACATGGGCAACGACGATACCGGGAAGGTGCATTTCATTCGCTGAGCCCCACGCCACGCAACCCCTGTAGGAGCGGCCTTGTGCCGCGAAAGGGCCGCAAAGCGGCCCCGGCGATCTTTGCTCAACGTCGAAATCCTGGGGCCGCTGCGCAGCCCTTTCGCGGCACAAGGCCGCTCCTACAGGGGTAGGCAAAAATCCCGAAACAAATTCCTCGCCAAGCGCCGCCCCACGGTGCACCCTGATGGTCTCACGCAAATGGACCGGCAAACCTCATGGCGAAATGGCTGGACGGCGGCGGGTTGATGGCCGAACGCATCCGCACCCACGATTGGGCGGCGACCCCGCTTGGCCCGCTGGACACCTGGCCCGACGTGCTGCGCACCGCCGTTGCCCTGTGCCTGGCCTCGCGCTTCCCCCAGGCCGTGTTGTGGGGCGACCAGCTGACCACCCTGCACAACGATGCCTTCAGCGCCATCCTCGGCGAAAAACCCTTCGCCCTCGGCCGACCGTTCAGCGAAGTGTGGCAGGAAGCCTGGAGCGAAATCAGCCACCTGGCCGACCGTGCGTTGGCCGGCGAGGCGGTGTACATCGAGGACTTTCCGCTGCTGATCGAGCGCCACGGCAGCCCCGAGCGCGCCCACTTCACCTTCTGCTACAGCCCCATCCGCGACCATGACGGCCAGGTCGTCGGCATGCTCGACACCGTCACCGAAACCACCACCAGCGTGGTCGCCAACCGCCGCCTGAAATTCCTCGACAGCCTGGGCCGCGCCACCGCCAACGCCACCGACCCGGAACGCATCCTGGCCACCACCACGCGCCTGCTGGGCGAGCACCTGCAGCTGTCCAGCTGCGCCTATGCGGTGATGGCCCCCGACCAGGACGGCTTCACCATCTGCGGCGACTGGGTCAGGCCCGGCTCGCCACGGCTGCTGGGCCAATACCGCCTGGCCGACTTCGGCCAGCTGGCGGTGAGCTGCCTGCGCGCGGGCGAGCCCCTGGTGATCGAGGACAACCTCACGCAACTGCCGCCGCAAGCCGCGGCGACTTTCCAGGCCATCGGCATCACCGCGACCATCTGCATGCCGCTGATCAAGGAAGGCCGCCTGACCGCGCTGATGGCCATCCACGACAAGGCGCCCCGCGCCTGGACGCACTATGAGCAGACGCTGATCAGCGAAGTGACCGAGCGCTGCTGGGCACATATCCAGCGGGTCCAGGCCCACGCCGAAGTACGCGAGGCCTTCGCGGCGCTCGAAGCGCTCAATGCCACCCTCGAACAGCGCGTGGAGGAACGCACCAGCCAATTGCTGCACACCGAAGCGGTGCTGCGCCAGACGCAAAAACTCGAAGCCATCGGCCAGCTCACCGGCGGCGTGGCCCACGATTTCAACAACCTGCTGACCATCATCCGCTCCTCGATCCACTTCCTGCAGCGCCCCGACCTCGACGAGACCCGCCGCGCCCGCTACTTCAAGACCGTGGCCGACACTGTCGACCGCGGCGCCAAGCTCACCGGCCAGCTGCTTGCCTTCGCTCGCCGCCAGGCCCTGAGCCCCCAGGTGTTCGAAGCCGGCCCCAGGCTCGAAGCCATGGCCGACATGCTCGACACCGCCACCAGCGCCCGTATCGAAGTAAAGCTGGAACTGCCCGAGGCCCCCTGCCACGTCCATGCCGACCTGGGCCAACTGGAAACCGCGGTGATCAACCTGATGATCAACGGCCGCGACGCCATGGCCGGCGAAGGCACCCTGTGCCTGCGCCTGGAAGCCGACCAGGCCATGCCCGGGGCACACGACCTGGCCGGGCCGTTCGCGGCGATCTCGGTGATCGACAGCGGCGTGGGCATCGCCCCGCACCTGCTCGAACGCATCTTCGATCCGTTCTTCACCACCAAGGCTTCGGGCCAGGGCACGGGGCTGGGGCTGTCGCAGGTGTTCGGTTTCGCCAAGCAGTCCGGTGGCGACGTGAAGGTCAGCAGCGTCGAAGGCCAGGGCACGACCTTCACCCTTTACCTGCCCCAGGTGACCCTGGCCCAGGTGGAGCCCCGCGTTGCCGGCACGGTGTTGCCCGCCCACGGCGAACGGCGGCGGGTCCTGGTGGTGGAGGACAACCCCGATGTCGGCAGCTTCACCGCGCAGATCCTGCGCGACCATGGCTACCAGATCAGCTGGGCAACCAGTGCCGAGCAGGCCCTGACGCAGATCGGCGATGCGCGGGTGCCGTTCGACGCGGTGTTTTCCGATGTGGTGATGCCCGGCATGGGCGGGCTGGCGCTGGCCCGCCAGTTGCGCCAGAGTCATCCCGAACTGCCGGTGATTCTTACCTCCGGCTACAGCGAGGCGATCGCCGAGGAAGGCCACCAGGGGTTCGCGTTCCTGGCCAAGCCGTATTCGGCCGAACAGGTGTGCCAGATGCTGGGGGCGGTGCTGGGCGGAGCGTCCAGGAACACCACCGGCTGACCTGACAGAACACGGATCCCTGTAGGAGCCGGCTTTGCCGGCGAAAGGGCCGGTGCAGTCGGCACAGGACAGCGGCGCCCACCACAGTCACCCCCCTAACAACCGCGCCAGGCTGCGCGCCAGCTCCTCCTGGCGAAACGGCTTGCGCAACACCTCGAACCCGTGCAACTCGCGGGGCGCGAGATTGGCATACCCGGTAATGACCAACACCGGCAAATCCGCGAATCGCTCACGCACCTGCCGGGCAAACCGCACCCCCGTCATCCCGGCCATGACATGGTCGGTCAGCAGCACATCCGGACACAGCCCGTCATCCAGCAACGCCTGTGCCTGGGCCGCCCCATCCGCCTCGGTGACCTCATACCCCAATTCAAGCAACTGCAGCACCGTGGCCTGGCGCACCAGCGGCTCGTCCTCCACCAGCAACACCCGGGTCGACCGCTGCGGGCGTGGCAACTCGACGTGCCTGGCAGCGGCGGTCTCACTGTCACTGACGGGCAGCCACAAGGTCGCTTCGGTGCCCTGCTGCGGCCGCGAACGAATACCGAAGCCACCGCCAGACTGCATCGCCAACCCCTGGACCATCGGCAACCCCAGGCCGGTGCCCTTGCCCACGCCCTTGGTCGAGTAGAACGGCTCGGTGCAATGCTTCAACACGTCCGCACTCATGCCGCAGCCGGTATCAGCCACCTGCAGCCACACCTGGCGGCCCGCAGCCAGTCCGACCGGCCTGCCAGGCCCGTTCCTGTCGTCATCCAGGCCGGCGACGATGCTCAGGCGCCCGCCTTCGGTCATGGCATCACGGGCATTGACCACCAGGTTGAGCAGGGCCAGTTCCAGCTGATGGGGGTCGACCAGCACCTGCGGCAGCGCCGCGTCGATGCGCACCTGCACAGCGATGGTCGGCCCCAGCGAACGCGCCATCAGCTCGCGCATGTCGTCGACCAGCAGCGCCAGCGAAACCCCCTGAGGCTTGAGCGTCTGGCGCCGGGCGAAGCTGAGCAGGCGCCCGACCAGGTTACGCGCCCGCTCCGCCGCCTGCAGGCCGCCGTCGATCAAGCGCTCGCCCCGCGCCGGCTCGGGGTGGCGGCGCAGCAGCTCGAGGGAGGCGATGATCGGCGTGAGCATGTTGTTGAGGTCGTGGGCGATCCCGCCGGTGAGCTGGCCGATCATCTCCATCTTGTACGCTTCGTGCAGCTGCTGCAGGCCCGCCTCGCGCTGGGCCAGCATGGTCGCCACGCGCTCCTCCAGGCATTCGTTGAGCACATGCAGGGCGTGTTCGGCCCGGGCATGGCTGATCGCCGCCCAGGTCTGCTCGGCGGCTTCCTCGGCCAACAGGCATTCATCGTCCAGGATCGGATGCGCGCCATGGAAATGCACGATCAGCATCGCCTCCAGGCGCTCGGCGCGCAGCACCGGCACGTGCAGCGCGGCGCACAGCCCCTCCAGGTGCAACGGTCGCGGCTCGTCCTGCTGGTAGCTGTGCCGGGCAACGTGCCCGGCCTGCATCGCCCCGTACAGGTTCGGGTCGAAGTCGGAAAAGGGAAAATCGCCCAGCAGCGAGGGCACGCCATCGGCCCATTCGTGGGCGACGCGAAAGCGCTTGCCATCGCCCAGGTGCTCGCCGAAACACACCCGCGCGGCGCCCAGCTCCTGCGCCAGCCGGCGCGTGGCATGCCCTTCGATATGCTCGGCGTCGCCCAGTTCGGGCAAGGCCTGGCGCAGTTCCAGCAGGAACGCCTGGCGATGTTCGAAACGTACCCGCTCGGTGGTATCGGTAACGATGCACAGCACCCCACCCACCCCGCCGTCAGCTTCGCGCACGGCGGAATAGGACACGTCGAAATAGACCGTCTCACCCGCGCCACTGCGCTCGATATAGAACGGCCGGTCCTTCGCCGAGAAGGTGTCGCCTGTCTCGCGCACACCCCGCAGCAATGGCTCCAGGTCGTCCCACAGCTCGCCCCAATTCTCCTGCCCGGGCCGCCCCAGCGCGGCGGGGTGCTTGTTGCCGATGGTCGGGAAGTAGGCGTCGTTGTACAGGGCGATGTATTGCGGCCCCCAGAACAGCACGATTTGCGCCTGGGCCGAGAGCAACGTGGTGGTGATCGCCTTGAGGCCGGGCGACCAGCCCTGCGGCTGGCCCAGCGGCGAGCCGGCCCAGTCCATCGCCTGCAGCAGGCCGCTGACCACACCGTCATGACGCAGGAAGTTCGCCGCGGGATCGCGGTGTCTGGCGGGTCTGTGGCGGGCTGATTTCATGACGTTCGGGCCATGGTGGATCCTGTCAGATTGCCATCCTTCACAGGTATGAAATCAGCCAGCGCCAGACGTTCCAATCAATTCGGTTGTCGGGCGAATAAAGCGCTCAACGACGCCCTTCGGCCAGCATGCGCAGTGCCAGGCCCGCCAGCACGGTGCCCATCAACCAGCGCTGAACCTGCTGCCACAGCGGCCGCCCGGCGAGGAACACGGCGATCGAGCCGGCCATCACCGCGATCAATGCGTTCACCGTGACGCTGATGGCGATCTGCATGCAGCCCAGCACCAGCGACTGGCTCAGCACGCTGCCGTGGCCCGGTTCGATGAACTGCGGCATCAGCGACAGGTACATCACCGCGATCTTGGGGTTGAGCAGGCTGGTCAGCAAGCCCATGCCGAACAGCCGGCGCGGGCTGTCCGCCGGCAGGTCGCGGACCTGAAACGGCGAACGACCGCCCGGGCGCAGGGCCTGCCATGCCAGGTACAGCAGGTACAGCGCGCCGCCGATGCGCAAGGCGTCGTAGGCGAACGGCACGGCCATCACCAGGGCGGTGATGCCCAGTGCCGCGCAGAGCATGTAGATGACGAAGCCCAGGGCCACGCCCCCCAGCGAGATCAGCCCGGCCATGCGCCCCTGGCAGATGGAGCGGGAGATCAGGTAGATCATGTTCGGGCCGGGGGTGAGGACCATGCCCAGGCAGATCAGGGCGAAGGCCAGGAGGTTCGTGATGTCGGGCATGGGGCACAATCCTTGTGGGGGTGGGAGGCACGAAGTGTATCCGCACATGACCCCGCCTTGAAACGTGTTCCCGAGCCCGGTAACCTCTGCGCGCTGCTGTAAGTCCAGCGGCCGGGTTTGGTCACCCGCGAACATCAAGGCGCACAAGCGCCGCATAGCGATTCAGTTGGCGCTTTTTTGTGCCCGGCTGTCTCGTGTTATGGCGGCTGTGCGTGGGGCGCCTCCGTGCGCGCCGGTTTCCTTGATTCCCGGTTGACCAACCCGCGCACAGTCGCCACCCATTCGTTTGGTCACGTCGAGTGGCGGCTCTATTGAATCAAGGAGCGACACAATGACAAAAGCCTTACCCGATCCTCCGTCCCGCGCCAC
The DNA here is from genome assembly GCF_029478665.1 of Pseudomonas entomophila. GTDB lineage: Bacteria > Pseudomonadota > Gammaproteobacteria > Pseudomonadales > Pseudomonadaceae > Aquipseudomonas > Aquipseudomonas entomophila_F. The sequence goes on from NZ_JARPQB010000040.1 coordinate 43,338, forward strand.
CACGGCCCCTTCCAGCTTCGGCAACTGCGAATGCAGTCACCCTTCCCTGTTCGCCGTGCGCGAAGGTGTCGACCTCGAGGATGCGCTGGTGCATCTCTCCACTCTGCTCAAGGGCGCATTCGCGACCAATCTAAAGGCTATGGAGCTGGCGAACGGCACCTGCCGCGATCTGTTGTTGGGCAATGACCATGGGCTGGATACCGCCAAGGCGGTGGTCGAGGCATTGCTCGATGGGCTGGAGATGCAGCAGGCGGCAAAGGCGCGGATGCGCACCGCCTGACACCCCGCACTGTAGGAGCCGGCTTTGCCGGCGAAAGGGCCGGCACATCCAGCACAAGAATCAGGCACTGTGCGGTGAAGGTGGGACCTGTTCGCCGGCAAAGCCGGCTCCTACAGGGACCGGCATGGGGGCACAATCCGTGGGGCACGAAGTGTATCGGCACATGGCCCCACCTTGAAACGTGTTCCTGAACGGCGCATTTTTTGTACCCGCTCGTTTCGTTCAATGGCGGCGATCGAGCGCCGTGCGGGTGGCGCTCAATCCCATGCAGAACCTCAGTGGCCCTGCGGCTCGTCCTGCTCCTCGCGCCGATGCGCCCACTGGTACAGCGCCGGCAACACCAGCAAGGTCAGCGCCGTCGACGACAGGATGCCGCCGATCACCACCGTCGCCAGCGGCCGCTGCACCTCGGCGCCGGTGCCGCTGGCCAGGGCCATGGGGATGAAGCCCAGCGAGGCTACCAGCGCCGTCATCAGCACCGGCCGCAGGCGGGTCAGCGCGCCCTCCTCGACCGCCGCGCGCAGGCCGCGCCCTTCTTCACGCAGGTTGCGGATGAAGGCGATCATCACCAGGCCGTTGAGCACCGCCACCCCCGACAGCGCGATGAAGCCCACGCCCGCCGAGATCGACAACGGAATGTCCCGCAGCCACAGCGCCAGCACCCCACCGGTCAGGGCGAAGGGAATGCCGGTGAACACCAGCAGGCCATCCTTGAGGTTGTTGAACATCATCAGCAGCAGCGCCATCACCAGCAGCAGCGACACCGGCACCACCACCCGCAGGCGCTCGGCCGCCGATTGCAGCTGTTCGAACTGGCCGCCCCAGCGGGTCCAGTAGCCCGGCGGGATCTGCACCTGGTCGATCAAGGCCTGCGACGCTTCCTCGACGAACGAGCCCAGGTCACGCCCGCGCACGTTGGCGCTGACCACCACCACACGCTTGCCGTCCTCGCGGCTGACCTGGTTGGGGCCCAGCTGCAGGTTCAGCGTGGCCACCTGCGACAGCGGGATGAAGCCGATCTGCGCGGCGCCGTTGGCGGCGCTGGCCGGCACCGGAATCAGCAGGCTGGACAAGCCGTCGACATCGGTACGCAAGGTCTCCGACAGGCGCACCACCATGTCGAAGCGGCGGTCGCCTTCATACAGGGTGCCCGCCGTGCGTCCGCCAACGGCAATGGCGATGGCGTCCTGCACGTCGCCGACGTTCAGGCCATGGCGGGCGGCCTTGTCGCGGTCGATGTCGATGGTCAGCACCGGCAGGCCGGTGGTCTGCTCGACCTTCACCTCCGAAGCGCCCGGCACACTCTGCAGGCGCGTGGCGATCTGCGCGGCGGTACGGTTGAGCACGTCCATGTCGTCGCCGAACACCTTCACCGCGACATCGCTGCGCACCCCGGAAATCAACTCGTTGAAACGCAGCTGGATCGGCTGCGACAGCTCGTAGTTGCTGCCCGGCACGCTGGCCGCGGCGCGCTGCACTTCGGCGATCAGCGCCTCGCGCGGCTTGCTCGGGTCCTGCCACTGGTCGCGGGGCTTGAGCATCACATAGGCGTCGGAGATGTTCGGCGGCATCGGGTCGGAGGCGATCTCGGCGGTGCCGGTGCGGGCGAACACCCGCTCCACTTCCGGTACCTGCCGGATGATGGTTTTCTCCAGGCGCTGCTGCATTTCCACCGACTGCGACAGGCTGGTGCCCGGCACGCGCAGGGCCTGCAGGGCGAAGTCGCCCTCGCTGAGGCTGGGGATGAACTCGCTGCCCATGCGGCTGGCCAGCACGCCCGACAGCAGCACCAGGGTGGCGGCGCCGGCGAAGGCCAGGTTGCGCCGCGCCAGCACCCAGTCGAGCACCGGCGCGTAGCGGCGGCGGGCGGTGCGCATGACCACGCCCTCTTCCTCTTTCACCTTGCCGGTGACGAACAGCGCGAGCGCCGCCGGCACGAAGGTCACCGAGAGGATCATCGCCCCCAGCAGCGCCATTACCACGGTGAAGGCCATGGGGTGGAACATCTTGCCCTCGACACCGGTCAGGGCAAAGATCGGCAGGTACACCACCATGATGATCAACTGCCCGTAGATCAGCGGCCGACGTGCCTCGCGGGCAGCGGCGAACACTTCGTGGAAGCGCTCGGAACGGGTCAGCATGCGGCCGTGGTGCTGCTGGGCATGGGCCAGGCGGCGGATGGCGTTCTCGACGATCACCACCGCGCCGTCGACGATGATGCCGAAGTCCAGCGCCCCGAGGCTCATCAGGTTGGCGCTGACCTTGTTGCTGAACATGCCGGTGAAGGTGAACAGCATCGACAGCGGGATGACCATGGCGGTGATCAGCGCCGCGCGGATGTTGCCCAGGAACAGGAACAGCACGGCGATGACCAGGATCGCGCCTTCGATGAGGTTCTTCTTCACCGTGGCGATGGCTTTTTCCACCAGGTTGGTGCGGTCATACACGGTGATCGCCACCACGCCCTTGGGCAGGCTGCGGTTGATCTCCTCGAGCTTGGCCGCCACGGCCTGGGACACCGTGCGGCTGTTCTCGCCGATCAGCATGAACACGGTGCCCAGCACCACTTCGCGGCCGTTCTCGGTGGCCGCGCCCGAGCGCAGCTCCTGGCCCAGGCCGACCTGGGCCACATGGCTGACGCGGATCGGCGCGCCGTCGACGCTGGAAATGACGATGTTGGCGATGTCCTCGGCCGAAGCCACCTGGCCCGGGGCGCGGATCAGCAGCTGCTCGCCGTTGCGCTCGATGTAGCCGGCGCCGACGTTGGCGTTGTTGCGCTCCAGCGCGGCGATCAGGTCGTTGAGGGTGAGCTTGTAGGCCGCCAGGCGCTTGGGGTCGGGGGCGACCAGGTACTGCTTGGCGTGGCCACCGATGCTGTTGACCTCGGCGACGCCCGGCACGTTGCGCAGCTGCGGCTTGATGATCCAGTCCTGGATCACCCGCAGGTCGGTGGCGGTATAAGGCGTGCCGTCGTCCTTCAGCGCCCCCTCCTTGGCCTCGACCGTCCACAGGAAGATCTCGCCAAGGCCGGTGGAGATCGGCCCCATGGCCGCCTCGATACCCTCGGGCAACTGCTCGCGCGCCACCTGCAGGCGCTCGTTGACCAGTTGCCGGGCGAAGAAGATGTCGGTGCCGTCATCGAAGATCACCGTCACCTGCGACAGCCCCGAACGCGACAGCGAGCGGGTCTGCTTGAGGCCCGGCAGGCCGGCCATGGCGGTCTCGATGGCGAAGGTGATGCGTTGCTCGGTTTCCAGCGGTGAATAGCCGGGCGCGGCGGTGTTGATCTGCACCTGCACGTTGGTGATGTCGGGCACGGCGTCGATGGGCAGCTTCTGGTAGCTGTGGATGCCCACGGCGGCCATCAGCACCACGGCGAGCATCACCACCAGGCGCTGCTCGATGGCGAATTGGATCAGGCGTTCGAACATGTCAGGCGTTCCCGGTCAGTGGCTGTGCGCGGCCGAGCCTTTGCCCAGCTCGGACTTGAGGACGAAGCTGCCGGCGGCAGCCACCACGGTGCCGGCGGCCAGCCCCTCGCGGATCTCCACCTGGCCGTTGTCGCGGCGCCCGGGCTTGACCGGGCGGGCCTCGAAGCCTTCGTCGTTGCGCACGAACACCACGGTCTGCTCCTCCCAGGTCTGCAAGGCGCTTTCCGGCACCACCACGGCGGCGTCGAAGCGCTCGACGGTGACCGCGATATTGACGAACAGCCCCGGGCGCCAGGCGCCGTTGGGGTTGGCCAGGGTGGCGCGCACGGTGGCGGCGCGGTTCTGCTCACCGAGCAGGCTGCCGACGTAGTTGACCTTGCCCTCGACCTGGGCGCCGAGGTCCGGCGCGCTGACGGTGACGCCACGGCCGCTGACCACCTTGTCCAGGTCACGCGGGGCGACGGCGAAGGTGGCCCAGACCCGGCTCAGGTCGGACAGGGTGAAGGCGTTGCTGGTCTCGTCCACCACCTCGCCCACGGTCAGGTGCTTCTCCACCACCACCGCATCGAACGGTGCGCGCAGTTCATAGCGGTTGCCCTTGCCGGCCGGGGCCACGGCGGCGACCTTCTGCCCGGCGTTGGCGGCGGCGATCTCGGCCTCCTGCAAGGCCTGGCGGGCTTGCAGGTAGTCCTGCTCGGCGCTGATGCGCTCCTGCCACAGCTGCTTTTCGCGTTCGAAGGTCAGCCGTGCCAGTTCCAGGCGGCGCTGGGCGGCCTGCTGCTCGCTGCGCAGCTCGGAGATCTGCTGGCTGGCGATCACCGCCAGCACCTGGCCGCGCTTGACCGCCTGGCCCAGCTCGGCGTGCACCGACTCGACCACGCCTGGCACCCGGGGCACCACGTGGGCGGTGCGGTCCTCGTCGAAGCGGATCTCGCCGGGGAAGCTGATGGCGGTGCCCAGGGTCTGTGGGCCGGCGGTGCTCAGTTGCACGCCGGCGGCCTGGATCTGCTCGGCGCTGAGGTGCAGCTTGCCCTCCTCCTCGCCGTGATTTTCGCCCTCGCCTTGCGAGGCGCCATGGCCATGGCCATCGTCCTGTTCTTCGGCATGGCCGTGGTCGTCTTGCTGGGCCTGGCCGCTGGAGGCCTGGCCGAGGGTGCCGGTCCAGGCCAGGCCACCCAGGCCGAGGGCGGCAATGGCGGCGGCGAGGATGGCGAGTTTGCGTGGGTTGGTCATTGTTGTTCCTGCTGGGAAGGGTCGTCAGTCGAATCGCCGGGGCCGCTGCGCGGCCCTTTCGCCGGCAAGCCGGCTCCTACGGAGCCGGCAAGCCGGCGGCGAACGAATGCATCACCGGCCTACCGCCAGATCGCCGTAAATCCGCTCCACCTGCGCCCGCGCATCGGTGGCCGAAGCCAGTGCGTCCAGATACAGCCCCCGCGCTTCGATCAGCGTGCGCTGCGCATCGAGCACATCGAGGAAGGCGAACTTGCCCATCTCGAAGCCACGGGTAGCGGTATCCACCGCCTGCTGGGCGGCCGGCAGGATGGTGCGGTCGTAGGCCTGTACCTCGCCCATGGCCGTGGCCCACTGTTCCAGGGCGCTGCGGGTATCGCTGCGCAGGCGCAGTTCCACGGCGTTGCGCAGGTCGCGGGCCTGGTCGGCGCGGCGCGCGGCGGCCAGCACATTGCCCTGGTTGCGGTCGAACAACGGCAGCGGCATCGACAGCCCCACCACATTGACCCGCTCGCGGTCCTCGCGGCTGTACTGGCTGCCGACGCTGACAGTCAGGTTGGGAATGCGCTGGGCCTTCTCCGAACCCAGGCTCGCGTCGCCGCGCTCGATCTGCGCCGCGGCCAGGCGCCAGTCGGCGGTCTGCTCGACCTTGGCCAGCAGTGGCTCAGGTCTGGGCGCCGGCCCCGGTGAAAGGGTCGTGGCATCGAGCCGGTCGAAGCTTGTCTGCGCGCTGCCGGTCAGGCGTGCCAGCGATTGCCAGGCGACGCCGCGTTCGGTCTGCGCACGACGCACCGCGGCCTGGGCCTGGGCCAGTTGCACCTGGGCACGGGTGGCCTCCACCGGCGAGGACTGGCCCGCCTTGACCCTCCCCTCCACCACCCGCAGGCCACGCTCGGTCAGCGCCTGCGACTGCTGCGCCAGTTCCAGCGCGGTCTGTGCGCGCAGGGCGGCGTGGAAGGCCTGGATCACGTCAGCGCGCAGGCCGTTGCGCTGGCGCTCCAGCTCCAGCCGGGCGAGCGCCTGGCCGGCCTCGGCGACATCGATGCGCGCGCCGCGCTTGCCGCCCAGTTCCAGGACCTGGCTGAGGGTGACGGTGGTGGTGCTGGTGTCGCGGCGGGTGTCCTCGACCTCCCAGGACAGTTCAGGGTTGGGGATCAGCCCGGCCTGGCGGCGCTCGCCCTCGGCGATGCCGACTTCGCGGCCGACGGCGGCCAGGTCCGGGTTGCGGGCGTAGGCGGCGTCGAGCGCCTGTTCCAGGCTCAAGCCCTGGGCACCGGCGGGGCCGGCCAGGAACAGGCAGAGCAAGGCGATCTTGCGGGGGATGGGCACGGCGTGGGTCCTCGTCGACAAAGCGGCGGAATGCTTTGGCGTGGGACTCTAGGGAGGGGTGGTTATCGGGGCGGTGGCGGGAAAATTACAATTCTGTAATCAAGGTACCCTCCCCTGTAGGAGCCAGCCTTGCTGGCGAACCGGGCCGACACCGAACCACCGTGTCGACTCGGTTCGCCAGCAAGGCTGGCTCCTACAGGGACCGCGTGCAGGCGTTCGATAATCGCCCGTTTTATGGATCAGCTTATTTGACGAAACTAACCAGGTAGTACATATATCAAGGCATCCAAAAACAACAAAGCGATGCCCGCCATGACACCCCGAATCCTCGTGCTCAACGGCCCCAACCTGAACCTGTTGGGCACCCGCGAACCCGCCCAGTACGGTCGCGAAACCCTCGCCGACCTGGCCAACCTGTGCGCCGCCAGCGCCCACGAGCTGGGCCTGGAACTGGAGTTCCGCCAGACCAACCACGAAGGCGAACTGATCGACTGGATCCACGCCGCCCGTGGCCGCTGCCACGGCATCCTGATCAACCCCGCCGCCTGGACCCACACCTCGGTGGCCATCCGCGATGCGCTGGTGGCCAGCGAGTTGCCGGTGATCGAGGTGCACCTGTCCAACGTGCACAAGCGCGAGCCCTTTCGCCACCTGTCGTTCGTCTCCAGCATCGCCGTCGGCGTGATCTGTGGCCTCGGCAGCCAAGGCTACGCCATGGCCCTCGGCTATTTCAGCGGGCTGTTCAAGGAGCAGGCGGCATGAGCGCGCCCGGCATTCTCGCCGGCCTGATCGGCCGTGGCATCCAGGCCTCGCGCACGCCCGCGTTGCACGAGGCGGAAGGCGACGCCCAGGCGCTGCGCTACCTCTACCGGCTGATCGACGCCGACCAGCTGGGGGTGGACGACAGTGCCCTGCCCCAGCTGCTCGACGCCGCCCAGCGAACCGGCTTCACCGGGCTTAACGTCACGTTCCCGTTCAAGCAGGCGATCCTGCCGTTGCTCGATGAACTGTCGGAGGAGGCCCGAGGCATCGGCGCGGTCAATACCGTGGTGCTGCGCGACGGTCGACGGATTGGCCACAACACCGACTGCCTGGGCTTTGCCGAAGGCTTGCGGCGTGGCCTGCCAAATGTCGAGCGGCGCCAGGTGGTGCAACTGGGCGCAGGTGGCGCAGGTTCGGCGGTGGCCCATGCCCTGCTTGCTGAAGGCGTCGAGCGGCTGGTGTTGTTCGAGGTGGACGCGGCACGTGGCCAGGCCCTGGTGGCTAACCTGGCGCAGCGTTTTGGTGCCGGGCGCGCGGTGCTCGGCCAGGACCTGGCGAGCGCGATGGCCGAAGCCGATGGATTGGTCAACACCACCCCGGTGGGCATGGCCAAGCTGCCGGGCATGCCATTGCCCGCCGAGCTGTTGCAGGCACGCCTGTGGGTGGCGGAAATCATCTACTTCCCGCTGGAAACCGAACTGCTGCGCCAGGCCCGGGCACTGGGTTGCCGCACCCTGGATGGCGGCACCATGGCGGTGTTCCAGGCCGTCAAGGCGTTCGAGCTGTTCAGCGGTCGCCCGGCCGATGCCGGGCGCATGCAGGCGCATTTCGCCAGCCTGGGCTGAACATGGTTTGGGTTCAACGCGGCCCCTGTAGGAGCGGCCTTCAGCCGCGAAAGGGCTGCGAAGCAGCCCCAGAATTTCAGCTTCAGCAAAGATCGTCGGGGCCGCTCCGCGGCCCTTTCGCGGCTCAAGGCCGCTCCTACAGCTACCGCAACGGGTAGATCGACCCGCCGCGCTTCTTCTTGCGCTTAAACAGGCTTAACAGCTTGCGATTCAACGCGACCCCTGTAGGAGCGGCCTTCAGCCGCGAAAGGGCTGCGAAGCAGCCCCAGGATTCCAGCTTCAGCAAAGATCGCCGGGGCCGCTCCGCGGCCCTTTCGCGGCTCAAGGCCGCTCCTACAGCTACCGCAACGGGTAGATCGACCCGCCGCGCTTCTTCTTGCGCTTAAACAGGCTTAACAGCTTGCGAATGAGGCTCATGGCTTTTCTCCTGATAAAGGCCGAGTTCGTCACTGATCAATTGAGCGAGTTGCTGGTTGCCGAGGTCGTTGAAGTGGACGCGGTCCACGAACAGCGTTTCCTCGAAGACGGGGCTGGACTTGAGCATCGCGTTCATGTCCAGGCAGGGAATGCCGTCGGCGCTGGCCTGGATGTGCTGGAAGAACGGTGCATGCACCTCCTTGCCGAGCACGCCGCTGAACAGGCGGTAGAAGTTGTTCGGGCAGCTGTCGATGGCATGGAACACCGCTTCTTCTTCAGCGGTCAGGCGCTCCCGGCACCAATGCGCCAGCGGCTGCAGGACGAAGCTCAGGCTGGCGCCATGGCCGGCCAGCAGCAACCGCCATTGCTTGAGCGCATCGGTGATCGCCAGGGCTGCCCGCTCCAGGCGCTCGTCGAGCGAGACACCTTCATCGGTGATCACCTCATCCGCCGGATTCTCGTCGAACAGGGCACTCTTCCAGCGCTTGAGCAGCGATTCGCCACCGGTGCCGCCGAAGGTGTTCTTCTTGCGCTTCATGTCCTCGTTGAACTTGTTCATGTAGTGCTGGAATTCGAACGAGTAGTAGTAGCGCCCATGGTCGCTGGCGAAGGCGTCGGGAATACCCTCCAGGGCCAGGGTGTTGATGCCGCTGAACACCACCACGTGGCCCACTTCGCCGATGCGCTTCTGCTGCATCAGGTACATCAGCAGCTCTTGCGTGGCGTTATAGCCGCGCCCGGCGAAATTCAGCCACACCTCGCCGGTGATCGCACTCAGGTACGAAGCCACCGTGGCGCCGTCGTGGGTCGAGCCCACGCCCAATGCGGTGGAGCCGCCCACCAGCAGGTTGACCTTGCCCGCCAGCGGGCGCTCGGCCACCGAATGGCGCTTGCCGTCGAACTCGGTATAGCGAAAGCCCAGGGCATCGGTGTTGATGGTCGGCGAGCGGAACATTTTTTCGTGAAAGTACATGGTGTACGGCACCCAGCGCGCGCCGATGTGCATGAAGCGGTCGTAGTCGCGGATCTGCGGGGTCCAGCGGTACACCTCCTGCACCGCCTCGTGGTGGCTCAGTACAGGCTTGTCAGTCGAGTGCATATTGGCTTCTCCAGTCGGCCACTTCGTGCCAGTGCGGCTGCTCGGCCTTGACCAGCAGGTAGTCGCCGAGCACCAGGCAATCCATTTCGGTGCGCATGAAACAGCGGTAGGCGTCTTCCGGGCTCTCGACGATGGGTTCGCCGCGCACGTTGAACGAGGTGTTGATCAGCACCGGGCAGCCGGTGAGGTCGGCAAAGCTGGCCAGCAGGTCGCGGAACAACGGGTTGTGGCGCCCGTCCACCGTCTGCACCCGGGCCGAACAGTCGACGTGGGTGACCGCCGGGATCTGCGAACGCACCAGTTGCAGTTTTTCGATGCCGCTGTAGCCGCGCTCGTCCAGCCCTGCCATGCGCTTTTGCGCGTGCACCGGGGCGACGATCAGCATGTAGGGCGACGGCGTGTCCAGCTCGAACCACTGCCCGGCCTGCTCGGCCAGCACCGCCGGGGCGAACGGGCGGAACGACTCGCGGTTCTTGATCTTCAGGTTCATCACGCTCTGCATCGTCGCCGAACGCGGGTTGCCGAGGATCGAGCGCGCGCCCAGCGAGCGCGGGCCGAACTCCATGCGCCCCTGGAACCAGCCCACCACCTTGTCCTCGGCCAGGTGCGCGGCGGTGGCGGCAAGCAACGCGGCACGGTCGAGCTTCTGGTACGGCGCGCCGTGGTGGTTGAGGGTGCGCTCGATCTGCGAGCTGTCGTAGGCATTGCCCAGGTAGGCGCCCTGCATGGCGTCGTCCACGCCGTTGGCCTGGCGCGCCGCCTGGCTGGTCTGGTAATGGCAATGCAGCGCCGCGCCCAACGAGCCGCCCGAGTCACCCGAGGCCGGCTGGACGAACAAGCCCTTGAACAACCCCGAGCGCAGCAGTTTGCCGTTGGCGACGCAGTTGAGCGCCACGCCACCGGCCAGGCACAGGTAGTCGGCCTGGGTCTGTGCCTTGATCCGCCGCGCCAGGGCCAGCATGACGCGCTCGGTGACCACCTGGATCGACGCCGCCAGGTCCATCTCGCGCTGGCCGATGGGGCTCTCCGGCTCACGGGCCGGCGCGCCGAACAGGGTCTCGAACGCGGTGCTGATCATCCGCTCGCCGACCTCGTAGTCGAAGTACTTGCGGTTGAGGCTGAAGCTGCCGTCCTCCTCGAGGGTGATCAAGTGCTCGAGGATGGTGTCGACGAAGCGCGGCTCGCCATAGGGCGCCAGCCCCATCAGCTTGTACTCGCCGGAGTCGACCTTGAAGCCGCAGTAGTAGGTGAACGCCGAATAAAGCAGGCCCAGCGAGTGCGGGAAGCGCACTTCGAACAGCGGCTCGAGCTGGTTGCCCTTGCCCTGCCAGGCCGTGGTGGTCGACCACTCGCCGACCCCGTCCACACACAGTACGGCGGCCTCTTGATAAGGCGACGGGTAGAACGCCGACGCGGCATGGCTCAGGTGGTGCTGGCTGATGAAGATCGCCGGCAGCGGCTGGTCCGGGAACAGCCCCTGCAACTCGGTATTGATGATGCCCTTGATGTCCCGGCGCGCGGCAAAGCGGGTGTACTGCTGGGCGAAGGCCAGCGCGCCACGGGGGAAGTTGCGCTTGTAGGTGGTGCAGATGCGCTCGAACTTCACCTCCGGGTCTTCGTAGTAGGCCAGCCAGGCGACATCGGCCAGGCTGATGCCGGCCTGCTCCAGGCAGGCGCGCAGGGCATGGCGGGGGAACCCGCGGTCCTGCTTGATCCGGGAAAAGCGCTCTTCCTGCAAGGCGCAGACGATCTGCCCGTCCTTGATCAGGGTGACCGCGCTGTCGTGGTAGAAGGCCGATAGCCCGAGGATGTAAGTCATGCGAACTCCCGTGTCAGGGTCAGTACCGCGATGGCCAGGAACAGCACCGGTGGCACGTAGTCGAACCACGAGCTGCGCTGGATGAACGCCCGCAGGTTATGCGCCGCCAGGCCCACGGTCATGTTCACCAGGATGCCGCCGATGTTGAACACCAGGCCGTAGATCAGGAAGTACAGCCAGGCCGGCTGGGCGTCGGCCGGCACGAACTGCGGCAGCAGGCTGACGAAGAACAGGCCGATCTTGGGGTTGGACAGGTTGATCAGCACGCCCTTGCCAAAGGCGAAGCGCGCGGGTGGCGACGTACCTTCACCACTGGCGCTGGCGCCGGCCGCGCTGCGCCGTGGCCAGCAGGTGTAGGCCAGGTACAGCAGGTACAGGGCGCCGGCCACCTGGACGATGCGGTACAGCAACGGCACTTCCTTGAAGATCAGCATCAGGCCGAACGCCGCCAGCAGCACGTAGAAGAACACCCCGAACTCGACCCCGGCGGCGGCCTTGAGCCCCGTGCGCACGCCGTGGCGCAGCGACTGGTTCATCACGTACAGCATGGCCGGGCCGGGCGAGGCGTTGATGATCAGGACTGCCAGCAGAAAGGAGAGAAAGCCGTACGTCATGGCGCACCTCGTCGTTGAGTGAATGTGTGGCGAATGCTGTGCAGGCGGTCCTTGACCCACTGCAACGGCGACCCCGAGGGAGGGCTCAGGGCGCGGTAACCCACCCAGATCCGCTCCCAGTGCCGCGCCTGCTCCTGCTCGCCACCGCGCTGCAGGGCATCGTCCAGGTGCTGGCGGATCGCCTCGATGGCCCAGGCGGTGTGGCCGCTGACCACGTTGTCGATGGTGTTGTGCAGGTCGGTGAACAGCGCGCTGAAACCGTAGTGGCGCAGGACGTCGGCGGAGCGCCGGTACTCGCCGCCCACGCCCGACAGCTCCATGGCCAGGTTCAAGCCCAGGGTTTCCGGTTGATAGCGCTGCGGGAACAGCGAGATGGCCAGCCAGAACACCGGCACCCGCAGGTCGTCGTCCTCGAAATGGCGCGCGGTGGCGAAGCCCGGCTCGACGAAACTGCCCACGTCCTGGCCCATGCTCGCCAGCAGTTGCTGGTAGATGTTGCCGTGGTGCAGCGCGCTGTCGCCCTGCCCCAGTTCGTCGATCAGCGTGCGGTAGAGCAAGGCGCCGATCGGTGTGGTGACACTGGCCGGGGCCACCACCTGGCGCAGCCAGGCGCCGTCGATCAAGGTCAGGGGGGCCAGGCTCAAGGCATCGGCGACGATGTCCTCGCGGGTCTCCTCGGGGGCGCCGACCAAGGGGCGATAGCTCTGCACCTGCCGCGCATGCTGCGCCTCCAGCCATTGCGCCAGGGCTTCGTGGCTGTATGGGCTGAACGGCAGGCCTTCGCGGCGCAGGCCCAGCCGGTGCCGTGCCAGCCAGGCATCGGCAAAGGCCCGGGCCGCTGGCAAGGCGTCGGGCGCCTGGTCGATCTGCAGGAACAAGGGATACAAGGCCCGCAGCGACAGGTGCCGGTACTTTTTCAAGGCAAGCCGGTTGGCCTGGGCCAATGCCTGCTCGCACAAGGTCACGGCCACAGGCGTGGGCGGGGTGCCCTCGGCGTTTGCCGTCGGGCGCTCGGTGGTGGGTGCCAGCGTCGAGACCCAGCGCTCGACCACCGCGATATCGTCGCCGGAGAACACCCCGAACATGCTGCCCGTGGGTTTGCCGATGATGTTCAGCAGCGCGCTGCGCGCCGGCTGGCCCGGCCGGACATAGCGCGAATCGGCCAGTGCCTTGACCGTGGCGTGGGGGCAGAACGTCTCCGGCGCCAGCCAATGGTCGATGGGCTCGCCCGCCAGTTGCCCGCGCTGATGGTAACCACACCCATGGCGCCCCAGCCTGTCGATGAGCGCCACCATGGCGGCGTGCTCATTGAAGCGCTGCGGGTCGGCCAGCACCTGGGCCAAGTGCCGCTCGTGGGTTTCGATCATCGCCAGTGCACAGCGATACCCCGCGCCGACCCGGGCGCTATCGGCCACCGATGCCCGCTGCAGGAAGAGATCGAGCGCGGACACGGCCATGCCGTGGTAGGCCGTTGCCTGCGGCTGCCCGAACAGCGCCGTGTCGCCCTCGCGCAAGGCATTGAGCTGGTCGACGTAGTCGCACAGGGCCAGGTTGACGCCCAGCGTCTCGGCATGGAACGCCCGCGGGAAGCAGGCCAGGGCCAGCAGGAACACCGGCAGCTCGAATGCCGCGTCTTCGATGGCGGGATCGTCGCAGAAACGGTGGCTGAACACCTCGGCCACGGCCATGCCCACACGGTGCGCCGCCTGGTCGAACAGCCGGCTCTGGCTACGCTGCGGATAACCACCACCGACCATCAGCGCATGGATCTTGAGCAACTGGCCGCTGTCCGCTCGCCAGGCGTGGGCGATGGAGGTGACACCATCGAGCCAGCCCCCCATCACTTTGAACAAGGGCGCGTGCTGGAAATAGAAGTGACGTTTGCGCGCGCTATCGGGGATCAGCGCGGGATAGTCGGCCCGCAGGCGCTCGTGAAGCGCTCGCGATGGCTGGTCGATTGCGACCGCTTGCAGCGTGCTCGCGTCGCGATACGCCGCGAAGCGTTGTGTCACCTGCGTCCAGACCAGCTCCAGCAAGCCATGCCGCTCTTCCTGGTTGACCAGTCTGAAGAACCATTGCCGGGCGTTCAGTCGCACCTGCCCGAGTGCTGTCGGCGTGATCGCCAGAAAGCTGGGTGCGGTGAACGCAGGCACCTCCTGCGCCAGGTTGGCCATTGCGCCAGCCCCTCCTCTTCATGATGGTCTGAGGACAGACCTCACCCAGGCCAGGCCGGGCCGCGCGAGGTTATCGCGTAGGCTGGCGGCCGAAGACCTGCGTGAAGAGTGCATCGTCCTTGATGCGAAGCATCTTCCTGATACGAGGGAATATGCTTATAACGTTTTGCGAGGGGGATTTTGCGCAGTGGTCATGAAAATGTAAAACGGGCCGCATTGGCGACAAGCATGAGCCTCGCTAATGCTGCAGTGCCGCCAGGTCAGGCCTTGATGTAGCGCATCACCGCGTCACCGATCATCTGCTTGTGCCGCAGCTTGATCTGCTCGTCGGCCAGGTCGATCTGGAAGATATCGCCGAAGGTGTGGCGGTTGGACACCCGGTAGAAGCAGAACGAGCTCATCAGCATGTGCAGGTCGATCACCTCGATGCCCGGGCGGAACACGCCCTCCGCCACGCCGCGTTGCAGGGTGCGGCCCAGCGACTCCAGCACCAGGCTGCTCATCTCGCGGATCACCGGCGACTGCTTGACGTACTCGCCGTAGTGAATGTTCTCGGTGCAGACGATGCGCACGAAATCGACGTTGTGGTCGTGGTGGTCGAAGGTGAACTCCACCAGGCGGCGGATCGCCTGTTCGGCGGGCAGCGACTCGAGGTCCAGGCGCTGTTCGGTCTTGCGGATATCACCGTAGAGCTTGACCAGGCACTCGACGTACAGCTGCTCCTTGCTGCCGAAGTAGTAGTAGATCATGCGCTTGGAGGTGGCGGTGCGCTCGGCGATGGCGTCGACCCGGGCGCCGGCCAGGCCCTGCTGGACGAACTCGGTGATGGCGGCCTGGAGGATGTTCTCGCGGGTCTTCTCCGGGTTGTTCTTGCGCGTCTTGCGCGCCCCTTCGACTTCAGGCTTGGCTACCGAATCACGCATACCGACTCACAGGCTCGTTAGAGGAATCCGGGGGATTATCCGTGAGCCGGGCGGTGCAGGGAAGCGTGCTGTAAGGCCCCGTCCCTGTAGGAGCCAGCCTTGCTGGCGAACCGGGGCTGACGCCACCCCTGAATCCGTGCCTCACAGGCTTCGCCAGCAAGGCTGGCGCCTACAGGGTCGGGCGCGGGCGTTCGCTGCGCCGCTTGGCCATCGCCGCCAGGCGCACCGCGACATTGGCCGCGCCATACCCGGCATAGCCGCCCTTGCGCTGGATGATCTCGAAGAAGAAACGCTCCTCGAACGGCTCGGTGTACACGTGGAACAGCTCACCGCCCTGGGCGTCGCGGTCGTACAGCACGTTGTAGTACGCCAGCTCGCTCAGGAACTCGTCGTCGAACTCGAACCGCGCCGCCAGGTCGTCGTAGTAGTTCAGCGGGATTTCCAGCAGCGGCACCCCGGCCTCCTTGGCCCGCACCACCTCGCGGAAGATGTCGTCGCAGTCGAAGGCGATATGGTGCACCCCCGAGCCCCGGTAGCTGGACAGCGCGTGGGCGATGGCCGTGTTGCGGTTCTCGGAGATGTTCAGCGGCACCCGCAACGTGCCACAGGGGCTACGCAGCGCGCGGCTCTTGACCAGGCCGTAGGGGTCGGGGAGCACCACCTCGTCATCGGCGGTGAAGTCGAACAGGCTCTTGTAGAACAGCACCCAGCTGTCCAGCGCCTCGGCCGGCAGGGCCAGGGCCATGTGGTCGATCCGTTGCAGACCACCGGTGCCCTGTACGCCCGGCGCAAGGTGAAAATCGCTGTCGTAGATGGTCTGGCCGTGGGCCTCCTGCTCCACCAGGTACAGCAGGCTGCCATCCGGCGCGCGCACCGCCGGGATCTGCCGCTCGTTGGGGCCGACCAGGCCGCGGAAGGGCTGGCCTCGGTAGGCGGTGGCGCGCTGCAAGGCCGCCTGGCCGTCCTTCACCCGCAGGGCGGTGGCGCACAACGACGGCCCATGGGCCTCGAAGAAATTGTGGGCGAAGGAATAGGGTTCGGCATTCAGCACGATATTGATGTCGCCCTGGCGCAGCAGGCGCACCGCCTTGCTGCGATGCTCACCCGCCTCGGCGAAGCCCAGGCGCTTGAGCCACACCCCTAGCCGCGCGCCCACCGCCTCGTCGACCGCGAACTCGAGGAACTCCACGCCGCCGTAGGTGCTGGCCGCGGGCGGCGCGAACAGCACGCCGGGCTCCACCTGCCGCGCTTCACGCTCGAGCTGGCGACGGGTCTTCTCCTCCAGGTACAACAACGAACGCAGGCCGTCCGCGGCATTCTGCCGGGGCGGCGCCGCGCGGAAGCCATCGTTGAAGATTTCCAGCGACAGCGGGCCGCGATAGCCGGTGGCGAGTATCGGTGCGAGGAAGCCGGCCAGGTTCAGCTCGCCCTGCCCCGGGAAACAGCGGAAATGCCGGCTCCACTCCAGCACGTCCATGGCCAGGATCGGCGCGTCGGCCATCTGCACGAAGAAGATCTTGTCGCCAGGGATATCGCGGATGGCCCGGGGGTCGCCCTTGAGCGACAGGGTGTGGAAGCTGTCGAGGATCAACCCCAGCGCCGGGTGATCAGCCTGGCGCACCAGGTTCCAGGCCTGCTGGTAGGTGCTGACGTGGCGGCCCCAGGCCAGGGCCTCGTAGCCGATGCGCAGGCCGCGATCGCCGGCATGCTCGGCGAGCAGGCACAGGTCGTCCACCAGCAGTTGTTGGTCGCCCAGGGCATCGGGCTGCACGTTGCTGCACACCAGCACCAGATCGGTGCCCAGTTCCTGCATCAGGTCGAACTTGCGCTCGGCGCGGTCGAGCTGCTTGTGCAGGCGGTCGCGGCGGCAGCCTTCGAAGTCGCGGAAGGGTTGGAACAGGGTGATGGCGATGCCGAGATCGGCGCACATCTGACGCACCTCGCGCGGGCTGCCGGCGTAGTACAGCAGGTCGTTCTCGAAGATCTCGACGCCGTCGAAACCCGCGGCGGCGATGGCTTCGAGCTTTTCCGGCAGGGTGCCGCTGAGGGACACGGTGGCAATCGAACGCTGCATGCTGGGGTTCCTTGTTGTTGTGGGGCGTTCCTCTGTAGGAGCGGCTTCAGCCGCGATGCGGGTATCGCGGTGCCTTGCGGGTGATCGCGGCTGAAGCCGCTCCTACAGAGGTCGTGCCAGGCCGATGACGCGTCGACCGGCCTGGCACGACCGATTATTCGCAGGTAAAGTCACCCCGGCAACGAACTTTGTACGGAACAGTTAGTTTTCGTTCGATTACCGAACAAAACCCGTTCCGGCGAATTGATTCACCCACCCCCGTGAACAACCATGAACAGCAGTCGCAGGCCCGCCGGCCTTTCTCGCTGCCACGCCGGTCGTTCGGCGGGTCCTGCGCCGCACCGCCCAACGTCACCACATAATAAGTTCAATAAAACGGGTACCGACCTATGCTCACGTTCCTCGCCCTGCGATCCGCACCGCCACGTTCGTCTTCTCCTTATCGTCCTCCGGTTCACGCGCCCCGTGCGCGCTGACCTTCCGGCCACCGACAAGCACAACGGAGACAACATGGCCCGCTCAAGCTCCCAAGCCAAGAAAGCCACCGCCAGCGGATGGATCGGCTCTGCCCTCGAGTACTACGACTTCTTCATCTACGCCCAAGCGGCGGCGCTGATCTTCCCGCAGATCTTCTTCCCCTCCACCGACCCGAAGATGGCCATCATCGCCTCGCTGGCCACCTACGGCGTCGGCTACCTGGCCCGCCCGGTGGGCGCCTTCGTGCTCGGCCACTGGGGTGACACCCGCGGGCGCAAGAACGTACTGCTGCTGTGCATGTTCCTGATGGGCCTGTCGACCATGGCCGTGGGCCTGCTGCCCACCTACCACGACATCGGCCTGCTCGCCCCGGCGCTGCTGGTGCTGCTGCGCCTGGTCCAGGGCTTCGCCGTGGCCGGCGAGATCTCCGGCGCCAGCTCGATGATCATGGAGCACGCGCCGTTCGGCCGCCGTGGCTACTACGCCAGCTATACGCTGCAGGGCGTGCAGGCCGGCCAGGTGATGGCGGCGGCGGTGTTCCTGCCGCTGGCCTACTTCATGCCGAGCGAGGCCTTCAACGAATGGGGCTGGCGCATTCCGTTCCTGATGAGCGCGCTGGTGCTGGTGGCCGGCTTCATCATCCGCAAGGAGGTCCACGAAACCCCGGCCTTCGTCCAGGAAGAGCAGCAGGCCAAGGTGGCCAAGTCGCCGATCAGCGAAGCCTTCCGCCACAGCTGGAAGCACATGGTGCTGGTGATGTTCATGGCGCTGATGAACGTGATCCCGGTGGTCGCCACCATCTTCGGCGCGGCCTACGCGGTGCAGCCGGCCTACGGCGTCGGCTTCGACAAGAGCGTGTACCTGTGGATCCCGGTGGTGGGCAATATCGTCGCGGTGCTGGTGATCCCCTTCGTCGGCAACCTCTCCGACCGGATCGGCCGCCGCCCGACCATGATCGCCGGTTGCCTGGGCTCAGGCCTGCTGGCGTTCGTCTACCTGTATGCGATCAGCATTCAGAACGTGCCACTGGCTTTCGCCGCGTCGATCGTCATGTGGGGCATGGTCTACCAGGGCTACAACGCGGTGTTCCCAAGCTTCTACCCCGAGCTGTTCCAGACCCGCTACCGGGTCTCGGCCATGGCCATCGCGCAGAACGTCGGCACCATGCTCACCGCCATGCTGCCGGCGCTGTTCGCCACCGTGGCGCCACCGGGCTCGGACAACATCCCGCTGGTGGTGGGCGGGCTGGCGTTCTTCATTACCTGCGTATGCGCGTTCGCGGCATACCTGGCGCCGGAGACCCACCGGCTGGCCATGGAAGACCTGGGCAACCCGCAGGCAACGCCCATGGCGCAGGAAGCCTATGAAGCCAACCGCAAGGACAGCCTGAAAGCGTTCGGGCATTGAACGCCCGGGCCAGACCTGTCGCGCACTGACAGGCCTGGCCCATCCAGATGATTGACTCCCCTCGCGTTCGATGGTCAGATGCGCGCCAGTTTCAGGTGTCCTGCGCCGCCGCGCGCAGGGTGAAACGGGAAGCCGGTGAGTCGTTTCTTGCGACAAGTCCGGCGCTGCCCCCGCAACGGTAAGCGAGCGAACCCTTCGACACACCACTGTGCACACGCATGGGAAGGTGAAGGCTTCACGACCCTCGCAAGCCCGGAGACCGGCCTGAAGCCTTACTTGGCAACCCGCGGTGGGCGGGCGCAGGCCGGTCATCGCGTGCGCGCCTGCGTATGTGGTGCGCCTTTGCGTGTTTTCCACCGGGATCCATTCATTCCTGCAGCAGTGGAACGACATGTCCCGACTCAACAAGCTTCACACCCTGGCGGCCTGCCTGGCCGTCTCGCTCCCGGCCCTGGCCGACGACCACGAGGGTGCCCCGCTCACCCTGCCCGCCACGGCGGTCACCGAGACCCGCGAACCCTCGACCATCGACCTGGCCACCCCGACCCAGGCCGGTTCACGCTTGAACCTCAGCGCCCTGGAAACCCCGGCCAGCACCAGCAGCATCAGCGCCGAACAGATCCTGCAACGCAACAACCTCACCGTACAGGACGCTGTGACCCGCTCCCCGGGCATCACCTTCATCGGTACCCCGGGCGATGGTGGCACCGGCCTGTCGGCACGCGGTTTCAGCGGCCAGGGTTCGGTGATGACACTGTTCGACGGCGCGCGCCTGTACACCGGCGCCGGCACCCTGACCTTCCCGGTCGACCCGTGGATGGTCGAGCGCATCGACGTGCTGCGCGGCCCGGCGTCGGTGCTGTACGGCGAAGGCGCCACCGGCGCGGTGGTCAACGTGATCCCGAAAAAGCCGTTCGCCGGCGAGATCCACAACCGCCTGCGCCTGGGCTACGGTTCCTGGGACCGCCAGCAGCTGGGGCTGGACAGCGGCGGCAGCCTGAGCGAACGGCTGAGCTACCGGGTCTCCCTCAACAAGCAGGAAGGCAACGGCTGGGTCGACCGCACCGACTCGCGCAACCTGTCGCTCAGCGCCGCCCTGCGCTTCGATGCCAGCGACGACCTGAGCTTCACCCTCGCCCACGAGCGTGGCGACGCCGAGCCGGCCAACTACTACGGCACGCCACTGATCGACGGCCACTACCGCGACAGCTTGCGCAAGAAGAACTACAACGTGCAGAACGACGTGCAGCGCTACCACGACGAGTGGACGCGCCTGACCACCGACTGGACGCTCAGCGACACGGTCTCGGCCAGCAACCAGCTGTACTACATCAAGAGCCGCCGCCACTGGCGCAACGCCGAGGACTACACCTGGAACGCCGATGAGGGCCTGCTGCAACGGGGCAGCTACCTGGAGATCAAGCACAACCAGGAGCAGTTCGGCGACCGCCAGAGCTTCACCTTCGACCACGGGCTGTTCGGCCTGGCCAGCAAGACCGTGGTCGGTATCGAGTACAACAAGATCCGCTTCAACGTCGACAGCAACGCGCCCTACAACGACGACGGCGTCGACCTGGTCGACCCGTGGAGTCCGGCCCCGGGTGGGTTCCACAGCGCCTCGCCGCTGCGCCCGCAAAACCTTTCCACCACCCACACCGTCGCGCTGTTCGCGGAAAACCGCACCCAACTGACCGAGCGCCTGTCGCTGGTCACCGGCGTGCGCCGCGACCAGAACCATATCGACCGCGACAACCTGGTCGACGGCTCGCGCAGCGACGTCAGCCTGCGCGGCGGCAACTGGCGCGCCGGCCTGGTCTATGCGCTCAGCGATGACCTGTCGGTCTATGGCCAGTACTCCACCAGTGAAGACGGCGTCGGCAACCTGATCAGCCTCAGCCAGAAGCAGATGGACTTCGACCTCACCGAGGCAAAGCAGACCGAGCTGGGCGTCAAGCAGCGCTTCTGGGACGGCCAGGGCGAATGGACCCTGGCGGCCTACCACATCGTCAAGAAGAAGCTGCTGGTCTACGACCCGGCCAGCAAGACCCAGCAGCAGGCCGGGCAGCAGACCTCCGACGGCCTGGAAGCCTCGCTGGAACTGGCGCTGGGCAACCAGTGGCAGCTGTCGGCCAACGCCGCGCTGGTGCGGGCCAAGTACGACGAGTACCTGCAGAACACGGCGCAAGGGGTGATGGACCGTGCCGGCAACCGCCCCGCCAACGTGCCGCGGCGCACCGCCAACCTGTGGCTGAGCAAGGGCTTCGGCCAGACGGTGGATGCCGGCGTGGGTTTGCGCTATGTCGATGAGCGCTATGCCAGCGTCGACAATGAACAGTCCGCGCCGGGCTACACCGTGGTGGATGCGAACCTCGGCTGGCAGGTGCTGCCGGACGTGCGCCTCGGCCTGCAAGTGAACAACCTGTTCAACCGCGACTATGTGGTTTCGGCCCACAGCGGCGAGCAATGGCTGCTGGGCGCGCCGCGTTCGTACTTCGCCACGGTCGACTACAGCTTCTGATCAATCGGCCGGGGGCCTTCCTGTGGGCGCCCGGCCAACAGACTCTCGAAATGCTGGGGCTCAGCACTGACGCATGCGTCTATCCTGCTGATTGCCAGCATTTTGGCATTGCCCTCGCCTCGCCAATGGTGTCGTATATGGCCCCAGATCAAACGGTGCAGGATTGCAGGGAGTGAGTGGATTGAGCAGTGACAGCAATGATCGGACGCCGTGGGAAGACTCCATCATTCTCGCATTCCGCGACATGCAGTGGATGAGGAGGCAAAACGCCAACTACGAAGCACTGGTCTCGGCCCTTCGTCAAAGCGACACCCTTGAGGGCGAAACGCTTCTGAAGAATTTCCTGATCCAGACACGTACCCCTCCACCGTTGCTTGCAAAGCTCGATGGCCATGCGGAAACCGCCAGTGGCGACACCCTCACGGCGATCAACCAGCGCTTTTTCCTGCTGGAGTTCAAAGCCAGCAAGGGCAAACTGCGTACTGAAAAAAAGAAGTTCATGCACGAGCTGATGACGTTCGTCGATCCTGTCGGAGATAGGCATTTCGTGGACTTGTCACGACAGGGTCATTTCGTCGTCTACCCCACGTTTCCCAAAGCCCCGCCCCTCGCACAGCAAGGCTTCCTGCCCGTGCATGAGTCTCGGCTCGAGACGCAGCCGTATCTGGACGCATTGCGCGGAAAACAGTTGCTCCCACCAGGCGACAAGCGCAAGCACATCGCACCTGCGAAGGCGGATGAAGTGCTGTGGGATGCGTCCCAAGGGCTCACCCTGGAAGAAATGGCCTGCTACCTCGACGCCCTGTGTTACGCACATTCGGAGGACGGCTCTACCCACCCGATGAAGGCCGTGATCGCCACGCCTGATGGCATTTTCTGGCCAATTGCCGATCTCTCGCAATTGCTTCACCTTGCCCAGCATTTTCAAGTCAGCCCATCCGCAAGCAAATTGTCCCTCCAGTTCGTGAAAGGGATGATGCGCATGACCATGAGCAAATTCAGGGCACGAGGGTCACAGAAAACGTTGGGCACCGACAACAAGCAAGACAAGTCGCTCGACAGTGGATACAACTCAAGCCCCGCGCCGTAGTGTCTCGCGATACAAACTGAATAATCTCGTACCGCCGTATGTGTAAGGAAATACCATGGCTGCTCCCACCGATTTGTCACTGATGAACGACATCATCGCGCCACTCAAGGAAGCGCAACCACTGTTGTACGTTCTTGGCGTGGCACTCCTCATGTTGCTGGCCTGGCTCAGGGCCGGCTCCGCGCACTTCCTGCTGCAGCGGATCTGGTGGTTGATCGCCGGCAGCAAGCGCTTCAACGATGACCAACTGAACGAGCATTGGAAAGCCCTGCGTGACGTCGAAGGCATGCGCTTTCTCACGCGCATCCGCTTCCCCAACACCCGCGCCGCAAACCGGGCGCTGGCGCTGATCGAGCAACATGACATCGCCCTGAACGACCTGACCCGCGCCAGGCACTTCTTCGACCCCGAAACCACACGGATGAAAGAGCCGGGCCTCGCCTCGCGCAAGCGCTCGGCCGTGGCCGTACTCGTGCTGGTCATGATCGTGCTCATGCCTGCCTCCTACCTGTTCGGCCAGGACAAGGCACTGTTGGCGGTCAAGAAGTCCGGAACCAACTTCTGGACCAACGGCCAGACGGCTGAGCCTCTGCTTGGAAACAGCTGGCAACTCACCGCGGAGCACTGCAAATCCGGCCCACCGGTACTCGCTCCCGAGGACAACCAGGTCATCTGCGAAATCCTCACCGATCCACCGCAGGAACACCTGCAACGCCTGACCCGGAGCCAGCGCATCTTCGGAGGGAGCGTGAGCCTGCTGCTGATACTGGGTATCTGCGTGATCTGCCAGCGGCTGGCGACCGCCCAGCTGGCCGACAAGCTCTATCGCAAACTCAACCCGCCCACTCCCTGCACCTGCCAGGCGAACGCCAACGGCTGAACAGCCCTGTCGCCCGCCGGTCTGAACCCTATCGGCCCGAACCTTCAAGGAGTCTGAACATGAGCAAGCACCCTTACCAGCCGCCCAAGGTCTGGACCCACGAGGCCCCGTCCGGCGGCCAGTTCGCCAGCATCAACCGCCCGGTGGCCGGCCCGACCCACGACAAGGACCTGCCCGTGGGCAAGCACCCGCTGCAGTTGTACTCGCTGGCCACGCCCAACGGCGTGAAGGTGACCATTCTGCTCGAAGAGCTGCTGGCCCTCGGCCACACGGGCGCCGAATACGACGCCTGGCTGATCCGCATCGGCGAAGGCGACCAGTTCGGCAGCGGCTTCGTCGGGGTCAACCCCAACTCGAAGATCCCCGCCCTGCTCGACCGTAGTGTCGAGCCGCCGGTACGGGTGTTCGAGTCCGGCTCGATCCTGCTGTACCTGGCCGAGAAGTTCGGCGCGTTCCTGCCCACGTCGCTGGCCGCCCGCGCGGAAACCCTGAACTGGCTGTTCTGGCAGATGGGCTCGGCGCCGTACCTGGGCGGCGGTTTCGGCCACTTCTATGTGTATGCGCCGGAAAAGTTCGAGTACGCCATCAACCGCTTCACCATGGAAGCCAAGCGCCAGCTCGATGTGCTCGACCGCCGCCTGGCCGAAAGCGCCTACCTGGGCGGTGACGAATACAGCATCGCCGACATCGCCGTGTGGCCGTGGTATGGCCAGCTGGTGCGCGGCAACCTGTACGGCGCGGCCGAGTTCCTGGCGGTGCACGAGTACCCGCACGTGCAACGCTGGGCCGAAGCCATCGCCCAGCGCCCGGCTGTGCAGCGCGGTACCCGGGTCAACCGCACCTGGGGTGACGAAGCCAGCCAGGTGCCGGAGCGCCACTCGGCGGCCGACCTGGGCTGACCCTGGCGCAACGATCGGGATTTACACCTCACCCTGTAGGAGCGGCCTTTAGCCGCGAAAGGGCCGCAAAGCGGCCCCGGCGATCTATGTAAATGCTGAAACCCTGGGGCCGCTGCGCAGCCCTTTCGCGGCTGAAGGCCGCTCCTACAAGGAATGTGCAGCGCGGCCTGAATGCCATGCTGCAACGAACCATTTCCCCGCTGCATGCCTGCGCCCGACGAGACCTTCTTGCTACACTCGCCGCCATGATTTCCACCTGCACAACTGGTGACAGCATGATCGAGGTAACCGAGGTTTCCATTGCCGAGCTGCGCGACGCGCTCGCGTCTGGCCGCACCACTGCGGTCGAGCTGGTGAAGGCCTACCTGGCGCGCATCGACGCCTACGATGGAGCCGACACCGCCACCGCCCTCAACGCCGTGGTGGTGCGCAACCCTGAAGCACTCAACGAGGCCCAGGCCTCCGATACCCGTCGCGCCCAGGGCCAGACCCTCGGCCCGCTGGACGGCATCCCCTACACCGCCAAGGACAGCTACCTGGTCAAGGGCCTGACCGCCGCCTCCGGCAGCCCGGCGTTCAAGGACCTGGTCGCCCAGCGCGACGCCTTCACCGTCGAGCGCCTGCGCGCCGGCGGCGCCATCTGCCTGGGCAAGACCAACATGCCGCCCATGGCCAACGGCGGCATGCAGCGCGGCGTCTATGGCCGCGCCGAGAGCCCGTACAACGCCAACTACCTGACCGCGCCGTTCGCCTCCGGCTCCTCCAACGGCGCCGGTAC
Organism: Pseudomonas entomophila; assembly: GCF_029478665.1. Taxonomy (GTDB): domain Bacteria; phylum Pseudomonadota; class Gammaproteobacteria; order Pseudomonadales; family Pseudomonadaceae; genus Aquipseudomonas; species Aquipseudomonas entomophila_F. The sequence continues at coordinate 68,384 of NZ_JARPQB010000040.1, forward strand.
CGCCACCGCCGCCAGCTACAGCGCCTTCGGCCTGGCCGAGGAAACCTGGTCCAGTGGCCGTGGCCCGGCCTCGAACAATGGCCTGTGCGCCTACACCCCGTCGCGCGGGGTGATCTCGGTGCGCGGCAACTGGCCGCTGACCCCGACCATGGACGTGGTCGTGCCCTACGCGCGGACCATGGCCGACCTGCTGGAAATTCTCGACGTGGTGGTGGCCGACGACGCCGACACGCGCGGCGACCTGTGGCGCCTGCAACAATGGGTGCCGATCCCGGCCGCCTCCAGCGTGCGCCCGGCTTCGTACCTGGACTTGGCGGCGAACGCCGACTCGCTCAAGGGCAAGCGTTTCGGCGTGCCACGCATGTATATCAACGCCGACGCCGAAGCCGGTACTTCCGAAAAGCCTGGCATCGGCGGCCCGACCGGCCAGCGCATCCACACCCGCGCCAGCGTGATCGACCTGTGGCAACAGGCGCGCCAGGCCCTGGAAGCGGCCGGCGCCGAAGTGGTCGAGACCGACTTCCCGCTGGTTTCCAACTGCGAGGGCGATCGCCCCGGCGCGCCGACGGTGTACAACCGCGGCATCGTCAGCAAGGCATTCCTGCATGACGAGCTGTGGGAGCTGTCCGGCTGGGCCTTCGACGACTTCCTGCGCGCCAACGACGACCCCAAGCTCAACCGCCTGGCCGATGTCGACGGCCCGCAGATCTTCCCCCACGACCCGGGCACCCTGCCCAACCGTGAGGACGACCTGGCCGCCGGCATGGACGAGTACGTCAACATGGCCAAGCGCGGGCTCAAGGCCTGGGACCAGATCGCCACCGTGCCCGATGGCCTGCGCGGCCTGGAACAGACCCGCAAGCAAGACCTGGAAGACTGGATGGACGAAAAGGGCCTGGACGCGGTGCTGTTCCCGACCGTGGCTGACGTGGGCCCGGCCGACGCCGACGTCAACCCCGAATCGGCGGACATCGCCTGGAGCAACGGTATCTGGGTGGCCAACGGCAACCTGGCGATCCGTCACCTGGGCGTGCCGACCGTGACCGTGCCCATGGGCGTGATGGCCGATATCGGCATGCCAATGGGCCTGACCTTCGCCGGCCGTGCGTACAGCGACAACAATCTGTTGAAATTCGCCGCTGCCTTCGAGTCGACCGGCTCCCGGCGCATGATCCCGCCGCGCACACCGAAGCTGGGTTGATTCACAGGCCAAACCCTGTAGGAGCGGCCTTGTGCCGCGAAAGGGCCGCAAAGCGGCCCCGGCGATCTTCGCTTGAACACTGATTCTGGGGGCTGCTACGCAGCCCTTTCGCGGCACAAGGCCGCTCCTACAAGGATCGCGCTAGGCTTGAGGCTGGCGTGGTCAATGGGTTTCCGAGCAAGCTGGTAAAATTCAACAAATTATGCAAATATCAACTTTATGTTGATACTTGCATGATGCCATGACCCCCACCCAAGAACGCCAACTCACCCTCACCGTCCTCAAGGCCACGCTCCAGGCCCTGGGCAGCGTCGCCCCGCGCAACCTGGAAATCCTCCTGCACGACCTCGACCACCCGGAACGCTCCGTGGTGGCCATCGTCAACGGCCACCTTTCCGGGCGCCAGGTCGGCAGCCCGATCCTCGCCGCCCCCGAGCAGGACCAGGGTTTCAAGGCCTTGATGCAGGCCTCCGCCGACCAGCAAGGCAGTGAACCGGTGGTGCTGCCCGACTACCCCACCACCTTGAAGGGCCGCACCTTGCGCAGCGCCACGGCGATCTTCCGCGACCGCCACGGCCACCCCTTCGCCAGCCTGTGCGTGAACACCGATGTCACCGGCCTCGACGCGGCCATGGCCTTCCTCCAGCACTTCCAGCCCCTCGGTGCCACGCCTGCGCCAGCCACCGCCGGCGAACCCGCCGACATGAGCGTGCTGATGGCCGAGATCATCCAGGCCTCGTTGCAGCGCAGCACCCAAGGCCGGATGAACAAGCAGGCCAAGGTCGAGGCGGTGCGCGTGATGCAGGAGCGTGGCCTGTTCATCGTCAAGGGTGGCGTGGAGAAGGCCGCCGAAGCCCTCGGCGTGACCCGCTACACCATCTACAACTATCTGGAGCAGCTGCGCGGCGAACCCGCCCCGGCCGCCCGCGACTGACGCCACGGAGCCCCCCATGCCCTTGCATATCGCCACCCCGTTGATCGAGTCCCGCCCACTGTCGCTGGCCGCCGGCCGCCCGGTCTGGCTCAAGCTCGAAGCCCTGCAGCCGTGCGGTTCGTTCAAGCTGCGCGGCGTCGGCCATGCCTGCGAAACGCACCATGCCCGGGGCGCCCGCCATTTCGTCTCCTCGTCCGGTGGCAACGCCGGGCTGGCGGTGGCCTACGCCGGGCGCAAGCTGGGCGTGCCGGTCACCGTGGTGGTGCCCGAGACCACCACCGAGCGCGCCAAGGCGCTGTTGCGCCTCGAAGACGCCACGGTGGTGGTCCAGGGCGGTTCATGGCAGGAAGCCAACGCCCATGCGCAGACGCTGCTCGGCCCAGGCGACGCCTTCATCCATCCCTTCGACGACCCGCTGCTGTGGCAAGGCCATGCCAGCATGATCGACGAAGTGGCGGCGGCAGGCTTCAAGCCTGACGCGGTGGTGCTCTCGGTCGGCGGTGGCGGGTTGCTCTGCGGTGTGGTCGAGGGCCTTGAGCGCAACGGCTGGCAGGATGTGCCGGTGCTCGCCGTGGAAACCGCAGGCGCCGCCTCGCTACACGCGGCCATCGCCGCCGGGCATACCGTGGAACTGCCGGCCATCACCTCGGTAGCCACCTCTTTGGGCGCCAAGCGCGTGGCTGAGCAGGCAATGACCTACGCACTCACCCACCCGCTGCACAGCCACCTGGTCACGGACCGCGAGGCACTCGAGGCCTGCGAACGGTTGCTGTTCGACCACCGGCTGCTGGTCGAGCCTGCATGCGGCGCGGCGCTGGCCTTGCTGAACCATCCCGAGGCGCTGCCTGCGCAAGGCAATGTGCTGGTGATCGTCTGCGGCGGTGCCACAGCCACCCTGGAGCAGATCCGCACCTGGCTCGACCAGGCGAGCTGAGCGCGTTCGAGCCGGGCAGAAGGCCCGGCTTGAATTCGAGGGGTGCAGGGCCATCGCGTATCGCTATATACTTTTGAACATAGCGATTCAGAAGTCCCTGCCATGCCCAGTATCCGCGACCGCAACCTGCAACTGATCCTCGACGCCGCCAGCGAAGAGTTCGCCCTCCACGGTTTCAATGCCTCCCGCGTCGACGACATTGCCACCCGCGCCGGCCTGCCCCGGGCCAACGTGTTCTACTACTTCCGCACCAAGCACACGCTGTATGCCGCCGTCCTGGACACGGTCATGGAACCGCTGCTGCGCGCCTCCCAGACCCTGGCCCCCGACGCCAGCCCCGAGCAGGCGCTGCCCCGCTACCTCAAGGCCAAGGCCGCGGTCGCCCGGCGCCACCCGCATGCCGCGCGGGTGTGGCTGCGTGAACTGCTGCATGGCGCCCATCACCTGCCGAGCCAGCGCACCGAAGACATGCGCCACAGTGCCCGGCAAAGCCTGGCCTGCCTGAGCACGTGGATGGATCGCGGCCTGATCGCCCGCGCCGCGCCCGAGCACCTGCTGTTGTTCCTCTGGTCCGCGCCCCTGGCGGCCTTTCGCTTCGGGGCATTCGCTGGCGGTGGGCACAGGCCGACGCCCGCCGCCACACGCTCGATGACCGCCATGCTACTGCGTGGCCTGCAACCCGACCGGCACCCGTCATCGCTATATCGCTAAATAGATAGCGATAAGCCCCGCTGGGCAAAAAATCAGGTGATCAGCGGCTACGCAGCAGCAACGCCGCCAACGCGCACCCCAGCAGCGCCACGCACGAGAGGTAGAAGGCATCCGAGTAGGCCATCAGGTAGGCCTGCTCGCGCACGCTGCGGTCGATCAGCACCAGGGTCTGCATCACCTCGGGCGACTGCGGGTCGACCATGCCCCCCGGCAAACGCGCCTGCAGCGCGGCATCGAACGCTGTCAGCCCCTCCCCCACCCGCACCGAATGAAAGCGCTCGCGTTGCGACACCAGTTGCGTCAGCAGCGCCGTACCCAGCGCGCCGCCCAGGTTGCGCAACATGGAGATCAGCGCCGAAGCGGAGCCCGCCTGCGCCTTGTCCAGCCCTTTCACCGCCAGCACCGACAACGCCACCATGATCAACGGCTGGCCGATGCCACGCACCACGGTCGAGGGGATGATCACATTGCTGCCCGAATCCACCGTCAGTTGCGCGCCCAGCCAACAGCCCAGGGCCATGATCGCGAAGCCGCTGGCCACCAGCAGCTTGGCGTTGAGCCAGCGCATCAGCCGCGGCAGCAAGGGCGCCAGCAACAGCTGGACCAGGCCATAGGCGATCAGGCTCTTGCCGATCTCGCTGGCGCTGTAGCCCTGCACCAGCGACAGGTAGTTGGGCACCAGGAACACCAGGCCGAAGGTCGCCGCGCCAAACACTGCCATGGCCAGGCTGGAAACGCCGAAGTTGTAGCTAGCCAACAGGCGCAGGTTGATGAACGGCCGTGCCCCCCACAGCTGACGCTGGATGAACAAGGCCAGGGCGACCACCGCGACGATGCTGAAGGTGACGATGAAACGCGAATCGAACCAGTCCTTGCGCCCGCCCTCCTCCAGCACCACCTGCAACGCCCCCAGGCCCAGCGCCATGGCCACGATGCCCAGCCAGTCGGCCTGGCGCAGGGCACTGCGGTCGCCGGCCTGGCCCTTGATCGACCAGGCCACCGCCGCCAGCAGCGCCATACCGGGTGGCAACTGCAGGAGGAAGATCCAGCGCCAGGAATACATGTCGGTCAGCCAGCCACCGATCGACGGGCCGGCGGCCTGGGCCACGCTGTTGGCCAGGCTGAACAGCGCCATCCCCAGCGGGATGCGGCTGGCCGGCAGCTCGGTGATGATCAGTTGCATCGACAGCGGAATCAGCACCGCGCCGGACGCCCCCTGGATCACCCGCAACGCGATCATTGCTTCCAGGCTGGGGGCCAGCGCGCAACTCACCGAACTGACCAGGAAGATCGCCGAGCCCACCAGCATCACCCGGCGCAACGAAAACACCCGCACCAGCCAGGCGGTCAACGGAATCATGCTGATCTCGGCCACCAGGTAGGCGGTGGAGATCCACGAGCCCTCCTCGAAGCTCGCGCCCAGCGCGCCCTCGATCTCGGGCAAGGCGGCGCTGGTGACATGTACGTTCATGCCCGCCATGAAGCAGCCGAACAAGCCACCGATCACCGCCACCCAGGCGCGCGCGCTGACGTTCTGCTCAGCGCTCATGACGTGCCTGCCGTGTATCCACGGTGGCGATCACCGACATGCCAGGCAGCAACCCGGGCGCGTCGTCGGCGGCTGGGTCGAGGTGGATACGCACCGGGAAGCGCTGGACGATCTTGGTGAAGTTGCCGGTGGCGTTGTCCGGCGGCAGCAAGGCGAACACCGCGCCGGAGCCCGGCGACAGGCTGTCGACCGTGCCCCGCCAGTGCTGGCCGAACGTGTCCACCTCGAGCGTGACCGGCTGCCCCGGGCGCAGGTGGGCCAGTTGGGTTTCCTTGAAGTTGGCGACCACGTAGGCCTGCGCCACCGGCACCACCGCCAGCAGCGGCAGGCCGGGCGTGACGTACTGCTGCTGGCGCACCTTGCGCTGCCCCACCACGCCATCGAACGGTGCGCGGATCTCGGTATCGGCCAGGGCACTGCGGGCCAGCGCGGCTTCGGCGCGGGCCTGGTCGAGGTCGGCCTGGCGCTGCGCCAGCTCGGCCTCCAGTTGCCGCCCCTGCTGGGCCAGCACCGCCTTGCGCGCCTGCTGGCGGGCAAGCTCGGCATCGGCGGCGCGTTGCAGGGCGTGGGCCTGGATGCTTGTGGCGCGGGCCTGCTCCGTGCGCTGCACGCTGGCGGCCTGCCATTCGGCCAGGCGCTGGTAGCGTTGCCAATCCGCCTCGGCGCGCTGCGCCTCGCCCCGGCTGCCGCCGCGCTCGGCTTCGGCGCGGGCGATGGCCTGGACCTGTTCGTCCTGTTCGGCGGCGAAGGTGCGCAAGCGCATGCGCTGCACCTGCACGGCCGCCTCGCTCACCGCCAGGCGCGCCTCGGCCTTGCGCAGGCGATCAAGAAAGTCGCGTGCATCCAGACGCACCAGCAGGTCGCCGGCCTTGACCGGGGCGTTGTCGGCCACCGCCACCTCGGCCACATAGCCGCTGACCCGTGCGCTGATCGGCGCCCAGTCGGCACGCACATAGGCGTCGTCGGTCTGCTCCAGGAAACGCCCGTCCAGCCACCAGTAACCGCCGTAGGCCAGCAGCGACAGGCCGACCACGCCGGCCAGGCCGAAGCGCAGCCAGCGCTGTCGGCGCCGGGCACGGGATTGTTCGAGGGTAGGCTGTGGGTCTGGGCTGACCGCCTGGTTCATGCTGGGCTCCTTCCATTGGGGGAGCGCCAGCGTAAGGAATCTGCGCCTGTCGTTCGCGCGTGAATTGGCAGGCAATCGTCGTGAAATGGACAACAACCTGATCGAAGGGGCTGACCGCGCCGGCCCCATTCGCCGGCAAAGCCGGCTCCTACAGGTACAGCGCTGAATTCAGAGGATTACTCCTGCAGGAATGCCACTACGTGCTCCGCCGCGGCGGCCGGATCCTCCTGCATGAAGCAATGCCCGCCCGCCACCTGCTGCGCGGTCACCTGGGCATTGAGGCTGGCCAACCGCCGTACCGAGTGCGGCACGAAGGGATAGGTGTGTTCACCATAGAGAATCCGTGTCGGGGTCTGGATACGCGTCAGGCTCTGCCACATGCGCTCGGGGAACGAGCTGAAGATCTCCACTTCGCGGCTGGGCCGGCACTTGAGCACCACGCCTTCGCCGCATTCACCGATGGCATGCTCCACATAGGCCTGCAAGGCAGCGTCATTCCAACCCTTGAAGATCCCCCGGCCCTGCAACGACGCCAGCGCCGCCTCGCGGTCAGGCCAGTGGCTGCGCCGGGTCGCGGCCTTGCGCGCCAGGGTGTGGCGACGGTGCAGGCCGACCATCGCCGCCGCCCCCATCATGCCGATCATGCCGCGGCTGAACAGCACCGGGTCGAGCAATACCGCGCGCTGGAACAGCCCAGGCTCGGCCGCCAGGATCAGCCCGGTGAGCACCCCACCAAAACTGTGGCCCACGGCAAACCGCGGCACCTCGCCATACTCGCCACGCTCGGTTGCGAACGCCTCCACCGCCAGCGCCGCCGTGCGGTTCCAGCCGCGGAACACGCCACCATGGTCGCTGTCGCCATGGCCCTGGACATCACTCAGCCACAGGTCGAAATGCTCGCCCAGGCGCAGCAGCAGCGGCTGGTAGGCCAGGCTGCAGAAACCATTGCCATGCAGGAAGTGCAATAGCGGCCGGCCACTGGGCGGTGTGCGCCAACCGCGCAGGGTGAAGCCTTCGGCGCATTCATGGGACCAGGGAATCAACTCCATCGACTGCACTCATTGCTTCAGGAAAACGCCGATTCTACAAACAGCAGCGGATACAGTGAAATCACCAGCAGCACGGCCATCAGGACATTGAACAGCACCACCGCGCGCGGGTTGCGCAACAGGTTGCGCAGCGCACTGCCGAACATCACCCAGATCCCCACGCTGGGCAGGTTCACCAGGGCGAACACCGCAGCGATGACGATGACGTTGAATACATAGCCCTGGGCCGGTGTGTAGGTGGTGATTGCGCCCACCGCCATCACCCAGGCCTTGGGGTTGACCCACTGGAACGCCGCCGCGCCCCAGAAACCCAGCGGTTTGCGGCCACTGGCCATGTCACCGGACATCGGCCCGGAAGTGGCGATCTTCCAGGCCAGGTACAACAGGTACGCGGCGCCCGCATAGCGCAGGATGCTGTACAGCGGCGGCCAGGCCTTGAACACCTCGCCCAGCCCCAGGCCCACCGCCAGCACCAGCACCATGAACCCGACGCTGATCCCCAAGGCATGGGGGATGGTGCGACGCACCCCGAAATTCACCCCCGAGGCCAGCAACATGGTGTTGTTCGGGCCGGGGGTGATGGACGAGACGAAAGCAAACAGCACGAAGGCGCTGAGCAGGTCGAGAGAGGCAAGCATGGCGGGCATTTCCGTTTTCTGGTTATCGTGTGGTCACACTAACGGAGCCCGGCGGCAATCGACCGGTACAGTTTGTGAAAATTGCACAGATACACCTTACTGATACGGTCCGTAGTCTTTCACAAGGAAGCCATGCCATGAGCCTGACCATCCGCCCTGCGGTGCGCGGCGACGCCCAGCAGATTCTTGCCTTCATCACCGAACTGGCCGACTACGAACGCGCCCGCCACGAAGTGGTGGCCACCCTCGCCGACATCGAGCACAGCCTGTTCGACGAAGGCAGCACCGTGCGCAGCCTGATGTGCGAGCGCGACGGCCAGGCGATTGGCTTTGCCGTGTACTTCTACAGCTATTCCACCTGGCTGGGGCGCAATGGCATCTACCTGGAAGACCTCTACGTGACGCCCGAGCAACGCGGTGACGGTGCCGGGCGCAAGCTGTTGCGGCACATTGCCCGTGAAGCGCTGGCGAACAACTGCGGGCGCCTGGAATGGAGCGTGCTGGACTGGAACGAACCCGCGATCGGTTTCTACCAGTCGCTGGGCGCGCAGCCGCAGGATGAGTGGGTGCGCTACCGGTTGGATGGCGAGCGGTTGCGACAGTTTGCCGAAGGGTGATGCATGCGGGTCGCGAAATAATCGTATCCATCTGATTTTTCAAGATTTCTGTAGGAGCGGCTTTAGCCGCGATCACCCGCAAGGCGGGTGCCTGACACCGCGTTGCCTGCATCGCGGCTAAAGCCGCTCCTACAGAGGGCTCTGTTCTCCACGTGACAACGCAGCCTTCCCGGCCTGCACCACCCTGTAGGAGCGGGCTTGCCCCGCGATCACCGGCGTAGCCGGTGCCATGCGAAATATATATTCGAGAATACCTCTACCATATTTTTAGCACTGCGAAATGAAACGCCATCATCCCCAAACTAAAAACAACAAGAGACACATATTCAACCAACGTCAGGTTATCCAATGAAAACACGACAAAGCCATGACCACTTATCAATTCGAAATAAAATCCGCCCAGCGTTACCGCATAAATTACAGACCCCCAGCGCTGCCAACCTGCAACCAAACCTCTAAATACGAATTTAGTCAATGCGAGTGTGACAGCAATATCAAATAGCGCAACCAGCACCAACTGCAGAATGTTCAACTAATGTCACACCCCACTCACCTAACATGGAACACATGAAAAATAATCATCCCCACACATACCGCCATCACCGTATAGAAATTCCACACAAAGCCTGCCCCATAATCAAATGAAAATACCACCACTCCCTTCCCACCAAAAATCCCCACATAAATTGCGCTCATTGTCACCCCATAAAGGTTAGACGAGACTCCAACCACTCTGCTACTTAGAGAGCGCCGCCACAAGAAACGGGAGATGCCAACATCAAAAAAGACAAATCCCAGCAAGCTAAACCATGTCAATCTTTATACTCATCATAAAGCTGGCACCCAGTATTTCCGTTCTCAGGGCCCTCAAATTAGACCCAAGGCGAATACATCCGCAAAAGGGCAAAATAGCTTTACCCCAAACAATAGAAGCTCCTACAGAGGACTCTGTTCTCCACGTGGCAACACAGCCCGAAAAGCTGTGCGATCTCTTACAGAGACTGAACAGCCTTCATGGCCTCCACCACCCTGTAGAAGCGGGCTTACCCCGCGATCACCGGCATAGCCGGTGCCATGCAGCACACGTATTCGGTAATACCCCTACCATATTTTTAACGCCCAGAAATGAAAGGCCGTCATCAACAAGCTGAAGATCACAAGAACGACATATTCGAACAGTGAAAACTCCTCTAGGGCAAAAGGAACGAAGCCTTGCCCGCCGATCAACTCATAATAGGACCCGCCCACGAATGCCGCATATAGCAAAGCACCCCAAAACTGCCAACCGGCAACAAGATCCCTAAATACGAATCTGCTTAGCGCCAATGTGAGAGCAATATCCCCCAGCGTGAGCAATATCAGCCCCCACACGCTCACTTCAAAATCTCATTAATTAAATCTTTTATTGTTATCGAGGACGTTGCCACTTCAAGGGTTAACCCAGCTTTACTCATTTGTCTGAAAGCTCGTTCTTTGTCGCTATCCATGTACCGAAACAGTCGCCATGCATCTCGCCTTGGGACCATCCGCCTAAGCGCTCTCCCAGAAAGGTACAAATCTGCAGAATAATAGGCGATATTTCCCTCGCGTTCCTCATACCCCAAACGCTTGGCGGCATCTTGATAGCGTTTTCTGACAGGGCCTACAACATCCGTTCGCCCTTCATATAACCCTTTGGCATTCTCATAAAAATTATTTACCCCGTGTGCGAAAATCGGTCCTCCACGCGCTACACAACCAACACCATAAGACCCAAGGCAACTCCCCACACCTGTCACGACTTGCGAGGCACCTCCCGCCATACCACCTAGCTGATTCAAAATCCGGGATGACTGAGCGTACAGACTTTCTTTTTCACGCTTGATCAGTCCAAGTCCTTCATCCGGACTGATTCTTCGCTCATAAACATCTTCCACCACCCGCCTTGCGTAATAAGCCAGTTCTCGATTGAACTGCATCCGCAACCGCCGGTCCTGCAAATGCCGAGCGCTGACACCACAGCCATAACTAATCAATCGAGAGGCCGTTGCATTGACCTCCCAGAACGCTTCATCCAGCCGCAGGTCAAATTCATCCTTCTGCTTCATGACTGCTCCCCCCACGAGGCGTGCCCACTGGTACCGGCCGCGTGATGAATCCAGCTGATGGTGCGATAGCGGATGTACAGCCGCTCTTCGGTTTCCTGATCAGTCATGAGCACCGCATGGGGTACGTCGATGTCCTGAGCCACGATCAACGCGTCCTCGAGCCTGACGGAGAAGTACTTTTCCCGGTGCCCTGCCGGGTGCGTGCGATAGAAGTGGATATCGCAGTCGACCACCTCCCGACCATCCACCGCCTGGCCAAGCAGGGGCGAGGCCTTGTCGACGAGTTTGGTGACCATTACCGGATGGTGGGTAGTGCGTATGGCATTGATGGGGTTGGAGAGGCTGTGATTGAACGAGAGCACCATGATCTCGTCGCCGTGCCCCGCCTGGCACTTGTTACCGATGGACGCCTGGGAACCGCAGCCTGCCGAAATCAGGCCTTGAAGCTTGCCGGTGATGCGCATGTAGCCGTAATAAGCCATGGGGTCGACTCCTTGTTGACCAAGCATGCAGGCTACGGGCTCGACACCGCCGTGTATGCCAGCTACGTCTGAAATTGCCGACCCGTTTCTACACAGGATGTTTATCCCAGGTTGCATCCACCACGGCGCACGTTGATCTCCCGCCCCCAGCCCATCATCATGCGCGGCCAACCTTCTACAAGGACCGTTCCGTGCACGCTGCCGCCACGCCCCATCCTGCACTCGCCTCCCAACCCGACTACCACCTTTTCAAACGTATCGGCCTGCTGCTGCTGGCCATCGCGCTTTACGTGCTAGGGAACATGCTGGCGGGGGTCCAGGCCGCGCTACAAAGTGCAACCTTCACCCTCGACAACCAGACCCTAATGCTGGGCATCGGCTATGCCGGCATCGCCCTGCTCCTGCTGTTCTGCCTGCAAAACCGCAAGCAAGGCATCGTGCGCACCTTCGCAGGCCATAGCTTCAGACGCCCGTTGCTCAATGGCGTCCTGGCCATCGTTGCCGCCTACGCCCTGTGCATCGCCAGCATGAAGGCCTTCGACATACCGGAAGAGCCATTCATGGTGACGTTCTTCGACGGCCTGGATAACCGCCAGATCATCCTGCTCAGCCTGAGCGTGGCGCTGTTCCCGCCGCTGACCGAAGAGCTGCTGTTCCGCCACTTCCTCATGCGCCTGCTGCCCTGGGAGCGCGGCCAGCTCCTCAAGTACACCGCCATCCTGGGGAGCGCACTGCTGTTCGCCGCCATCCACAGCCAGTACCAGAACCTGATCACCCTGGTGCTGATGTTCGCCGTTGGCGTCATTCTGGCTGTCGCCCGCATCGCCAGTGGCGGCCTGCTGGTGCCGATGCTGGTCCATGCCAGCGCCGCAGTGACCGCCCTTGCCTGCCATGCCCTGTTCCAGGCGACCCGCTGAGCACGCATGAAAAAGCCGCTTCCGAACCTAGCGGAAGCGGCTTGCGTGTAACCTGTTTTTACTGCGGGTTTGGCGCCATCACTCGCGGTCACCCTTGCCAGCCTGGTTGCCCGGCAACTGCCCATCGATCATCGCCTTGGCCATGCCGCTGAGGTAGTACGTGGCGCGCATCAGCGTCTGCGCCTCTTTGGGTTTGCTCAATGCCTGGTACGTCAGCCCGGTAATGCAGCCCAGGATGATGGATGTTTCCTGCAGCACATCCTCCGTCGGCAACCCCGGGATCGCCTGCACCCAGTCGCGTACCGAACGCCGCTTGGTGCGCTCGACCAGGCTGATGATTTTCGGATCCCCAGTGCCTTTCGCTTGCTCGTCCTTGTCCATGACCTCACCCCCCAAGAAAAAGAAAGAGCCCGCCGCGTTTCACCCTCCAGGGCCCCCGGACCAGACCGCGCGATCCTTGCGCGGCGTTCTGCCCAGAAGCCCGGCCGCCCCCGGACGGTGAAACACGGCGGGCAGGGCGAGACTAAAGCGCGTATCCCCTCGCGACAACGGCCGAACAGGGAAAAACGCTCCTTTAGGAAAAGGACTACACGAACATCGGAAGAATGGCTGTAGGACCTACAGATTTGGCGAGCGTTATTGCCGGCAGAAGCCCTAGGCAACAAGGTCTTTTTGTCAGTGGGGGCAGCTGCGCGGCGTTCGCCGGCAAAGCCGGCTCCTACAGAATGGTATGCCTCCAACAAACCGAAGGCACCCGCAGCAGCGAGCTGGGGTTTATCGCGATTGCCGGTGGGTCGCCGTTCAACATGGCCGTCGGCTTGCGACGGCTGGGCGTGAAGTCGGCGTTGTTTGGCGGGTTGTCCAGCGCGCACCTCGCTACCCGCACGACACCGTGGCCGCAGGTGACACCTTCCAAGCGGCCGCGCTCGCCTACCTGCTCACGGGTAGGCCCCGATTTGCCCTTTGAACGCGAACGTCCATCGAACCCCTGAAAACACAGCCCCCTCGGTTGGCGCGGTCCCTGTAGGGGCGGGTTCACCCGCGATGCAGCCGACGCGGTACCTAGCCCCGACTACGCCGTCGATTCGCAACTGGAGCCTTCTACCCCTCCAAGTTCTATTGACGCGCCCCTGACGCGGCCTGTTGCTGCTTCTCGGCATGGCCACTGATATCCCTTGGGCTGGCGCACATCTGCAGGTTCGGGTCCATGTCACAATTAAACTGTCGTTCGTGGTTGTATTGATAAAAGCTTAGCGCGCCGCCGCAACCTGCAAGTACCAACGTCAAAGCAATCACACATTTCATGTCAGTTTCCAATTTAGCCAAAACAACTGAACGCCTCCTGATGCATGAACGCTCATGACGCTCTACACCCTCGGGCATTGACTGGTTTTAGAGCCTACCTGAGAAAGCCTATACAAACCAAGCGTGAAACAAAATCATGGCAATACTTATAGTCACCACGACATTCAGTTCCCTCTCGAGCCCATCACCGTAGTCAAACAAGTAGTTGATCAAACCCGAACCGCCAAACAGCTTCAGATAAATAGCCATCATCACAATACTAAAAATAGTCATGAGCGTTGCCAGTACCCTCCAGCGGAGCACGAGCTTGGCAAAGCAAAGGGTGAACACCTCGCGAGGTGAAAGCCCAAATCTGCTACAGAGCCCGTCGCCCCCGCCGCCATAGCAAAATTCATTGACAGGGCCGAATCACTTGTGGCGGACAGAAATAGACCATGCATGAAAAAACATCATGATCAGCGTACCAGCATTCAGCACTATGAGATCCCGATAAAAATCATCTCCATAATCAATCACCACGAAAAACGTCTTGTCATCCTTTAAAAGCAGCACATAAAACACTCCCATTACAAATCCATACAAAAGGGCTAGCACCTCCCGAAACACACCACTCGTTTCAGAAAACAAATATCGCCGAAGCAATAACGTCACCGGCACATCCACCAGAATCACCAGCAAAAACTCAAATATACTCACCTCTTGATCTCTTCATTAAACTGGTATGTAGTCGCACCACTTGTAAGCCCCTCCAGAAAAACTGCAGATCTACTCATCTGCTTCACCGCCATCTCTTTATCAACGGAATAGTACTTGTAGAGCCTCCATGCATCCGCTTTTAAAACAGGACGAAGCAACGCCCCCAGCGACAGCGCCGCATCGGTGGCCAAGTAGGCTAACGTACCTTCACGCTCGGTATACCCCAAACTTTTCGAGATTTCACGGTAGCCTTTTTTCACCGGCCCTTCGACATCATCGCGACCTTCATACAACCCCCTAGCATTCTCATATATATTGTTTCCTCCATGTGCAATCATTGGCGACCCCAAAGTTGCACATAGCAACCCAAGCGACCCATAACAAATACCGGCACCGGTAATCACCTGGCCTGTTCCACCAACGACACCCACCGCCTGCAAACCGATACGCCTAGACTGAGCTTTCAGCCTGTCCCTCTCATTCCTCAGCTCAATAAGCGCATCCCCAGCACTGGATTTACGATCGTACACATCATCCATCACCCGCCGCGCGTAATAAGCCAGTTCCCGATTGAACTGCATCCGCAACCGCCGATCGCTCAGGTGTTTGGCACTCACCCCACAGCCATAACTGATCAACCGAGACGCCGCCGCATTCACCTCCCAATAAGCCTCATCCAGCCGCTCACCAAATTCGTCACGCTGGCTCATAGCTGCTCCCCCAGGTGGCGTACCCGGTGGTACCGGCAGCGTGATGAATCCAGCTGATGGCCCGATAGCTGATAAGCAACCGCTCCTCCGCGTCCTGGTCGGTTAAGAGCACTGTGTGGGGCACGTCCAACTCCTGGCTGACGACCACCGCGCCCTCCAGCCTTACGGAGAAGTACTTTTCCCGATGGCCCGCCGAATGAATGCGGTACAACTGGATATCGCAGTCGACCACTTCTCGGCTGTCCACG
This sequence comes from Pseudomonas entomophila, assembly GCF_029478665.1. Lineage (GTDB taxonomy): Bacteria > Pseudomonadota > Gammaproteobacteria > Pseudomonadales > Pseudomonadaceae > Aquipseudomonas > Aquipseudomonas entomophila_F. The sequence goes on from NZ_JARPQB010000040.1 coordinate 83,588, forward strand.
GCCTGGGCCAGCAAGGGTGTAGCCTTGTCGATGTGCTTGGTGATCACCACGGGCTGATGCACTGCACGTTGGTTGGTATCAGGGGTGGCAATCGTGTGATTGAAGGACAGCACCGTTATTTCGTCCTGGTGCACAAGCTGGCATTTGTTGCCAATGGATGGCTGGGTATTGCACCCCGCCGAAATCAACCCCTGTCGATTGCCTTTGATACTCATGTAGCCGTTGAACGCCATGGTCTGCTCTCCCTGTAGACAAGGGATGCAGCCTACGAAAACGACAACCCGTTGTATGCCAGACGCTTCCCAAATATTCGCTGATCGCGGAACGCTCTGTTTATTTCGGCCGCTGCTGGCACGTTCCGCGAAGAGCTGTCGGCAGCCCCAGAATCATCGTGGCAGCGGGCTTGCCCCGCGAGGCAGGTAGAAAGACAGCCAGCGAACGCGTGTTCAGTCACGAGACTCCCTGAACCTACGCTTCGCGGCACAACTGTAAGGCCCAAAAGCTCCTTGACTCGAAGCCCGCAGTACACCCGACGACTGCAGCAGTTGCTGTTCGATCGGGGTGAACGCCAGGCGCCAGCCCCGTAACCTTCCAAACGCCCGCATTGAAGCGATGCCTGGTGCTATCCTCTTTCACCGTTTTTTGTATTTCGAATCAAGTACTGCAATAGGTAGACATGGAGCCAAGTTGCTGCCAAGGCCGAACCCGACCTAAGCCAAAAGAGCCAGCGAACCAGAGTTCGTGCCACTGACATGAGCATCACCAAGTGACTTGAGCCACGGCGCCCGTGCCACAACCGCACTACAGAGACCCAAGATGCCCCTCCTCCCCCTCTTCTCCCATTCGCTGCCTGATCATTGCAAGGCTGTGCTCTATGCGCTGGTAACCTCGGTTCCTGGCAAAGGTAAGACCTCGCTGCTCAAACTGCTGCGGGCCATGGAGATCCGTGACGATGGTGGCAGGCTGCTTGACGCCACGACTCTGCCCGCCTTGCTGGAGTGGCTGCAAAGCCAGGGTTGGATCGAAGTCGAGCAGCGCAACGAAGGGCTGTATTTTTGCGTAGCGGCACAGTGTCGTAACAGCGTGCTCCTCAGCCTGCTGGGCACAGCCGAGGGGAACCTGTGCTTACATCAGATCAACGCCAGTTTGCCTGCACTTGGGCAATGGCAAATGCCTGGCAGACCCCGAGTACTGCAAGAACTTTGGCTACGCCTGCTGAGCGGTGACAGCCAGCGACTGCCCGAGTCGCTGTACCTGTCGTACAAGGTGCTCCCTGTGAGCGAGTGGCATGCCCAGCACCCTATGCGCCTTCTGCAGTGCGATCCGGCCGGGCGGGAAGTGATCGGCCAACTGGACGAGACGGTACGTGGGCTGCTGATCGAGGATCACCTGCGCCTGAACAACGACCTGCTGGGGCCGGTAGCCGAGAGCTATGCATTGGCCAAGCAGGAGATAGCACTCAGGCCGTGCCCCGCATTGCGCCTGCAACTGATTCAACAGGCGCTTTGGCGTGGCGACTGGGCGGCACTGCAGCACGATGGTGAGCAAGAGCTGCCTCTGACGACACAGTGCCTGCAGTCGATGCTGCGCGGCCAGCCCGACGAGATCCTGCGATTGCTGCGGGCCTGGCTCACCGATCAGCGCAAACAGACCAAAAAGCGCAAAATCGACCTGCCACCGTTGCTCAATGCACTGTACTGCCTGGCGCTGATCGCTGAGAACGACAGCCAGCACTACGCTGCGCTCAAGCAGGCACTGGTTCTGGGCACAAAGGAAAACTACGGCAGCGCTTATCCGGCGCTCTATCAGGTGTTCGAGCGCTTGCAAGGCAACACGCCGGACTTGTCCTACCTGCGGCCAACCACCCTCAATGGCCTGGATGGGCTGATGCTCTCCCTGGCACTGTACTGGCTGGATGCCCCACTCACCCATGGGCCCGATTGGCGCGCGAAGCTGGAAGGTTACCGAGGCGAACTCGATCAACAGGGTTACAACTGGCTGGCGGCAGAGTTCGACGCCCTGATCGCGATACAGTTCGGCGTGCCCCGGCAGCTTCACGATCTGCATCTCGATGCAGGTTTCAAACCATTGACTGCGCTGCTTCAGCGCCAGGAAGCCTGGCAGCATGCACTTAGCGCGCTGAGTCAGCTAAAACCGGCCAATGCACCGGTCGCCGCGGTTGGCAAGAAGAGCACCCGCCTGGCGTGGTTGTTGAATCTTCATCGCTACGGCAACCAGCTTGAGCCGCGCGAGCAGAAACTGGGTGCCAAGGGACAATGGAGCAAGGGCCGCCCCGTGGCACTCAAACGCCTGATGGACGAGGGCGACAGCCTGGACTTTCTCAGCGAGCAAGACCGCCAGGTGATCAGCGCGATCCAGGTCAGCCAGTCCTACTATTCCCACGCCGAGTACGAATTGCCGCTTGGCATGGCCCTGCCCAGGTTGGTCGGCCATCCGGCGTTGTTCAGGCACGATGCCCCTGACACACGCATAGATCTCCAGGCAGGCGAAGCCAGCCTGCACCTTCAGGCTGAGGACGGGCAGATCCATCTGCGTCTCGAGCCGCAGGGCATTGTCACCGCCGACACCTTCTACGTTCATCAGCAGACACCTACCCGCTTGCAGATCTACCCGGTCAACAGCGATCTGCGCCAGATTGCCAAGATCATCGGCGACGGCCTGCGCGTACCGCAATCGGGCAAGGCGCAACTGATCGAAGCCGTCAGCGCCATCGCACCGCTGCTGCCCATCCATTCGGACCTGCCCGAGCTCTCGGTGCACCTTGAACAGGAACCTGCCGATACGCGCCTGTACGCGCATTTGCTGCCACTTGCCGAGGGTTTGCGCTTGCAACTACTGGTGCGCCCATTGGCCGAGAGCAGTTGGTTTCGCCCGGGCCAGGGCGCACAGAACGTGCTTGGCGAGCGCGACGGCAAACCCTTGCAGGTCTGCCGCGACCTGGCGGGTGAACGCCAGGCACTGCAACAGGTGCTGCATGCCTGCCCCGGCCTGGCCAACGCCAATAGCGATGGCCAGGAATGGCAACTGGACCAGCCTCAGGATGCCTTGCAGGTACTCGGCGAACTGCATGCATTGGACGGCACGTTGCTGCACTGCGTCTGGCCAGAGGGCGAACGCCTGCGCATAAAGGGCCGCTTGAACCTGGACGCGCTCAAGCTGGGCCTGCGCAAACAGGGTGACTGGTTCATCCTGCAAGGTGAAATCGCACTCGATGACGGCAAAGTGCTGCAACTGCGCCAGCTTCTGGAACTGCTCAAGGCCAGCCCCGGACGCTTCCTCAAGCTCGACGAGCGTGACTGGCTTGCGCTTGACAAGCGCTTGCGCAAACACCTGGAGGAACTGGCGTATCTGGCTGATCGGGTCACGGACCAGGGCCTTCGTCTCAGCCCGCTGACGACCCCGTTGCTGGCTGGGCTGGCCGCCGAGGTAAGCGAGTTCAAGGCCGATAGAAACTGGCAGGCGCACCTCGAAAAACTGCAGTCGATGCGCGACCACCAGCCTCCGCTCCCTCGCACCCTGCAGGCCGACCTGCGCGCCTATCAGCATGAGGGTTTCATCTGGTTGGCACGCCTGGCTCAATGGGGTGTCGGTGCCTGCCTGGCCGACGACATGGGCCTGGGCAAGACGGTACAGCTGCTGGCCGTTCTGCTGCAGCGGGCCGCCGGTGGCCCGCAACTGGTCGTGGCACCGACGTCGGTAACCCTCAACTGGCAGGCTGAGAGCCGGCGTTTCGCGCCACAACTGAAACTGCATCTGTATCAGCAAGCGCGCAGTCTGGCAGATCTCGGCCCCGGCGACCTGGTGATCACCAGCTATGGGTTGCTGCAGCAGGACAGCGCAGCCTTCGCCGCCCGCCACTGGCACAGCGTTGTGCTGGACGAGGCCCAGGCTATCAAGAATGCCCAGACCAAACGCTCTCAAGCGGTAATGGCCTTGCAGTCCGATTTTCGCGTGGTCGCCACTGGCACCCCGCTGGAAAACCACTTGGGCGAGCTGTGGAACCTGTTCCGATTCATCAACCCAGGGCTGCTCGGCAGCCAGGAACACTTCAACAGCCGCTTCGCTACCCCCATCGAGCAGGGCGATGCAGCAGCCCGACGGGCTCTGAAAGCGCTTATCCAGCCCTTTATCCTGCGCCGCCTGAAAAGCCAGGTGCTCGACGAATTACCCGCACGTACGGAGATTACCTACAAAGTACCGCTGTCCGATGAAGAGGCTCACCTCTATGAGGCCCTTCGCCAGCAAGCGGTGAGCAATGTCTCTGATCTGGAGCCCGGAGCAGGCAGATCATTCCAAATCCTGACGGAGATCACCCGTCTGCGACGGTTCTGCTGCCACCCGGCCCTGGTAACTCCGGGCTCGACCCTGCCTGGCAGCAAGTTCCAGGCTGTCACCGCCATCGTCGAAGAGCTTTTGGACAATGGCCACAAGGCCTTGATCTTCAGCCAGTACGTCGACCACCTGAGTATCGTCCGTACCTGGCTCGATGAAAAAGGCATCGCCTACCAGTACCTCGACGGCAGCGTGCCCGCCAAGGAACGGGAAAGCCGAGTCAATGCCTTCCAGGCTGGCGCGGGTGAAGTCTTCCTCATCAGCCTGAAAGCTGGCGGCAGCGGCCTCAACCTCACCGCCGCCGACTATGTGATCCACCTCGATCCCTGGTGGAACCCGGCGGTGGAGGATCAGGCCAGTGACCGTGCCTATCGCATCGGCCAGCAGCGTCCGGTGACTATCTACCGGCTGGTAGCCGAGAACACCATCGAGGAGCAGATCGTCGCCCTGCATGCGCGCAAAAGAGGCCTGGCCGACAGCCTGCTGGAGGGCGGTGAAGTGAGTGCCAAGCTGGATGCTGATGCTCTGTTGGCGCTTCTTGCGGGTTCGCTGCAGTGAGCGGTTGGGCGTAGGGCAAGCATGGGCTGTGCGCAGGATTGTTGGGAAGGCAAGCTGGCAAGGCTGCGACTAAGCCGCTCCAGATCGCCACCGAAAATGGCATCAATCACGCAGCCCTTGAGCCACATCACGACAACATCCTTATCCAGACAACTTTGAGTCACAAAGGCTACAAAACCTGCAGAAAACCTCAGTTTGGTAGCCTATGGGCGACAAAATTACAGAGCCGCTCGAGATACAGTGCCTGCGCTTGCTCAGTGTCTAGTAGTTACTTCGGCGGGCCGCGACCTGCCAGATGACCTGGCGCACTGCATGCTCTTCGCGTTTCGCGTCTTGGACGCCCGGCCAGCGTTGCCACTCCTCGCCATAGCCCCGCTATGGCTCGTCGCGGCGCCTCGGCCGAGCACCCAAGCCAATCGCCAAAGGAGAACATACTTCCGAGACAGGACACTAGGTTCTGTATGAAAACCTTTGAAACCTCGCCGAAACCTCTGGAAGCCTGATTTTCCGTAGAGTTCTCGCTTTTTAGGCGAAGGATTCTGCCATGCCCAAGCGATACGAACTTTCCGACG
>NZ_JARPQB010000041.1 GCF_029478665.1 Pseudomonas entomophila
TCCAGCGGCTGGTTCACTTTGACAGTGAAGGTCGGCTGTTGGGTTTCGTTCACGTCACCATTGCTGACGATGGTCACGGCGACCTTGTCGCCTTCGTTGCCGGTGCCCGGGGTGCCGGTGCCTGGCTCGTCAGTGACGGTGGTGGTGATGGTGTTGTCGCCGAGGGTCAGCTTCTCGAAGTTGTCGCCACCGACGACCGATTCGATCTTGTTGACGATCGAAGGTTGGCCACCGACGTAGACATCATCCTTGGCGGTGATGGTGAAGGTGCCGCTGGCGCTGCCAGCTGGGATGGTCACCTTGGTGCCATCGGTCAGGGTGAAGGTCAGACCGTTGTGGCCGGTGACCGACAGGCCCTGGGCATTGGTCAGGGTCACGGTGTAGGTGACCTGGCCGCCTTCGCTGACGGTGGTCTTGTCCGCAGTCAGGGTTGCGACCACTTCACTGACGGTGTCAGTGATCTGCACGGTGGCGTTGCCACCCAGCTCCAGGTTCTCGAAGGTCTTGCCCGGGACGCTGGCGTCGGTCACACCCAAGGTCACCGAACCGCCATCCTTGAACACGTCGTCGCCCTGGGCCGGAAGGCTGTAGGTCGCCTGGGTCTGGCCGGCTGCGATAACCACCTTGTCGCCATTGGACAGGGTGACAGTCAGGTCATGGTCGAGTTTCTGGCTGACCGAAACGGTAAAGGTCGGCTGCTCGGCCTCGGTGACGTTGCCATTGCTGGCGATGCTGACCGTGACGGTGTCGACACTGTCGTTGACGACGGTCTGCGCTGGCGTCGGGTTCGGCACCAGATTCTCGAAGTTGCCGCCCGTTGCCCCCGTGATCGTGGTACTGACGGTGCTGCCATTGACGAACACGTCGTTGGCGGGCGTCTGGAAGTCGACGCTGGCGGACGACTTGCCCGCTTCGATGGTAACGGTCTGGCCATTGGACAAGGTGACGGTCACCGGCGTCTGCGCCGGGTTGGTCAGGGTCACGGTGTAGGTGATCACACCGCCTTCGGTCACGCTCGGGGTGGCGGTGAGGGTAGCGGTGGTGGTGTCGACCGAGTCATTGATGACGGTCTGCGCTGGCGTCGGGTTCGGTACCAGATTCTCGAAGTTACCGCCCGTTGTACCCGTGATCGTGGTGCTTACGGTGCTGCCGTTGTTGTAGACGTCATCGGCCGGGGTCTGGAAATCGACGCTGCCGGAAGACTTGCCGGCTTCGATGGTGACGGTCTGGCCGTTGGACAGGGTGACAGTGACTGGCGTCTGCGCCGGGTTGGTCAAGGTCACGGTGTAGGTGATCACACCGCCTTCGGTCACGCTCGGGGTGGCGGTGAGGGTGGCGGTGGTGGTGTCGACCGAGTCATTGATGACGGTCTGCGCTGGCGTCGGGTTCGGCACCAGATTCTCGAAGTTGCCGCCCGTTGCCCCCGTGATCGTGGTGCTGACGGTGCTGCCATTGTTGTAGACGTCGTTGGCCGGGGTCTGGAAATCAACGCTGGCGGAAGACTTGCCCGCTTCGATGGTGACGGTCTGGCCGTTGGACAGGGTGACGGTGACCGGCGTCTGCGCCGGGTTGGTCAGGGTCACGGTGTAGGTGATCACGCCACCTTCGGTCACGCTCGGGGTCGCGGTCAGCGTCGCCGTGGTGGTGTCGATTGTGTCGGTGACCTGGGTCACGGCCGGCGTGGTGCTCGGGGTGACGATCAGGCCGTTGCCGCCGGTGGTGCCGGTGATGGTGGTGGAGATCTGACCGCCATCGTTGTACGGCGTGTCGTTGGCCGGGATGGTGACGTTGACGGTGCCGGTGGTTTGCCCGGCCGGAATCACGATCACCGCGCCGTTGGACAGGGTGACGGTGAGGTTGCTCAGCGGTGCTTGGCCGACGGTCGCGGTATAGACGATCACGCCACCCGCTTCAGTGATCGAAGGGGTGGCGCTGAGGGTGAGGCCAGTGCTGATCGGCGTGTTGGCGGTGGTGTCGGTGCCTGTCGTGTCCAGCCCGCCGATTTCCTGGTTGCCCAGCCCGCTGGCGAAGCCGATAGGGCCGGTGGGGAAACCGATGTTCGGGTCGACCGCCCCGGCAGTTTCCTCGAGCAGCACGAAGCTGTGGCCGCCGCCGACCGAGCCGCCGCCTGCCGCGGCCGGGCCGGCTGCGGTGGCTTCCAGTTCGGTGGTCGGGTCGGCACCCGCCGCGATGGCCTGCTGCAGTTCTTCGACCGAGGGCGCTGCCTGGGCGGTGGCCTGGCTCAGGTCGGTGCTGCTGTCGGGCGCGTCGGCGCTCCATTGGGTGTCGCGGCCCAGGTCGAGCAGGCGGCCGTCCGCCAGCTCCAAGGTGACCGCGCCGCCAGCGCCGGTGTCTACCTGTTCGCCGGCGAACAGGCGGTCGCCTTCGATGAGTACGCGCCGGATGCCTTCTGGGGAAACTGCGATGACTTGGCCAACAATGCTTTTGACGATGGCAACAACAGTGCTCATTGGACTCTCCGGACTACCCGTTCAGTTGGCTTCCATGCCTGGCCGGCATGCAAAGGCGGCGACTGATGGAATGTTTCAAAAATGTTTTTGACACCCTAAAGTGTCAATTTTACGTCTATAACTATTGGCGATTTACTTTATGCCAAACTATTGACCTTCTGGCTGCCATCCTAAACAATCGCCAACGTAATGTCACATTGATATTTGGCCATCCACAGCCCTTTCTTTCGTATTAATCGCACTGCCTATTCGGAAGCTTCCTACACACAGGATCGGGGTTTGCCATTTTCCAAGGCAGGCACAGCTTCGGCTGTGATTTGGGACAACAGCTCTCTCGGGAACCAGTAAAAATGCGTGCGTCACTGTTCACCGCTCTTCCTTTCGCGCTTGCCGCCACCTTCGCTCAAGCACAGACCCTGCCCGAAGCCATGCAGAAGGCCCTCGAGGTGCACCCGGAAATCCAGGCCGGCGTGAATGCCCGCATGGCTGCGGATCACCAACTGCGCGCCGCCAAGGGCGGCTATTTGCCGCGGGTCGACGTGACCGCCGGCTATGGCCGTGAGGGCACCGACAGCCCCAGCACTGGCAACCGCTGGGAAACCCTCAACCGTGGCGAGTCGGCCCTGCGCCTGCGGCAGATGGTCTTCGACGGCTTCGCCACCTCCAGCGAAGTAGGCCGCCAGCAAGCCACCGTCAACGCTCGCGCCTATTCCCTGCTGGGTACTTCCGAACGCACCGCGCTGACCGTGGCCCAGGTCTACCTGGACGTGCTGGCCCGCCGCGAAATGGTGCGCCTGGCCGAAGACAACCTGCGCAACCACGACCGCATCCTTGACCAGATCAAGCTGCGCACCAGCCGCGGCGTGGGTCGCATGGCCGACCTCGACCAGGCCGAAGCGCGCCAGGCCCAGGCCCGCAACAACCTGATCACCGAGCAGACCAACCTGGCCGACGCCAACACCAACTACCTGAGCGTCGTCGGGCAAATGCCGGACGAGTTAAGCACGCCAGCGCCATTTGTCGATCTGTTGCCGGCCACCCTCGACGAAGCCCGCCACCAGCTGATCGAAGACAGCCCGATCCTGCGCTCGGCCGAGTCCGACATCGCCGCCGCCGAAAAGCAATATGAAGCCGCGAAGTCTACGTTCTATCCACGCTTCGATGCCGAACTCGGACGAACGGCCGACAACAACCTCGACGGCGCGGTCGGCCACAACAACGAATGGCAGGCCATGCTGCGCATGAACTTCAACCTGTACGCCGGTGGCAGCAACAAGGCGGACCTGGAATCGAAGTCGTACCTGGCCAACCAGGCCCTGGACATTCGCAACAACGCCTTGCGCCAGCTCAATGAGGAGTTAGGCTTGGCATGGAATGCTCTGGACAACGCCAATGCCCAGGTGCCGATCGCCCAGCAGTACGTCGATCACAGCCAGCGCGTGCGCAGCGCCTACCAGCAACAGTTCGGCCTGGGCGAGCGCACCCTGCTCGATTTGCTCGACAGCGAAAATGAAACCTTCACCGCCCAGCGCCGTCTGGTAGAGGTGAAGAACACACAAATGTTTACTCAGTACCGAATCAAGGCGACCATTGGCCAACTGCTCAAGAGCCAGGGCGTCGTAGCCCCCATGGCATCCGTTGTGCAGAACGACCTGAAACCCAAGGTGAACCTGCCAGGCATGAACTGACAGGCGCGCCTTGCCCCTACCCGCAAGGATGAAGAGAGCGCCGCGTGGAATCCGAAGTCAGTCGAGTCCAACTCAGCCACGATCCACGCAGTCAGCATGACGACCCGTTGCTGGACAGTCTGCTGACCCTGTGTGTCCTGCACCAGAAGCCCGCCAGCCGGGCCATGCTGACCACCGGGCTGCCCTTGCCCTCGCAGCGCCTGACCGCCGAGCTGCTGCCCCGCGCCGCCGCCCGGGCGGGCCTGCAGGGCCGCCTGCTGCAGCGCAAGCTGGAGCAGATCCCGAACATCGCCATGCCGGCGATGGTGCTGCTCAAGGAGGGCCGCTGCGCGGTCCTGCTCGGTTGGGAGAACGAAGACACCGCCCGCCTGCTGCTCAGCGAGAGCGACGGCGGCGAGGTGCATGTCACCCGTGAAGCGTTGCAGAGCGACTACAGCGGCAAGGTGTTCTTCGCCCAGCCGCAGCACAAGTTCGACGTCAACCACGGCAACCTCATCCCGCGCGCCCGCTCCTGGTTCCGCGACACGCTGCTGCGCAGCAAATGGCTGTACATCGACGCCATCGCCGCCAGCCTGGTGATCAACCTGATCGCCCTGGCCGCGCCGCTGTTCGTGATGAACGTGTACGACCGCGTGGTGCCCAACCAGGCCACCTCGACCCTGTGGGTCCTGGCCATCGGCATTGCCGGCGCCTATGTCTTCGACCTCATCCTCAAGGGCCTGCGCAGCCTTTGCCTGGACCTGGCCGGCAAGAAGACCGACCTGATCATCTCGGCGACGCTGTTCGAGCGCATCGTCGGGATGTCGATGAAGTACCGCCCGGCGCGGGTCGGCAGCTTTGCCCAGAACATCCATGAGTTCCAGGGGCTGCGCGACTTCCTCGCCTCGCTCACGCTCACCAGCCTGATCGACTTGCCGTTCACCCTGCTGATCCTGATGGTCATCGCCATCATCGGCGGGCACCTGGTGTGGATCCCGATCCTGGCCTTCCCGCTGGCCCTGGGCATCGGCTACGCCCTGCAGAAGCCGCTGATGGCGACCATGGAACGGACCATGGCCCTGGCCTCCGAGCGCCAGTCGAGCCTGATCGAAACCCTCGCCGGGCTGGACGCGGTCAAGGTCAACAACGCCGAGAGCGAGCGCCAGTACATGTGGGAGCAGACCCTCGGCACCCTCAGCCGCCTGGAACTGCGGGTCAAGGTGCTGTCGGGCCTGGCCATGAACATCACCCTGCTGATCCAGCAACTGGCCGGCGTGGCGATGATCTGCGTCGGCGTGTACCTGATCATCGACGGCAACCTCAGCATGGGCGGCCTGGTGGCCTGCTACATGCTCAGTGGCCGTGCCCTCGGCCCGCTGGGCCAGCTCAACGGCCTGCTGGCCCGCTACCAGCAAGCCAAGGTGACCATGGTCGCCACCGACCAGATGATGGAACTGCCGCAAGAGCGCAACTTCGAGGAGCGCCCGCTGAGCCGTCAGGTGCTGCAGGGCGCGGTCGAGTTCCGTGGGGTCGAGTTCACTTACCCCAACCAGCAGAACCAGGCGCTCAAGGGCATCAACCTGACCATCCGCCCGGGCGAGAAGGTCGGCATCATCGGCCGCAGCGGCTCGGGCAAGAGCTCGCTGGCCAAGCTGATCGTCGGCCTCTACGAGCCGGACAACGGCTCGCTGCTGGTCGACGGCGTGGATATCCGCCAGATCGATGTCAGCGAGCTGCGCCACAACATCGGCTATGTGCCCCAGGACATCCAGCTGCTGGCCGGCACCCTGCGCGACAACCTGGTCAGCGGCGCCCGCTACATCGAGGACGAGCTGATCCTGCAGGCCGCGGAACTGGCGGGTGTGCACGAGTTCGCCCGCCTGCACCCGGACGGTTACGAGCTGCAGGTCGGCGAGCGCGGCCAGAACCTCTCCGGCGGCCAGCGGCAGAACGTCGCCCTGGGCCGTGCCTTGCTGCTCAACCCGCAGATCCTGCTGCTCGACGAGCCCACCAGCGCCATGGACAACACCGGCGAAGAGCGCCTCAAGCAGCGCCTGGCCGCGGTGATCGAAGGCAAGACCGTGCTGCTGGTCACCCACCGCGCCTCGTTGCTGTCGCTGGTGGACCGGTTGATCGTCATCGATCGTGGACAGATTGTCGCGGATGGCCCGAAAGCCGCCGTCATGGATGCGCTGAAGAAGGGGCAGATCAGTGTTGCATAAGCTGGATATGGGGCGTTTCAAGGACAACCTGCGCCGTTACTTCAAGGGCTCCGAGTCCCTGGCCGGGCAGCCGCTGCCCGAGGTCAACAAGGCGCTGATCGAGGATGCGCCGCGCATCGTGCGCCTGACCATCTGGGGCGTGATCGCGTTCTTCCTGTTCATGATCGTCTGGGCCAGCGTCGCGCCCATCGACGAGGTGACGCGCGGGGAGGGCAAGGCCATCCCGTCGTCCAAGGTACAGAAGATCCAGAACCTCGAGGGCGGCATCGTCGCCGAGATCTTCGCCAAGGAAGGCGAGATCGTCGAGGTCGGCCAGCCGCTGCTGCGCCTGGACGAGACCCGCTTCGCCTCCAACGTCGACGAAACCGAGGCCCTGCGCCTGGCCATGGCCCTGCGCGTGCAGCGCCTGACCGCCGAAGTCGAGGACAAGCCGCTGCAGATCGACGAAGAGCTGCGCAAGGCCGCCCCCAACCAGGCCGCCAACGAGCAGTCGCTGTACCAGAGCCGTCGCCAGCAGTTGCAGGACGAGGTGGCGGGTTTGCAGCAGCAACTGGTGCAGAAGCAACAGGAGCTGCGCGAGTTCAACTCCAAGCGCGCCCAGTACGCCAACAGCTTGCAGCTGCTGCGCCAGGAGATCGCCATGTCCGAGCCACTGGTGGCCCAGGGCGCGATCTCCCAGGTCGAGGTGCTGCGCCTGCGCCGCGCCGAAGTCGAGAACCGTGGCCAGATGGATTCCACCAGCCTGGCCATCCCGCGGGCCGAAGCGGCGATCAAGGAAGTCGAGAGCAAGATCGAGGAGACCCGCGGCAAGTTCCGCAGCGAGGCGCTGACCCAGCTCAACGAGGCGCGCACCGAGCTGAACAAGGCCACCGCCACCAGCAAGGCGCTGGATGACCGGGTGAACCGCACCGTGGTCATCTCGCCGGTACGGGGCATCGTCAAGCAGCTGCTGGTCAACACCATCGGCGGGGTGATCCAGCCGGGCAGCGACATCATCGAGATCGTGCCGCTGGACGACACCCTGGTGATCGAGGCGAAGATCCTGCCCAAGGATATCGCCTTCCTGCACCCGGGCCAGGAAGCCACGGTCAAGTTCAGCGCCTACGACTACACCATCTACGGCGGCATGAAGGCCAAGCTCGAGCAGATCGGCGCCGACACCATCACCGACGAAGACAAGAAGACCACCTACTACCTGATCAAGCTGCGCACCGACAAGAGCCACCTGGGCACGGACGAGAAGCCGTTGCTGATCATCCCCGGGATGGTGGCGACGGTGGACATCATGACCGGCAAGAAGACCATCATGAGCTACCTGCTCAAGCCGATCATCAAGGCCCGCTCGGAAGCCCTGCGCGAGCGTTGATCGATCTTGTGGGAGCAACTGTCTTCTTCGTGGACGCTGGCCCGGCCATGCCGGGCATCGCCAGCAAGGCTGGCTCCTACAGGTCTGCAGTGAGGCTCATGTTTCCTGCGCAGTCTCAAGGCTAGCGCCGCACCTGTAGGAGCCGGCCTTGCCGGCGAAGGGGCCAGTGCAGCCAGCACAAGACAGTTGTTCCCACAGATGAACGTAGGGTCTGAAGGAACAAGCCCTTCATATGGATATGCCGTAACGGTATTTAAAATATCGTTCTTATGACTTTATAGTCATTCCCACTGCGTACCCGCCGACCAATCGGCGCGCCGCACGACTCGAACCCACACGGGCAAACCCCGTGCGTTTCCGATCGTTGCGCGCCCTGAAGTCGCGCACTGCGTGGGAGTGACCAATGCCAGCCGCCTCGAACGCCCTGTCGTCCATCGACAGTGCCCTGCCGCAAACCTTCGACATCCGCCCGTTCCCGGGTGCCGTCGGCGCCGAGATCGTCGGCCTCGACCTGGCCCGACCGGTCAATGCCGAGGATTTCAGCCGAATCCACCGCGCCCATCTGGACCACCATGTCCTGGTGTTTCGCGACCAGCGCATCAGCCCCGAACAACAGATCGCCTTCAGCCGCCGTTTCGGTGAGCTGCAGATCCATGTGCTCAAGCAGTTCCTGCTGGCAGGCCACCCCGAGATCCTGATCGTGTCCAATATCGTCGAGGACGGCCGTAACGTCGGCCTGGGCGATGCCGGCAAGTTCTGGCACTCCGACCTGTCGTACAAGGCACTCCCCAGCCTGGGCTCGATGTTGCATGCACAAGAGCTGCCCAGCGAAGGTGGCGATACCCTGTTCGCCGACATGCACAAGGCCTGGGACGCCGTGCCCGAGGCCCTGTGCAAAGTCGTCGAGGGCCGCGTCGCCGCTCACTCCTATACCGCCCGCTACGCCGAGACCAAGTTCGAAGGCAACTGGCGCCCGAGCCTCACCGCCGAGCAACTCGCCCAAGTCCAGGAAGTCATCCATCCCGTGGTGCGCACTCACCCCGAAAACGGCCGCAAGGCGCTGTTCGTCAGCGAGGGCTTCACCACCCGCATCGTCGGCCTGCCGGATGACGAAAGCCGCGATGTGCTGCAGCAGCTGTATGCCCTGAGCGTGCTCGAGCAGAACATCTACCGCCACCAATGGCGGCCGAACGACCTGGTGTTCTGGGACAACCGCTCGCTGATCCACCTGGCCGCCGGCTGCCCCGCGCACCTGCGGCGCAAGCTGTACCGCACCACCATCCAGGGCGACGCCCCGTTCTGACGACTGAGGAAATTCATCATGCGCATATCCATCAGCCGCCTGGCGGCCAGCATCGCCCTGGGTGCCAGTCTGGTCACCGGCAGCCTCGTGGCGCCCACCGTGGCCCACGCCGAAGGGCAGATCCGCATCGCCGAACAGTTCGGCATCGTCTACCTGCTGCTCAACGTCGTCCGTGACCAGCAACTGATCGAGAAGCACGGCAAGGAGCAGGGCATCGACATCAAGGTCGACTGGGTCCAGCTCTCCGGCGGCGCGGCGATCAACGACGCACTGCTGTCCGGCTCGGTGGACATCGCCGGTGCCGGTGTCGGCCCGCTGCTCACGGTATGGGATCGCACCAAGGGCCGGCAGAACGTCAAGGCCGTGGCCTCGCTGGGCAACTTCCCGTACTACCTGGTCAGCAGCAACCCCAACGTGAAGACCATCGCCGATATCGGTGACAAGGACCGCATCGCCGTACCGGCGGTGGGCGTTTCGGTGCAGTCGCGCTTCCTGCAGTACGCCGCCGCCCAGCAGTGGGGCGACAAGGCATACAACCGCCTCGACAAGTACACCCTGGCGGTGCCGCACCCGGACGCCACCGCGGCGCTGCTGGCCGGTGGCACCGAGCTCAACGGGCACTTCTCCAACCCGCCGTTCCAGGACCAGGTGCTGGCCAACAAGAACGTGCATGTGGTGCTCGACAGCTATGACCTGCTCGGCCCCAACTCGCCGACGCTGCTGTTCGCCACCGAGAAGTTCCGCAACGACAACCCGAAGACCTACAAGGCTTTCGTCGACGCCCTGGCGCAAGCGGCTGAGTTCGCCCAGAAGGACAAGGCCGCCGCCGCCGACACCTACATCCGCGTGACCAAGGCCAAGATCGACCGCGACGCGCTGATCAAGCTGATCGACAACCCCCGGTACGAGTTCACCGTCACCCCGAAGAACACCTACAAGCTGGCCGACTTCCTCTACCGGGTCGGCGCGATCAAGAACAAGCCGGCGTCGTGGAAGGACTACTTCTTCCAGGATGAACGCCCATTGCAGGGGAGCTGATCACCCATGACCGCCCCCTTGCCAGGCCACACGGCCAGCAAACTGAGCCCTGTCGCCACCCCACCGCTGCTGGCGGTGGACAACCTCAGCCTCGAATACCGCACCGCCCAGCGCGTGGTGCGGGCCACCCACCAGGTCAGCTTCGAAGTCGACCGCGCCGACCGCTTCGTGCTGCTCGGCCCGTCCGGTTGCGGCAAGTCCACCTTGCTCAAGGCCGTGGCCGGCTTCATCGAGCCCCGCGAAGGGCGGATCCTGCTCCAGGGCCAGCCGGTGCGCGGCCCCGGGCCGGACCGTATCGTGGTGTTCCAGGAGTTCGACCAGTTGCCGCCTTGGAAGACGGTGAAGCAGAACGTGATGTTCCCGCTGTTGGTGTCCGGGCAGCTCAAGCGCGCCGAAGCCGAGGAGCGGGCGCTGCACTATCTCGACAAGGTGGGCTTGGCGGCCTTTGCCGACGCCTATCCCCATACCCTGTCCGGCGGCATGAAGGCCCGCGTGGCCATCGCCCGGGCACTGGCGACCCAGCCGAAGATCCTGCTGATGGACGAGCCGTTCGCCGCGCTCGACGCGCTGACCCGGCGCAAGATGCAGGAAGAACTGCTGCTGTTGTGGGAGGAGGTGCGTTTCACCCTGCTGTTCGTCACCCACTCCATCGAGGAGGCGCTGGTGGTCGGCAACCGCATCCTGCTGCTATCGCCGCACCCTGGGCGGGTGCGGGCCGAAGTGCATAGCCACCAGTACGACCTCGGCAGCCTGGGTGGCAGCGATTTCCAGGCCAGCGCCAGGCGTATTCACCGCCTGCTGTTCGACGAGGCCGATGCCCCGGAGCAAGCGGGTGATCTGGGCTTCAACGACATCCGCATCGCCTACTGACAGGAGCCTGGGCATGACGATGACACCTGTACGCCAGGAATACGAAGTGCAGCTGCAGCCCCTGCCCGGGGTGCCGCTGGAGCGTGAGCTGCCGGTGGCGCAACGGCTGTGGCAGCAGGGCTGGTTGCGCAAGGCGCTGATCCTGGTGCTGCTCGCGGGCATCTGGGAGGCGGTGGCCCGCTATACCGGCAATGACCTGCTGCTGCCCAGCTTCCTGCAGACCGCCATGGCACTGTGGGATGGCCTGGCCAGTGGCGAGCTGCCGGCCAAGGTCGGTGTTTCGCTGGTGGTGCTGCTCAAGGGCTATGTGCTGGGTATCGTCCTGGCCTTCGGCCTGACCAGCCTGGCGGTCTCGACCCAGTTGGGGCGTGACCTGCTGGGTACCCTCACCTCGATGTTCAACCCCTTGCCGGCCATCGCGCTTTTGCCACTGGCGTTGCTGTGGTTCGGCCTGGGCGACAACAGCCTGATCTTCGTGCTGGTGCATTCGGTGCTGTGGGCGCTGGCGCTGAATACCTACGCCGGTTTTCTCGGGGTTTCCGAAACCTTGCGCATGGCGGGGCGCAACTATGGTTTGCGCGGTTTGCGGCTGGTACTGCACATCCTCGTGCCGGCGGCGCTGCCGTCGATCCTGTCGGGGCTGAAGATCGGCTGGGCGTTCGCCTGGCGCACGCTGATCGCCGCCGAGCTGGTGTTCGGCGCCAGCAGCGGCAAGGGCGGGTTGGGCTGGTACATCTTCCAGAACCGCAACGAGCTGTACACCGACAAGGTATTCGCCGGGCTGGCGGTGGTGATCCTGATCGGCTTGCTGGTGGAGGGGCTGGTGTTCAATACCCTGGAGCGGCTGACAGTAAGGCGCTGGGGGATGCAGCGCTAGCTTGGCCCTGTAGGAGCCAGCCTTGCTGGCGAACCGGCCTTGCTCGGTATCCTGGGCAAGGCTACGCCTTGCATCGCCAGCAAGGCTGGCTCCTACAGGCCTTGGTACTGGGCGGCGGCGGCGGCCAGTGTGCGGGCGATTTCCTCGCGCAATGTGCTTGGCAACTCCACCACCAACCCTTGTCCCTGGCTCAGCAGCCACCAGCGCAGCGGCCAGCCATCGACCACCGTTGCCCGCAACCGATGCCCCTGCTCCAGTGCGGTCAGTTGCATGTCCCCGGTCAACGGCGACTCGCGCAGTTGGCGGGCCAGGTGGTCGCTGACCCACGCCTGCAACTCGACCCCTTCACCCACGACAGGCTGTAGCGAATCGCCCCGCAGATAGCCCTGCAGGTCGAAGTTTCCCCGCAACTCGCTTCCGGCGCTGGCCGACCAGTGCCAGCCAAACGGAATGCTCTTGTCATTGCGCTCCAGCGGGAAGATCAGCGACAGCTCGTTCAGGTCCCGCTCCACCGTGCGCTTGCTGACACTGAAACCCACGTCACGCAGGCGCCACACCAGCTCGGCACTGGTGATCCCGGGGGAGCGGCTGGGCAGCTGGCGCAGCAAGGCCCATTGGCGGCTGAGGGTGGCGCGGGTGGTGGCGAACGGCAAAAGGAAACGTCCTTGTCTAGGCTATGCCGCCATAGGATGGCGACACGGGTGGGGCATGGCAATTGGCCACAGCCTGCTCAGATCAAGGAACAGGCAAATGGTTGCCAGGGATCGAATCGTTCGCGACAGGTTTTGTCGTGGCATCGCGCAGAATCACGCCTCATCACAGTCGTGGTCGGTGCTGTGGGTCGTTCAATGAGGATGAACATGTCTGCTGCCAGCAATATCCATTCGCTGCTCGCGCGGCTTCTACCCGAGCGGATCGTCCCGGCGCCGGCACGCCCGGGGCAGCGCCACCGGCTGTTCGCCGGGATCGGCATGCCGAGCCAGCAGGCGCTGGCGGGCGAGCGCTTCGGCCTGGTCGACCGTCTGGATGAAGCGGTCGACGTGCAGGCGATCTATGCCGACCTCTGTCGCCAGGCACTGCTGGGCAACGTGGCGGTGCTCAACGACCTGGGCTGGATCTGGCTCAACGGCAAGTACTGGCGCGGCGATACGGTGCTGGCGGGGCACCTGCTGCGCATGGCGGCGTTGCAGGGCAATGCCGCGGCCTGGTTCAACCTCGGGCAGCAGCACTACTTCGGCAAGGGTGTGGATATCTCCTATGCCAACGCCGCCGAGTATTACCGGCATGCCTTCGAGCGCGGCATGCCCCTGGCCGCCGCAGCGCTGGGGGACCTGTACGAGGAAGAAGTCTGCGACGGCGGCCAGGACTGGCAAGTCGACCCCTGCGAAGCCTACCAATGGTTCCTGCGCGGGGCCCGGCAGGGTGAGACACGCTGTCGATTCGAGGTGGGCTATCGGTTGCTGCATGGGTTGTATGTGGAGCCGGATACCAAGGCCGCGCTGTACTGGCTCGAGCTGGCGGCGGCGACCGGGGTGATGCAGGCGGCTGAAGAGCTGGCGGTGCATTTCAGCAGCCGCGACGCGGCGCGCTACCTGGGGTGGCGCGACCAGGCGATCAAGCTGGGCAGCAACCTGGCATTGACCATGAAGCTGGAAGATCAGATCCAGCCATAACCCATTGATTTGAAGAGTCCTCTGTAGGAGCGGCTGCAGCCGCGATCACCCGCGAAGCGGGTGCCAGGCACTGCGTTGCCGGCATCGCGGCTGAAGCCGCTCCTACGAGGATCATGAACAACCTTTCATCCAAACCTGCCATCGCCCCCGGTTGACGACAGGGGGAGGGCAGGGCGTATATTGATAGTTAGCAAACTATGAATATCCTCGGTTCCCCTTATGTCCCTTGACGCACTGCACCTGAAGATCAGCAGCGGCATGGTCGTGGCCGCCCGGCATTGGCGTCGCCTGTGCCAAGGCGCGCTGACCGGCTATGGCATTTCCGAAGCCTGCGCCGTGCCGTTGCTGATGATCGTGCGCCTGGGCGACGGTGTGCATCAGGTGGCGGTGGCCCAGGCAGCCGGGTTGGAAAGCCCATCGCTGGTGCGCCTGCTCGACCAGCTGTGCAAGGCGGGCCTGGTGTGCCGCAGCGAAGACCCGCTGGACCGCCGCGCCAAGGCCCTGAGCCTTACCGTCGAGGGCCGCGCCCTGGCCGAGTCCATCGAGGGTGAACTGGTGCGTTTGCGCCGCGAAGTGCTGCACGGCATCGACCAGGCCGACCTGGAAGCCACCCTGCGGGTGATCCAGGCGTTCGAAACGGCGGGCGTGCTGCCATGAACGGCTTCTTCAGCTCGGTGCCCCCGGCCCGCGACTGGTTCTATGGCGTGCGCACCTTCGCCGCCTCGATGATCGCCCTGTACATTGCCCTGCTGATGCAGCTGCCGCGCCCGTACTGGGCGATGGCCACGGTGTACATCGTTTCCAGCCCGTTCCTCGGCCCGACCACGTCCAAGGCACTGTATCGCGCCCTTGGTACGCTGCTAGGCACCGGTGGGGCGATCTTCCTGGTGCCACCGCTGGTGCAGTCGCCCCTGCTGCTGAGCATCGCCATCGCCCTGTGGACCGGCACCCTGCTGTTCCTCTCGCTGAACCTGCGCACGGCCAACAACTACGTGCTGATGCTGGCCGGCTATACCCTGCCGATGATCGCCCTGGCCGTGGTCGACAACCCGCTGGCGGTGTTCGACGTGGCTTCGTCCCGCGCCCAGGAGATCTGCCTGGGGATCGTCTGTGCGGCGGTGGTCGGCGCGGTCTTCTGGCCTCGGCGCCTGGCTCCGGTGGTGGTCGGCGCCACCGGCAGCTGGTTCAACGAGGCGATCCGCTACAGCGACACCTACCTCGCCCGCGAGGCCAGCGCCGACAAGCTCGGCGGCATGCGCGGCGCGATGGTCGCCACCTTCAACTCGCTGGAGATGATGATCGGTCAGCTCGGCCATGAAGGCGCCGGCCCCCACACCCTGAAAAATGCCCGCGAGCTGCGCGGCCGCATGATCCACCTGTTGCCGGTAATCGACGCGCTCGACGATGCCCTGGTCGCCCTCGAAGGCCGAGCCCCCGCCCAGTTCGCCCAGTTGCAACCGCTGCTGGACAGCGCCCGCGAATGGCTCAAGGGCACCGCCGACAGCGCCTCGGTGGCACGCTGGACAGCCCTGCACGAGCAGATCGACCGCCTGCAACCCGGCGCCGCGGCCATCGACCAGCGCGCCGAGTTGCTGCTGTCCAACGCGCTCTACCGGCTGACCGAGTGGGCCGACCTCTGGCAAGACTGCTGCACCCTGCAGCACGCCTTGCGCACGGATGACGCCAAACCCTGGCGCGCGGTGTACCGCCACTGGCGCCTGGGCCGCCTGACGCCGTTCTTCGACCGTGGCCTGATGCTCTACTCGGTGTTCTCCACGGTCACCGCCATCGTCGTCGCCTGCGGCCTGTGGATCGGCCTGGGCTGGAACGACGGCGCCAGCGCGGTGATCCTCGCCGCCGTGTCGTGCAGCTTCTTCGCCGCGATGGACGACCCGGCGCCGCAGATCTACCGGTTCTTCTTCTGGACGCTGATGTCGGTGATCTTCTCCAGCCTGTACCTGTTCCTGGTGCTGCCCAACCTGCACGACTTCGCCATGCTGGTGCTGGCCTTCGCCGTGCCGTTCATCTGCGTCGGCACCCTGACCGTGCAACCGCGCTTCTACCTGGGCACCTTGCTGACCATCGTCAACACCTCGACCTTCATCAGCATCCAGGGTGCCTACGACGCCGACTTCTTCACTTTCATCAACGCCAACCTGGCCGGCCCCGTGGGCCTGCTGTTCGCCTTCATCTGGACCTTGGTCGTGCGCCCGTTCGGTGTGGAGCTGGCGGCCAAGCGCATGACCCGCTTCGCCTGGCGCGACATCGTCGAGATGACCGAGCCGGCCACGCTGGCCGAACATCGCCAGGTCGGTGTACAGATGCTCGACCGCCTGATGCAGCACCTGCCGCGGCTGTCGCAGACGGGGCAGGACAGCGGCGTGGCCCTGCGCGACCTGCGTGTGGGCCTGAACCTGCTCGACCTGCTGGCCTACATGCCCCGTGCCGGCAGCCAGGCCCGCGAGCGCCTGCGTACCGTGGTCGAGGAAGTCGGCGGCCACTACGCCGCCTGCCTGCGCGCCAACCAGCGGCTGCACGCCCCGGCGGCGCTGCTGCGCAACATGGAGCGCGCGCGCCTGGCGCTGAACCTGGACGAACTGTACGAACGCGGCGCTGCCCGCACTCACCTGCTGCACGCCCTGGCCGGCCTGCGCCTGGCGCTGCTGCCAGGGGTCGAGGTGATGCTCGAGCCCGCCGAACAAACGCAACTGCCCCCCGGCCTCGATGGAGCGCCCCTGTGATCGGTGAACTGGATATCAGTGGGGTGTTCCTGCCCACGCTGCTGGTGATGATGTTTGGCACCTACCTGTTGTACCTGGGCGTGCACGCCGTGCTGGTGCGCCTGCACTTCTACCGCCTGGTCTGGCACCGGGCGTTGTTCAACGTTGCCCTGTATGCCGTGCTGCTTGGCGCGGTGGACCACTTTTGCCGAAGCCTGATGCTGCCATGAAAAAACCTTTGCTGACCCTGGGCCGCGTGGTCCTGACCTTGCTGGTAGTGACCTTCGCCGCCGTGCTCGTGTGGCAGATGGTCGTGTACTACATGTTCGCGCCGTGGACCCGCGACGGGCATATCCGCGCCGACGTGATCCAGATCGCCCCGGATGTCTCCGGGCTGATCCAGAAGGTCGAGGTGCGCGACAACCAGACCGTCAAGCGCGGCGACGTGCTGTTCACCATCGACCAGGACCGCTTCACCCTGGCCCTGCGCCAGGCCAAGGCGACCCTGGCCGAGCGCCAGGAGACCCTGGCCCAGGCTTCGCGCGAGGCCCTGCGCAACCGCAAGCTGGGCAACCTGGTGGCAGCCGAGCAACTGGAAGAGAGCCAGTCCCGCGAGGCCCGCGCGCGCTCGGCGGTCAATGAAGCCCAGGTACAGGTCGACGTCGCCCAGCTCAACCTCGACCGCTCGGTGGTGCGCAGCCCGGTGGACGGCTACCTCAACGACCGCGCCCCGCGTGCCCACGAGTTCGTCAGCGCCGGCCACCCGGTGCTGTCGGTGGTCGACAGCGCTTCCTACCATGTTGATGGCTACTTCGAAGAAACCAAGCTGGGTGGCATCCACATTGGCGATGCCGTGGAGATCCGCGTGATGGGCGACAACACCCGCCTGCGCGGTCGCGTGCAGAGCCTGGCCGCCGGCATCGAGGACCGCGACCGCAGCAGCGGTGCCAACCTGCTGCCCAACGTCAACCCGGCGTTCAGCTGGGTGCGCCTGGCCCAGCGGATCCCGGTGCGCATTGCGTTCGACGAGGTGCCGGAAGACTTCCGCATGATTGCCGGGCGCACCGCCACGGTGTCGATCATCGAGGACAAGCGCCCATGAAACACCTGATCCTGGCCGGGCTCAGCCTGTCCTTGGGCGCCTGCATGATGGTCGGCCCGAACTACGAGGTGCCCAAGGACGCGGCCGTGCAGCGTGCCGACCTCAACGGCCCGCTGCGCCAGGACGCCGACAGCGTGGTGTCGGCACCGGTGGCCGAGGACTGGTGGCAGCTCTACCAGGATCCACGCCTCGACGCGTTGGTGCGTCAGGCCCTGAGCGCCAATACCGAGCTGCGCGTGGCCGCCGCCAATATCGCCAAGGCCCGTGCCCAGGTCGAGGTGGCCGAGTCCCAGGGTGGCTTCAACGGCGGTATCAAGGCGGGCGCCCAGCGCCTGCAGGAGTCCGGCGAAGCCTTCCTGCTGCCGGAGAAGGTGCCGGTGGCCAACATCGGCGAGACGATCATCAGCGCCAGCTACCAATTCGACCTGTGGGGCACCTTCAAGCGCGGCACCGAGGCTGCCAAGGCCAATGCCGACGCGGTGCAGGCGGCCGCCGACACCGCGCGCATCACCCTGGTGGCCGATGTGGTCAAGGCCTACACCCAGGTGTGCTCGGCCAACGAGGAATACCACATCGCCCGCGAGTCGCTGGACCTGCAGGAACAGAGCGTGCAGCTGACCCAGCGCCTGCGCGACGCCGGCCGCGGCGACGAGACCCAGGTCACCCGTTCGCAAACGCAGTTCAAGTCGCTGCGTGCCGAGTTGCCGCGTTTCAAGGCCGAGCGTGAGGCCGGCCTGTACACGCTGGCCGCATTGCTGGCCAGACCCGTCGAGCAACTGCCTGCGGGTACCGCCGATTGCGCCGAGCTGCCGCAGTTGGCGCAACTGATCCCGGTGGGCGACGGCGCCGCGCTGCTCAAGCGCCGCCCCGACGTGCGCCAGGCCGAGCGCCAGCTGGCGGCGGCGACCGCCTACATCGGCGTGGCCACCGGCGCGTTGTACCCGGACATCAGCATCGGCGCCCAGGTGGGCACCATCGGCCTGCTGAAGAACCTCGGCGAGCCCTCGACCAACCGTTGGGGCTTCGGCCCGCAGATCACCTGGAACATCCCCACCAACGGCACCCGCGCGCGCATTCGCGAGGCAGAGGCTTCCACCCAGGCGGCATTGGCGCGCTTCGACGGCGTGGTGCTCAACGCCATCCGCGAAACCCAGACCCGCCTGGCCCAATACAGCGCCTTGCTCGACCGCCGCGACGCCCTGGCCGACGCCGAGCGCTCGGCCAAGGAATCGGCGGACCAGACGCACCTGCGTTACCAGGTCGGGCGTGAGTCGTTCCTCGCCGACTTGCAGGCAACCCGTACCTACACCGATGTGCGGTCACAGTTGGCGGCGGCGAACAGCCAGGTAGCGATGGGGCAAATTGGCGTGTTCCTGGCCTTGGGCGGGGGCTGGAAAGGCGCGGCCCGGCAATAGCGGAGTACTTGTCCACAGGCTCCAGCGCAGTTGGAGCCTGCCTTACAGCGTCGCGTCGAAAGATCCTCTTGCTCCATAGGAATGTTCCTACTTGCATTAGAAGCGTTTCCTTGCCAATCAGCGACTTGTCCGCGCCGTAGCGCCTTGATACAAAGCGCCTCTTTCCTCTACCGTTCCCAACCACTTCTCCCAACTTCGCGGACATTCATCGCCCATGTCGCTGGCCTGCTTGCGCAGCTTTTTCCTTCCCGCCCTGCTGGCCTCGATGGCTGTGCTGGTGGCGTCGTTTCAACTGGAGTCGGTTATCGGCCTGGTGCCCTGCGCGCTGTGTTTCAGCCAGCGCCTGATGCTTGGGGGGTACGCTCTGGTCTGCCTGGCTGCGCTCGTGCATTCGCCCACCGAGCGTGGGCGGCGGGGTTATGCGTGGCTGGCGCTTGCCGGTGCACTCGGTGGTGCATTGCTGGCTGGCCGACATGTCTGGCTGCAAGGTGATCCCCTGGTGGCTGACGGCTGCCCTCTGCCAGTAGACCAAATCATGCAGCGCCCCATGGGCGAGATCTTGCGCATGTTCCTGCTGGGCAGCCCGGATTGTGTTTCCATCAGCTGGAGTTTTCTCGACCTGACCTTGCCCGAATGGAGCCTTCTGGCGTTTTTGCTGCTCGCCGCCATGCCCCTGTCCTGGCTGGTGGCGTATCGATTCCGCAATCGCCCGATGGCTTGATCCAGAGCAACACTGCGGGGGTTGCTCGACCAGTGGCAGGTAGGAACGGGATTAAACGCTTGTATGAACTTTGTCCACTGCGTACCTTGAAGGGCAGGTCGCGCGGGAATAATCTCGCAGCACGCATACCCAAAACACACCTGTTCGATGCCGTCCTGCTGATGTCACCTTTGTGCCACGGTGTTGTGTCGCGAGGTGCAGCGGCATCTATCCAGAAGGGAAGAGATCGCCATGCTCGATAGTTGCCAGAACGCCCAGGAACGCTGGGGCGGTGTTCACAAGCTGATCGATCGTTGGCTGGAGGAGCGCCAGGAGCTGGTGCAAGCCTTCCGCGCACTGCGCGATGCCAAGCCGGCCTTTGCCGACAAGGACAAGAACCGCGATTTCTGCGCGCTCCTGGTCGATTATGTCTCGGCCTGGCACTTCGAAGTCAGCGAGCAGCTGGTCAGCGAAGCCAAGGCCTTTGGCGATACCAAGGCCCTGGAACTGGCCACGCAGATCAACCCGCGTATCGATGACAGCACCCAGATCGCGCTGGCCTTCAACGACCATTGCGAGAAGGGCGAGTGCACCGACCCCGAGCGCTTCGCGGACAAGTTGGGCAAGTTGGGCGGCCTGTTGCGCGAACGCTTCGAGCTGGAGGACTGCCTCATCGAAGTGCTGCACACCGCGCACAAGGAAGAGGACGCGGTGCAGGCCTGACTCAGTCGGCCACCGCCAGCAGTTCGATCTCGAACACCAGCGGGGTGTAGGGCGCGATCAGGTCGCCCGCGCCGTCGGCGCCATAGGCTTGCGCCGACGGTATCACCAGCCGCCATTTCGACCCCGCCTTCATCCTGGGCAGCGCCACCTGCCAGCCTTCGATCACCGAGTCCAGCTTGAACCACTGCGGTTGCTGGCTCTGGTCGAACACCGAGCCGTCCGGCAATTTCCCCACGTAACGCACCTGCACGCTGCCGGTGGCCTTGGGCTGCGCACCGTTGCCGCTGGCCAGTTCACTGTAGAGGATGCCTTCGGGCAGTTCATGCACACCGGCGCGTGCGCGCTCGCTGGCCATGAAGCGCTTTTCCGCGCTCAGCAGGGTGTCCACGCGCGCCTGCTCGGCGGCGGCATTGGCCTGCTCTTCATGCGTCTGCAGGATCGCCTCCATCTGTGACTTGGCGATCCGTGGCGGCTGGCCCTGATAGGCCTGGCGCAGGCCTTCGACCAGGGCATCGAGCTGCAGGCCAGGCACCTCCTGGCGCAGGCGCTCGCCCAGGCTGGCGCCGAGGCTGTAGGCCAGGTCGCTGTCGTTGCCGGGTGAGGACTCGGGGTTGGCCAGCGCCAGTGGGGCCACCAGGCACAGGCCGAGAATCAGGTAACGAGGCATGGTCGACTCCTGCTGCAAAGAGCGCGAAGTATGCCAGCGTTGTCGAAGAAAGATGTGCAATTGTCGGCAAGGAATTAACAGGCAACTACACTTGCTTCCAGCTGCAAGACAACAACTTTGCCCAGGCATGCAACGCGGCGCTACTGATACTGTCAACATGCCCTAGCGGCAGTAGCAGCAGAAGCATAGTATGAGTCGCACTCTCGTCAGCCAGGAGGTAATCCATGTCGGCCAAAAAGAAAGCAGTCAGTACGCCGTTGCACCTGCTCCAGCAACTTTCGGGCAGCCTGCTCGAACATTTGGAAGATGCCTGCTCCCAAGCACTGGCGGATGCCGAGAAACTGTTGGCCAAGTTGGAAAAACAACGTGGCAAGGCGCAGGAGAAACTGCACAACGCGCGCCTGAAGTTGCAGGACGCGGCCAAGGCTGGCAAAGCCAAGGCACAAGGCAAGGCGCAGAAAGCCGCCAGTGAACTTGAAGCGCTGCTCGATGCGCTGAAGGCGCGTCAGGCTCAGACTCGCACCTATATCCAGCAGCTCAAGCGTGATGCCCAGGAAAGCCTGAAACTGGCCCAGGGCGTGGGCAAGGTTCGCGAGGCTGCGGCCAAGGCGTTGCACTTGCGCTCCGAGGCACCGAAGGCTGCTGCAAAACCTGCAGCCAAACCGGCTGCCGCCAAGGCCCCGGCCAAGACTGCCGCAGCAAAACCGGCCGCTAAGCAAGCCGCCAAACCGGCCGCCGCCAAGGCCCCGGTCAAGACTGCCGCAGCAAAACCGGCAGCCAAGCCAGTCGCCAAACCAGCCGCCGCCAAAGCGCCGGCCAAGACCGCCGCAGCAAAACCGGCCGCCAAGCCAGCCGCCAAACCGGCCGCCGCCAAGGCCCCGGCCAAGACTGCCGCAGCAAAACCGGCCGCCAAGCCAGCCGCCAAACCGGCTGCCGCCAAAGCCCCGGCCAAGACTGCCGCAGCAAAACCTGCAGCCAAGCCAGCTGCTAAACCGGCCGCCGCCAAAGCGCCGGCCAAGACCGCCGCAGCAAAACCTGCCGCCAAACCCGCCACCGTCAAGGCTCCGGCCAAACCTGCAGCCAGACCCGCCGCCGTCAAGGCCCCGACCAAGCCTGCCGCTGCGAAACCCGCAGCCAAGCCAGCCACTCCGGCTGCCAGCGCCACCCCGGCCCCAGTAGCGACGCCAGCAGCACCGGCCGCGGCCAGCACCCCGGCTCAGTCGCCTTCCTCGGCCTCCTGAAGCCTCCGGGCCACGGCGCGCAGCGTATGCAGCGCGTCGTGATCCCGGGCCTGGTCCGGTGCCAGCCGGGCCAGCCAATCTTCCGTCTCATTCTGTTCGGCGGGCCACTCGCGGGCCAATGCTTCCAGGCGCTCAAGCAGCGTGCGTTCAGCCTGTAGCTCCAGGCTCTTCACTTGCTCACGCAGCACGCTCAAGCTCGGGTCGGCCAGCGCCTGCTCGCGCCACTGCTGGCGCAGCGTGCGCAGCGGGGAGACCACGTCACGCTGCCAAGGGCTGGCTAATGCTTGAAGGGCCTGTATCCGTCGTTCATTCGGAGCTGCCTGGCGGGCCTGCAGCCAGGTACCGCAGAGCAGCAGGCAGACATCGCCGCCCAACGCCTGGAGGGTCAGGCAGGCGCCTTCGACACCCGGTCGTGCGTACAGGGCCAAGGCATGGTTCCACAGGTCGGTGTGCATGGTTTCACTCGCGCCAGTGATCGGGGAAGCTGGTAGACTCCGCGACCATCATGATCAGACTATCGAACCTCACTTTACAGCGTGGTCCACAGCGCCTGCTAGAAGGCGCCGAGATGACCCTGCACACCGGTCACAAGGCCGGCCTGATCGGTGCCAACGGCGCCGGCAAATCCAGCCTGTTCGCGCTGCTGCGCGGTGAGCTGTCGCCCGATGCCGGCGACTGCCTGCTGCCCGGCGACTGGCGCATCGCCCACATGCGCCAGGAGGTCGACACCCTCGACCGCATCGCCGTGGACTATGTGCTCGATGGCGATGCCCGTCTGCGCAAGGTCCAGGCCGACCTGGCCGCCGCCGAGCAGGCCCACGACGGCACCGCCCTGGCGCGCCTGCACAGTGAGCTGGACAGCGCCGACGGCTACACCGCCGACGCGCGTGCGCGCAAGCTGCTGGCCGGCCTTGGGTTCACCAACGAGCAGATGGACCGCCGCGTCGGCGACTTCTCCGGTGGCTGGCGGATGCGCCTGAACCTGGCCCAGGCATTGATGTGCCCGTCCGACCTGCTGCTGCTCGACGAGCCCACCAACCACCTGGACCTCGACGCCATCCTCTGGCTCGAGGACTGGCTCAAGGGCTACCCGGGCACGCTATTGCTGATCTCCCACGACCGCGATTTCCTCGATGCCGTGGTCGACCATGTGCTACACGTCGAGCAACGCAAGCTCAATCTCTACAAGGGCGGCTACAGCGCCTTCGAGCGCACCCGCGCCGAACGCCTGGCGCAACAGCAGCAGGCCTATGAGAAGCAGCAGGCGCAGCGCGCGCACATGGAAAAGTACATCGCCCGCTTCAAGGCCCAGGCCACCAAGGCCCGCCAGGCGCAGAGCCGGATCAAGGCCCTGGAACGCATGGAGGAGCTGTCGGCGGCCCACGTCGACTCGCCGTTCGACTTCGTCTTCCGCGAGTCGGAGAAAATCTCCAGCCCCTTGCTCGACCTGTCCGAAGGCCGCCTGGGCTATGGCGACAAAGCCATTCTCGAGAAGGTCAAGCTGCAGTTGGCACCCGGTGCGCGGATCGGCCTGCTTGGCCCCAACGGCGCGGGCAAGTCGACCCTGATCAAGAACCTCGCCGGTGAACTGCAGCCGTTGTCCGGCCGCCTGGTGCGGGGTGAGAACCTCGCTGTTGGCTACTTCGCCCAGCATCAGCTCGACTCGCTGGACGACAAGGCCAGCCCGTTGTTGCACTTGCAGCGTATCGCCCCCGGCGAGCGCGAGCAGACCCTGCGCGACTTCCTCGGTGGCTTCGACTTCCACGGCAACCGCGTCGATGAGCCGGTGGTCAATTTCTCCGGTGGCGAGAAGGCGCGCCTGGCCCTGGCGCTGATCGCCTGGGAACGGCCGAACCTGCTGCTGCTCGATGAACCGACCAACCACCTGGACCTGGAGATGCGCCTGGCGCTGACCATGGCCCTGCAAGAGTTCGCCGGCGCCGTGGTGGTGGTATCCCACGACCGTCACCTGCTCAAGAGCACCACCAACGATTTCCTGCTGGTGGCCGATGGCAAGGTCGACACCTTCGACGGCGACCTGGACGATTACAGCCGCTGGCTGGTCGAGTACCGCCAGCGCAACGCGCCGGCCAGCAGCACACCGGTCAACCCGGACAAGACCGACAAGAAGGCCCAGCGCCAAGCCGCCGCGGCCTTGCGCCAGCAGTTGGCGCCGCACAAGAAGGCGGCCGACAAGCTGGAAACCGAGCTCAACCAGGTCCACAAGGAACTGGCCGGGATCGAGGCGGCCTTGGGCGACGGTGGTGTGTACGAGGCTTCGCGCAAGGACGAGCTGCGCGACCTGCTGGCCCGCCAGACCCAGTTCAAGCAACGCGAAGGCGAGCTTGAAGAGGCCTGGATGGAAGCTCTGGAAACGCTGGAAAGCATGCAGGCCGAGCTCGAGGCGCTGAGCTGATGGAGGAACTGCGTTCGCTGCTGCCAGGGCAATGGATGGACACGTTCTGGCTGGGGCTGCAGATCCTGCTGATCCTGATCGCCGCGTTCATCCTGCAGCGCATGGTCGCCCGTGGGTTGAGGAGCCTGGGCGAGCGTTATCCGCTGCCGCACGAGTTGATGGTGCCGGTGCGCGGCGCCCTGCGCTGGCTGATCATGGGCAGCGCGCTGCTGTTCGTGCTGGAGCGCATGGGGGTGTCGGCCACGGTACTGTGGACGGCGCTCTCCGGTTTCGTTGCAGTGGCGGCGGTGGCTTTCTTCGCCATCTGGAGCGTGCTGTCGAACCTGCTGTGCGCGGTGCTGATCTTCACCGTCGGGCCGTTTCGCATCGGTGATGTGGTCGAGCTGGTCGATACCCTCGACAAGCCGGGAGTGAAAGGCCGGGTGATCGCCATCAACCTGCTGTACACCACGCTGATGGAGACGCCCGAGGCGGGCGGGGCGCTGGTACAGGTGCCGAACAGCCAGTTCTTCCAGAAGGCGGTGCGGCGTTGGCGCGGGGCCGAAGTGCCTGTTCCAGTCAAGGATCCGGCCATCGAGGCTGATTAAGGCTGCACTGGTCTATTCAGTCTGTAGGAGCGGCCTTGTACCGCGAAAGGGCCGCAAAGCGGCCCCGACGAACGTCGCCAGCACTGAAATCTTGGGCTGCTGCGCAGCCCTTTCGCGGCACAAGGCCGCTCCTACAAGGAGCGCGCAAGGTTGGCGCGGTCGGAGTGGGAGCGGGTTTACCCGCGAAGAGGCCCTCACCGACACTGTAAAAACCACTGGTTATTTTTTCGCCAGCACCGTAGCTTAACGTTTTGCAATAAATGTTCGAGCGAGGTGTGCGATGTCGATGGAAACGTGGTTGGCCTTCTTTGCCGCGTGCTGGGTGATCAGCCTGTCGCCGGGCGCCGGGGCGATCGCCTCGATGTCCAGTGGCCTGCAGTATGGCTTCTGGCGCGGTTACTGGAATGCCCTGGGCCTGCAACTGGGCCTGATCGTGCAGATCGCCATCATTGCCGCCGGCGTTGGTGCCATCCTCGCCGCTTCGGCAACCGCCTTCCAGATCATCAAGTGGTTCGGCGTCGTCTATCTGGTCTACCTTGCCTACAAGCAATGGAAAGCCTTGCCGATGGACATGAGCGACGAGTCCGGCGTGCGCCCGATCGGCAAGCCGCTGAGCCTGGTGTTCCGGGGTTTCCTGGTCAACGTCAGCAACCCCAAGGCGCTGGTGTTCATGCTTGCGGTGCTGCCGCAGTTCATCAACCCGCATGAAGCGCTGCTGCCACAGTACGTGGCGATCACCGTGACCATGATCAGCGTCGACATGCTGGTGATGGCGGGCTACACCGGGCTGGCGTCGCGGGTGCTGCGCCTGTTGCGCACCCCTAGACAGCAGAAACGCCTGAACCGCACGTTCGCCGGGTTGTTCATCGGCGCGGCGACCTTCCTCGCCACCCTGCGGCGGGCGCCGATCTGAACTTCATCCCGTAGGAGCCAGCAAGCTGGCTCCTACGGGGGATCGTGTGGCCTCAACGTTGTTTGTCCACCAACCCCTTGAGCAGATCCACCGGCAACGGAAAGACGATGGTCGAGCTCTTGTCCCCGGCAATCGCCCCCAGCGTCTGCATGTAGCGCAACTGCATCGCCCCAGGCTCCTTGCCCAGCATCTGCGCTGCCTGCATCAGTTTCTCCGACGCTTGCAGCTCGCCTTCGGCATGGATCACCTTGGCTCGCCGTTCGCGCTCGGCCTCGGCCTGGCGGGCGATGGCGCGGACCATCGACTCGTTGAGGTCGACATGCTTGATCTCGACATTGGCCACCTTGATGCCCCAGGCATCGGTCTGCGCGTCGAGCACGGCGCGGATGTCGGCGTTGAGCTGTTCGCGTTCGGCCAGCAGCTCGTCGAGCTCGTGCTTGCCAAGCACCGCGCGCAGGGTGGTCTGGGCCAGCTGGCTGGTGGCACTGAGAAAATCCTCGACCTGGATGATCGCCTTCTGCGGGTCGAGCACGCGGAAGTACACCACGGCGTTGACCTTCACCGAGACGTTGTCGCGGGTGATCACGTCCTGGGGCGGCACGTCGAGCACCACCGTGCGCAGGTCGACCCGCACCATTTGCTGGATCCCCGGGATCAGGATGATCAACCCCGGGCCCTTGACCTGCCAGAAGCGCCCGAGCTGGAACACCACCCCGCGCTCGTACTCGCGCAGGATGCGCAAGGCCGACAGCAGCAACAGGGCCAGCAGCACCAGCAGGGTGCCAAAACCGAACTGCATGAACATCTTCACTCTCCTTGCGCCGTGGGCGCGGTGGCGCTGACCTCGAGTGTCAAACCGTTACGGGCCATGACCCTGACGTGCTGGCCGGGTTGCAAGGGGGTCGCGCACTGCACCTGCCACTGTTCGCCCTGGGCCTGTACCGAGCCGAGGAACGGGTTGTCCTGGTGTACCACGGTCACGGTGACCAGGCTGCCCACCAGCCCGGCGTCGCCGCTGACCAGCGCCCGGCGCCGCGCCCTGAGCGCCATGCCCAGCACGCCGCCGAGCAGCAGCGCCGAGACCACGGCGAGGCTGATGATCAGTGCCAGGGGAATGCCGAAGCCAGGGGCATCGGTGTCCATCAGGATCAGTGCGCCGACCACGAAGGCGACGATGCCGCCGAAGCCGATCACGCCGAAGCTGGGCAGGAACGCTTCGGCAACCATGAAAGCGATTCCCAGCAGGATCAGCGCCACGCCGGCATGGCTGACCGGCAACAATTGCAGGGCGTACAGCGCCAGCAAAAGGCTGATGCCGCCGACCACGCCTCCCGCGCCGGTGCCGGGGTTCATGAATTCGAACAACAGGCCGTACACCCCGATCATGATCAGGATCAGCGCCACGCTGGGGTTGGTGATCACCGCCAGCAGGCGAGTGCGCCAGTCGGGCAGGTGCTCCACCACGGCAGCGTCGGCGGTGCGCAGTTGCACGGGCTGGCCGGCGACCTGCAAGGTGCGGCCATCGAGCTGGCGCAGCAGTTCAGGCAGGTCGCTGGCGACCTGGTCGATCACCTTCAGGCGCAGGGCTTCGCTGGCCGAGAGACTCACGGCCTCGCGCACCGCTTTTTCCGCCCAATCGGCGTTGCGCCCGCGCAGCTGGGCCAAGCCACGGATGTAGGCGGCGGCATCGTTGACCTGCTTGCGGGCGCGGGTTTCGTCTTCGTTGTTGGCGGGCGGTTTGTCGCCCATGCCAGGCGCGCCGATCTGTACCGGCGTCGCCGCGCCCAGGTTGGTGCCGGGTGCCATCGCCGCCACATGGCTGGCATAGAGGATGTAGGTGCCGGCGCTGGCCGCCCGGGCGCCGCCGGGAGCGACGAAGGTGGCCACCGGCACGGGGCTGGCGAGGATGGCCTTGATGATCTGGCGCATGGCGCTATCCAGGCCACCGGGGGTGTCCAGGCGGATCACCACCAGTTGCGCACCCTGCGCCTGTGCTTGTTCAAGGCCGCGTAGCAGGTAATCGGCGCTGGCCGGGCCGATGGCGTCGTCCACGCTCAGTAGCCAGACATCCGTAACCGGCGTGGCCTGGCCGCCCGGGGCGAGGCCAAGCAACAGCGACAGCAACAACACGCGCCAGCAGTGAGCGATCACCTGTCGTCACCTCATGCGGACCTGTTCCTGAAGTTTAGTCGTGCCCGACCGACCACGGCCTAAACTTGAGGGTGGGGGCTAAACCGGAGGTGCATCATGCGAATGGCCAAGACCCTTCAGCAGCGCCTGGACCAGGCCAACTGCGACTACGACATCGTTCCCCATCCACATTCGGCCACCAGCCTGGAGTCGGCGCGCACGGCCGGCGTACCCGCCGAGCGGGTCGCCAAGTCGGTGATGCTCGACGACCGCCATGGCAACTACATCATGGCCGTGCTGCCGGCCAACCGGCATCTGGACATGACCGAGGTGCGCATGACCGGCGCCTGGCAGCTGACCCGCGAGAGCGCGCTGCCCAGCCTGTTCGGTGACTGCGAACGTGGCGCGATCCCGGCGCTCGGCGATGCCTACAACATCCCGATGCTGCTCGATCGCACGCTGACCCGCCAGGGTGATGTCTATCTTGAGGCGGGTGACCACGATCACCTGATCCACATGAGCATGGAGCAATACTTGAAACTGGTGCCGCACGCCGAAGTGCGCGAATTGAGCTGATGCTCGCAACCCATGCCGGGCGGGCATCGTGGATGACCGGCCCGGCCGAAGGAGTGAACCATGGAAGCGCCGATCCACAAGTTTTCCGAACTGTTCAAGCAGCTGGGGCTGCCGGACGATCCGTTGGGTATCGACCAGTTCATCACCAGCCATTCGCCGCTCAAGGGCGATGTGAAACTGGTGGATGCGCCCTTCTGGACCGATGGCCAGCGGGCGTTTCTGAGGCAAAGCATTGATGACGATGCCGATTGGGCGGAGCTATTCGATCAGCTCAACGAAGCCTTGCGTCGCCCCCGACAATAAAGTGCCGAGCGGCACCTGATGGGTGATCGGGCCGTTGCTATGCTCAGGAAAAACAACAGGGGATGGCGCGATGAAAGATCCCTACGCACCAGGTTTCTGGTGCTCCGTGACGATCCTGGGCACCCTGACCGCCGGCTACTTCTATGGTATCCGGCACACCCAGCAGATGAACCAGGCCGTGCAGTTTCTGTATGCCGCCGCCGCCGTGACCGCGGGGGTGGCATTGTGCGGGTTGGCATGGATCGCCTGGCAGCAGTTGCACCTGAACCGCCGCGAAGTGGCGCAGGGGCGAACGCTGCTGACCATCTGGAACACCAAGGTCGCCCTGCGCCGGGTCGAGACGGTGTTCGACCGTTATTTCTGGGGTAGCTACTGGCACTCCGGGCGGACCTTCGAAGAGGTCATGGGCGAGCTCAAGGGCACGCCCCTGGAGCAAAGCCTGGATGCCCTCAAGCGCCAGTGCCGGGAGCTCGACCGGGAAGTGCATGATCACCATCACCACTGGCTGGCCAATGCCCGCGACCTGTCCAGCGTGGCCACGGCCATGGCCCGCGAGCGCTATCAGCTGGACTTGTGCGATGCGCCGGTACGCGACGGTGGCAACACCGCGGTGCTCAACCGTGACCTGGAAGTGCTGGTGTACACCTGGTCGGCGCGGCTGCGCAGCTTCGACCATCAGCTGGACGAGCTGGAGCGCGCCTACCACTGAGGATTATTCGCCGCGAATGTACTGCTCCAGCTGGAGGATGAGATTGGCCTGCTCGGCGATGGTCTCTTTCACCAGGTCGCCGATCGACAGCAGCCCGAGCAGTTGGCCATTGTCCACCACCGGCAGGTGACGCAGGTGGCGGTTGGTCATCAGGTTCATGCAGTACTCGAGGTTCTGCTTGGGCTCCACGGTGACCACCGGCGAACTCATGATCTCGCGTACGGTGGTGAAAGGTGAGGAACGGCCCTTGAGCACCAGCTTGCGAGCGTAGTCACGCTCACTGACGATCCCGACCACCTGGTCGTTCTCCACCACCGGCAGGGCGCCGATGTTTTTCTCCGCCAGCAGTTTCAAGGCATCCAGCACCGAATCATCAGGGGCGATGGTATAGACGGCCTGAGGTTGCGACTTGTTTTTCAGGATCTGTTCGACGTTCTTCATACGGGCCTCAGTGGGTGGAAAGGCGATGTGTCGGGGTAAATAAAGCATCCGGCACGGCGCTCTGCACGGCAATGCAGGAAACGGCATGGAGGCGATTGAAAAACGTCATGGGCGGGCAGCATGAAAAAAGGCGGCCGAAGGCCGCCTTTCGATTCCCGTGCAGGCTGCGCTTACACCAGGCCCTTGGGGCTCGGACCGAAGCGGTTGTTGCCTGGGGTGCCGTCCTTGATCAGGAACACCAAGCCGACGATAGGCACCAGCAACCACCAGCCGCTGTGGTCATTGTCGTGCACACGACGTACGGCAACGGCGATGCTCGGGATCATGATCGCCAGGTTGTACACCAGGCCCAGCAGCGGCTTGGTGCCTATAGCATTGTCGACGATACCGATCGCGATCGTGATCAACAGGTTGAACAGCACGAACATCCAGTATTCCTTGCGGCGCGCGCGGCCCTTGAATACGGCGTACTTCTTCATCACTTCGAGGTAGGCATTGCCACTGCTCACGGCAGTGGTACCCGCGATTGTGCCGTTGCCGGCAGTGGCGGCCTGGGGTGCGCCGCAGCCCGGGCAGCTCAGGGCCGATTGATGGATCTGTTTGGCGCAGCCGCGGCAGAACACCATGCTCATTTGTTTTCCCTCACGTTTTGATTAGCTAGCAGATAGGCCGATGAAGCACAGCAGTGAAATGACTGCCATGACCACACCGGAAATGGCCATGCCGTGACCGGGCTTCTTCTGACTGATGCTGACGATGCCCAGGACCAGGCCCGCCATTGAAAGCATGACCATGCCAAGGAGGGTTTCACCGTCCCAGTCAGCGTCATCGAACAGCGTCAGTACACAGAGAACGCCGAGAATCAGGGAGACGATGCCCATCCACGGCGATTCGCCGCTGACCGGGTTCGTGGGGGAGATTGCGTGCTGTGGAGCGCCGCATTGTGGGCAGGTGGGTGCCGTTTCGTGCAGCTGTCTGGCACAGCCGCGGCAATAGACCATCGCCATCGCAATTCCTTTTGTAGCGTTCGTCGAACGCGTCCCTGTTCGCATAACGTGTCACCCGAACGGGTGGCCGGCGCGAAGGTTACCAAACATTTCATGGGTGGCGAAACAGTGGCGCCAGAAAATCAACACGCAAACGAGAAAGGCGCCCGCAGGCGCCTCCCGTCTTTACACGCGTGCCTCAGAGTTTCGGCATCTGCCCGATCCGCGCCACCATCTCGCTGACGATCTGCAGGTCGAGCATGAATTGCTCCACGGTCTTGAACTCGTTGTCGTTGTGACCGGTGTACTTCACGTCCGGCATGGCCAGGCCGAACTGCACGCCGTTGGGCAGGTCGTGCACCGAGGTGGCACCGGCGGAGGTACCGAACTCGTGCTTCATGCCCAGGTTCTCGCTGGCCACGGCCAGCAGGGCCTTGACCCACTCGCCTTCGGGGTTGCGGTACATCGGCTCGTCGAGGGTGTAGTCGAAGGCCACCGAGGTGTGGCTGGTACGCGCCCACTCACCGAGCTTGTCGGAGATCTCGGACTTGAGGGTCTCGAGCGACTTGCCCTTGGGAATGCGCAGGTTCACCGCCAGCTTCAGCGCCTTGTCATCCAGGCCGACGAAGGTCAGCGAGGTGGTCAGCGGGCCCATGAAATCGTCCTTGAAGCCTACGCCAAGCTTGTTGCCCAGGTAGTCCAGGCCCCAGTTGTCGGCGGCGTAGCGGGCAGCGTCGGTGATGTGGTTGTGCTTGAGCGGCACCTGCTTCTGCACGCCGTTGAGGAAGTCGAGCATGCGCGCCACCGGGTTGACCCCGGACTCAGGCTCGGAGGAATGTGCCGACACGCCGGTCACGGTCAGCAGTACTTGCTTGCCTTCGGCCTTGGCGTCGATGCTGAAGTCGCCGCCGTGTTGCTTGACGTACTCGGCGCCGGCTTTTTCCAGGGCCTTGGCCACGTCAGCTGGCTTGTCAGCGTTCAGCGTCGCCACCGAGCTGCCGGGGATCTGGTTGGTGGCCAGGCCACCGGTCAGCTTCACCACTTCGGCGCCTTTGCCGGTGCCGGCGCGCTTGGTAAAGGTCGCCATGACGGTGCCGTAGCCTTTCTCGGCGATCACCACCGGGTAGCCGCCGTCCAGCGCCAGGTTGTAGTCGGGGGTGGCGTTGCGCGCGAAGTAATAGGGGATCGCGTCGCCGGTGGTTTCTTCGGTGGTGTCCACCAGCAGCTTGAACTGGCGGGCCAGGGGCAGTTTCTCGTCCTTGGCCACTTTCAACGCGTAGAGCGCAACGACGATGCCGTTCTTGTCGTCCTCGGTGCCACGGCCGTACATGCGGTCGCCCACCAGGGTGACCTTGAACGGGTCGAGTTTGGTGCCGTCCTTGAGCTTCCAGTTTTCCGGAGTTACCGGCACCACGTCAGCGTGGGCATGGATGCCGATCACTTCCTTGCCTTCGCCGAGGGTGATTTCGTAGACACGGTTGTCGACGTTGCGGAACTGCAGGCCGAAGCCCTCGGCCAGGGCCTTGATCTTGTCGGCGATCTTGAGGAATTCCGGGTTCTCGTGCTGCTCAACACCCTCTTTGCGTACCGTCGGGATCTCCACCAGTTCGCGCAGGGTCTGCTTGGCGGCCTCGCCGTACTTGATCCGGGTGTACAGGCCCAGCAGGCGGTTGATCTCGTCCTGCTGCTCAGTGCTCAGCGGCTTGCCGGCCAGGTACAGCTTGAGGGTGTCACCGAGCTTGTCGGCCTTGGCCAGGTCGCTGCCGGCCAGTTTGCCGAGGAACTGCTTGAAGTCGGCCGGGTTGCTGCCGTCGTAGGCCTTGATGATGGCGGCGGACTGTTGCTGGGAGAGGTTGGCGTGGGCCGGGATCGAGAACATCGCCAGGCTGGCCAGCATCAGGGAAGCGGCGGAAAGCTTGGAAAATGGCATGGGTGTGCGCATTCCTTTGCAAAGGTGGGTGGTGCCCGTTTACGCAAACGGGAAGATGCCCACGCTAACACCAATACACGCTTCCCAGGGAGAGGTAGCACCGTGCATTCATGCACAATTTCACCCGTTAGTGTTCGCACCCGCAGCGCGCCGGTTCGGCGAGCAGGCCTGGCCAGCGCGCCGCCCAGTCACCACCATGGCCCATCCCGGGAACCGCACGTACTTGCGTGCAGTCGCCGGCCACCGCCTGGGCGAATCGTTCGGCAATGACACCAGGCACGACGTGGTCGGCGGTGCCATGGAAGTGAATCTGTGGCAGCGCGCGCAGCCTGGCAGCCTGGTCGATCGGGTTGAGTGACTCAGGCATAGGGGTGGTCCTGTGCAACCGATTGAACTCGGCGACATCGAGATTGCCCGCCACGGTGCGCAGGCTGGCCACGTCGACCCGGCGCGCCGCCAGCAGCGCGGCGATGGCGCCACCGCCGGAGTAGCCGATCAGGTGCAGCGCTTGCCCGGGCACTTGCCGGGCATAGTGATCGACCGCCTGGTCCATGGCCTGCACCACTTCTTCGGCGAACCGCTTGCCGGTCCAGTACCCCACGGCGCAGCGCGGGTTGTCGGCGGCGTGGGCGAACTGACAGGGGCGGGCGAGGTATAGCACGTTGGCGGTAGGGTCCGCCGCTGCCAGGGCCAACCCCACCGGGTTGACCGGGGTGGGGTCGTCCGAGGGTTGCGAGCGACTGCGGAAGGCCAGGCCGTCGCCTTCGATGTATACCGTCAGCGGCAGGTCCGGGCGTTCGATGCGCACGTAACTGGTCAGCAGGAAGGTATCGGTGCGTACCTGCTCGCGCGTCAAGTTCACGGTGCTGGCCAGGGCGTCTGCCTGTTGGCTGCGTTGCTGTGGCAAGGGCAGGGTCGCGCAGCCATGCAGGCCAAGGCAGACAAGCAGCGCCACGGTGGTCCAGCAGTTGGCTTTCACGCTACCGGTACCCTGAAACGAAAAAACCCCGGAAGCATTCCGGGGTTTCAGAAGATGGCGCACTCGGCGGGATTCGAACCCACGACCCCTGCCTTCGGAGGGCAGTACTCTATCCAGCTGAGCTACGAGTGCAACGGGGCGCATGATACCCATCTGGGTCGGTGGCGTCCATCGCCTTGATCTGTAGTCGTTTTCCGCAACTGGCCAATGATGTCCCGGTCACGTGAGTCGGTGCGCTACATACCTACCGCCAGCAGCCATGGGCGGCATGGCCCACTCAGGGTTCGTGACTTACTTGGGTTCAATACTCATGAATACCGACCATGCTGAACGCGACCTTGCCGAACTGAGCGGCGCCTGGGCGCTCATGGACAATGCCCGGCAGCTTGCCGAGACCTGGCCCGATGTCTTCAGCCTGGCGCGCCAGGCGGCAGGCGAGTACCTGCGCGAGCACCATCCGCAGTCACCGGATCCCGACCAGGTCTGGTGGCATGTCTTCGACAATGCGCTGAACGGGCCGACATTCACGGGTTGGCAGCACACTGGCAAACCCCGGCATTCCCTGACATTCACCCAGTTGTGGATCAGCCGCTTCGACGAAGGGTTCCAGTGGGCGGTCGACCTGCTCCCGGTCTATGGCGGCTTCTACCGCCAGGACGGTAGCGCCGATG
Organism: Pseudomonas entomophila; assembly: GCF_029478665.1. GTDB lineage: Bacteria > Pseudomonadota > Gammaproteobacteria > Pseudomonadales > Pseudomonadaceae > Aquipseudomonas > Aquipseudomonas entomophila_F. The sequence continues at coordinate 34,697 of NZ_JARPQB010000041.1, forward strand.
CCTACGGTGTCGAGAACCAGCTGGAGCTGGACCCGATCAGGATCAGGGAGGACATGCGCGCACTGGATTTCGCGGCTCGGGTCGAACAGCGCACGGCTGATTTCTGGGCGCATAACGGCAGCGTATTCGAGATGCTGGCCAAGGTCAGTTTCGTCCAGCAGATCCAGCAGAGCCTGGCGCAAGGGCATATCGAGCCCTTCGACGCCGAGCGCCTGCGGGCCTGGCTGGGCCTTGAGGCAGAGGGGCCAGTGGGGCTCGAGACACTGCGGGGCAACGTGCCGGACAGTCGCTTCAAGATTCGCCAGTATGAGGTGCAAGGAGGGGGGCACCTGCTGACGCTGAGCACCGAGGACGGGCGGATACTGCTGTACACGCCTACCGCTCCGACGGTGCTGCAGGCGTTTGCCAGTGGGGCGCGACTGGTGGCCTGGGTTGGCGAGCGCGCCAGCGCGCCGGATGCCCAGCAGTGGTTCGATCAGTTGCACCCGCCGGGTTGGCTGGCGAGCGCCGCCGAGCGCCGTGAATTTCGCCTGAGGAGACCGTGGCGAGGACGCATCCCCGTCTCGCCCTGGTGGCCTTTCGGCCCTGGGGCGGACGTCACCGGCGACCTGTTCGCGTTGCTCAAGCGCATGACCCAGGAAGACCTGAGCGCCCAGCACCAGGTCATTGTCAGCAACGAGGCGCTGGATAAGCAGCACTGGCACGCTTACATCACCACGGCCACCCGGATGTTCGGTTCGTTCACCTTGCTGTTCTGGCCGTTCAGCCTGTTCATGGTGGGCCTGGGCATGGTCAGTGTGGCGTTGGATGTGCAGGCATCGTTGGTCGCCACCAATGAAAAGCGGCGCTGGGAAGCCTTTCTAAGTGCTTTCGCCGATGCGCTGACGGTGGTGCTGGCGAGCCTGGATGTCGCGGTGGGGGCGAGCGCGGTTGGCTATCGCGCCGCGCCGCAGGTGCTCAGGGCGACGCCGAAGGCATGGCTGCCGGTGGGCGCGCCCGGCGAGGAGCTGGTGCCATTTGCCAGTGCGCGTCGTGCTGGCAACGCCATACAGACGCCCGGACGCTTCCAGGGGGTGGAGGTCGATGCACAGGGGGCGACCTGGATCGAAATGAACGGCCTGAGCCTGCGCACCCGCTTCGAGACACAGCTGGACAGCTGGGTGGTGACCCATGAACGAGCCCCCTACGGCCTGATGCCAGCCTTGCCCGTGCGCCTGGGCGAGGGAGGCGCCTGGCAGCTGCTCGCCCCCGACGGCGACCTCGACGCGCTCGCCACGGACTTCTGGAATGTCTACATGGAGGTCGACGAAGTACAAAGCCAGGCATTGGCAAGGCGTATCGAGGCCCGGCAGCGCGCGTTGCTCAGGTCGGGCAACCTGCCGGAGTTCGTCGGCCACATGGCCCCGATGGATACCCATGGCAATCCTTGCGTCACGGTCAATGGCACGACGCACTATACGTTCTGGCATGAAGGCGATATCCACAACAGCCTGCTCGAGCAGTACAGCGGCCAGATGGCCAAGATCAATGACCTGTTCTCCGCCACTCGGCCGCGACCGACGTTCGTCCAACTCCCCGAGTTGATGCACTACCTGGACAACCTGTTCGCCTCGATGGCAGAGCTGCCGCATTCGACGGCGCCGTTGCTGTGGCGTGGCGTGCGAGGCGGGCGCTCGGGGCTGGCTGCACACTATCGGGCGGGCGCGGTCGGGCCGGGCGACCTGCTGGTCAGCACCGACATCACCTCGTTTACCGAGAACCCCTACATTCCCCGGTGGTTCATGGTGGACAAGCCCTTCGTCGGGCGACCCTTGGCGGAAATCACCGGCCAGTTCGACGAGCACACCGTGCTCTACGAGCTGGTCAACGACGGCAAGGTCACGGGGGTGCCCGTCGCGCCGATGACGCAGTGGCAGGAGTCAGAGGTGCTGTTCACGCCGGGGCGCTTGTTCCGCATCGAGTCGGTCCGCGACATCGGTGGCCAGCACTATCGCTTCCTGCGCTTCAGGTTGCGCGAGGTTGAGCGGGCGCAGGGTGAGCGGGTCTTCGATCTGCGCAGCGGCCTGCCGTTCGATCGGGAGGCCTACCTCGAGCGGGTCCAGTACGACAAGCTGGTGGAGCGCTGTTTCCCGGCCAGCCAATGGCCTGAGGCCTAGTGTGGTGTTTCACAAATAACGACCATGATTCGCGGCGCTTTTTGCGCTCATGCGGCGTTGTCGCTCCTCGCCATAGCTGGGCTACGACTCGTCGCGACGCCTTGCCTGAGCGCAAAAATCGCTCGCGAGTTATTGGTCGTATTTGCAAAACACCACACTAGAGGGCGATCAGCTCGGGACGCAGCCCTTCGATCCGGCGTGCCGGGGGCGGGCGATGGCCGTCGCCACCGGTGATCTGCAGCAGCACCTTCTCGCGCAGCTCGTGCAAGGTCGCGCCCGTGCGCAGGCGCGGGTGCGGCAGGTCGATTTCCACCACGGCCTTGATGCGCCCGGGACGCGGTTCCAGCACCACCACCCGGTCAGCCAGGTAGGTCGCTTCCTCGGCATCGTGGGTGACCAGCAGGATGGTGACCCCCGAACGCTTGCGAATCGCCAGCAGTTCATCCTGCAACTGTTGGCGGGTGAGGGCGTCGAGGGCGCCGAAGGGTTCGTCCAGCAACAGGATCCTGGGGCTGGCCACCAGGCCGCGGGCGATCGCCACACGCTGGGCCATGCCGCCGGACAACTGGTGCGGGTAGGCCGACTCGAAGCCGACCAGGCCCACCAGTTGCACGAATTCGTGCACGCGCCGCGCGCGCTCGCCTTGGGTCAGTTTTTCAGTCGCCAGGCCCAGGCCGATGTTCTGCTCCACCGTCAACCAGGGGAACAGACGGTGTTCCTGGAACACGATGCCGCGTTCGCCACCGACGCCGCCGACGGGGTGGCCATCGACCTGGATACTGCCGTTGTACTCGGTGTCCAGCCCCACCAGCAGGCGCAGCAGGGTGGATTTGCCACAGCCGGACGCACCGACGATGGCGATGAATTCGCCTTCATTGATCGACAGGTCGAAATCGCGGATGGCCTCGAATGACTGGCCGTCGACCGTGAAGGCCTTGCCGACCCGCTCGAAGCTGACCAGCGGTGGCGTGGCATCGGCTTGGTTGGCCGCGTGCAGGGCCGGGGTGATGAAGGCGTTCATGCGGTTCTCCAGCGCGTGGCGCGTGATTCGAGGGATTGGCCGAGATGGCCGAGCAGGGCACCGACCAGGCCGATCAGGACCATGGCGGCCATCACCTGGTCCATGCGGAACAACTGTTGGGCGCCGATCATCAGGCTGGCGATGCCGCCGTTGGAGGGCATGAAGTACTCGGCGCCGATGGTGCCGAGCCAGGCATAGATCAATGACAGCCGGGCCCCGGCGAAGATCGCCGGAGCGGCCCCTGGCAGCACCAGCAGGCGCAGGCGCTGCGCCAGGTTCAGGCGCAGCGTCCTGGCGGCCTCGCCGAGCTGCGGCGACAGGCTGGCGATGCCGCGTTGGGTGGCAATCAGCAGCGGGAAGAACGCCGCCAGGCCAACGAAGACCAGCTTGGAGCCCTCACCCAGGCCGAACCAGGCGGTGAGCAGCGGTACCCAGGCGAACAACGCCACTTGGCGCAGCGCCGACAGGCTCGGGCCGAGCAGGCGCTCGGCGCCATGCGACAACCCCAGCCACAGGCCCAGGGCCAAGCCTGCGCCACCGCCGAGCAGCAGGCCTGCCAGGGTGCGTTGCAGGCTCAGGCGCAGGGCTTCGGGCAGCGAGCCGTCCAGCAGACCGTCCTGCAAGCTGCGTAGCACCTGCAGTGGCGAGGTGAGGATGCTGCCATCGATCCAGCCGAAACTGTTGCTGGCCTGCCACAGGGCCAGTAGCGCCGCCGGCAGCAACAGGCTCTGCCAGCCTCGTGGGCTCGGCCCGCGCACCTGTTCGCCGGTGGCCGGCTGCGGCCAGTACAACAGCCGGCGCTCCAGGCCTGAGAAGCCTCGGTCCATCGACGCGCCGACCAAACCGATCAGCAGGATGCACAGGAACACCAGGTCGAGCATGAACAACTGTCGACCCCAGACCATCAGGTAACCGATGCCCTCGCTAGAAGCCAGCAGCTCCACTGCCAGCAATGAGGTCCAGCCGGTGGCCAAGGCCAGGCGCACGCCCGCGAGGAAGGCCGGCAGGGCGGCCGGCAGCAGCAAACGCAGGAACAGCAGGTGGCGCGGCAGGCGCAAGGTGGCAGCGGCTTCGCGCAACTTGGGCTGGGCGTCGCGCACGCCGACCAGGGTGTGCAGGGTGACCGGCACCACCACGGCCTTGACCAGCACCACCAGCTTGAGCTGCTCGCCGATGCCGAAGAACAGCATGAACAGCGGGATCCAGGCCAGTGTGGGGATCTGCGCCAGCGCGATGAAGGTCGGTAGCACCAGTGTCTGCGCACGCTGCGACGCGCCCAGCCAGGCACCCAGCAGCAACCCGCCGGCGACCCCCGCCAATAGTCCCCAGATCAGCCGTTGCAAACTTATCCACAGATGCCCCCAGAGCTCGCTGGAGCCGTACTCCAGCGCGCTGTGCCAGACCAGCGACGGCGCGGGCAGGATCTGCTCGCTCATCCAGTGTTCACGGCTGGCGATAATCCACAATGCCGCCACCGCCAACGGCACGACCCACGGTATGCAGGAGCGGCCTTGAGCCGCGAAAGGGCCGCTTAGCGGCCCCCACCGACGGCGCTGGCCAACGCTCAAGACTTCGCTCATCAAGGCACCTCTCAAACCCTTCCTTGTTTATTCGCTTATGGAATTAAAAATTCTCATAAACGATATTCAAGAGATAAGAACATGCGCCTGCTGCATGCGAAAGCCCCAAGGCATTGCGTTTTCCTCATATTTTCCATGCATGCGCTGCAAGCCGTCCGGCGCCCCGCGTGTCACCTGGTTTATGTCTTCTGGTTACTAAAAAATGAAGTTTTGATCTTTGTAGGTTCTAACCCGACCTGCCTAGCTTCTGGCCAAAGCGCCGGCCATCGCCGGTGGCAGCCTGCCCAGGAGCATTGCCATGAAAGCCCGAATCCGCCACCTGCTCACCCCCCTGCTGGCCGGCCTGCTAAGTGCCTTGCCGTTGGCTGCCCATGCTGCCCAGCCCGAGTCGATCCGTATCGCCGTCCCGGACCTGAGCGCCGGCAGCAAGCCCAGCGCCGGCGGTGTGGTCGATGTACTGCGCGACCAGCAACTGCTTGAGAAGGAATTTGCCAAGGATGGCATCCGCATCGACTGGCACTTCTTCAAGGGGGCGGGGCCCGTGGTCAATGAAGCCTTGGCCAACGGCCAGGCGGACTTCGCCTACCTGGGTGACCTGGCGGCAATCATCGGCAAGGCCAATGGCCTCGACACCCGCGTGCTGTCTGCCGGCGTGCGTGGGGTGAAGAGTTACCTGGGCGTGGTGCCTGGCTCGGGTATTCACAGCTTGCAGGATCTGAAGGGCAAGCGCGTCGCGGTATTCCGCGGCACCGCCAACCAGCTGTCGTTCGCCAGCGCCCTGGCCAGCCAGGGGTTGTCCGAGCGTGAGCTGAAGGTGATCAACCTGGACTTCAACGCCGCCAACGCCGCCCTGGCCGCCAAGCAGATCGACGCCACCTGGGGGCTGTCCAACCTGCTGTCGCTGCGTGAGCGTGGCCTGGTCGAGCTGCCGGTCAACTCCCGCGATCTCAAGGGTGCCGGTGGTACCCAGTCCGTGCTGATCGGCACCGGCGAGTTCATCCGCCAGCACCCCGACCTGGTGCAGCGCCTGGTCACTGCCCAGCAGCAAGCAGTGAGGTGGCTGCAGAACGAACACAACCGCGACGCCTACGTGGACCTGGTGTCGGCCCAGGCCAACTGGCCACGGGCGATCCTGCGCGATGACCTGGCTCAGGAAAACCTGGCCCGCTACTTCGACCCACGGCTGGATGCCGAATTCGTCGGCCTGCTGCAGCAGGGCGTGGACCTGGCCGCCAAGGAGCGCTTGATCCGCCGCGGCTTCCAGGTTGCCGACTGGATCGAGCCACGCTTCCTCGACGCCGCCTTGCAACAGGACCAGGCCACCCAGGCCGCCCGCTGAACCCGAACCCCGACAAGAAACCGTGAGGAGCACGACCATGAGCAACGCCGCACTGGCCACCGCGCCGCAAGCCCTCGAACTCGACATCCAGCCCGTCGCCGGGCGTATAGGCGCCGAGATCCGTGGCATCCAACTGTCCGCCGGCCTCGACCCCGCCACTATCGAGGCCATCCAGGCCGCGCTGGTGCGGTACAAGGTGATCTTCTTCCGCGCCCAGGATCACCTGGACGACACAGGCCAGGAGGCCTTCGCCCAGTTGCTCGGCGAGCCCATCGCCCACCCCACCGTGCCGGTGGTCGACGGCACAAGTTACTTGCTCCAGCTCGATGGCGCCGAAGGCCAGCGGGCCAATTCCTGGCACACCGACGTGACCTTCGTCGATGCCTACCCCAAGGCCTCGATCCTGCGCAGCGTGGTCGCACCGGCATCGGGTGGCGACACGGTCTGGGCCAATACCGCCGCCGCCTACCAGGAACTGCCTGAGCCGCTGCGGGCGCTGGCCGATTCGTTGTGGGCGGTGCACAGCAACGAATACGACTATGCCAGCGTCAAGCCGGACGTCGACCCGGCCAAGCTCGAGCGCTACCGCAAAGTGTTCACCTCGACGGTGTACGAGACTGAGCACCCGGTGGTGCGGGTGCACCCGATCAGCGGCGAGCGAGCCTTGCAGCTGGGGCACTTCGTCAAACGCATCAAGGGTTATTCGCTGGCCGATTCACAGCACCTGTTCGCGCTGTTGCAAGGGCACGTGACACGCCTGGAGAACACCGTGCGCTGGCGCTGGCAGGCGGGGGACGTGGCGATCTGGGATAACCGCGCGACGCAGCATTACGCGGTGGACGACTACGGCACCCAGCCGCGCATCGTGCGCCGGGTGACGCTGGCTGGAGAGGTGCCGGTGGGAGTGGATGGGCAGTTGAGCCGGACCACGCGTAAAGGTTGAGAGCGTGGGGGCCGCTTTGCGGCCCTTTCGCGGCACAAGGCCGCTCCTACAGGACCATGCGATTTTCTGTAGGAGCGGCCTTGTGCCGCGAAAGGGCTGCGCAGCAGCCCCTATTGCTACAACTCGGTATCACAGGCCACCAGCTGCCTGACCAACCCCTGCGCCAACGCCGACAACCCATACCCCACCCGGCTCACCACGCCATAGCGCGTGTAGAACGCCTCTTCCTGCTCCGGCGCCAAGTCCGCCAACGCTAACGCCACCAACCCCCGCTCCCCTTGGTACGGCCGCAGATTCGCGCTGCAAGCGATGCCGATGGTGTCCGAGTGCAGCACGACATTGAGCAGCGCATAGCCGTGCTCGCACTCCACGCTGGGCAGAAAGTCCTGCCGACCGCTCAGGTCGCTGAGGATCTTGCGGATGTTCGGTGGGCGAAACGTGGTGGCCAATGGGTAATCGAACAGGTCCCGTGCCCGTACTTCGGCATGCTCGGTCAGCGGGTGCCCGGCGCGGCAGCAGAAGTGCCAGCGCTGGGGCTTGAGCTTGAGCACCTGGTAATCCGGGTCGGCCTCGAACTGGCGGGTGTCGGCGACGAAGAATTCGATTTCCTCGGCGATCAGGCGACGGTTCAGCGCCTGCCAGTTGTCCACCTGGAAACAGGTGCGTGCCGCCGGGTACTCGGCGACGAACCGCGCCACCGCACGCGGCACCAAACCACCGGCTGGCGCTGGCCCCGAGCCGAAGCGCACCACCCCCGTGGTCGCACCATTGAACTGGTTGATCTCGTTGGCCAGGTTGTGCGCCCCGTGCACCAGCCGCCGCGCATGCTCCAGCACCAGCAACCCCTGGCGGGTGGGTGCCAGTTCCTTGCTGGCGCGGTCGACCAGGCGGCAGCCGACGTTGTGTTCCAGCGTCTGGATGCTGCGGCTGAACGCCGATTGCGAAAGGTTCACCGCGGCCGCCGCGGCCACGAAGCTGCGGTGTTCGACAAGGGCGATGAAGTGGCGGAGCTGGCGCAGGTCGATATGCATTTTCTACATGGAAACTTTCGGTCGAATGCAATTGCTGGGAAGGGTTGGGAACCTTATAAAGGGACTTACTTATTCCACAAAATATGAATTAAAAATATTTATATTTCTTAAAAGAATATAAGCCCGTCCGACCGCGATTCGGTTCCGCCAACGGAAATGCTCGCCAGGGCCCATGCCTTCAAGGAGCATTTGCATGTCCCGACTTTCCCGTTGGCCTGCACGCGTATCGTTGTTCGCTTTGCAGCCCCTGGCGGCTGGCGTGCTGCTGGCCGCCGCCGGCAACAGCTTCGCCGAAGCACCCGTTAGCGCCCCCGCCGTCGAGCAGGAGGCCAAGCTCGGTACCGTCACCGTCAATGCCCGGCGTCGTGAGGAAACCGCCCAGAGCGTGCCCACGCCGATCAGCGTGCTGAGCAGCGAAACCCTGGAAACCCAGCGCATCTACCGGGTGCAGGACCTGCAGCAACTGGTGCCGAGCACCAACGTGTCCTACGTGCATGCCCGCCAGTCGAGCATTTCCATCCGTGGCCTGGGCAACAACCCGGCCAGCGATGGCCTGGAGGGCAGCGTCGGTGTGTACCTGGACAACGTCTACCTGGGGCGCCCCGGCATGGCGGTGTTCGACCTGCTCGATGTCGAGCAGCTGGAAGTACTGCGCGGCCCGCAGGGCACGCTGTTCGGTAAGAACACCACCGCCGGGGTGCTGAACATCACCACGCGCAAGCCGACCTTCCACCAGGAAGGCAGCGTGCAGTCTTCCCTCGGTGAGGATGGCTACTGGCAGACCCAGGGCAGCTTCTCCGGCCCGCTTGCCGACACCCTTGCCGGGCGCATCAGTGCCTATCACACCGAAGACGACGGCTATGTGAAGAACATCCATGACGGCCACGATCTCAACGGCGGCAAGCGCCAGGGCTTTCGCACGCAGTTGCTGTTCAAGCCCAACGAGACGTTCAACTTGCGCTGGATCGGCGAGTACAACGAAGAGAACTCCGACAACGGCATCCTCAGCCTCTACAGCACCGGCCCGACCATCAACGGTGTGAACCGCTACGAAAGCCTGGCCGCCCAAGCCGGGGCGACCCTGGTGTCGGGCAAGGACCGCAAGGTCAACTTCGACGCCGACCAGATGGTCAAGGTATTCCAGGGCGGCACGTCGATAGAGGCCAACTGGACGCTGCCCAACGACTTCACCCTCACCTCCATCAGCGCCTACCGCTGGTGGGACTTCACCCCGCGCAACGACGACGGCCTCAACGTGCCGGTGTTCTACAGCGCCGGGGTGTCGGTGCGGGACAAGCAGTACTCGCAGGAGATTCGCCTGGCCTCGCCCACCGGCGGCTTCTTCGACTACGTGCTGGGGGCGTACTACTTCAAGCAGGACCTGGACAACAAATCGTTCACTTACTACGGGCCGCAGGCCGATATCTGGAACCTGACCCCGGCCGGCGCCCTGGCCAATGTGAACACCCTCGGCAATGGCCACATCGACACCGACAGTTATGCGCTGTTCGCCCAAGGCACCTGGCACCTGACCGAACGCCTGGACTTCACCGCCGGGGTACGCGGCACCTATGAAGAGAAGAGTGCCTGGGTTACCCGCGATGCGCCCTACGGTGGTGCCGCGGTGGCCGGTGCCGCGGCTACGGCTCGGCAGGGCCGGGTGGGGGCCTACGATTCCGGCGACCTCAACCAGTACAGCTTCGCCCCGTCCGGCCTGCTCAGCCTGAGCTACCGCTTCACTGACGACCTGCTGGGCTACGCCAGCCTGTCCCACGGCGAGAAGTCCGGGGGCGTCAACCTCACCGTCGGCGCCGCGCCACGGCTGGGCACCGATTCGCTGCTGGTGGGCACCGAGCGCGCCAACAACGCCGAGCTCGGGCTCAAGAGCACCCTGTTCGACAACCGCCTGCAGCTCAACACCAACCTGTTCTGGACTGAAGTTCATGGCTACCAGGCCAACGTCTACGACGAGGCCAACCGCGTGCAGTACCTGGCCAACGCCGGCAGCGTGCGTTCGCGTGGCCTGGAGTTCGAGGCCACGGCCCTGCCGATCCGGGGTCTGACGGTGAACTTCAACGGTTCATGGAACGACGTGCGCTACACCGACTACAAGGATGCACCGTGCCCACCTGAGGTGAGCCTGGCCAACCCCGCAGCCACCTGCGACCTGTCCGGCCACCAGGTGGTTGGCGCCTCCAAGTACATCGCCAACCTCAACGGCCAGTACAAGTGGCAGCTGGCCGAGCGCATCGAGCCCTACGTCACCGCCAGCTATGCCTTCCGCTCCAAGGCGGTGGGCACCATCGACGACTCGGACTACGGCCAGATCCCCAGCTACGGCATCGTCAACCTGTCCACCGGCGTGCGCCTGGACCAGGGCGACGGCGTGCTCGACCTGTCGCTGTGGGTGAAGAACGCCGGCGACAAGACCTATTTCACCAGCCTGTGGAACTCCGCCAACGGCGGCTATGCCGGCGTGCTGGGTACGCCACGCACCGTGGGCGCCACCGCCCGCTACGACTTCTGAGCACAAGGAGCTTTGCCATGAATGCCAAGACCCAACCCCATGAACTGCCCGAAGGTGCCTGCCTCACCGCCAAGGTGCCTGATCGCGACGAAGCCCTGCTGGGCGACGTGGTGGTCAACCCCTATCGCCTGGCGCCGCTGACCGCGATCATCCGCGACGGAGGTCGCGCCATCGCCAGTGCCCATGTGCGGGTGCTGGGCCGGGGCGAGCGCGGTGTCGACATCACCTATGACGTCTCTGACCGTTCACTGTGGACCTACGGCGGCATCCCGGTGTTCGGCCTTTATCCGGACCACGTCAACCAGGTCGAGGTCAGCTACAAGCTCGACGGTGAGCGTATCCGCCAGCGTTACGAGATCTACGCCCCGGCCGTGCGCCTGCCAGTGGTGGCGAAACAGACCGCCGCATTGCCCGAGGTGGAGCCGATCAAGGTCGCCCCTGGTTTCGAAAAGCGCCTGTACCTGTTCAACCACCTGCTGGCCGAGATCCCCGGTGGGCGCGCCTTCAAATGGAATGGCCTGGGTGGCGCCGCCGAGTGGGATTCGGTGGGCAACAACTGGATCGCCGACAGCAACGGCGATGTGCGCTGGTACCTAGATATCGAGCAGATCCACGACTCCAATCGTCGCGACGGCCTGGGCGGCACCATGGGCTTCCACCAGACCCGCGACGGCAAGCTGATCTGGGGCCAGGGCCAGACCTACTCCAAGTACGACCTGCTCGGCCGGCAGGTGTGGCAACGCAGCCTGCCGGACAAGTTCGCCGACTTCTCCCACGAGATCCGCGAGACGCTAATCGGCACCTACCTGCTACGCGTGGGCACCAGCGACTATCGGCGCCCTGACGGTAAGCGCGTGCGCTCCATCCGTGACCACATCATCGAGGTCAGCGAGGCGGGCGACGTGCTGGATTTCTGGGACCTGAACCAGATTCTCGACCCCTATCGCGGCGAATTGCTGGAAACCCTGGGCAAGGCCGCGCTGCAACTGCCGGACGGCGTGCAGAAACAGGACGACCGGTTGGCCAACGAGCTGAACGAAGGCGACCTGCCGTTCGGCGATACCCCCGGCGTCGGCACCGGGCGCAACTGGGCCCACGTCAATGCCATCGACTACGACGCCGATGACGACAGCATCATCGTTTCAGCCCGCCACCAGGGGGTGGTGAAGATCGGCCGCGACAAACGGGTGAAGTGGATCCTCGCCGCACCGCAAGGTTGGCCGGCACGTTTGCAGGACAAAGTGCTCAAACCGCTGGGCGAGGGCTTCGAGTGGTCCTGGACCCAGCACACCGCCTGGCTGACCGGGCGTGGCACGCTGACCGTGTTCGACAATGGCTGGGGCCGTGACTTCGGGCCGACCAAGCTGACCGGCAACTACAGCCGGGCGGTGGAATACCGGATCGACGAGGCCAAGGGCACGGTCGAGCAGGTGTGGCAGTACGGCAAGGCGCGCGGGGACGAGTGGTACAGCCCGATCACCTCGGTGGTGGCGTATCGGGCGGACACCGATACCCAGTTCATCTATTCGGCCTCGGTGAACTATCTGACGCCGGAAAAGCTGACGACCACCGTGCTCAATGAAGTGCGCCGTGGTACCCAGGAGGTGGCGGTGGAGCTGAAAGTGCACAGTCGCCAGCCGGGCAGCGTGGGTTACCGCGCGCTGGTGATCGACCTCGACAAGGCGTTCTGACTCGATCCTCCCTCCTACAGGTTATCGGCTAACCTGTACCGGCCTCTTCGCGGGTAAACCCGCTCCTGCAGGTTCATCGCCGACCCTGCAGGAGCGGGTTTACCCGCGAAGGGGGCGACGCGAATTTCAGACAGGGTGTTCAACCATTCGTTCTTTTTTTCGAACAGCCTATTGTCCAACACCCCAACCCCCGCTTAGCATTCCGTTTGAGATTTCAAACGCTCAGCACCCAGGCGTCGAACACCCTGGTGCACGAATTTCTGACGGCCGCCCCCTTTTGGGGGCGCCTTTTCAACAATCAATAATTCGCAGTAAAGGGAAGCCGACATGCAGCTCAAAGACGCTCAGTTGTTCCGCCAGCAAGCTTTCATCAACGGTGAATGGCTGGATGCGGACAGCGGCCAGACCATCAAGGTGACCAACCCGGCCACCGGTGAAGTGATCGGCAGCGTGCCGAAGATGGGCGCCGCCGAGACCCGCCGCGCCATCGAGGCCGCCGACAAGGCCCTGCCGGCCTGGCGCGCACTGACCGCCAAGGAGCGTGCCGGCAAGCTGCGCCGCTGGTTCGAGCTGATGATCGAGCACCAGGACGACCTGGCCCGCCTGATGACCACCGAGCAGGGCAAGCCACTGGCCGAAGCCAAGGGCGAGATCGCCTACGCCGCCTCGTTCATCGAGTGGTTCGCCGAAGAAGCCAAGCGCGTGTACGGCGACGTCATCCCTGGCCACCAGCCGGACAAGCGCCTGATCGTCATCAAGCAGCCGATCGGCGTCACCGCTGCCATCACCCCGTGGAACTTCCCGGCCGCGATGATCACCCGCAAAGCCGGCCCAGCCCTGGCCGCCGGTTGCACCATGGTCCTCAAGCCTGCTTCGCAGACCCCGTACTCCGCCCTGGCCCTGGTCGAGCTGGCCACCCGTGCCGGCATCCCGGCGGGTGTACTGAGCGTGATCACCGGCAGCGCCGGCGAAGTCGGCAGCGAGCTGACCGGCAACTCGCTGGTACGCAAGCTTTCCTTCACCGGCTCGACCGAAATCGGTCGCCAACTGATGGAAGAGTGCGCCAAGGACATCAAGAAGGTTTCCCTGGAGCTGGGCGGCAACGCGCCGTTCATCGTGTTCGACGACGCCGACCTGGACAAGGCGGTCGAGGGCGCGATCATCTCCAAGTACCGCAACAACGGCCAGACCTGCGTCTGCGCCAACCGTATCTACGTGCAGGACGGTGTCTACGACGCGTTCGCCGAGAAGCTCAAGGCCGCTGTCGCCAAGCTGAAGATCGGTAACGGTCTGGAAGAAGGCACCACCACTGGCCCGCTGATCGACGGCAAGGCTGTCGCCAAGGTTCAGGAGCACATCGAGGACGCCGTTTCGAAAGGCGCCAAGGTGCTGTCCGGCGGCAAGCTGATCGAAGGCAACTTCTTCGAGCCGACCATCCTCGTCGACGTACCGAAAACCGCCGCTGTCGCCAAGGAAGAGACCTTCGGCCCGCTGGCGCCGCTGTTCCGCTTCAAGGATGAGGCCGAAGTCATCGCCATGTCCAACGACACCGAATTCGGCCTGGCCTCGTACTTCTACGCCCGTGACATGAGCCGCGTGTTCCGCGTCGCCGAGGCCCTGGAGTACGGCATGGTCGGTATCAACACCGGCCTGATCTCCAACGAAGTCGCGCCGTTCGGCGGCATCAAGGCCTCGGGCCTGGGCCGCGAAGGTTCCAAGTACGGTATCGAGGACTACCTCGAGATCAAATACCTGTGCATCAGCGTCTGATCGCCAGGTAAACGGTTTTACCTCTGCCAGCGGGGCGCGAGAGCGACGTCTCGCTGGCCTTTTTGACATAGCGGTACCTGGTGGCCAGGGCATGCGTGACAGTCGATCAACGAATACTGTGTACGCCTGCATCCAGCCACCCCCGAATAAAAGCGCCGCAGAACCGGCGCAATTGAGGGCACTATGAGCAAGACCAACGAATCCCTGATGCAACGCCGTATCGCCGCCGTTCCACGTGGCGTCGGCCAGATCCACCCGATCTTCGTCGATACCGCGAAGAACTCGACGGTGATCGACGTTGAAGGCCGCGAACTGATCGACTTCGCCGGCGGCATCGCGGTACTGAACACCGGCCACCTGCACCCGAAAGTGGTCGCGGCCGTGCAAGAGCAGCTGACCAAGGTCAGCCACACCTGCTTCCAGGTGCTGGCCTACGAGCCCTACGTCGAGCTGTGCGAGAAGATCAACAAGCTGGTCCCAGGCGACTTCGACAAGAAGACCCTGCTGGTCACCACTGGCTCCGAAGCCGTCGAGAACGCCGTGAAGATCGCCCGCGCCGCCACCGGCCGTGCTGGCGTGATCGCCTTCACCGGCGGCTACCACGGTCGCACCATGATGACCCTGGGCCTGACCGGCAAGGTCGTGCCGTACTCCGCAGGCATGGGCCTGATGCCAGGCGGCATCTTCCGCGCCCTGTTCCCGAGCGAGCTGCACGGCATCAGCGTTGATGACGCCATCGCCTCGGTCGAGCGCATCTTCAAGAACGACGCCGAGCCGCGCGACATCGCCGCGATCATCCTCGAGCCGGTCCAAGGCGAAGGCGGTTTCCTGCCGGCGCCGAAAGAGCTGATGAAGCGCCTGCGCGCCCTGTGCGACCAGCACGGCATCCTGCTGATCGCCGACGAAGTGCAGACCGGCGCTGGCCGTACCGGCACCTTCTTCGCCATGGAGCAGATGGGCGTCGCGCCTGACCTGACCACCTTCGCCAAGTCCATCGCCGGCGGCTTCCCGCTGGCCGGTGTGTGTGGCAAGGCCGAATACATGGACGCCATCGCCCCGGGTGGCCTGGGTGGCACCTACGCCGGTTCGCCAATCGCCTGCGCCGCGGCCTTGGCCGTGATCGAAGTGTTCGAGGAAGAGAAGCTGCTGGAGCGTAGCCAGGCTGTTGGCGAGCGTCTGACCGCTGGCCTGCGCGAAATCCAGAAGAAGCACCCGATCATCGGCGACGTCCGTGGCCTGGGTTCGATGATCGCCGTGGAAGTCTTCGAGAAGGGCACCCACACCCCGAACGCCGCCGCCGTTGCACAGGTTGTGGCCAAGGCACGCGACAAGGGTCTGATCCTGCTGTCCTGCGGCACCTACGGCAACGTCCTGCGCATCCTGGTGCCGCTGACCGCCGAAGATGCACTGCTGGACAAAGGCCTGGCAATCATCGAAGAGTGCTTCGCTGAATTGGCCTGAAATATGTGACACGCGTCAGAAAAAAACCCGCTTCGGCGGGTTTTTTTTATGCCGCTTGTGGGCATCAGGCGCTAAGGTTGTACGAGGATTCCGTGGAAGCTGCGAAGGAACGCGCGTCATTGCCTGGAGAAATGCCCATGAGCGCAGTCGATCCCGTCCCCCCTTGCGTGCTGATCGCCGAAGGCGACCCTTGGGTGCGTGACATGCTCCGAGAAATGCTGCTCAGCGTGCGCTGCGATGCCCGGCTGCAGGTCTGCGCCGATGGTTCCCAGGCGTTGAATGCGTTGTCCGCCAAGCCTGACCTGATCATCGCGGCCCGTGAACTGTCCGGGCTCGATGGCCTCGACCTGCTGCGTAAAGTACGCGGCAAGGGCGGGCAACCTGGCCTGCCGTTCATCCTCATGAGTGAGCGCACCGACAGCGCCAGTGTGCGCGAGGCGCTGCCGCTGCACCCCACCGCCTACCTGAGCAAGCCGCTCGACCTGGATAACCTGCGCAAGCGCCTGGAAAACCTGTTGCTTGAAGTCGGCGAGCAGATCGCCTGCCCGGTGCCGCCGCTGCAAGCCGGGCTCAAGCTGCCGGCGTTCCTCGAACAACGCCGCGCCTCGGCCGATGGCGGCCCTTTGTTCGCCGACGTGCAGGTGGCGATCAAACGTGCCCTCAACCCCCATGGGCTGAATCTGCGGGTGCTCGAGGAGGAGGTGCGTGACGACCCACAGATCACCGGCGTGCTCATCGCCGCCGCGAACAGTGCCGCGCTGCACAGCGAGTCGCCGGTACAGACCCTGCTGCAGGCGCTGAACAAGCTCGGCAGCACCCAGAGCATGAACCTCATCCTTGGCCTTACGCTCAAGCGCAGCGCGCGATTGAGCGACCCTTTGCTGGCCCGCTACGCGACGCACTACTGGAGCCTTTCCCTGCACACCGCGGACTACGCCCGTACCCTGGCGCGCATGGTCGAGGTGGACGAGGGCCTTTGCTACTGCGCTGGCCTGCTGCATTGCCTGGGCGACCTGGCTGTCCTGCGTACCTTGCAGGAATGGCGCCTGGCTGGCGGCGAGCTGGACGAGGACCAGGTGGAGCTGTCGCTCAACGAATTCGGCGCTCCGTTCGGGTCGGCGCTGCGCACTCGCTGGCGCCTGCCGTTGAACCTGCGCGAGCTGATTGCTTCTGTGTACCAGTTGGGCGGTGGCGTTTACTCCCGCGAGATCCTGGCCATGAACCTGGCGGGACAGCTGGCACGGTTGCGGCCCAGTGAAGGGTTGGAGAAGGTTGCCAGCAGCAAGACCGCGCGTTTACTCAAGCTCGGGTTGCCGGAGCTGATGCAACTGCGCAAGGTGGACCCGGAGGCATTGGCGCGCGAGGAGGCCGAGCGCCAGGTAGCACAGGAGGCGTCCGACGAAGCGGAAACCACCTTGAACGATCCGGCACTGGCAGAAACCCCGCCCGAAGCAGATGAGGAGCGTCCGACCTGATCTGTTCATTGCTGTAGGCGATTCATTCTTGGGATTGGTCCTACAGGGTTTGCAGACGGTTGTTCGTATCCAGGCAAGTCCCCCAGGCGTAGCGTTCCCTCCACTCCACCAACGGAATGGCAGGAAGGTTGCGGCTGAAGATGAGCACGTACAGACACCGTGGTCTGCGCTATCAGGTCTATCGGTCCCAGGCGCGAATGCTCGCTCACGAAGCATTTTCCACCGGTGCCTGCTCGCCGGGTACAGAGCTTGATGCTGAAAAGGTACGGTTCGAACCTATCGGGCATGGTGCTATTGAAGCTCTCCAGCTCTGGGGCAGGCAAACTCACCACTTTCCATGGGAGGAGGTGCCACGTTGGACTGATCGAGATTTCAAGGGGCTCGACGTCTCGTTGTGGTCTGCCCGCGAGCTTTGCGGTCTCTGCTATGCCAGTCCTCGACGGAGCAGTCACTGCATCAAGATCATTCTGCTGGAGGGTAACCCAGGCCCGACGAATCCATTGAGAGGGCTGGTGGCATCGCTATCGCTGTTAGCTGTCATTGAATACGCCAGGATGCTCAGGTGCTCGCAAATTGAAGTTCAGCAACCTGATCCGGGCGCTGAGCCCTTGTATCTATCGCTTGGTTTCTCCCGTGACCCAGCTGGGCGTCTTGTAATGCCGGTAGGGGCGCTTACTCCACAAATCACTGTCCAGGTATCAGAGGTGTCCATGCAATATCCGACAAGCTCGAGGAAGGCTGCATTGATCAAGCGATACACTGCCGAGGCCATCGCCCTGGCGGGTGGAATTACGGACCAGCAACGGCACATTCTTGAAGTTGCATTCAAGGAAGGTCGGGAAAAGGAGCCAGAGGGGATACTGGCCGGGCCACGTAGCGGCCCTATTGACTATGAGTGGAGTGCCGCCGCTTCGAAGTGAACCGAGTTGCTTGCGGCGCGTGAGCCGTGGGTAATCCGCTCAGCCTTTCACGATCTGGTTCTTGCCCTGGCGCTTGGCCCGATACATGGCGGCATCCGCTCGAGCGAACAGGCTATCCAGCGTCTCGTCCTCGTCGGTGAGCCCGGTCAGGCCCTGGCTCACGGTCACGCCGTAGGTCTGTTGCCCGTGGCTGAAGCTCAGGTGCTGGATTTCCCGCTGCAGGCGCTCGGCGATCTGCTCGGCCATCTGTGCCGTGCAGCCGGGGAACACCGCCGCGAACTCTTCACCACCAATACGCCCGAACTGGTCGCCGCGCCGCAGCACGGCCTTGCCGGCGTCGGCGATGCGTTGCAGCACCTGGTCGCCTTCCTGATGGCCGTAGCTGTCGTTGATCTGCTTGAAGTCGTCGATATCCAGCAGCAGAAAAGCCAGCGGCGTGCCGTCTTCACGGGCGCTGTCGAAGGCTTGCTGGGCGCAGTCGAAGAAGTGTCGGCGGTTGCTGCTCTGGGTCAGTACATCGGTGGTGGCCAGGCGCTGCAGCTCGCCTTCCAGCCGCTTCTTCTCGGTGATGTCTTCGGCGATACCCACGATGATCACCCGCTGGTCACCCTCGCGCGGCTGGTTGATGTAGCACTTGTCACTGATCCAGCGCACTTCGCCGGCGGCGTTGAGGATGCGGTACTCGCGGTCTTCCACGGTACCCTTGACCAGCACCTGGGCCAGGCTGCGCTCGGCGTACTCGAGGTCGTCGGGGTAGATGGCGTCGCGCCACTCGTTGTAATCGGCGAGCACCAGGCTGGCCGGGCGACCGAAGATGCGCTCGTAGGCGGGGCTCACGTAGAGCACCTGGCGCGTCTCCCAGTCGAACGCCCACAGCACTGCGTTAACGCTGTCGAGCAGAGAACTGTACAACTGCTCGCGTTCGCTCAGACGTGCCACTTCACCCTGGGCGTGAAGCAGGGCCAGCAAGGTCTGGGCGGCTTCGGGGCGGGGGGGGCCGGGGTGC
>NZ_JARPQB010000042.1 GCF_029478665.1 Pseudomonas entomophila
AGGCCGGCTCCTACGGTGATCACCTGGCTCAGGCTTGCGCGGTAGCCTGGGCCGGGCGACGAACCTGCGGCTGCGAGACGTTCGCCGCGGCGCCTTCCTCGATGGCCTGCTGGATCGCCCGGCGGCGGCGTTCTTCAGCTTGACGGCTGAAGTACCAGACCAGGAAGGTCACCAGCGACACCGACAGCAGGATCAGGCTGGCCACGGCGTTGATCTCCGGCTTCACGCCCAGGCGCACGGCCGAGAACACTTCCATCGGCAGCGTGGTCGAGCCCGGGCCGGACACGAAGCTGGCCAGCACCAGGTCATCCAGCGACAGGGCGAACGACATCATGCCGCCCGCCGCCAGCGACGGCGCGATCATCGGGATGGTGATCAGGAAGAACACCTTCCACGGCTTGGCGCCCAGGTCCATGGCCGCTTCTTCGATGGACAGGTCCAGCTCGCGCAGGCGCGCCGACACCACCACCGCCACATAGGCGGCGCAGAACGTGGTGTGGGCGATCCAGATGGTGACGATGCCACGCTCCTGGGGCCAGCCGATCATCTGCGCCATGGCCACGAACAGCAGCAGCAGCGACAGACCGGTGATCACCTCGGGCATCACCAGCGGCGCGGTGACCAGGCCACCGAACAGGGTGCGGCCCTTGAAGCGGGTGACCCGGGTCAGCACGAAGGCCGCCAGGGTGCCCAGCGCCACCGCGGCGACCGCCGTGTAGCAGGCGATCTCCAGCGAGCGCATCACCGAGCCCATCAGCTGGGTGTTGTCGAGCAGGCCGACGTACCACTTCACCGACCAGCCGCCCCACACCGTCACCAGCTTCGAGGCGTTGAACGAGTAGATCACCAGGATCAGCATCGGCAGGTAGATGAACAGCAAGCCGAGCACCAGCATCAGCTTGGAGAAACTGAAGCGTTTCATGCGCGGCCCTCCATCTCTTTGGCCTGGCTACGGTTGAACAGCAGGATCGGCACGATCAGGATCGCCAGCATCACCACCGCCAGCGCGGATGCCACCGGCCAGTCACGGTTGTTGAAGAATTCCTGCCACAGCACTTTACCGATCATCAGGGTTTCCGGGCCGCCGAGCAGTTCAGGGATGACGAACTCGCCCACCACCGGGATGAACACCAGCATGCAGCCGGCGATGATGCCGTTCTTCGACAGCGGCACGGTGATCTTCCAGAAGCTATTGAAGGTGCTTGAGCCCAGGTCGGATGCGGCCTCGAGCAGGCTCTCGTCGTGCTTCACCAGGTTGGCGTACAACGGCAGGATCATGAACGGCAGGTACGAGTAGACCACGCCGATATACACCGCCAGGTTGGTGTTGAGGATCTGCAACGGCTGGTCGATCAGCCCCAGCCACAGCAGGAAGCTGTTGAGCAGCCCGTTGTTGCTGAGGATGCCCATCCAGGCGTAGACGCGGATCAGGATCGCGGTCCAGGTCGGCATCATGATCAGCAGCAGCAGGACGGTCTGCGACTCCTTCCTGGCCTTGGAGATGGCGTAGGCCATCGGGTAGCCGATCAGCAGGCACAGCAAGGTGCTGAACAGGGCGACCTTCAACGACCCGAGGTAAGCCGCAATGTACAGCTCATCCTCGGTGAGCAGGCCGTAGTTGGCCAGGTTCAGCACCAGCTGCACCTTGCCTTCCAGATACGTGTAGATCTCGGTGTACGGCGGGATCGCCACGTCGGCTTCGGCAAAGCTGATCTTCAACACGATGAAGAACGGCAGCATGAAGAACAGGAACAGCCAGATGAACGGCACGCCGATCACCATGTGCCGCCCTTCGGGGATCAAGCGCTGGAGGGCTCGTTTGAGCTTTCGTGGTTTCATGAGCGCAGTACCACGCCGCTGTCGTCTTCCCACCATACGTAGACTTCGTCATCCCAGGTGGGGCGAGTGCCCTGGCGCTCGGCGTTGGCGACGAACGACTGGACGATCTTGCCGCCAGGCAGTTCGACGTAGAACACCGAGTGGCCACCGAGGTAGGCGATGTCGTGGACCTTGCCGCGCGACCAGTTGTGCTCGCAGGTTGGCTGCTCGGTGGTGACCAGCAGCTTCTCCGGGCGCAGGGCGTAGGTGATGTGCTTGTCCTCGACCGAGGTGGTGACACCGTGGCCGACGTAGATCTTGCGCTCCAGTTCCGGGCTGGCAATGATCGCGTGGCCTTCGGCGTCGTCGACCACTTCACCGTCGAACAGGTTGACGTTACCGATGAACTCGCAGACCAGGCGGCTGGTCGGGGTCTCGTAGACGTCGATCGGGCTGCCGATCTGGGCGATCCAGCCCAGGTGCATGATGGCGATGCGCTGGGCCATGGTCATGGCCTCTTCCTGGTCGTGGGTCACCATCACGCAGGTCACGCCCACGCGCTCGATGATCTCCACCAGCTCCAGTTGCATCTGCGAACGCAGCTTCTTGTCCAGCGCGCCCATGGGTTCGTCGAGCAGCAGCAGCTTGGGGCGCTTGGCCAGCGAACGGGCCAGGGCCACGCGCTGACGCTGGCCACCGGACAGCTGGTGCGGCTTGCGCTTGGCGTACTGGGTCATGTGCACCAGCTTGAGCATCTCGGCCACGCGGGCGTCGATCTCGGCCTTGGGCATCTTGTCCTGCTGCAGGCCGAAGGCGATGTTCTGCGCCACGGTCATGTGCGGGAACAGCGCGTAGGACTGGAACATCATGTTGATCGGCCGCTCGTAGGGCGGCATGTCGGTGATGTCGACGCCATCGAGGAAGATCCGCCCTTCGGTCGGGCGCTCGAAGCCGGCCAGCATGCGCAGCAAGGTGGACTTGCCGGAACCGGAGCCGCCCAGCAGGGCGAAGATCTCGCCCTTGCGGATTTCCAGGGACACATCGTCCACGGCTACCGTTTCGTCGAACTTTTTCGTGACCCGGTCGATTTTGACCAGCACCTGCTTGGGTTGCTGGCCACCCTCGAGGGCTTTCTTATAGGCACCGGAGGCAACTGCCATGAGTGAAACTCCCAACAAGATTTATGTGCCCGCCGCTGCGCTGGCGGGCCTGGATTGTTACTTGCCCGACTTGACCTTGGTCCAGCTGCGGGTCATCAAACGTTGCACCTTGGGTGGCAACTCAGAATTGACGAACATCTTGTCCAGCACTTCCTGCGGTGGGTAAACCGCGGCGTCAGTCCTCACGGCCTGGTCCATCAGGTCGCCAGCCTTGGGGTTCGGGTTGGCGTAACCGACGTAATCACTGACCTGGGCGATCACCTCAGGTTTCAGCAAATAGTTGATGAAGGCATGGGCCTCCTTGACGTTGCTGGCATCCTTGGGAATCGCCAGCACATCGAACCAGAGGTTGCCGCCTTCCTTCGGGATGGCGTAGGCCAGTTTCACGCCCTTCTTCGCTTCCTCAGCGCGGGCCTTGGCCTGGAACACGTCGCCGGAGAAGCCGGCGGCCACGCAGATATCGCCGTTGGCGAGATCGGTGATGTATTTCGAGGAGTGGAAGTAGGTCACGTACGGGCGCACGGCCAGCAGTTTCTCTTCCGCCTTCTGGTAATCCTTCGGGTTGCTGCTGTTGGGGTCCAGCCCCATGTAGTTGAGCACCGCAGGGAGCATCTCGTCGGCCGAGTCGAGGAAGGCCACGCCGCACTTGGCGAGCTTCTTCATGTTCTCGGGTTCGAACAGCACCGCCCAGGAGTCGATCTTGTCGGTGCCCAGCGCCGCCTTGACCTTGTCGACGTTGTAGCCAATACCATTGGTGCCCCACAGGTAGGGGACGGCGTACTGGTTGCCCGGGTCGTTCTTCTCCAGGCGCTTCATCAGCGCCGGGTCGAGGTTCGCGTAGTTGGGCAGCAGGTCACGGTCGAGCTTCTGGAACGCGCCCGCCTTGATCTGCTTGCCGAGGAAATGGTTGGACGGCACGACCACGTCGTAGCCGGTACGCCCGGCCAGCAACTTGCCTTCCAGCGTCTCGTTGCTGTCGAAGACGTCATATTTCGGGGTGATGCCGGTGTCCTTCTGGAACTCGGCAAGGGTATTGGGGCCGACATAGTCGGACCAGTTGTAGATGTGCACCGTGGGCGCCGCTTGGACGCTGCAAGCCAGCGTCAGACCCGCTCCAGCCATCAAGGCCTTGCGAAATACAGAAATGGACAAGTGGGTGGTCCTCACAATCAGTGCCTCAAGTGGCGGAAAAACTCGGCCGCACACGCAAAACCGGCGCGCAACTTACCTTCACGGCGTGGATGCCGCAAACTTATTTGCCTTAACCTGCCTCTGGGCCGGGAAACCCCGGCCCAGAGGGCCTTGCATCAGGCTTACTTGCCCGACTTGATCTTGGTCCAGCTGCGGGTGATCTCGCGCTGGGCGGTCTTCTCCGGTGCCTTGATGGCGTACAGCTTGGCCTTCACGTCATCGGACGGGTAGATCGCCGGATCGCTGGTGATCTCTTTGTCCACCAGCGGGGTGGCGGCCTTGTTGCCGTTCGGGAAGCGCACGGCATTGGTGATGCCGGCCATCACTTCCGGCTGCAGCAGGAAGTCCATGAACTTGTAGGCGGCCTCGACGTTCTCGGCGTCCTTCGGAATGGCGACCATGTCGTAGAAGGTACCGGCGCCTTCCTTCGGAATGGTGTAGCTCAGCTTGACCTTGTCGCCGGCCTCGTGGGCACGGGCCTTGGACTGCTCCAGGTCACCCGAGTAACCCACGGCCACGCAGATGTTGCCGTTGGCCAGGTCCGAGATGTACTTGGAGGAGTGGAAGTAGGTGATCGAAGGGCGGATCTTCAGGAACAGGTCTTCGGCGGCCTTCAGGTCTTCCTTCTTGGTGCTGTCGCTCGGCAGGCCCAGGTAGTGCAGCGCGGCCGGGATCATTTCGGTCGGGGCATCGAGGAAGCTCACGCCGCAGCTCTTGAGCTTGGCGATGTTCTCAGGCTTGAACACGGCGTCCCACGAATCGATCTTGTCCACGCCCAGCGCGGCCTTGACCTTCTCCGGGTTGTAGCCGATGCCGATCGAGCCCCACATGTACGGGAAGGCGAACTTGTTGCCCGGGTCGCTGGCATCACCGACGGCCTTGAGCAGCGCCGGGTCGAGGTTCTTCCAGTTGGGCAGCTTGGAGCGGTCCAGCTCCTGATAGACGCCGGCCTTGATCTGCTTGGCCAGGAAGTTGTTGGACGGCACGACGATGTCGTAGCCCGACTTGCCCGCCAGCAGCTTGGCTTCGAGGGTCTCGTTGCTGTCGAAGACGTCGTAGACCACCTTGATGCCGGTCTGCTTCTCGAAGTTGGCCACGGTGTCCGGGGCGATGTAGTCCGACCAGTTGTAGACGTGCAGCACCTTGTCATCAGCCTGAACAGCGGTCGCCATGGCACCCATCAGGGCGGCGGCCAGCAGCGTCTTGCCCAATTTCTTCATGCGTAATGCTCCAGAATTTATTATCAAGCCATCTGTTCAGCAGCCAGGTACCACGGGACGCGCGCTGGGCGACTGAAACAGCCGTTAGTCTGGCAAGTTACAAGGCGCCGTTTCAACCGAAGCAGGGCCCTGTAACGACTTAATGTCACCTCGCCAGCCTAGCAGACCGTCACTTGATCGCTTCGTACGTCAAATCCAGGCACTTGCGCGCCTTTTCCACCAGTTCGTCGATCTCGTCGCGGCTGATCACCAACGGCGGCGCGATGATCATGGTGTCGCCCACCGCGCGCATCACCAGGCC
Organism: Pseudomonas entomophila; assembly: GCF_029478665.1. GTDB lineage: Bacteria > Pseudomonadota > Gammaproteobacteria > Pseudomonadales > Pseudomonadaceae > Aquipseudomonas > Aquipseudomonas entomophila_F. The sequence continues at coordinate 5,691 of NZ_JARPQB010000042.1, forward strand.
GTTCTCGAAGCAGTGGGTGCGGCAGATCATGCCCACGCCCTTGCCTTCGTAACGGCTGCGGGTCGCCTTGTCCTTGACCAGCTCGATCGCCCCCAGCAGGCCCAGGCCGCGCACCTCGCCCACCAGCGGGTGGTCCTGCAGCTCACGCAGACGTTTCTGCAAATACGGTGCCGTTTCCGTGCGGGCGCGCTCGACGATCTTCTCGTCACGCAGGATGCGCAGGTTTTCCAGGCCCACCGCCGCCGCCACCGGGTGCCCGGAGTAGGTGAAGCCGTGGTTGAAATCGCCGCCTTCGCTGAGTACCTGGGCCACGCTGTCACGCACGATCACACCGCCCATGGGGATGTAACCGGAGGTCAGGCCCTTGGCGATGGTCATCAGGTCGGGCGCAAGGTCGTAGTAGTCGGAGCCGAACCACTCGCCGGTGCGGCCGAAGCCGCAGATCACTTCGTCGGCGACGAACAGGATGTCGTACTTGGCGAGGATCTCCTTGACCTTCGGCCAGTAGGTGTCCGGCGGGATGATCACCCCGCCCGCGCCCTGGATCGGCTCGGCGATGAAGGCGGCGACGTTGTCCTCGCCGACTTCGAGAATCTTCTTCTCCAGTTGTTCGGCGGCCCACACGCCGAATGCGTCCGGGGTCATGTCGCCACCTTCACCGAACCAGTACGGCTGCGGGATATGCACGATGCCCGGGATCGGCAGGCCGCCCTGCTCGTGCATGCCGCTCATGCCGCCGAGGCTGGCACCGGCCACGGTGGAGCCGTGGTAACCGTTGATGCGGCCGATGATGGTCTGCTTGTGCGGCTTGCCCTTGAGCGCCCAGTAGTGGCGGACCATGCGCAGCACGGTGTCGTTGCCTTCGGAGCCGGAGCCGGTGAAGAACACATGGGTCATGCCCGCGGGCGCCACGTCGGTGATCGCCTTGGCCAGCTCCAGCGCCGGCGGGTGGGCGGTCTGGAAGAACAGGTTGTAGTACGGCAGTTCGCGCATCTGCTTTTCTGCCGCCTGCACCAGCTCTTCACGGCCGTAGCCCACCGCCACGCACCACAGGCCGGCCATGCCGTCGAGGATCTTGTGCCCCTCGCTGTCCCACAAATGCACACCCTGCGCCTTGGTGATGATGCGCGGCCCCTTCTCCTTCAGCTGCTTGTAGTCGCTGAAGGGTGCAAGGTGGTGCTCGCCGCTCAGGGCCTGCCATTCACGGGTTTGCGGGTTGTTGACGCTCATGTGCTTCTCCATGGTCCGGTGGCCGCCCCCAGGCGGCCTCAGGGTTGATCACACAGCAAACAGCAGGAACTCACGCTCCCAGGAGCTGATGACACGCTTGAAGTTCTCATGCTCGGCGCGCTTGGTGGCGACGTAGCCAGTGATGAATTTCTTGCCCAGGTACTGCACCAGCGCCTGGCTGTTCTCCATGCGCTCGAGGGCATCCTCGATGGTCAGCGGCAGGCGCAGGTTGCGGCGTTCGTAGCCTCGGCCCTGCACTGGCGCGCTGGCCTCGATGCCTTCGACCATGCCGATGTAGCCGCACAGCAGGCTGGCGGCGATGGCCAGGTAGGGGTTGGCGTCGGCGCCCGGCAGGCGGTTCTCGACCCGGCGGTTTTGCGGGCCGGCATCCGGCACGCGCAGGCCGACGGTGCGGTTCTCCTCGCCCCACTCGACGTTCACCGGCGCCGAGGTGTCGGGCAGGAAGCGGCGGAACGAATTGACGTTGGGCGCGAACAGCGGCAACGCCTCGGGAATGAATTTCTGCAAGCCGCCGATGTGATTCAGGAACAGCTCGCTCATGCTGCCGTCGGCGTTGGAGAAGATGTTCTTGCCGGTGGCCATGTCGACCACGCTCTGGTGCAGGTGCATGGCGCTGCCCGGCTCGCCGGTCATGGGCTTGGCCATGAAGGTGGCGGCCACGTTGTGCTTGAGCGCCGCCTCGCGCATGGTGCGCTTGAACACCAGGATCTGGTCGGCCAGGTGCAGCGCGTCGCCGTGACGGAAGTTGATCTCCATCTGCGCCGTGCCGTCTTCGTGGATCAGCGTGTCGAGGTCCAGTTGCTGCAGTTCGCACCAGTCGTAGACGTCCTCGAACAGCGGGTCGAATTCGTTGGCGGCTTCGATGGAGAACGACTGGCGGCCGGTTTCCGGGCGGCCGGAGCGGCCCACGGGCGGCTGCAACGGGAAGTCCGGGTCTTCGCTGCGCTTGGTCAGGTAGAACTCCATCTCCGGCGCGACGATCGGCTGCCAGCCCTTGTCGGAGTAAAGCTTGAGGACGCGCTTGAGCACATTGCGCGGCGACAGCTCGACCGGATTGCCCTTCTTGTCGTAGGTGTCGTGGATCACCTGGGCGGTCGGTTCGATGGCCCATGGCACCAGGAACACTGCCTTCTCGTCGGGGCGGCAGATCATGTCGATGTCGGCCGGGTCGAGCAGGTCGTAATAGATGTCGTCGTCGACGTAGTCGCCGGTCACGGTCTGCAGCAGCACGCTTTCGGGCAGGCGCATGCCCTTCTCGGCGATGAACTTGTTGGTTGGCGAGATCTTGCCGCGGGTGATGCCGGTCAGGTCACTGATCAGGCATTCCACTTCGGTGATCTTGTGCTCTTTCAACCAATCGGTGAGCTGGTCGAGGTTGTTACTCATAAATACCTCAGGAGGTAATGTGGCCCGGACGATGGATGCCGGCCGCCACTGACGCCTGGCGTCGGTCAAAGTCGGCGCGCACGGCGCCGAGGGGCCTGGACAGGCCCGCGCCTTGATTCTGGATGCTGTGCATGGCTAAAGCAAAACCCCCCGCGCAGGGCAGCAGTGGATACACTGCATAAGAGCGTGTCCGCGATGGAAGCGAAGGGCAGATAGAAAGGAAGACGTGCGGTAAAACGTTACGAGGTATGGTTTTTTTGTGCGAACCGTCAATTATTGCGGCCAGTGCGACAGCCCATTGATGCAGCCGCGCAATGATCGGACGGTAACCGGGAGATGTGCCTGAACGCACCGTGCATGCGGCGCTGACAGGTCTCGACAGGCGGACCATGTGACCCTCGTATTATTGTGTTCTGGGTTGTGACCGAGCTTATCCTCGTTCATTTTTTTTCACAACCTCTCCGTAAAAAATAAAACACGCCCCGCTCGGGATAACCCTTCAGGACGAAAATAGCGGATAATGGCACGCCCTGACATGCAGCAAATCTGCCGTAGATGTGCCATTTAAGGGCATCATGGGGTTGGCTTGACTTAACCTGGTCTTTCCGATTGACTGGGGTTGCAAGCCCCCCTTGATTGATATTTTTAACAAAAAAGGTGTTGCATCATGTCGGTACCCCCGCGTGCCGTTCAGCTTAACGAAGCGAACGCGTTCCTTAAGGAACATCCTGAGGTTCTCTACGTTGACCTTCTGATTGCAGATATGAATGGTGTGGTGCGTGGCAAGCGCATCGAGCGCACCAGCCTCCACAAGGTTTACGAGAAAGGCATCAACCTGCCCGCCTCCCTCTTCGCCCTGGATATCAACGGTTCGACCGTCGAAAGCACTGGCCTTGGCCTGGACATCGGCGATGCCGACCGCATCTGCTACCCCATCCCCGGCACCCTCTCCAATGAACCCTGGCAGAAGCGCCCGACCGCGCAGCTGCTGATGACCATGCACGAAATCGAAGGCGAGCCGTTCTTCGCCGACCCGCGCGAAGTACTGCGCCAGGTGGTGAGCAAGTTCACCGAGATGGGCCTGACCATCTGCGCCGCGTTCGAGCTGGAGTTCTACCTGATCGACCAGGAAAACGTGAACGGCCGTCCGCAGCCGCCGCGCTCGCCGATTTCGGGCAAGCGCCCACAGTCGACCCAGGTCTACCTGATCGACGACCTCGACGAATACGCCGACTGCCTGCAGGACATCCTCGAAGGTGCGAAGGAGCAAGGCATCCCCGCCGACGCCATCGTCAAGGAAAGCGCCCCGGCGCAGTTCGAAGTCAACCTGCACCACGTCGCCGACCCGCTCAAGGCCTGTGACTACGCGGTACTGCTCAAGCGCCTGATCAAGAACATCGCCTACGACCATGAAATGGACACCACCTTCATGGCCAAGCCCTACCCGGGCCAGGCAGGCAACGGCCTGCATGTACACATCTCCGTGCTGGACAAAGATGGCAACAACATCTTCACCAGCGAGGATCCCGAGCAGAACGCCGCGCTACGTCACGCTGTCGGCGGTGTGCTCGAGACCCTGCCCGCTTCGATGGCGTTCCTCTGCCCGAACGTCAACTCGTACCGCCGTTTCGGCGCGCAGTTCTATGTACCAAACGCACCGAGCTGGGGCCTGGACAACCGCACCGTCGCCCTGCGCGTCCCGACCGGTTCGCCGGACGCCGTGCGCATCGAGCACCGCGTGGCCGGCGCCGACGCCAACCCGTACCTGATGATGGCGGCCGTGCTGGCCGGTGTGCACCATGGCCTGACCAACAAGGTCGAGCCAGGTGAACCCATCGAAGGCAACTCGTACGAGCAGTTGGAGCAGAGCCTGCCGAACAACTTGCGCGATGCCCTGCGCGAGCTGGACGACAGCGAGATCCTCAACAAGTACATCGATCCGAAGTACATCGACATCTTCGTCGCGTGCAAGGAAAGCGAGCTGGAGGAGTTCGAGCACTCGATCTCCGACCTCGAGTACAACTGGTACCTGCATACCGTGTGAACGAAAACGCCGCCCCCAGGGGCGGCGTTTTTCTTTAGCCTCCAGACACACTCAATTCCGGTGTAGGAGCGGCCTTGTGCCGCGAAAGGGGTGCGAAGCGCTCCCAGGATTTGTGCGTCAACCAGAAATTGCCGGGGCCGCTGCGCGGCCCTTTCGCGGCACAAGGCCGCTCCTACAGGGACGGCGCAAACCTGCGAGCGTGTTTACAGAGGCTTCTCGAAGATTTTCGAATTGCGCTGGTAGTTGTACAGCGACGCTCGCGCTGCCGGCAGTCGCTCCACCTCGCTTGGCGAGAAGCCACGCTCACGGAACCAGTGCGCGGTACGGGTCGTCAGCACGAACAAGGTGTTCAGCCCCAACGCCCGCGCCCGCGTCTCGATGCGCTCGAGCAGCTCGTCGCCACGCCCGCCATGCCGGTACTCCGGGTTCACCGCCAGGCACGCCAGCTCCCCCGTCTCTGAATCGGCAATCGGATACAACGCCGCACAGGCGATGATCATGCCTTCGCGCTCGACCACGCTGAACTGCTCGATTTCCCGCTCCAGCACCTCGCGCGAACGGCGCACCAGGATGCCCTGCTCTTCCAACGGGCTGATCAGGTCCAGCAAGCCACCGACGTCGTCGATGGTTGCCTCGCGCACCACTTCGAACTGTTCCTGGGACACCAGCGTGCCGCCACCGCCACGGGTGAACAGCTCGGTCAGCAACGCGCCATCCTCGGCATAGCTGACGATATGGCTGCGCGCCACGCCGCCCTTGCAGGCCTCGGCGGCGGCATCGAGCAACTCGCCCTGGTAATCGCTGCCCAGGCGCAGCAAATGCGGCGCCACCTGCTGCGGACGCAGTTCGCGCACCAGTTGGCCCTGTTCGTCCAGCAGCCCGCGCTCGGCACCGAACAGCAGCAGCTTGTCGGCACCCAGCTCGATGGCGGCGCGGGTGGCAACGTCCTCGCAGGCGAGATTGAAGATCTCACCGGTGGGCGAGTAGCCCAACGGCGACAGCAGTACGATGGAACGCTCGTCGAGCAGGCGGTTGATACCTTTGCGGTCGACCCGGCGCACTTCGCCGGTGTGGTGGTAATCGACCCCTTCCAGCACGCCGATCGGCCGCGCGGTAACCAGGTTGCCGGAGGCCACGCGCAAGCGCGAGCCCTGCATCGGCGAGGCCGCCATGTCCATCGACAGGCGTGCCTCGATGGCCAGGCGCAGGGCGCCGACCGCATCGATCACGCAGTCCAGGGTTGCCGCATCGGTGATGCGCATGCCGCGGTGGTAATGCGGGGTCAGGCCGCGAGCCGCCAGGCGGCTTTCGATCTGCGGGCGCGAGCCGTGCACCAGCACCAGGCGCACGCCAAGGCTGTGCAGCAGCACCAGGTCGTGGACGATATTGCCGAAGTTTGGATGTTCGACACCATCACCCGGGAGCATGACCACAAAGGTGCAGTCGCGGTGGGCGTTGATGTAGGGAGAAGCATGGCGCAGCCAGTTGACGTAGTCGGGCATGACAAGGCCTGTGGATAAGTGAACGGAGAACGAAAAGGCGCACAACGTTCGAAAGTCATCGTCGGAACAGGCTTGCGGTCACGCGCGGTCTCCTCTAGGCAGGAACGAATCAGCTCAATGGACGTTTAGCTCAGGCAATAGTGCCGGATCAGGTCACGCAATAGACGCACGGTAGGCTCGATGCGTGACATTTCAAGGTACTCGCCAGGCTGGTGGGCGCAGGCGATGTCGCCTGGGCCGAGCACGATAGTCTGGCAGCCAAGCTGCTGAAGATAAGGCGCTTCGGTGCCAAAGGCCACTGCTTCGGCGCGATGGCCGGTCAGGCGCTCGGCCAGCCGCACCAGTTCGCTGTCGGCGTCCTGCTCGAACGGCGGCACTTCAGGGAACAGCGGCGCGTAGTCGATACGCACCTCGTGACGCTCCGCCAGCGGTTCCAACTTGGCGCGAATGGCGGCGCGCAGCGGCTCGACATCCATGCCCGGCAGCGGGCGCAGGTCGAACTCCAGGGCGCACTGGCCGCAGATGCGATTGGGGTTGTCGCCACCGTGGATGCAACCGAAATTCAGGGTGGGGGTAGGCACGCTGAACTGCGGGTTGCGGTATTTCTCCTGCCAGCCGCGACGCAGCTCCATCAACTCGCCCATCACCGCATGCATCGCTTCCATGGCGCTGCGACCCAGGCTCGGATCCGACGAATGGCCACTGCGCCCGAGGATATCGATGCGGTCCATGAGGATGCCCTTGTGCATGCGGATCGGCTTGAGCCCAGTCGGCTCGCCGATCACCGCCGCCCGCCCGAGCGGCTGACCGGCTTCGGCCAGGGCCCGCGCGCCGGACATGGAGCTTTCCTCGTCACAGGTGGCGAGGATCAGCAGCGGTTGCTTGAAGTCGTGTTCGAGCAGCGGGATCACGGCGTCGATGACCAGGGCGAAGAAGCCTTTCATGTCGCAACTGCCCAGCCCGACCCAGCGGCCATCGACCTCGGTCAGCTTGAGCGGGTCGCTGCTCCACAGCTGAGGGTCGTAGGGCACGGTGTCGCTGTGCCCGGCCAGCACCAGGCCGCCCGGGCCGGTGCCGCGGCTGGCCAGCAGGTTGAACTTGCCGGGGCTGACCTGCTGGATCTCGCAGGTGAAGCCAAGGTCGCCCAGCCAACCGGCCAGCAGGTCGATGACCGGGCGGTTGGTCTGGTCCAGCGCGGGCTGGGTGCAACTGACCGAAGGGGCGGCGATCAGGGCGGCGAACTGGTCTTTCAGCGACGGCAACGGCATGCGCGGACTCCTCGACGGCATCGACGCTCATCATAACAACGCCATCCCCGCGCAGAGCAAGCGATTGCCGGGGGCCATGCAATCCCTGCAAGAGCGGGTTTACCCGCGATGGGCCGCAAAGCGGCCCCAAATCCGGCAGGGCACAGCCGACTCCTGTAGACTGCTCGCCAACGACGCCCCTCCTTCCCGAGCCCGCGATGCACAAAGAAACCGAACTCAAACTCCGCGCCAGCCGCGAGACCCTTGACGCCTTGCGCGAGCACCCGCTGCTGAAGAAGCGCAACAAGTCCGGCTGGCAGACCCGCGAGCTGCTCAACCAGTACTTCGACACTCCGGAGCGCGAGCTCTCCGCCGCCCGCGTCGCCCTGCGCCTGCGCCGCGACGGCGAGGTCATCATCCAGACCCTCAAGTGCCGGGGCCAGAGCGTGGCCGGCCTGTCCGAGCGCAACGAGTACGAATGGCACCTGGACAAGGTCAAGCTCGACCTGAAGAAGCTCGACGCCACCTGCTGGCCCGAGCAACTGGCCGATCTCGACAAGAAGACCATCAAGCCGCTGTTCACCACCGACTTCACCCGCGAGTACGCTGAAATCGCCTGGGGCCGTGGCAAGGCCAAGGTGGTGATCGAAGCCGCGCTGGACCGAGGCTTCGTGATCGCCGGCAAGCGCAAGGAAGAAATCTGCGAGCTGGAGCTGGAGCTGCGCGAAGGCGCGCCGGAAGTGCTGCTGGAACTGGCCGCCGAGCTGGCCGCCGCGCTGCCGCTGATGCCCTGCGACATCAGCAAGGCCGAGCGCGGCTATCGCCTGCTCGACCCGGACAGCTACGAGCTGGATCTGCCGCACACCGAACTGGACGCCGAAACGCCACTGGATGACGCCTTCACCGCCCTGGCCTGGCAACTGCTGGGCAGCAGCCAGCGCCTGGCCGAGCAGTTCCGCCACAACGGCCACTGGCGCCTGCTGCAGGACTGGGTGCGCTGCCTGGCCGAACTGCGCGCGCTCGCCGGCAGCCTCGGCCAAGCCGCGCCACGCCCGACCACCCGCGCCCTGCGCAGTAGCCTCGACGCGCTGCTGGAAGACTGGCGCCCGCTGGTTCAGGCCGGCAACGACGACGAAGACATTCGCCGCGCCGCGCCCGAGCAATTCGCCGAAGAGCTTGAAGATGTGCGCTGGGGCCAGTTCTCCCTGGAGACTGCCAACTGGCTGAACACCCGCGCCTGGACCGCCGAGCGCAAGGGCCGTGGCGAACGCCAGGGCAAGGCCCAACTGGCCAGCTGGCTGCAACACCAACTGGGCGAGGAAGCCCGGGCGCTGAAGCTGCCGCTGTACGTGCAGCGCCCGGAAGACCTGGCCGAACAGCTGCCGCGCATCGAGTGCGTGCAGGCCTGGCTGCACCATGCGCGCCAGGTGCTGGACCTGCCGCAGCTGGACCGCCTCTACGGTGAGCTGAACAAGCTGCACGAACTGGCCGAACAGCCGTTGCTGGACGAGCACAAGGACGAACTGCTGGAGGCCCGCATCGAGCAGGCCCGCGCCATCGAGCAGAACCGCGCCTGGAAATACTTGCTCAAGGCTTGAGGCACCTTCGCCGGCAAGCCGGCTCCTACAGACGGTGGATTGCCCCCATGGATTCGTGGGGACAATCCAGACGGTGTAGGAGCCGGCTTGCCGGCGAACCGCTGCTCAGCGCCCCAGCGGCAAGCTGGTGGTGCTCTTGATCTCCGACAGTGCCACGATCGAGTTCACTTCCTGGATCCCGGGCACGTTCGACAGTTTCTCGAAGAAGAAGCGTTCGTACGCCTCGATGTCCGACGTGACGATCCGCAACAGAAAGTCCACCGCCCCCATCAGCACGTAGCACTCCAGCACCTCGGGAAACCCACGGATCGCTTCGGTGAACTCGGCGAAATTCGAGCGCCCATGGGCATTGAGCTTCACCTCGGCGAAGATCTGCGTGTTCAAGCCCACCTTCTTGCGATCCAGCAAGGTCACCTGGCCACGGATCACACCCTCTTCCTTCAAGCGCTGGATACGCCGCCAGCAAGGCGATTGCGACAACCCGACGCGCTCGGCGATCTGCGCGCTGGATAGCGAAGCATCCTCCTGCAGCAATTCGAGAATGCGCCGATCATAGGCGTCCAGTTCGCTTTGCATAATTGATTCCTTATTCAGCTAAATATGAAATTGAACTATTCGACCAAGCGGCAAATTGAATAAATCATAGCGAAAAAATGCCCCGCCCCCCGTGCAAGAATTTCCCCACTTTCGCGGAGACCCGGCATGAACGCACTCGAACGCCCCCTGACCTCCCCTCGCGCCGACGCCTGGGCCGCCAACGCCGCCCACAGCACCGTGCGCTATCGCCTGCAGGCTGAAGCCGAGCCGGACAGCCTGTGCCGCGTGCTCAACCTGTTCGCCCTGCAGTTCCTCACCCCGCACAGCGTGCAGGTCAGCCAGCGCGACGACCTGCTGGACATGCAGATTGGCATCGGTGGCCTGAGCTGGCACCGTGCCGAAGTGATCGCGCAAAAGTTGCGCAACCTGGTTTGCGTCAGTGATGTCAGCCTGGAAAACCAACCTCCACTGGCCGAAGTCGTCACGCGCTGAGTGACGTGCGCAAGATCCCGAAACCCTTTGCCGGCGCAGCCGTGATCGCCCCCGGCTAGCCTTGCCCAGGCCACCGTTCGCCCGGCAGGGACGCCACCATGCTCACCCACGCTACCCAAGACCTCGACCTCAACCGCCTGCTCGACGCCCTGCTGGCCGAACACCGGCTCACTGCCGGCGACGCGCTGGAGGTGCTCGAACGGGCCAAGGCAAACCCCACCGACCATCCTCTGGAGCGGATCGCCGCGCTCGGCCTGGCCGATCCGCTGCACCCCGGCCAGCCGCTTGACCTGAACATGCTGTGCCACTGGCTGGCGGACCAGGTTGGCCTGCCGTTCCTGCACATCGACCCCCTGCAGGTCGACCTGGCCCGGGTGGCCGGCCTGATGTCCGCCGGGTTCGCCCAGCGCCACGGCATACTGCCCATCGCGGTGGACGCTGGCACCATCACGGTGGCCACCGCCCAGCCCTACCTGCGTGAATGGGAGGCCGAGCTGGCGCTCAGCTTGGGCAAGACGGTGTGCCGCGTGCTGGCCAGCCCCAGGCAGATCCGCCAACTGAGCCCGACGTTCTTTGGCCTGGCCCACTCCGTGCGCGGTGCCGGCGACCAGCCCTCGCCGGGCCTGGGTGAGCTGGAGCAACTGCTCGAAGTGGGCGCCAACCAGCCCCAGGCCAGTGCCGATGATGCCCACATCGTGCATATCGTCGACTGGATGCTGCAGTACGCCATCGAGCAACGGGCCAGCGATATCCACCTGGAGCCCCGCCGCGAGCAGGGCCACCTGCGTCTGCGCATCGACGGCCTGCTGCATCAGGTCTGCAGCTTCCCGGCCAGCGTCACCTTGGCCATGGTCAGCCGTCTCAAGCATTTGGGGCGGATGAACGTCGCGGAAAAGCGCCGCCCGCAGGATGGCCGCCTGAAGAGCCGCTTGCCAGGCGGCGCCGAGGCCGAGCTGCGCCTTTCGACCCTACCGACGCCGTTCGGCGAAAAGCTGGTGCTGCGCCTGTTCGATCCACAACAGTTGCACGAAAACCTCGAAAGCCTGGGCCTCGACGGCCCGATGCTGGAGCAATGGCAAGCGCTGCTGCGCCAACGCCGGGGCATCCTCCTGGTAACCGGCCCCACCGGTTCGGGTAAGACCAGCACCCTCTACGCCAGCCTCAGGCGCCTGGCCACCCCGCAAGTGAACCTGTGCAGCATCGAAGACCCCATCGAGCGCCTGGAGCCGACGATCAACCAGCTTCAAGTCCAGCCCGCGCTCGACCTGGGTTTCGCCAATGGCGTGCGCGCCCTGCTGCGCCAGGACCCGGACATCATCATGATCGGCGAGATCCGCGATACGGAGACCGCCCAGGTAGCCGTGCAGGCGGCGCTGACCGGCCACCTGGTGCTCTCGACCCTGCACACCAACGATGCCTGCGGGGCGATCACCCGCCTGCAGGAACTAGGGGTCGCCGACTACCTGATCAAGGCCACCTTGAGCGGCGTCCTGGCCCAGCGCCTGGTGCGCACCCTGTGCCCCGCCTGCCACGGCAACCACGACGCAAAGGCCTGCCAGCAATGCCGTGGCACGGGTTACCACGGGCGCACCGGGCTGTTCGAGTTGCTGTCTGTCAGCCCGCGCCTGCGCGAATGGATCACCCCGTCCACCGACATTGCCGCGCTGCACCAGCAAGCCGTTGCCGACGGCATGCGCGACCTGCGGCGCTGTGCACAGGACAAGATCGAGCGCGGCCTGACCAGCCAGGAAGAGGTACTGCGCGTCTGTGGATAACCAAGAAATCTCCTGTGTAGCCGGGAACTTGGCGCAGGGTCAGTGGATCAAACCGGCATCTCAACCGCCCTCATCCCCCGAGGTGATTCAACATGCGTTTCAAAACAGCCATCGCAGCCACCGTCCTGTTCTCGCTGCCCATTGGCTCCGCCATGGCCGATACGTTCTGGCGTAACGTCATTTCCTCCGGCGCCACCACCGCCTCGACCTACCTGACCTTCAAGGATCACAAGCTGATCGTCGCCGCCCAGGACGACGCCGGCAGCTTCGTCGCCAGCGAGGGCGCGATCCGTGGGCCATACCTGGAAGCCGCGATGCGCCAGGTGCGCGCGGACAACCCGGGCGTCCAGGCCAGCGACATGGAACTGGCCAACGCGATCCTGGCCAAGAACGCCGTCGCCGAGTAACCCCTTCGCCCTGTAGGAGCGGCTTCAGCCGCGACCACCCGCAAAGCGGGTGCCATGCACCGCGATATCCGCATCGCGGCTGAAGCCGCTCCTACAACGAACAGCCCACCTGATTAGCGATACGCCTCCACCGGCACACACGCACAGAACAGATTCCTGTCCCCATACACGTTGTCGACCCGGTTCACCGCCGGCCAGTACTTGTGCTGGCGCGCGTGAGCGCTTGGGGCGACGCCTTGCTCAATGCTGTAGGGCCGGTCCCACGGCGCCAGCACATCGGCCAGGGTGTGCGGGGCATGCTTGAGCGGGTTGTCCTCGGCCGGCCAGCTGCCTTCCTGTACTTGACCGATTTCCGCGCGAATCGCCAGCATCGCCTCGACGAACCGATCCAGCTCCGCCTTCGACTCGCTCTCGGTGGGCTCGACCATCAGCGTGCCCGGCACCGGGAACGACATGGTCGGCGCATGGAAGCCATAGTCCATCAGGCGCTTGGCCACATCCTCCTCGCTGATGCCGGTCAGCGCCTTGAGCGGGCGCAGGTCAAGGATGCACTCGTGGGCCACACGCTCGTTGCGCCCACGGTAGAGCACCGGGAAGGCATCGCGCAGCTGGCTGGCCAGGTAGTTGGCCGAGAGGATCGCCACTTCGCTGGCGTCGGCCAGTTGCGGCCCCATCATGGCGATGTACATCCAGCTGATCGGCAGGATACTGGCACTGCCCCAGGGCGCGGCGCTGACCGCCGTCATGTTCGGGTCAAGGCCAGGCACCGGCACCACCGGGTGGCTGGCGACGAACGGCTTGAGGTGGGCACGGATGCCGATCGGCCCCATGCCCGGGCCACCACCGCCGTGGGGGATGCAGAAGGTCTTGTGCAGGTTCATGTGCGACACGTCGGCACCGATGTCGGCAGGCCGCGTCAGGCCAACCTGGGCGTTGAGGTTGGCGCCATCCATGTACACCTGGCCGCCGTGCTGATGCACCACCTCGCAGATCTCGCGGATGCCCTCTTCGTAGACGCCGTGGGTCGACGGATAGGTGACCATCAGGCAGGACAGCCGATCACCGGCCGCGTGCGCCTTGGCCTTGAGGTCTTCGAAATCGATGTTGCCCTGCTCGTCGCACTCGACGATCACCACGTCCATCCCCGCCATCTGCGCCGATGCCGGGTTGGTGCCATGGGCCGACGACGGGATCAGGCACAGGGTGCGCCTGGGCTGATGGCGGCTGCGGTGATAACGGGTAATGGCCATCAGCCCGGCATACTCGCCCTGGGCGCCGGAGTTGGGCTGCATGCAGATGGCGTCGAACCCGGTGATCGCGCACAGCCAGCTTTCCAGCTCGTCGATCATCGCCTTGTAGCCCTGCATCTGGGTGAGCGGGGCGAACGGGTGTGGTTGGGAGAATGCCGGCCAGGTGATGGGGATCATCTCGCTGGTGGCATTGAGCTTCATGGTGCAGGAGCCCAGAGGGATCATCGACTGGTTCAGCGCCAGGTCCTTGTTCTCCAGTTGCTTGAGATAACGCAGCATCTCGGTTTCGCTGTGGTGCAGGTTGAATACCGGGTGCTGCAGGATAGGCGTGCGCCGTACCAGCGCCCCGGGGATGCCTTCGGGCAGCGCCTTCTGGTCCAGCTCGGCGATATCCAGCCCGTGGTCGACCCCCAGGAAAATGTCGAACAGCTTGTACACCGTCGCTTCGTCACAGGTTTCGTCCAGGCTGACCCCCAGGTGCCCGCGCCCGAGGATGCGCAGGTTGATGCGCGCATCCTCGGCGCTGCTGATGATCGCTGCCTGGGTGCCACCGACGTCCAGCGTGAGGGTGTCGAAGAAGTGCTGGTTGAGGCGTTTGATGCCCTTGGCCTCGAGCCCGGCGGCGAGGATGAAGGTCAGCCGGTGCACGCGCTGGGCGATGCGCTGCAGGCCTTCGGGGCCGTGGTAGACGGCGTAGAAGCCGGCAATGTTGGCCAATAGCACCTGCGCCGTGCAGATGTTGGAGTTGGCCTTCTCGCGGCGGATATGTTGCTCGCGGGTCTGCAGGGCCATGCGCAGCGCGGTGTTGCCACGGGCATCGCGGGACACACCGATGATGCGCCCGGGCATGGCCCGCTTGAAGTCGTCGCGGCAGGCGAAATAGGCCGCATGGGGCCCGCCGTAGCCCATGGGCACGCCGAAGCGCTGGGTCGAACCGAGCACCACGTCCGCCCCCAGCTCGCCCGGTGGCGTGAGCACCACCAGGCTGAGGATGTCCGCGGCCACGCAAGCCAACGCCTGCTGGCCGTGCAACTGGTCGATGAGGGGGCGCAGGTCACGCACTTCGCCATGGCTGTCCGGGTACTGCAGCAAGGCCCCGAATACCTTGTGCTTGGCCAGGTTATCCACAGAATCGATGATCAGTTCGAAGCCGAAGCCCTCGGCGCGGGTCTTGAGTACCGACAGCGTCTGTGGATGGCAATGCTCGTCGGCGAAGAAGGCGTTGCTCTTGCTGCGCGCCACACGCTTGGCCAGGGCCATGGCTTCGGCGGCGGCGGTGGCCTCGTCGAGCAACGAGGCATTGGCCAGGGCCAGGCCGGTCAAGTCGATGACCATTTGCTGGAAATTCAGCAACGCCTCCAGGCGCCCTTGGGCGATCTCCGGTTGATACGGCGTGTAGGCGGTGTACCAGCCCGGGTTCTCCAGCACATTGCGCAGGATGACCGTGGGGGTGACGGTGGCGTGGTAGCCCATGCCGATCAGGCTGGTCCACAGCTGGTTCTGCGCGGCGTAGCTGGCGAGCTTGTCGAGTGCGGCCTGTTCGTCGAGGGCTGGCGGCAGGTCGAGAGGACGGTTGAGGCGAATGCCGGGCGGCACCGTCTGTTCGATCAGCTCATCGCGGCTGGCCACACCCAGTGCCTCGAGCATGGCCTGCTGCTCCGGGCCGTCGGGGCCCAGGTGGCGACGCAGGAAAGGGTTGGGCTCTTGCAGTTGACTCAGGGATGGCGACTGGGACATGGCGACGATCTCTTCCTGGACCAGTTCTCTTGGAGACTTACAAGTCTAGGAAGGGATCGGGGATGTTGCGGGAAAACTTGTGAAGCCTGTTCGCCAGCAAGGCTGGCTCCTACATGAACGCGTGCATCCTCTGTAGGAGCCAGCCTTGCTGGCGAACCACGATCACTCGCCGATCGCCGCCTTGTACCCAGCCGCATCCAGCAGCTTGTCCAACTCGGCCTTGTCGCTCGGCTTCAGCTTGAAGATCCACGCATCGTAGGGTTCTTCGTTCAGCAGCTCCGGGCTATCGGCCAGCTCTTCGTTGACCGCGATCACTTCACCACCCACCGGCGCATAGATGTCCGAAGCGGCCTTGACCGACTCGACCACGCCTGCGGCGTCGCCAGCCGCGAACACCTTGCCGACTTCGGCCAGCTCGACGAACACCACGTCACCCAGGGCTTGCTGGGCATGGTCGCTGATGCCCACGGTCACAGTGCCATCGGCTTCCAGGCGCGCCCACTCATGACTTTCGGCAAAACGCAGGTCGGCGGGGATATTGCTCATGTCTTGTCTTCCTCGATTGGGTCAGCGGACGGCCCGCCGTTAAATGTTCAGATCAGTATCTTGCCGTGGCGCACGAAGGTCGGCTTGACCACCCGCACCGGGTACCACTTGCCGCGGATTTCCACCTCGGCACGATCACCGGTAGCCATGGGCACGCGCGCCAGGGCAATGGATTTGCTCAGCGTAGGCGAGAAACTACCACTGGTGATCTCCCCTTCGCCAATACCGGATACGCGAACCACCTGATGGGCGCGCAACACGCCGCGCTCCTCGAGCACCAGGCCGACCAGTTTTTCCTTCACGCCCTGCTCGATTTCCGCCAGCAGGCCGCCGCGGCCAACGAACTCGCGGCCAGCCGGCTCCCAGGCGACGCTCCAGCCAAGATTGGAGGTAAGGGGGGTGTGGGTTTCGTCGATATCCTGGCCGTACAGGTTCATGCCGGCTTCCAGGCGCAGCGTGTCGCGGGCACCCAGGCCACTGGGGGCGATGCCCGCGCCGACCAGGTCGTTGAAGAAGGCCGGGGCCTGTTCGCCGGGGAGGATGATTTCGAGGCCGTCCTCACCGGTGTACCCCGTGCGGGCGATGAACCAGTCACCTTCGGCGAAGCCCTCGAACGGACGTAGTGCGCGGATCAGCGCGGCACGCGGCGCGCTGACCAGGGCGGCGACCTTTTCACGGGCTTGAGGGCCTTGAATCGCGAGGATCGCCAGCTCCGGACGGGGGGTGAAACTGACCTTGAAGCCAGCGCTCTGCGCCTGCAGCCAGGTCAGCACCTTGTCGCGAGTGGCGGCGTTGGCCACCAGGCGGTAGCCATCTTCGGTGCGGTAGGCAATCAGGTCGTCGATGACCCCGCCTCCATGATTGAGCAACGGGCTGTATAGCGCCTTGCCAGGGCTTTCCAGGCGCGTCACGTCATTGGCGAGCAGGTGCTGCAGCCAGGGCGTGGCGGCACAGCCTTCGATATCGATGACGGTCATGTGCGAGACATCGAAGACCCCGCAGTCACTGCGCACCTGATGGTGCTCCTCGACCTGCGAGCCGTAGTGCAGGGGCATGTCCCAACCGCCGAAGTCGACCGTCTTGGCGCCAAGCGCCAGGTGCAGGTCATACAGAGGCGTACGCTGTCCCATGGGTTTCTCCTTCCGGGCGTGGCGAGGCGGCGGCGGGCGGCAATTGTTTATTGATCACCTGTTCTTGTAGGAACCGCCGCTGCGAATGCCGCGCATTGTAGCCGCAAGGAAGCGCCCTGGCACCCTTATCGCCGATGCCCCGGACGATGGGCCGAGCGACGGATCAGGCCGATCACCGGCAGCAAACCGACCAGCACCAGGGTCAGCGCCGGCAACGAAGCCCGCGCCCATTCACCCTCGCTGGTCATCTCGAACACGCGCACGGCCAGGGTGTCCCAGCCGAACGGGCGCATCAGCAAGGTGGCCGGCATTTCCTTCAGCACATCGACGAACACCAGCAATGCGGCGCTCAGGGCTCCGGGCACCAGCAACGGCAGATACACCTTGAAAAACAATCCTGGCCCGCCAACGCCGAGGCTGCGCGAAGCCTCCGGCAAGGAGGGCCGGATGCGCTCCAGGCTGCTTTCCAGCGGCCCGTAGGCGACCGCGATGAAGCGCACCAGATAGGCCAACAGCAGCGCCGACAAGCTGCCCAGCAACAGCGGCTTGCCCGCACCGCCCAGCCATTGCGACAGCGGTATCACCAACTGGTTGTCCAGGTAGCTGAACGCCAGCATGATCGACACGGCCAGCACCGAGCCGGGCAACGCGTAGCCCAGGTTGGCCAGCCCGACCCCGGCACGAATCCCCGTGGTGGGCGCCTGGCGGCGGGCGAAGGCCAGCAGCATGGCCACGCTGACCGTGATCAACGCGGCCATGCCACCCAGATACAGGGTGTGCATGACCAGCCCGACATAGCGCTCGTCCAGGTCGTGCCGACCTCGCTGCCAGAACCACGCCAGCAGTTGCAGCAGCGGGATGACGAAGGCGCAGGCGAACACCAGCAGGCACCAGGCGCAGGCGGCAAACGCCTTGATACCGCGCAGGTGGTAAAGCGCCTGCCCCCGTGGCCGTTCATTGCCACTGCGGCTGGCCCCCCGGGCGCGGCGCTCGCCGTACAACACCAGGATGACCGCCAGCAACAGCAGGCTGGCCAGTTGCGCCGCGCTGGACAGGCTGAAGAAACCGTACCAGGTCTTGTAGATGGCCGTGGTGAAGGTGTCGAAGTTGAACACCGACACCGCGCCGAAATCGGCCAGGGTTTCCATCAGCGCCAGGGCGATACCCGCGCCGATGGCCGGGCGCGCCATGGGCAGGGCTACACGCCAGAACGCTTGCAGGGGGGACAACCCAAGCACCCGCGCCGCTTCCATCAGGCCCTTGCCCTGGGCCAGGAACGCGGTGCGTGCCAGCAGGTAGACATAGGGGTAGAACACCAGCACCAGCACCGTGATCACCCCGCCGGTGGAGCGTACCCGTGGCAGGCGTATGGGCCCGAACACTTCGCGCAACGCCGTCTGCACGGGGCCGGCGAAATCCAGCAGGCCGACGAAGACGAATGCCAGTACGTAAGCCGGGATGGCGAACGGCAGCATCAACGCCCAGTCGAGCCAACGCCGGCCCGGGAATTCACAAAGGCTGGTGAGCCAGGCCAGGCTCACCCCCAGCACCGTGACGCCGACACCAACCCCCAGCACCAGTGTGAGGGTGTTGCCCAGCAGGCGGCCCATCTGGGTGTCGAGCAGGTGCGACCAGATCTGCGTGTCGACCGACTGCCATGAGATCAGCAGGACGCTCAGCGGCAGCAGGACCAGGGCAGCGGTGAGGAAGACCGGGAGGTACCAGCGGCGTTGGGGGGTATGAAGCAATGCAGGAGTCTCGGTTGCAGGTGGCGACCGCTGCGCGGTCGTTCGCGGCTGAAGCCGCTCCTACAAGGGACCATGCAATCCCTGCAACCTGTAGGAGCGGCTTCAGCCGCGATGGGGCCCTTGAAGGCCCCGAAAGGATAAGCCGTGAAACTCAGTTCCAGCCAGCCCGGTCCATCAAGCGAATGGCTTCGGCCTGGCGCTTGCCGGCAACCTCGACCGGAATGCTGTCGGCCTTGAAGCTACCCCACGCCGCCACTTCCTCGGAAGGCTTGACCTTCGGGTTGGCCGGGAATTCCTGGTTGATGTCGGCAAACAGCTTCTGCGCCTCTTCGCCGGTCATCCACTCGACCAGCTTCTTCGCCGCCTCTGGATGCGGCGCATGCTTGGTCAGGCCGATGCCCGACAGGTTGACATGCACGCCACGGTCGCCCTGATTCGGCCAGAACAACTTCACCGGCAGGTTCGGCTTCTCCTTGTGCAGGCGGCCGTAGTAGTAGGTATTGACGATGCCCACGTCGCACTGGCCGGCGGCGATGGCCTGGAGCAAGGCGGTGTCGTCGGAGAACACGTCGGTGGAGAGGTTGTTGACCCAGCCCTTGACCAGCTTCTCGGTCGCGGCCTCGCCGTGGTTCTCGATCAGGGTGGCGGTCAGCGACTGGTTGTAGACCTTCTTCGCCGTGCGCAGGCACAGGCGGCCTTCCCAGTTCTTGTCGGCCAGGGCCTCGTAGGTGCTCAGCTCGGACGGCTTGACCCGTTCGGTGGAGTAGACGATGGTCCGCGCGCGCAGGCTGAGGCCGGTCCAGTCATGGGACGAGGCGCGGTACTGCGAAGGAATGTTCTGGTCGATGATGGCCGACTTGATCGGTTGCAGGATGCCCATCTGCTCGGCCTGCCAGAGGTTGCCGGCATCGACGGTGAGCAGCAGGTCGGCCACGCCGTTCTCGCCCTCGGCCTTGATGCGCTGCATCAGCGGGGCTTCCTTGTCGGTGATGAACTTGATCTTCACCCCGGTCTTGGCGGTGTAGGCGTCGAATACCGGCTTGATCAGTTCGTCGATGCGCGAGGAGTACACCACCACTTCATCCGCCGCCTGGGCGGTACCGCCGAACAACGTGAGGGCCAGGGCGGCCAGTAGGGGCTTGCGGGATAACATTCGGAGCACTCCTCGCTGAGTTGAGAGGTGCAAATGGTAGTGGTTCCCATTTTGTGGCTCATCTGTCGAGCAGTTACCAGATGTTGCTGGGGACTGCTACGCAGTCCTTTCGCGGCACAAGGCCGCTCCTACAGAGATTGCGCAGAACCTGTAGGAGCGGCCTTGTGCCGCGAAAGGGCCGCAACGCGGCCCCGGCCATCTCAAGCCTTGGCCAACTCCGGCAGATCCCCGGACAACCCCAACGCCTGGCGCACGAACAACGCCTTGGCCTCGGGCATCTGCTCCACCAGCTTCAACCCGCTGTTGCGCAACCAGCGCAGCGGCAACGGATTGGCCTGGAACAACCGCTCGAAACCTTCCATCGCCGCCATCAGCGCCAGGTTGTGCGGCATCCGCCGCCGCTCGAAGCGGCTCAGCACCTTCACATCGGCCAAGCGCTCGCCACGTTCGCAGGCCCGCACCAACTCTTCGGCCAGCACCGCGGCATCGAGGAAGCCCAGGTTCACCCCCTGCCCCGCCAGCGGGTGAATGGTGTGGGCCGCATCGCCGATCAGCGCCAGCCCTTCCTCCACGTAACGTTTGGCGTGGCGCTGGCGCAGTGGCACGCAGACCCGTGGGTCCGCCTGCAGCACCTCGCCCAGGCGGCCCTCGAAGGCCCGCTCCAGCGCCTTGCAGAACGCCTCGTCATCCATCGCCATGGCCTGCTCGGCCTGCTCCGGCGTGGTCGACCAGACGATCGAGCACCAGTCCTGCCGGCCGTCGCGATCAAGCGGCAGGAAGGCCAGCGGCCCCTCGTCGGTGAAGCGCTGCCAGGCCGTGGCCCGGTGTGCTTCGCTGCAACGCACGCTGGTGACGATGGCGTGGTGCAGGTAATCCCACTCTCGGGTCTCGCTCCCCGCCAGGCGCCGCACCGCCGAGTTGGCGCCGTCGGCGGCGATCACCAACGACGAACGCAGCTGGCGGCCATCGGCCAGGGTCAGCAGCCATTCGTCGCCGGAACGGCGCAATTGCTCCAGGCGGGCGTTGGGCAGCAGGCCGACATCGCTGTCGTGCAGGCGCTCCAGCAGGCCGTCCTGGACCACGCGGTTCTCGACGATATGGCCCAGCACCTGGGCATGCACACTGGCCGCCGAGAAGTGAATCTCGCCAGTGCCACTGCCATCCCAGACACGCATGTGCGAATACGGCGATACGCGCCGCCGGGCGATGCCCTCCCAGGCCCCCACACGCTCGAGGATGCGCTGGCTGGCCGCCGACAAAGCACTGACCCGCGGCTCGAACGCCGCGTCGCTATCGAAGGGTTTGACCGACAGCGGGCCGCCGTCGAGCAGGAGGACTTCCAGGCCGCTGTGGCGCAAGGCCAGGGCCAGGGCGCTGCCGACCATACCGGCACCGACAATCAACAGATCCGCGCGCATTTCCATGCCTTACGCCTGCCTCGCTTGCGGCTTGAGCCGCACATATAGGGTTTTGTCGACCCGCGCCACCAGCTCGCCGGCGCCATCGCGGATCTCCACCTGCAACCGGGGCAGGTATTTCTTGCCGCTGGCGGTCTGCTGGCGGATGTCGTCCAGCAGCGCGTCATCGACGTGCAGTTCGGCATACACCGGGCCCTTGCCCGGCGAGATGAAATCAATGCTGGCGGCCTTGTCCCAGACGATGTACTCGCGCCCCAGCTGCTCGATCAGCAGCAGCATGTAGAACGGGTCGACCATCGAATACAGGCTGCCGCCGAACTGGGTGCCGACGTAGTTGCGATTCCACCGCGTCAGCTTCATGCGCACCTTGACGCGGCGCATGTCCGGGCTGATTTCCTGGATGTGGATACCAGCACCGAGGTAAGGCGGGTAGAGGTTCAGCAGCCAACGCAGCATGCGGGCCCGGCGTGCGAGCTTGCGGGAATCGCTCATGCCCGGCCTCGCGGGTCGGGGCGCGTACCCAGGCCCATGGCCTGGCGGGCGAACCAGCTTTTCGCCGGGGGCAGCAGGTCAAGGCCGAGCAAGCCGATATTGCGCCCAGCCGCCATCAAGGGCTGGTTGCTGCCGAACAGGCGGGTGACCTGGTCGGAGAAGCCGATGGTCATCGCCTGGTCGAGGCGTTGGCGCTTCTGGTAGACCTGCAGCGTGGCCAGGTCGCCGGGTAGCTGCGGGCCGGCCAGCAACGCCTCGGCCAGCGACTGCACATCGCGCAGCGACAGGTTGAATCCCTGGCCGGCAATCGGGTGCAGGCTGTGGGCGGCGTTGCCCAGCACCACCAGGTGCGGGCGCACCTGCTCCTCGGCCTCGACCAGCGCCAGCGGATACAGATGGCGGGCGCCCACCTGGCGCAACGCGCCCAGGCGATAGCCGAAGGCCTCCTGCAGCTCGCGCAGGAAACTGCGCTCGTCGAGTTCGGCCAGGCGCCTGGCGTCCATCCCCTGGCGGGTCCAGACCAGCGCGCAGCGGTTCTCGGAAAGCGGCAGCAACGCCATCGGGCCCTGCTCGGTGAAGCGTTCGAAGGCTTGCCCGCCGTGTGCCTCGCCCGGGGTGATGTTGGCAATCAGCGCGCTCTGGTCATAGGGCGTGCGGCGCACATGGATGCCCAACTGCTCGCGCAGGCCCGAGCGACCACCATCGGCCAGTACGGCCAGGTCGCATTCAAGCGAGGTGTCGTCGTCCAGTTGCAGGCGATAACCACCGGCAATGGCCTGCATGGCCTTCACTTCCGCCGGGCAACGCCAACTGATCACCTCGCGGTCGATGGACTGCCACAGGCACTGGCCAAGCCAGGCGTTCTCCACCACATAGCCGAGCGCCTGGACGCCCTCCTCGCTGGCGTCCAGGCGCGTGGCACCAAAGCGCCCACGGTCGGAAACCTGAATCTGCAGGATCGGCTCGGCACGACGGCTGATGGCCTGCCACAGCCCCAACTGCTCGTAGATTTGCCGAGTGCCATAGGAGAGCGCCGAGGATCGCGCGTCGTAGCTGGGCTGGAAGCTGTCGCCCGGGGCGAAAGGTTCGATCAGCAGGATTTTCCAGCCGCGCGCCTTGGCCGCGGCCTGCAGGGTCAACGCCAGGCTGGCGCCAACCAGCCCGCCACCGATGATCGCCAGATTGACCCGGTTCATGCGGCATCCTCGCGGGCACCGAGCATCAATGCCTCGATGTCGGCGACGGTCTTGGGGACGCCTGAAGTGAGGATTTCACAACCTTGCCTGGTGACTACCACGTCGTCCTCGATCCTTACGCCGATGCCGCGCCATTTCTTCGCGACGTTCTGGTTGTCGGCGGCAATGTAGATGCCGGGTTCGACGGTCAGCGCCATGCCCGGCTCGAGCACCCGCCACTGGCCGCCGACCTTGTATTCGCCCACGTCGTGCACGTCCATGCCCAGCCAGTGCCCGGCGCGGTGCATGTAGAAGGCGCGATGGGCTTCGCTGTCGATCAGCGCCTGTACCTCGCCCTTGAGCAGGCCCAGCTCCACCAGGCCTTCGGTGATCACCCGCACGGTCGCCTCGTGGGCGTGGTTCCAGTGCTTGCCCGGGGCGATCACCGCGAACGCGGCTTCCTGGGCCTTGAGCACCAGCTCGTAGATGGCCTTCTGCTCCGGCGAGAAGCGCCCACTGACCGGGAAGGTGCGGGTGATGTCGCTGGCGTAGCAGTCAATCTCGCAACCGGCGTCGATCAGTACCAGGTCACCGTCCTTGAGCGGCGCATCGTTCTGCTGGTAATGCAGGATGCAGCTGTTGCGCCCGGCCGCGACGATCGAGCCGTACGCCGGCATCTTCGCCCCGCCCTTGCGGAATTCGTAGTCGAGCTCGGCTTCCAGGCTGTACTCGTGCAACCCCGCACGGCACGCCTGCATGGCGCGGACGTGGGCGCGGGCGGAGATTGCCGCGGCCTCGCGCATCACCTTCACTTCCGCCGCCGATTTATACAGGCGCATGTCGTGCAGCAGATGATCCAGGGCAACGAACTCGTTCGGCGGCTGGGCACCGAGGCGGGCCTTCGAACGGATCACGTTGATCCAGTCCATCAGCCGCCGGTCGAACTCGGCATTGCTGCCCATGGCGCTGTATACCCGCTCGCGGCCCTCGATCAGGCCGGGCAGGATTTCGTCGATATCGGTGATGGGGAAGGCGTCGTCGGCGCCGAAGTCGCGCATCGCGCCTTCCTGGCCGGCGCGCAGGCCATCCCATTGCTCGCGCTCAGGGTTGCGCTCACGGCAGAACAGCACGTATTCACCGTGCTCGCGGCCGGGGATCAGCGCGATCACCGCCTCGGGCTCGGGGAAGCCGCTGAGGTACTGGAAATCGCTGTCCTGGCGATAGACGTGCTCGACGTCGCGGTTGCGGATGGCGACCGCGGCGGCCGGCAGGATGGCGATGCTGTTGGGGACCATCTGCGCCATCAGCGCCTTGCGCCGACGGGCGTACTCCGCCTTGGGTATGTGGCTCATGGGCAAACGACCCCGGTTCAGATCAGTGCAGCGATGGCTTGGTGGCGGGCGCTTCCGGCTTCGCCAGCTCCGTGTAGAGCAGCAGCGGCGCTACACGCAGGTATTCCATGACTTCCATGTAGTCGTTTTCGCCGTCTTCGGACTCTTCCAGCGCTTCCTGGACCTGCGAGATGGCCACCAGGTCCTGGAGCACTTCCTTCGCGTCGGTGGACAAGTCCTTGCCGCCGGCGTTCAAGCCGAAACCGGTAATGAAACCCTGGCACCACTGGCCCAGCGCGGCGGCGCGGTCGGCCAGCGCGGCATCGTCGGACGGCAGCAGCAGGACGATGGCGACGTCCTCGCCGGTCAGTTCGGCCTTGACCATCTCTTGCAGGCCGACCAGGGCGTTGCGAACGGTGTCGCCGGGCTCGGTTTCGAGCAACTGGGCCGCATCGGCCAGCCAGGCGTCGGCGTCAAAGCCGGCGCCGGCGCAGCTGCGGCCGATCAGCAGGCCATGCAGCTCGGCGGGAGTGACAGGGTGGCCATTGCTCGAGAGCAACATGGCGAAGGCAATGTAGGGCGATTGGGTATTGGGCATGGGCAGCTAGGCGCCAGACGGCGCAATGACTAGAATGGAGACCTTGTATCCTAGCACCGGCAGGCGCGCCAAGACCATCGGCACTGGCCGTCTCGCCCCTGGGGCAGGCATGATCGCCAGGTGAGTCAAGGAATCGAGTGCAACCCATGCAAGAGAACGACCTGCAAGCGCTGATGAGCCGGTTCGAGCTGCTGATCGAGCGCGTCGAGCAACTAAAACGGCAAAATGCACTCCTACTAGCTCAGGAACGATCCTGGCGCGAGGAGCGCGCCCACCTCATCGAAAAGAACGAGATCGCCAAACGCAAGATCGAGTCGATGATCTTGCGCCTCAAGGCCCTGGAGCAAGACTCATGAGTTCAAGCAATAGCGTCACCGTTCAGATCCTCGACAAGGAATACTCGATCATCTGCCCGCCCGAGGAGCGCAACAACCTGGTCGGTGCCGCGCGCTATCTGGACGGCAAGATGCGCGAGATCCGCAGCAGCGGCAAGGTGATCGGCGCCGACCGCATCGCCGTGATGGCCGCGCTGAACATCACCCACGAGCTGCTGCACCGCCAGGAACGCCCGGAAGTCGCCAGCGGCGGCACCACCCGCGAGCAGGTGCGCGACCTGCTGGAACGGGTCGATCAGGCACTGGCCGACGATCCGGTTAGCAAAAACGATTGAGATTGGTATACTGGCGCCACTCCCTGGGGGATGCGCCAGTCGGTTATGTCCCTGAGCCGATACGCACAACCACGGGGGTTGCACGCTGGGGCCGGTGTGCATGTCCGCCCGACGGAAAGCCTTAACGCCCCCTGCAATCTCCACCTTGAACTTTCGGGTTCAAGGGCTACACCGATAGCGGTCTTGTCGGGGAGCCTGAATTCTATTGCCCGCCTTCCTGGCGGGCATTTCGTTTTGGCCGCCAGCCTCATTGGGGACCGCCCGTGCCATGACCGACATCGCGCCGCTCACCCGCCCCCAGCTGCGCCGCCTGCTGCGCAACGCCCGTCGTGCACTGACACCCGCCCAGCAACGCCAGGCTGCAATCGGCCTGTACCGCCAGTTGGCGCAGGACCCATTGTTCCGCCGCGCCCGGCATATCGCCCTGTACCTGCCCAACGACGGCGAAATCGACCCACGCCTGCTGCTGCGCGAAGCCCATAAGCGCGGTAAACAGGTGTACCTGCCCGTACTGCACGCCTGGCCTCGCACACGCATGGTGTTCCAGCGCTTCGAGCCGGGCGAGAAACTGCGCCCCAACCGCTTCCGCATCGCGGAGCCGGTGATCGAACGCAAGCGTCAACGACCGGTCTGGGCGCTGGATCTTGTCCTGCTGCCGCTGGTCGGGTTCGATGAAGTGGGCGGTCGCCTGGGCATGGGGGGCGGTTTCTACGACCGCAGCCTGGCCTATCAGGCACGCCGCAAGGCCTGGAAGAAACCACTGCTGCTGGGGCTGGCGCACGAATGCCAGAAGGTGGAGCGGCTGGCCCAGGCGAGCTGGGATGTACCCTTGCGCGGAACGGTCTCGGACCGTGGCAGGTACCTGGCGCCGAAATGAACGGGCGCGAAAAGGGGGATCAGCGGTGCTGCTGTTGCGCGGGATCGACCGGGGCCTGTTGATAGGCGGCGTCCAGCTTGCGCTCCCACAACCCCTGGGCGTAACCGGTGGTGACCACACCCAGACCGAAGATGAAGGCCAGGATCCAGAGCAGGTCCGGTTTACGTTGTTTCATCGATTGCCCCCAAGAAGATGGTCCATGCTCGGCGGCTTTCTTGATGGCTGCCGGAGCGTCTAGCTTTAAAATCGGCGCATTTTCCGACAACGTGAGTCGACACGCAAACGTTGACGCCAACCGACTGTCGGTTTCATGCAACGATTTATTTCAAACCCTTTCAGGAGCTGCATCCATGGCCTATTGGCTGATGAAATCCGAGCCCGACGAGCTGTCGATCGAGGCATTGGCACGCCTGGGCGAGGCCCGCTGGGACGGCGTGCGCAACTACCAGGCACGCAATTTCCTGCGGGCCATGAGCGTAGGCGACGAGTTCCTGTTCTACCACTCCAGCTGCCCGCAACCGGGCGTCGCCGGTATCGCCCGGATCACCGCCGCCGCTTATCCGGACCCCACGGCGCTGGACCCTGAAAGCCACTACTTCGACACAAAGGCCAGCACCGAGAAAAACCCGTGGAGCGCGGTGGACGTGGCCCATGTGCAGACGTTCCGCCGGGTGCTCGGCCTGGGCCTGCTCAAGCAGCAGGTGGCCCTGGGGGCACTGCCTCTGGTGCAGAAAGGCACCCGCCTGTCAGTGATGCCAGTGACTCCGGAGCAGTGGGCGGCGATTCTCGCGCTGAGCTGAATACCCGTCTATCGTCAGGGGTTTGACCAATATCAACGCACCAGGAAGTGCGTCGCGCCAGGATTGAGGCGTGCAAGCCGCAGGATGCAGACCGATGAACCGAATCGCCCCCAGAATCTTCGCTGGCGCCCTGATCGCCCTGCTGCTGGCGGCGGGTGGGCTGGGTTACTGGAAATCCCTCCACGACCGCCTGCCCGAAGGCTTGAGCATGGGCAATGGCCGCCTCGAGTCCACCGAAGTACAGATCGCCAGCAAGGTTCCCGGCCGCCTGGCCGAGGTACTGGTCGATGAAGGCGACAAGGTCAGCCGTGGCCAACTGCTGGCGCGCATCGACACCCGCACGATGGAAGCCCAACGCGCCCAGGCCGAGGCCGAAGTGCTGCGCGCCAACGAAAACTACGCCGCCGCCCAGGCCAGCGTGCAATTGCGTCAAAGCGAGTTGCTATTGGCCAGCCAGGAGCTCAAGCGGGTGCGCGAGATCTACCAGCGCAAATTCGCCAGCCAGCAATTGCTCGACCAGCAGCAAGCCCGCTACGACACCGCCAACGCCGCCGTGGTCGCCGCCCGGGCGCAACTGGCGGCAATCAAGGCCGCCATCGGCGCCGCCGAGGCCCAGGTCGCCCAGCTCACCAGCGAGATCGACGACAGCAGCCTGCGCGCGCCCATCGACGGCATCATCCAGCTGCGCCTGGCCGAGCCCGGCGAAGTGCTCGGCGCCGGCGGCCGGGTATTGATGCTGATCGACCCCAGCGACCAGTACATGAACCTCTACCTGCCTGCCGCCACCACCGGGCGGCTGACAGTCGGCGACCAGGCGCGGATCGTCCTCGACGCCCTGCCGGAGAAGGCCTTGCCGGCCAAAGTGGCGTTCGTCGCGGCGAAGGCGCAGTTCACCCCGAAACAGGTGGAGACCCGTGACGAGCGGCAGAAACTGGTGTTCCGGGTGAAGCTGCGCCTGAGTGAACCCAGCGCCGTGCCCCAGGCCAAGCCCGGCATGCCCGGCGCCGGCTACGTGCGCACCGCCGACGTGGGCTGGCCGGCCAACCTGCAATGAGCGCCGCCCCAGCGCTGCTGGCTGAGCGCATCAGCCACCGCTACGGTGAACTCCAGGCCTTACGGGACGTGGCCTTCAGCCTGCCGGCCGGCACCCGCTGCGGCCTGATCGGCCCGGATGGCGCAGGCAAGTCGACACTGCTCGGGCTGATCGCCGGGGTCAAGCGCCTGCAACAGGGTGAGCTGCAGGTGCTTGGCGGCCCGATTCGCCAGCGCCGCCACCGCACCGCGCTGTACCCCAGGGTCGCGTTCATGCCCCAGGGCCTGGGTAACAACCTGTACCCGGAGCTGTCGATCCGCGAGAACATCCAGTTCTTCGCCACCCTGTTCGGCCTGGGCCGCGCCGAATGCCGCCTGCGCATGGCCAGCCTGCTGCGCGCCACCGACCTGGAACGCTTTGCCGAACGCCCGGCGGGCAAGCTGTCCGGTGGCATGAAGCAGAAGCTCGGTTTGTGTTGCGCGTTGATCCACGAACCGGACCTGCTGATCCTCGATGAGCCGACCACCGGCGTCGACCCGCTGTCGCGGCGGCGCTTCTGGGAGCTGGTGGAGCAGGTCCGCGCCCAGCGTCCACAATTGACCCTGCTGGTGGCCACCGCTTACATGGAAGAGGCCGAGCAGTTCGAGCACTGCCTGATGCTCGACGGCGGGCGCCTGCTGGCAGCCGGAACCAGCCAGGAGCTGGCCGCCGTAACCGCGAGTGGCAAGCTGGATGACGCCTTCACCCACTTCCAGGGTGCCGGCCGTGAACAGCCCACTCCCCTGCACATTCCGCCCCGCAAGGCCGAGGACAGCCCGACCGCCATCGAAGCCCACGACCTGACCCTGCGCTTCGGCGACTTCACCGCCGTGAACAAGGTCAGCTTCGCCATCGGCCGTGGCGAGATCTTCGGCTTCCTCGGCTCCAACGGCTGCGGCAAGACCACCACCATGAAAGTGCTCACCGGCCTGATGCCGGCCACCGAGGGCCGCGCCAGCCTGCTCGGGCGCCCGGTGGACGCCGGCGACCTGGCCACGCGCAAACGGGTGGGGTTCATGTCCCAGAGCTTTTCCCTGTATGGCGAGCTGAGTACCCGACAGAACCTCGAGCTGCACGCACGCCTGTTCGACCTGGCCAAGGCCGACAGCGCCCCGCGCATCGCCGAGTTGATCGAACGTTTCGACCTCGGCGCGATTGCCGACCAACCGTCCGGCGCCCTGCCCCTGGGCTTGCGCCAGCGCCTGTCGCTGGCCGTGGCGGTGCTGCACCGCCCGGAAGTGCTGATCCTCGATGAACCAACTTCCGGCGTCGACCCGGCCGCCCGCGACGGCTTCTGGCGCTTGCTGGTGGAGCTGTCCCGCGAGCAGGGCGTGACCATCTTCCTCTCCACCCACTTCATGAACGAAGCCCTGCGTTGCGACCGCATCTCGCTGATGCACGCCGGCCGGGTGCTGGCCTGCGACACCCCGCAGGCGCTGCAGCGGCAGTTCGGCGGCGACACCCTGGAAGACGCCTTCGTGCGCTGCCTCGAACAGGCCCAGGACACGCCAACCCAGGCCCAGGCCGACACAGGGCTGGAACAGGCCGGCACGCCTCCACCCCCCCTGCGCCAGGCCTTCAGCCTGCGCCGCCTGCTGGCGGTGGCCAGCCGCGAGGGCAAGGAGCTGCTGCGCGACAAGGTGCGCCTGGCCTTTGCCCTGCTCGGGGCGCTGTTCATGATGGTGATCTTCGGCTACGGCATTTCGCTGGACGTGGAGAACCTGGCCTTCGCCGTCTACGACCAGGACCAGAGCCCGCAAAGCCGCGCCTACCTCGAAGCCTTCCGCGGCTCACGCTACTTCGCCGAACAAGCGCCCATACGCGATGCCCGCCAGCTGCACCAGCGCCTGCAACGCTCGGAGATCAAGCTGGCCCTGGAGATCCCACCAGGCTTCGGCCGCGACCTGCACGCCGGCCGCCAGCCAGTGGTGGCGGCCTGGCTCGACGGCGGCATGCCGTTCCGCGCCGAGACCAGCCGCAACTATGTCGAGGCCGTGCACCAGGCCAACCTCGAACAGCTCGCCGCCCTCAGCCCGCACCCGGTGTCGCGCCAACAGCCCGTGCGCCTGGAGACGCGCTTTCGCTACAACCAGGACGTGGTCAGCGTCAACGCCATCGGCCCCGGGGTGATGGCGCTGATCCTGGCGTTCATCCCGGCCATGCTCACCGCGCTGGGGATCGTGCGGGAAAAGGAATTGGGCTCGATCACCAACTTCTATGCCACCCCGCTCACCCGCCTGGAGTTCCTGCTCGGCAAGCAGGCGCCCTACCTGGCGGTGAGCCTGGTCAACCTCGCGCTGCTGGTGGCGATGAACCGCTGGCTGTTCGGCGTGCCGCTCAAGGGCAGCCCGCTGGCCCTGGCCTGCGGTGGCCTGGCCTACCTGCTGGCGACCACCAGCCTGGGGTTGTTGATCTCGGCCTTCACCCGCACGCAGATCGCGGCGATCCTCGGCACCATGATCATCACCAGCCTGCCGACCATCCAGTTCTCCGGGCTGATCGTGCCGCGTTCATCGCTGGACGGTTCGGCGGCGCTCATGGGCCAGCTGTTCCCGGCCGGGTACTTCCTCGACATTGCCGTCGGCACCTTCACCAAGGCCCTGGGCCTGCGCGAGCTGTGGCCACAGTGCCTGATCCTGCTGGGCTTCTTTGCTGCCTTCACCGGCCTGAGCCTGGCCATGCTGAAGAAGCAGGAGGCCTGAGATGAGCCGGATCTCGCACACCTTGCGCCTGGGCCTGAAAGAGCTGACCAGCCTGCGTCACGACAGCGTGTTGCTGCTGTTCCTGCTATACGCCTTCAGCGTGGCGATCTACATGCCTGCCGCAGGCTCGGTGATCGGCGTGCACAACGCCAGCGTGGCGGTGGTCGACGAAGACCGCAGCGCGCTGTCGCGCAAGCTCGCCGAGTCACTGCAACCACCCGAGTTCCAGCCCGCCGTGGCCCTGCCAGCCGACCGCCTGGACCAGGCCATGGACAGCGGCCAGTACACCTTCGTCATCAATGTGCCAGTGAATTTCCAGAGCGACCTGCTGGCCGGGCGCTCGCCGGAGCTGCAGGTCAACGTCGATGCCACGGCCATGAGCCAGGCGTTCATGGGCGCCGGTTACATCGGCCGGATCTTCGAGCGCGAACTGCTCGAATACGCCGACCGCAGCGCCACCAGCCCCGCGTTGATCAACCCCAAGGCACTGTTCAACCCCAACCTGGAGGGGGGCTGGTTCCTGGCGGTGATCCAGATCGTCAACAACATCACCATCCTCGCCATCGTGCTCACCGGCACCGCGCTGCTGCGCGAACGCGAGCATGGCACCCTCGATCACTTGCTGGTGCTGCCGCTGACGGCATTGGAAATCATGTTGGCGAAGATCGGCAGCAACGCCCTGGTGGTGGTGCTGTGCACCTGGGTTTCGCTGGAGGTGGTGGTCAAGGGCGCGCTGGGCGTTCCGCTCGCGGGCTCGCTGGGGCTGTTCCTGGGGGTAACCGCGCTGTACCTGTTCGCCAGCACGGCATTGGGGATCTTCCTTGCCACCCTGGCGCGTTCGACGCCGCAGTTCGGCCTGCTGGCGATCCCGGTGATCATCCCGATGCTGCTGCTCTCGGGGGGCAGCACGCCGCTGGACAGCATGCCGCAGTGGCTGCAGTGGGTCATGCAGGGCTCGCCCTCGACCCACTTCGTCAGCCTGGGCGCGGCGATCCTGTTCCGCGACGCCGGGCTGAGCGTGGTGTGGCCAGACGTGCTGGCCCTGGCCGTGATTGGCCTGGTGTTCTTCAGCGTGGCGTTGCTGCGCTTTCGCCGCAGCCTCGCCGCCTGATCACTGCACGATCAGGTTGTTGAACAGCAGGTCCTCGACAATCGGCTTGCCCTCTTCGGACTCCATCACCTGCTGCACCTGCTTCAGGGCTTCCTGGCGCAGTTTTTCCTTGGCTTCGACATTGCTCATGTTGTCCACGCCCTGCTGGGTGAACAGCGCCACCAGCTGGTTGCGGATCAACGGCTCGTGGTGCTTGACCGCGGCGGCGGCGGTATCGCCGGTGACGCGCAGGGCCACGTCGGCCTTGTACACCCGCAGCTTCGGGCCACCGTCGAGCGCGTAGTTGCCGACAAAGGGCGGGCTCAGGGTGATGTAGGACACCTTCGGCTCCCCTTCCTTGGCTTCCTCGGCCATTGCCGCCGCTGGCAGCATCAGGGCCAGCACCATCAAGATCCACGCTTTCACGAATTCGCTCCTCAATACAGTTGGCGCCAGCTTACCCAGCGCGCCAGCCAAACCCAAGCCCGGGCTTATGCCGGCTCATCAGGGCGGGCCATGCTCGTTGACCGCAGTCACGGCCCTCCTACACTTATCGGCCACCACACGCAAAGGAATAGCCCTGATGAAAGCCTTGTTGTGCAAAGCCCTGGGCCCGGCGCGGGACCTGGTCCTGGAAGAGGTCGCCAGCCCCACGCCGAAGAAGAACGAGATTCTGCTCGACGTGCATGCCGCCGGGGTCAACTTCCCCGACACCCTGATCATCGAGGGCAAGTATCAGTTCCAGCCGCCACTGCCGTTCTCACCCGGTGGCGAAGCGGCTGGCGTAGTGGCGGCGGTCGGCGAGAAGGCCGGTGCGTTCAAGGTGGGCGACCGGGTCATGGCCCTGACCGGCTGGGGCGCGTTCGCCGAGCAGGTGGCGGTGCCGCACTACAACGTGCTGCCGATCCCGGCCGGCATGGACTTCACCACCGCCGCCGCCTTCGGCATGACCTACGGCACGTCGATGCACGCGCTGGCCCAGCGCGGCCAGCTCAAGGCCGGCGAGACCTTGCTGGTGCTCGGCGCCTCGGGTGGCGTGGGGCTGGCGGCGGTGGAAATCGGCAAGGCCCTTGGCGCGCGGGTGATCGCCGCGGCCAGCAGCGCCGAGAAGCTCGCGGTAGCCAAGGCTGCCGGGGCCGATGAGCTGATCGATTACAGCCAGGCCAGCCTGAAGGATGAGATCAAGCGCCTGACCGGTGGCCAGGGCGTGGATGTGGTCTACGACCCGGTCGGTGGCGAGTTGTTCGACCAGGCCGTGCGCGGGCTGGCGTGGAACGGGCGGTTGCTGGTGGTGGGCTTTGCCAGCGGCACGATCCCGCAGTTGCCGGTGAACCTGGCGCTGCTCAAGGGCGCGGCAGTGATCGGGGTGTTCTGGGGCGCGTTCGCCCAGCGTCAGCCGGAGGACAATGCGAGAAACTTCCACCAGCTGTTTGCCTGGCACGCCGAGGGCAAGTTGAAGCCGTTGGTGTCGCAGACCTATCCGTTGGCCGAAGGGGGCGCGGCGATCGAGCGGCTCGCGCAACGCCAGGCGGTGGGCAAGCTGGTGGTGGTGGCCAGGTAGATGGGTTCGCCGGCAAGCCGGCGCCTACAGCAGGCAGTGCTGGCCGGCGAACCTCTCAGACTTCACGCAGGTTGTGGCAGCGCCTGAACCGCGCCTCCAGGTTGCGATCCGGCATCTGGTGGCTGCGCAGGGCGTTGAGGGTCTGCTCCACATAATCCCGTGTCGTGCCGTAGCGGCCCTTGGCGCTGGCCAGGATCTGGCTCAGCAAAGTGTCCGGCAGATTCCCGGCATAACAGGGCAAGTGCCGCTCCAGCACGAAGCCCAGCGCCTGTACCTTGCTGCCATCGCTCAAGCGGCAGCTCAGCCAATGCGGCCGGTAGGCCGGATAGGGCATCTCGCGTTGCCACAGGGCCATCAGCGAATCTTCCAGGTTGCTGTCGTCCAGCCGGTAGGCGAAGCCGCTGCAGGAGCCGCCACGATCCAGGCCGAACACCAGCCCAGGGCATTCCGGGGTGCCGCGATGTTCGTGGGACCAGAGGTAGAGCCCACGGTGATAACCATGCACCCGTGCCCGCTGGCGTTCCACCGAATGGCATTCGGGCCGCCAGATCAATGAGCCATAGGCGAACAACCACACCGGGCCGCCCATGTGCTGTGACAGGGTGACATTCATCGACTGTTGTAATTGCTCGCGGGTCAACTGTTGCCCGAAGTCGAGCGAGGGGGGATATGCGACCTGCCAGGATAAACTTTCAAGTGCCGACATAAACTGCCGCCATAATTCCTGTGAACTGCCAGAGTGCCGGTTCTACTGTGATACTTACAGTGCCTGTGCGGACGTATTCGCGGCTGAAGCCGCTCCTACAGAGGCCTGCGCAATTCCTGTAGGAGCGGCTTTAGCCGCGAAGGCCCTGGTGCCTAACGTAAGGCAGAATACAGGTGCGGCTCAAGCCCGAAGTCAAAGTTTCATTCAGTCGCCCGCCGAACGGAAACTAATGTTTCGAGTATAGCGACAGTTATCAACCGTACCGGCAATAATTCCCGCCATATAATCAACCGAAAAAAGTTGGTTATAAAAAACGGCACACCCTTGCAGCGTGCCGTGTCTCGATCAACCGCGCGGTGCGTAGGCAAACACGTCGGCGCGCATGCGGTGAGCATCCATGCCGGCCTCGACCAACGCATCGAGGGTGGCATAGACCATGTTCGGCGAGCCGCTCGCATAGACATGGACCTGGTTCAGGTCGCCGATGTCCTCGCACACGGCTTCGTGCAGCAGGCCGCAGCGCCCTTCCCAACCGCACAGGTCGCTGACGACCTTGTGCAGGAACAGGTTGGGCAGGCGCTGCCACTCGTCCCAGTGCTCGATTTCGTAGAAGTCCTCGGGCCGGCGCACACCCCAGTAGAGGTGCACAGGGTACTTGAAGCCATTGGCGCGGCAATGCTCGACCAGGCTGTGCATCTGGCCCATGCCGGTGCCTGCGGCAATCAGCACCAACGGGCCATCCGGCAGCTCGGCCAGGTGGGCGTCGCCGAACGGCAGCTCGATACGCGCGATGCCATTGCGCTGCAATTGCGCGATCAGCTGCACCGCGCTGCTCTCACGCGCCAGCACATGCAGCTCCAGGTCACGGCCACCGTGGGGTGCCGAGGCCAGGGAGAACGCGGCCTTGTCGGCGCCCTCGCGCTCGATCATCAGGTACTGCCCGGCGTGATAGCGCGGTGGCTTGCCAGCCGGGGCACGCAGGCGCACGCGCCAGACGTCACCACCCACTTCGACGCACTCGCTCACGGTGCAGGCCAGCTTGCGCACCGGTAGTTCGCCCAGGGCCAGCACACCATCCCAGAGCACCACGCAATCCTCCAGAGGCTCGGCGATGCAAGTGAACAGCTCGCCGTGATCACGGACCACGCCCTCCTGGCGCACGCGCCCTTCCACCAGCAACGCGGCACAGACATGGCAGTTGCCATTACGGCAACTGCTCGGGCAGTCGTAACCCAGCCGCCGCGCCGCATCCAGAATCCTTTCCCCGGGTTCCACCGCCAATACTGCCCCGGAAGGCTGCAAGGTCACCTGCATCAATCTATTCCCAACTGGTCCCACAGCTCATCGATACGGCGGGTGACGGCCTCGTCCTTGACGATGACCCGGCCCCATTCGCGCGTAGTTTCGCCCGGCCACTTGTGCGTGGCGTCCAGGCCCATCTTCGACCCCAGCCCCGACACCGGCGACGCGAAGTCGAGGTAGTCGATGGGCGTGTTGTCGATCATCACCGTATCACGCTTGGGGTCCATGCGCGTGGTGATGGCCCAGATCACATCATTCCAGTCGCGGGCATTGATATCGTCGTCGGTGACGATAACGAACTTGGTGTACATGAACTGTCGCAGGAACGACCACACACCCAGCATCACGCGCTTGGCGTGGCCTGGATACTGCTTTTTCATGGTCACCACCGCCATGCGGTACGAACAGCCTTCCGGGGGCAGGTAGAAGTCGACAATCTCGGGGAACTGTTTCTGCAGGATAGGCACGAACACTTCGTTCAGCGCCACGCCGAGGATCGCCGGCTCATCTGGCGGACGGCCGGTGTAGGTGCTGTGGTAGATCGGCTTCTGCCGGTGGGTGATGCGCTCGACGGTGAACACCGGGAAGCTGTCCACCTCGTTGTAATAGCCGGTGTGGTCGCCGTATGGGCCTTCCGGGGCCATCTCGCCCGGGTGGATCACACCTTCGAGGATGATCTCGGCGGTGGCCGGCACCTGCAGGTCGTTGCCTCGACATTTGACCAGCTCGGTGCGGTTGCCACGCAGGAGGCCGGCGAAGGCGTATTCGGAGAGGGTGTCCGGTACCGGAGTGACCGCGCCCAGGATGGTCGCAGGGTCCGCGCCCAGGGCCACGGCCACCGGGAAAGGCTGGCCGGGGTGCTTCTGGCACCATTCGCGGTAGTCCAGGGCGCCACCGCGGTGGCTCAGCCAACGCATGATGACCTTGTTGCGGCCGATCACCTGCTGGCGGTAGATGCCCAGGTTCTGGCGGTCCTTGTTCGGGCCACGGGTGACGGTCAGGCCCCAGGTGATCAGCGGTGCCACGTCGCCCGGCCAGCAATGCTGGATCGGCAGTTGCGACAGGTCGACATCGTCGCCTTCGACCACGATCTCCTGGCACACCGCGTCCTTGACCACTTTCGGTGCCATCGACACGACTTTCTTGAAGATGGGTAGCTTCGACCAGGCGTCCTTCAAGCCTTTCGGTGGCTCTGGCTCCTTGAGGAACGCCAGCAGCTTGCCGATTTCACGCAGCTCCTCGGTCGATTCGGCGCCCATGCCCATGGCCACGCGCTCGGGAGTGCCGAACAGGTTGCCCAGCACCGGGATGTCGAAGCCGGTGGGCTTTTCGAACAGCAATGCCGGGCCCTTGGCGCGCAGGGTGCGGTCGCAGACTTCGGTCATTTCCAGGACAGGGGAGATGGGAACCTGGATGCGCTTGAGTTCACCGCGCTGTTCCAGGCCACGGATGAAGTCGCGCAAATCGCGATACTGCATGCAAGGGCCTCGTGTTGGGCGTATCGGTCGGGGGGCAGAGTGTAGCGCCGTTCACGCCTTGTTTGGGGGCAAAAATGAAACGGGGCCGCTTCGCGCCCCATCGCGGCTGAAGGCCGCTCCTACAAGGGTCGGCGTATGCAGAACCCGTGTAGGAGCGGCCTTCAGCCGCGATGGGCTGCGAAGCAGCCCCCGTTACAGCCTGATCTGTAAGCTTACTTGCGCTTCATCGACAGGAAGAACTCATCGTTGGTCTTGGTCTGCTTGAGCTTGTCGACCAGGAACTCGATGGCGGCGATCTCGTCCATCGGGTGCAGCAGCTTGCGCAGGATCCACATGCGCTGCAGTTCGTCGTCGGCGGTCAGCAGCTCTTCGCGGCGGGTACCGGACTTGTTGATGTTGATGGCCGGGAACACACGCTTTTCAGCGATACGACGGTCCAGGGGCAGCTCCATGTTGCCGGTACCCTTGAACTCTTCGTAGATCACTTCGTCCATCTTCGAGCCGGTCTCGACCAGCGCGGTGGCGATGATGGTCAGCGAACCACCTTCCTCGATGTTGCGCGCGGCACCGAAGAAACGCTTTGGCTTCTCCAGGGCGTGGGCGTCGACACCACCGGTCAGCACCTTGCCGGAGCTCGGGATCACGGTGTTGTAGGCACGGGCCAGACGGGTGATCGAGTCGAGCAGGATAACCACGTCCTTCTTGTGCTCGACCAGGCGCTTGGCCTTCTCGATGACCATTTCGGCGACCTGCACGTGGCGGGTCGGCGGCTCGTCGAAGGTGGAGGCGACCACTTCGCCGCGCACGGTGCGCTGCATCTCGGTCACTTCTTCCGGGCGCTCGTCGATCAGCAGAACGATCAGGTGGCACTCGGGGTTGTTGCGGGTGATGTTCGCCGCGATGTTCTGCAGCATGATCGTCTTACCGGCTTTCGGCGGAGCGACGATCAGGCCACGCTGGCCTTTGCCGATCGGGGCGCACAGGTCGATGACGCGACCGGTGAGGTCTTCGGTGGAACCATTGCCGGCTTCCATCTTCAGGCGCTTGTTGGGGAACAGTGGCGTCAGGTTTTCGAACAGGATCTTGTTCTTGGCGTTTTCCGGACGGTCGAAGTTGATGGTGTCAACTTTGAGCAGGGCGAAGTAACGCTCACCTTCCTTCGGTGGACGGATCTTGCCGACGATGGTGTCGCCGGTGCGCAGGTTGAAGCGGCGGATCTGGCTGGGCGACACGTATATGTCGTCAGGGCCGGCCAGGTAGGAGGCATCCGCCGAACGCAGGAAACCGAAACCATCCTGGAGAATCTCCAGCACGCCGTCACCCGAGATCTCTTCGCCGCTTTTCGCATGCTTTTTCAGCAGGGCGAAAATCACGTCCTGTTTGCGCGAACGGGCCATGTTTTCGATGCCCATCTGTTCGGCCATTTCCAAAAGATCGGTAATCGGCTTTTGCTTGAGTTCTGTCAGGTTCATAAGGGGAGTGACGTAATCATGTAAGAAGGGAGAGAGTAAGCATTTGGCTTAATGAGGCCGCGCCGCTAGATGGCGACAAGATCGCGTACTGATTCGAATTAGGGATGCTTCGGCGACGGCGTGCAGAGGGCACTGAAAGGGTCAGTGCGAGGCCGAATGTAACACTTGATTTTTTCGACGTCTAGTGGTTTTAGCCACACATATCGACAGGTTTTTACCGGGAGGGGCGATATCGTGGGGCGAGCCTGCTTGCGCCGATATTTCCCACAGAAGGCAAAGAAAAGCCCCGCATTTGCGGGGCTTTTTCACATCACAGGTTGGCGTCGATGAACGCCTGCAGCTGCGATTTCGACAGGGCGCCGACCTTGGTGGCCTCGACGTTGCCGTTCTTGAACAGCATCAGGGTCGGGATGCCGCGCACGCCGTGCTTGGCCGGGGTTTCCTGGTTTTCGTCGATGTTCAGCTTGGCGACGACCAGCTTGCCTGCGTAGTCTTCGGCGATGGCGTCCAGTACCGGAGCGATCATCTTGCATGGGCCGCACCATTCAGCCCAGTAGTCGACCAGCACCGCGCCTTCGGCCTTGAGTACGTCGGCTTCGAAGCTGGCGTCGGTGACGTGTTTGATTTTGTCGCTCATGGAAATCTCCAAGGTCGTAAGCAATAAAAAACGTTGCCCATCATAGCGGCACCCTGGCGCGACAGGAAGCCACGGACGATTGAGTGTAACTATAGTTGTGCAAGACCCCTCGAATCGAAACCGTCATGTCGCTGCCATAACATTGCCATGACCTTGCCATGCATCAAGCCTTGCAGCGCCGCGCGTTGGCGGATGGCCACGATCGTGGCACGATTGCCGGGTTAACGACCGAGAACCTCCAGACCATGCCGCAAACCACCGCGAAGAACCTGTCTCTGATCGCCGCCATCGACCTGGGCTCCAACAGCTTCCACATGGTGGTGGCCAAGGCCCATCACACGGAAATCCGCATTCTAGAGAGGCTCGGAGAAAAGGTTCAGCTCGCCGCCGGTATCGACGAGGAGCGCAGGCTCAGCGAAGAGGCCATGCAGCGGGGCCTGGAGTGCCTCAAGCGCTTCGCCCAACTGATCAACGGCATGCCCGCGGGTTCGGTGCGCATCGTCGGCACCAACGCCCTGCGCGAAGCGCGCAACCGCAACGAATTCATTCAACGCGCCGAAGCCATCCTCGGCCACCCGGTCGAGGTCATCTCCGGCCGCGAAGAGGCGCGCCTGATCTACCTCGGCGTCTCCCACACCCTGGCCGACAATCCAGGCAAGCGCCTGGTCGCCGACATCGGCGGCGGCAGCACCGAGTTCATCATCGGCCAGCGCTTCGAGCCGCTGCTGCGCGAAAGCCTGCAGATGGGCTGCGTGAGCTTCACCCAGCGCTACTTCCGCGATGGCAAGGTCACCCCAGCGCGCTACGCCCAGGCCTACACCGCCGCGCGCCTGGAGCTGATGAGCATCGAGAACGCCCTGCACCGCCTGACCTGGGACGAAGCCATCGGCTCCTCGGGCACCATTCGCGCCATTGGCGCGGCAATCAAGTCCATTGGCCAGGGCAATGGTGAGGTCAATGCCGAAGGGCTGGCGACCATCAAGCGCAAGCTGTTCAAGCTGGGCGAGACCGACAAGATCGACTTCGACGGGGTCAAGCCGGACCGCCGGGCGATCTTCCCGGCCGGCCTGGCGATCCTGGAAGCGATCTTCGATGCCCTGGAACTGGCGCGCATGGACCATTGCGACGGCGCCCTGCGCGAAGGCGTGCTGTTCGACCTGCTGGGCCGCCATCACCACGAAGACGTGCGCGAACGCACCCTGAACTCGTTGATGGAGCGTTACCACGTCGACCAGGGCCAGGCCGCACGCGTGGAGCGCAAAGCGCTGCATGCCTTCGACCAAGTGGCCAAGGCGTGGGACCTGGAGGATGGAAACTGGCGCGATCTGCTGGGCTGGGCGGCGAAAATCCACGAAATCGGACTTGATATCGCCCATTACCACTACCACAAGCACGGCGCCTACCTGATCGAGCACTCCGACCTGTCCGGCTTCTCCCGCGAGGACCAGCAGATGATGGCCCTGCTGGTGCGTGGCCATCGTCGTAACATCCCCAAGGACAAGTTCGCCGAGCTGGGTGACGAAGGCATCAAGCTGCTGCGCCTGTGCGTGCTGCTGCGTTTCGCCATCCTGTTCCACCACATCCGTGGCACCCAGCAGATGCCCAAGGTAGAGCTGCAAGCTGGCGAAGACAGCCTCGATGTGGTGTTCCCGGAGGGTTGGCTGGAGCAGAACCAGCTGACCCAGGCCGACTTCGCCAACGAGGCGGAGTGGCTGGCCCGGGTCAGTTTCGTGCTTAGCGTCAGGTAACGTCCGGTGCATGGCACCGGCTGCGCCGGTGTTCGCCGGCAAGGCCGGCTCCTACANGCTCCTACAGGCTCCAGGCATGGGCACTAGCGAACGTTGAGTACCGGGTTGCTCAGGCGCTCCAGCAAGGTCGCCTGGGCACTGCGCGGGTTCTGGTTGCCGGTCGGCGTGCTGCGCACGTAGCGCCCGTCCGGCTGCAGGGTCCAGGCCTGGGTGTTGTCGGTAAGATACCCCTCCAGCTCCTTCTTCACCCGCAGCAGCAGCTTCTTGCCCTCTACCGGGAAGCAGGTCTCGACGCGCTTGTCGAGGTTGCGCTCCATCCAGTCGGCGCTGGACAGGTAGATCTGCTCCTCGCCACCGTTGAGGAAGTAGAACACCCGGGTGTGCTCCAGGAAGCGGCCGATGATCGAACGCACGTGGATGTTGTGCGACACCCCGGCGATGCCTGGGCGCAGGCAGCACATGCCACGCACCACCAGGTCGATGCGCACGCCCGACTGGCTGGCCTTGTACAGCGCCTTGATGATCTTGGCGTCGGTCAGCGAGTTGAACTTGGCGATGATGTGCGCCGGCTTGCCGTCCAGGGCGAACTGGGTCTCCCGGGCGATCATGTCGAGCATGCCCTTCTTCAGGGTGAAGGGGGCGTGCAGCAGCTTCTTCATGCGCAGGGTCTTGCCCATGCCGATCAGCTGGCTGAACAGGCGGCCGACGTCCTCGGTGAGGGCGTCGTCGGAGGTCAGCAGGCTGTAGTCGGTGTACAGGCGCGCGTTGCCGGCGTGATAGTTGCCGGTACCCAGGTGCGCGTAACGGACGATCTCGCCCTGCTCGCGGCGCAAAATCAGCATCATCTTGGCGTGGGTCTTGAAGCCCACCACGCCATAGATCACCACCGCGCCGGCAGCCTGCAGGCGGCTGGCCATCTGCAGGTTGGACTCTTCGTCGAAGCGCGCGCGCAGTTCGATCACCGCAGTGACCTCCTTGCCGTTGCGCGCCGCGTCCACCAGGGCGTCGACGATCTCCGAGTTGGCGCCCGAACGGTAGAGCGTCTGACGCACCGCGAGCACGTGCGGGTCCTTGGCGGCCTGGCGCAGCAGGTCGATCACCGGGGTGAACGACTCGAACGGGTGCATCAGCAGCACGTCCTGCTTGCCGATCACACTGAAGATGTTGTCGGCATTCTGCAGCAGCTTGGGGATCGCCGGGGTGAACGGCGTGTACTGC
Source organism: Pseudomonas entomophila (assembly GCF_029478665.1). GTDB lineage: Bacteria > Pseudomonadota > Gammaproteobacteria > Pseudomonadales > Pseudomonadaceae > Aquipseudomonas > Aquipseudomonas entomophila_F. The sequence continues at coordinate 47,841 of NZ_JARPQB010000042.1, forward strand.
AGCTCCGGGTGGCTGTCGAGCCCGGTGATGCTGAACAGGCGGGTCAGGTTGACCGGGCCGTTGACCTGGTACAGCTCGCTCTCGCTCAGGCTGAATTGCTTGAGCAGGTAGTCGGAGAGGTGTTTCGGGCAGGTGTCGGCCACCTCGAGGCGCACGGCATCGCCGTAGCGGCGCGAGAACAGCTCGCCACGCAGGGCGCGGGCCAGGTCGTCGACCTCTTCCGAATCCAGCGCCAGGTCGGCGTTGCGGGTCAGGCGGAACTGGTAGCAGCCCTTGACCTTCATGCCCTGGAACAGGTCGTCGGCGTGGGCGTGGATCATCGACGACAGGAATACGTAGTTGTCGCCAGGGCCACCGACCTCTTCCGGCACGCGGATGACGCGCGGCAGCAGGCGTGGCGCCGGGATGATCGCCAGGCCCGAGTCGCGACCGAAGGCGTCGACACCCTCGAGCTCGACGATGAAATTGAGGCTTTTGTTCACCAGCAACGGGAATGGGTGGGTCGGATCGAGGCCGATCGGGGTGATGATCGGCGCGATCTCGTCGCGGAAGTAGCGGCGCACCCAGGTCTTGAGCTTGGGTGTCCAGTAGCGGCGGCGGATGAAGCGAATCTGATGCTTCTCCAGCTCCGGCAGCAGCACGTCGTTGAGGATCGCGTACTGGCGATCCACCTCGATATGCACCAGCTCGCTGATGCGCGCCAGCGCCTGGTGCGGCTGCAGGCCGTCGGCGCCGGCCTGTTCGCGGGCGAAGTTGATCTGTTTCTTCAGGCCCGCCACGCGGATCTCGAAGAACTCGTCCAGGTTGCTGGAGAAGATCAGCAGGAACTTCAGGCGCTCGAGCAGCGGGTACGACTCGTCCAGCGCCTGTTCCAGCACGCGGATGTTGAACTGCAGTTGCGAGAGCTCGCGATGAATGTACAGGCTGCTGTCGTCCAGGCTCGGCACGGCGATCGCTGGCGCAGGTGCCGGAACAGGCGCGGCGGCCTCTACTACCGGCTCCGGGGCGGCGGGCAGGTCGGGCGGGGTCTGTACCAGCTCTTCGGGCACGGCCTGGGCGTCCTTGATCTCGACAGGGGTTAGCACTTCATTATTCATCTGACGTTCCTGGAGGGCGTTACTGCCCTCTCATCAATTGAGCGGCACGCACGGCGAAATAGGTCAGGATGCCATCAGCGCCTGCCCGTTTGAAAGCAGTGAGGGATTCGAGGATCACGGCCTCGCTCAGCCAGCCGTTCTGGATCGCCGCCATGTGCATGGCGTACTCGCCGCTGACCTGGTAGACGAAGGTCGGCACCTTGAACTCGGTCTTCACCCGGTGAACGATGTCCAGGTAGGGCATGCCCGGCTTGACCATGACCATGTCGGCGCCTTCGGCGAGGTCCAGGGCCACTTCGTGCAGGGCCTCGTCGCTGTTGGCCGGGTCCATCTGGTAGGAGGCTTTGTTGGCCTTGCCCAGGTTCAGCGCCGAGCCGACCGCGTCGCGGAACGGGCCGTAGTAGGCGCTGGCGTACTTGGCCGAGTAGGCCATGATGCGCACGTTGACGTGGCCGGCCACTTCCAGGGCCTCGCGGATTGCGCCGAGGCGGCCGTCCATCATGTCCGACGGGGCGACGACCTGGGCGCCGGCTTCGGCGTGGGACAGGGCCTGGCGCACCAGGGCGTCGACGGTGATGTCGTTCTGGACGTAGCCCTCTTCATCGAGGATGCCGTCCTGGCCGTGGGTGGTGAACGGGTCCAGGGCCACGTCGGTGATCACCCCCAGCTCCGGGAAGCGGGCACGCAGGGCGCGAGTGGCGCGCTGGGCGATGCCGTCCGGGTTCCAGGCTTCGGCGCCGTCGAGGGACTTTTTCTCGGTGGGCGTCACCGGGAACAGCGCCAGCGCTGGAATGCCCAGCTCCACCCAGCCCTGTGCGGCTTCCAGCAGCAGGTCGATCGACAGGCGTTCGACGCCCGGCATGGACGGTACTTCCTCACGGCGGTTCTCGCCGTCCAGCACGAATACCGGAAGAATCAGGTCATCGACGGTCAGGGTGTTTTCGCGAACCAGGCGACGGGAGAATTCGTCCCGGCGGTTGCGACGCAGGCGGGTGGCAGGAAACAGACGGTTGGCGGGGGTAAAGCTCACGGCAGACTCCTGAGCCCGCGCAGGCGGGCGAGCGCGACAGTTATAAGCGGCCATTATGACGCCTGTGTTACACCCAAGGGCAACCCTGCGACTTGTGGCCGCAGTCATTGTCCTTGTAGGAAATGTTCACGTCGAGACACATTTGGACACTTTCCCGAACGCCCACGAAGGGGTAGGCTGCGCGTTCATTTCGCCAGCACGCCAGAAAATGCTTCAACAATTCCTGAACGATTTCGGCTACTTTGCCCTTTTTCTCGGCACGTTCTTCGAGGGCGAGACCATCCTGGTGCTCGCGGGCTTTCTTGCGTTCCGCGAATACATGGATATCAAGCTGGTGGTCGCGGTGGCCTTCTGCGGCAGCTATGCCGGTGACCAGCTGTGGTACTTCATGGGCCGCCGCCACGGGCGCAAGATCCTCGCCCGCAAGCCACGCTGGCAGGCCATGGGCGACCGGGCGCTGGAGCATATTCGCCGCCACCCCGACATCTGGGTGCTGAGCTTCCGCTTCGTCTATGGCCTGCGCACGGTGATGCCGGTGGCCATCGGCCTGTCCGGCTACCCGCCGCGCCGCTACCTGCTGCTCAACGGCATTGGCGCCGCGGTCTGGGCCCTGGCCCTGGGCCTGGCGGCCTACCACTTCGGCGCCATCCTCGAAGGCATGCTGGGCAGCATCAAGAAATACGAGCTATGGGTGCTCGGCGGCCTGCTGGTGCTGGGCCTGCTGCTGTGGCTGCGCCGGCGTTTTCGCAACATCCGCGCCGAGCGCCGCGCGGCGGCAGAAGGCGAGGCCAGCGAGGCTGAGCAGGCTGTAGCCCAGGAGCAGCCACCACGCCAGGGGCGTGACCAGCACTAAGCCCAGCGTGCCGGCCAGGTACAGGGCCGGCGCATTCGACAACAGGCGCGCCAGCTCCAGGCGCCCTGCCCAGGGCCGGTCTTCCAGGGCCGCGCCCAGCACGAACAGCCCGAACGCCATCAACGTCCAGCCCAGCACCAGGGCCGAGGGCGACATGCGCCCGGCGTTATCCATCAGGTAGCTGCCCAACGCCACGTAGACCGCGAATTGCAGCGTGACATACAGCTGCTGCCTGCCACTCAGCGGGATGGCGAACTTGCGAAAACGCGCCAGGTCCTGCTTGGGGTGTGGACTGGCCGCCGCCACGTCCGCCGGGCGCCAACCGGTGGGCATGAACCAGATACGCAGCCGGTCCCACCAGCTGGACGTGAGCCGGGCATCACTCCACAACTGCGCGTAGAACTGCACGTTGGCCCACAGCGGGTTCCAGCTGGCCAAGGGCGTGGTCACGCCGAAGATCACCGGCTCCCGCTCGTCTTCTTCCTGGAAGGTGCCGAACAGGCGATCCCAGAGGATGAACACACCGCCGTAGTTGCGATCCAAGTACAGAGGATTCTGCGCATGGTGGACGCGATGGTTGGACGGCGTGATGAAGATCCACTCCAGCCAGCCCAGCTTGGGCACATGGCGGGTGTGCACCCAGAACTGGTAAAGCAGGTTCAGCGAGGCCACGGTGATGAACACCACCAGCGGCACGCCCAGCAACGCCAGGGGCAGGTAGAAGATCCACGAGAACAGGAAGCCGCTGCTGGTCTGGCGCAAGGCGGTGGTGAGGTTGTACTCCTCGCTCTGGTGATGCACCGAGTGGGCCGCCCAGAGGATGTTGCGCTCGTGGCCGAGGCGGTGCAGCCAGTAGTAGCAGAAGTCGTAGAGCACGAAGGCCACCACCCACACCCACCAGGCGTCGGCGGGCAGGCGCAGCAGCGCCAGGTGCTCCAGGGCCAGGGCGTAGGTGACCAGCCCCACGCCCTTGGTCAGCAGCCCGGTGCTGGTCGACAGCGCCCCGGTGCTCAGGCTGTTGATCGAGTCGGCCAGGCGGTAGTTGCGTTGGCCACGCGCACGGTCGGCGATCAGTTCCACGGCGATCAGCACGAAGAAGAACGGCACGGCCAGCAGAATCAGGTCCATGAACGGCCACCTCCAAGGTTATCCACAAAGATTAGGCCGCCTGCGGGGCAAATCCCATGGATACATCTGCCAAACTAGAGGACATTTAGCGCCTCGACACTGGAGTATTGAGCATGACGAAAAAAGTTGCGGTGATTCTTTCCGGCTGTGGTGTGTATGACGGCGCCGAAATCCACGAAAGCGTGATCACCCTGCTGCGCCTGGACCAGCGTGGCGCGCAAGTGCAGTGTTTTGCCCCGAACATCGCGCAGATGCACGTGATCGACCACCTCACCGGTGAACAGATGCCCGAATCACGCAATGTGCTGGTGGAGTCGGCGCGCATTGCCCGTGGCGAGGTGAAGGACATCCGTGAGGCCGACGCGAAGGACTTCGATGCCTTGATCGTGCCCGGTGGTTTTGGCGCGGCGAAGAACCTCTCCAACTTCGCCGTCGAAGGCGCCAACTGCACCGTGCACCCCGATGTGCTGGCCCTGGCCGAAGCCTTTGCCGATGCCTGCAAGCCGGTCGGCCTGATCTGCATCTCGCCCGCGCTGGCGGCGAAGATCTATGGGCCGGGGGTGGTCTGCACCATTGGCAAGGATGCCGGCACCAGCGCGGCGGTGGTGAAGATGGGTGGCACCCATGAAGAATGCGATGTGCATGACATCGTCGAGGATGTGCAGCGTAAGCTGGTGACCACCCCGGCGTACATGGAGGCGAAGTCGATCAGCGAAGCCGCCAGCGGCATCTACAAGCTGGTGGACCGGGTGCTGGAGTTGACCCACGAGGGTGACCAGTAAGGCCGCTTCGCCGGCAAGCCGGCTCCTACAGCGCCATCCACGCAGGAGCCGGCTTGCCGGCGAACCGCACCACCACCGAATCAGCCTTTGGAAAGCCGGTTGAGGATCCGATCCAGGGCATTGGCGAACGCCTGCTTCTCCCGCTCGCCATAGGGCGCCTGCCCACCCCCCACCTGCCCCTGCTCGCGCAGCTCGGTGAACAGGTTGCGCACCGCCAAGCGCTCGCCCATGTTGCGCTCGTCGAACTCGCGCCCGCGCGGGTCCAGCGCCGCCACGCCCTTCTTGATCAGCCGGTCGGCCAGCGGCACGTCGCTGCAGATCACCAGCTCGCCGGGCACGGCGTTCTCCACCAGGTAATCGTCGGCCGCGTCCATGCCGCTGGGCACCACGATCAGCCGCACGCAGGCGAAGGCCGGCTTGATCTGTGGCTGGCCCGCGACCATCACCACCTCTAGCTTGCGCTTGAGGGCGAACTTGACGATCAGGTCCTTGGCTGCCTTGGGGCAGGCGTCGGCATCGATCCATACACGCATTTGGGTTGTTCCTGTGTTTCGCGAAGGGCCATTGTCGCAGGTTCAGCCACAAGCCGCCCCCACAGTGACCGCGTCATCCTCAAGATAAACGCCGCACCTGTAGGAGCCGGCTTTGCCGGCGAATCGGCCACCACCGATTCAGCTGGCCGCCGCCCTGCGCTTCTCGGCCAGCCAGCTGCGCCCATACAGGAACATCACCGCCAGCAACGCCACCGCCTGAGCCCCCAGCGAATAGGCATCGGCATGAATCCCCAGCCAGTCGAACTCGAAGAACGCCACCGGCCGCGTGCCCAGCACGCCGGCCTCTTGCAGCGCCTTGACGCCATGCCCGGCGAACACCACCGACAACGCGCACAGCAGCCCGGCGTTGATACTGAAGAACAACGCCAGCGGCAGCTTGGCCGAACCACGCAGGATCACCCAGGCCAGCCCCACCAGCGCCACCAACGCCGTGGCGCCACCGGCCAGCACCGCCTGGTGCCCGGCCGGGCCGGCCTGCAGCCACAAGGTCTCGTAGAACAGGATCACCTCGAACAGCTCGCGGTACACCGAGAAGAACGCCAGCAAGGCGAAGCCGAAGCGCCCGCCGCCACTGACCAGGCTGCTCTTGATGTAGTTCTGCCAGGCGGCAGCGTGGCGGCGGTCGTGCATCCACACCCCCAGCCACAGCACCATCACCGAAGCGAACAATGCCGTGCAGCCTTCGAGCAGCTCACGCTGCGCGCCACCCACGTCGATCACGTAGGCTGCCAGGGCCCAGGTGCCGAAACCGGCGAGCAGTGCCAGGCCCCAACCGATGTTGACGCTGCGCACCGCCGACTGCTGGCCGGTGTTGCGCAGGAAGGCGAGGATCGCCGCCAGCACCAGGATCGCCTCCAGGCCCTCGCGCAGCAGGATCAGCAGGCCGGAGATGTAGCTCAATGACCAGCTCAGGCCATCGCCGCCCAGCAGCTTGGCGGCCTGGGCAAGCTTGACCTTGGCCTCGGCCAGGCGCTGCTCGGCCTGGGCCAGCGGCAGCCCGTCCTGCAACGACTGACGGTAGGCCATCAGGGACTTTTCAGTGTCCTTGCGCACCTGGGTGTCGATGTTGTCGAGCGAGCTTTCCACCAGTTCGAAGCCTTCCAGGTACGCCGCCACCGACAGGTCGTAGGCCTGGTCATGGTCACCGCCACGGTAGGCCGCCAGGCTTTTGTCCAAAGTGCTGGAGGTGTAGTCGAGCAGTTGCGCCGGGCCCCGCTTGACCTGCGGCGGCTGGGCACGCTGGGCACGGAATGCCGGCACGGCGTCGGCGCCTTCCTTGGCGGCGATTTCGGCAGGGGTCTGGCGGGCCAGGTCGGCAATGTTCCAGGTCTTGTCGCCCTTGGCCGCCTGCGGATCGGCGGTGAAGCTGGCGATGTAGGCGGCCACGTCCCAGCGCTGGCGCTCGTCGAGCTGGTCGGCGAACGATGGCATTTCGGTACCGTCGATGCCCAGGCCGAGGGTGTTGTAGAGGTCGAACAGGCTGAGCTGGTCCAGGCGCTCGGCGTTGCGCAGGTTGGCCGGCGCGGGTTCCAGGCCGACCCCTGCCGGACCATCGCCCAGCCCGGTGTCGCCGTGGCAGATCGAGCAGTTCTGCGCATACAGCGCCGCGCCACGGGCCGCGTCCGGGGTGATCACCGGGGCCTGGCTGACTTCATAGGCCACCGCCAGGCGCGCACCCAACTGGCGAGCCTGGTGGGCAACCGCGCTGCCGTCCTGACGTTGCTCGATGGCCTGGCGCAGCACCTGCACGCCCTGCTCCAGCCCGGCGCGCTCGGCATTGGCCGGCAACCCCCTGACCAGCTCGGCCAGCAGCGCGCTGAACTCCTGCTGCTCATGGTATTCCCCCGTGTCCACCACCTTGCCGTCACGCACCGTCGGCGGATAGTCGGCACCGATGTAGTCCAGCAAATGCAGGGCCTTGGCCGCATCGGCCGGGGCCTCGGCCAGTGCCAGGGTACTGCCCAGGGCCAGTAGCGGCCACAACAGCAAGGCGAGAAGACGGGAACGGGAAATCATGGCCAATCTCGACGGAAATACGAAAGAGAACATTGTTCACTTCCACTCTCCATCGCTCAAGGCTCAGCGGCGGATTTCATGAAAAATCTTGCAACATCCGAATTTGGCAGCTTGCTATCCGTATGACGACATGACGCAAAAAATAAGAATCATTTGGCCATCACTTAACTATCACTTTGGGTATAATCCCGCGCCGCATTAATAGCCATTTGCAATCAAGGCGCCTCCATCCAGAGGCTCTGGCGATGAACAGAGGGATCTGCCGCCCCCCGCCTGAGCGGCTCAACTGTTTCAGGGAAAGAAGAAGTCCGATGGTATCCCGCGCTCTAACTCTGGCGACCCTGGTCGCCGCCGTGCAGCTCGCCGGCTGCTCGGTATTCCGCAGCTACGACAGCGAACTGCAGGAAACCAACCAGCAACTGGCCGCCGGCAACGTCGATGCCGCCCTGGCCTTGCTGGAAAGCCACAACAAGGGCGAGCAGAAAGACCTGCTCTATTACTTCGAGAAAGGTGAGCTGCTGCGCTCCAAGGGCGACCTCAAGGGCAGCCAGGACGCCTGGCGCGCGGCCGACAGCGTGGTGTTCCAGTGGGAAGAGTCGGTCAAGCTCGACACCGACAAGTACCTGAGCCAGTTCGGCAGCTATCTGGTCAACGACAAGGTCCGCCGCTACGAAGGCTACGACTACGAAAAAGTCATGCTGACCACGCAGATGGCCCTGAACCTGCTGGCCCAGAACGACTTCGACGGTGCCCGCACCGAAATCAAGAAGACCCACGAGCGCGAGGCGGTCATCGCCGAGCTGCGCGACAAGGAATACCTCAAGCGCGAGGAAGAGGCCGAGAAAGAGGGCATCAAGACCGAGTACAAGGACCTGCAGGGCTACCCGGTCGCCAGCCTCGACGCCCCTGACGTGGTCGGCCTGAAGAACAGCTACCAGAGCGCCTTCAGCCACTACCTGTCCGGTTTCGTCTATGAAGCCCTGGGCGAGAAAGGCCTGGCCGCGCCGGGTTACCGCAAGGCCGCCGAACTGCGGCCGAAGACCCCGCTGCTGGAGCAGGCCCTGCTCGACCTCGACAAGAACAGCGCCAAGCCCGGCGAGAGCGATGTGCTGATCGTGGTGCAGACCGGCCTGGCGCCGGCCCGCGACTCGATTCGCATCCCCCTGCCGCTGCCGATCGATAACAACCTGGTGATCACCCCGCTGTCGTTCCCGATCATCAAGGACGACACCTCGACCGCGCACCTGGGCGAGATCCAGCTCAACGACAAGGCCCTGGCCCTGACCGCGCTGAACAGCACCAGCGCCATGTCGCGCCGCGCACTGCGCGACGACATGCCCGGCATCATCCTGCGCACCAGCGTGCGCGCCATCAGCCGCGGCGTGGCGCAGAAGAACCTGAACAAGGCCAACCCCATGGCCGGCCTGGTGGTGGGTATCGCCGGCACCGTGCTCGAAGGCGCCGACACCCGCACCTGGCGCACCCTGCCGAACGAGACCCAAGTCGCCCGGGTACGCCTCAAGCAAGGCGAGCATCACCTGAGCCTGCCGTCGAGCCTCGGTGGCACCCAGGTCACCGTGAAGGTCGATCGCCCGTACCAGGTGGTCAGCCTGCGCGTGGTCGGCAACCGCGTGTTCGCCGGCGGCCCGGCCATCGAAGTCGCCCCACAGGCCTCGGCGCAAGCCGTGGCCAGCCTCAAGTAAGTCAAGGATCGATCATGCGCAGAACATGCCTCGCCCTGGCCGCCGTCGCCCTCCTGGCCGGCTGTGCCACCCCGCCCCCCGCCCCGGGCAGCGCCGCCAGCAAGGTGGTGACCATGGGCCAGCTGGACAACATCGAGGTCGGCCAGATGCGGGTCGCCCGCGAGAACGGTTTCCTCACCGTCAACGTGGCGCTGAACAACACCGGCCGCAGCAACCAGACCCTGTACTACCGCTTTGCCTGGCTGGGCAACGACGGTTTCCCGGTGGCTGACGAAGAGTCCTGGAAAACCCTGCCGCTGTACGGCAAGCAGGCCAAGTACCTGCCCGCCATCGCCCCGACACCCAAGGCCACCGACTTCCGCCTCGAAGTCCACACCCGGTAACCCCTTTCAGGAGCATTTCCCATGTTTGCACGCCTTTCCCTCGCCGCCGTCGCCATCGCCCTGGTCAGCGGCTGCAGCACCCCTTCCCCGGTTCTCGGTGGCAAGAACATCAGCTACGGCGACAACAAGGCCGTCGAGCTGATCACCAACGAGTTCGGCTCCACCGACCTGCAGATGATCGCCGAGAGCATGACCCGCTCCCTGGCCCAGTCCGGCGTGCTGCACGGCCGCCCGGTGGTGCAGGTGTACGACGTGAAGAACAAGACCAGCGAGTACATCGATACCCGCGAGATCACCACCTCGATCAAGACCCAGCTGATGAAGTCCGGCGCGGCCCGCTTCGCCAGCGACAACACCGAGATGCAGAGCCAGGTCGACCAGCTCAAGCTGCAGAACCAGAGCGGCCTGTACAAGAAGAACAGCGTGGCCAAGACCGGCAACATGATCGCCGCCAAGTACCGCCTGGAAGGCTCGATCAGCTCGATCGTCAAGCGCAGCAGCGACTACAAGGACGTGTTCTACAAGTTCAGCCTGCAGCTGATCGACGTGGAAAGCGGCCTGGCCGAGTGGATGGACGAGAAAGAAATCCGCAAGACCACGGAGCGCTGATCGATGCGTGCATGGATGACCATCATCGGCCTGGCCTGGGCGTTCGGCGCCCAGGCGGCCCCCAAGGTGGCAGTGACCGACCTGGCCTACCAGGAGCGGGTGGAGGAGTACATCCACACCGTCGAGGCACAGAACAGCCACCAGTCGAGCCTGTACAGCGCCAGCGGCCAGTCCAGCTACAGCGAGTACGAGAGCCTCAACAGCTACATCGAGCAGACCGAAGTGCGCAAGTTCGGTGGCGATATCAAGGGTGAGATCCTCAAGACCGGCATGTTCCAGCTGGTCCAGGGCACACCCTACACCGCCGCTTCGAAAGAAGACGTGTACGACGTGATCCGCCGCATCAAGAACGGTGCGTTCAAGGGCGCCGACTACGTGCTGTTCGGTACCCTGTCGGACATCGACTTCCAGGAAGACATCAACGCCCTGGACCACACCGACAGCTACTCGGCGGTACTGGGCCTGACCGTGGTCGCCGACTTCAGCCTGATCAACACCCGCACCTACGAGATCACTTCGGCGTTCACCGCCATGGGCGAAGGGCAGGACACCAAGCTGGTGAAGAGCCGCGACCGCAGCGTGACGCTGAACCGCCCGCGGGTGGTGCGCGACGTGTCGAAGGCGCTGGGGGAAGATGTGGCGCAGCAGTTGGCTGAACAGCTGGGTGGCTCGGTACCGGGGCAAACCCGGCCGACGCGGGGGCAGGACAACCTGCCACCGGATGAGCCGGCGCGGATTCTGCAATAAGGTCCGACGGTAGAGCTGCAGCGTCAGTTAGATCGAGCGCCGCCCGCGCGGCGCATCGCGGATGAATCCGCTCCTACAGGTTTGTTTCGGGCCACGCGGTGAAGGCAACCATGGCCTCACAGGTGCGGCACGTTGCAACAAATGTAGGAGCGGCTTCAGCCGCGATGCGCCGCGCGGGCGGCGCTCGATCTCATAGGCGCTGCAACACTCCCGTCGAACCCTTTGAGAAACCCAACATTCTCAAGCTCAGGCGCGTACGCCCTCAGGCAACGGCAACGCCAGCAAACGCTCGTCCAGCAGCCCCAGCCCTTCCTGGAACAGCTGGTTGCTGCGCTCGGTCTCACCCAGCCCCGCCAGCAGGCGTGCCAACTCGGCACACGCCTCTGGGTTGCGTTCCATGCGCAGGCTGCTTTCCAGGTAATCCCGGGCCTTACCCCAAAGCCGGTTCTGCAAGCTCAGACGACCCAGGGTGAGCAGCAGGCTAGGGTCCTGCGGATGCTCCTTCAACCAGCCTTCGGCTGTCTGCAACTGACGCGCCGGATCATCACCTCGCACCAATCCATATAAACGGGCCAGGTGGCTTTCATAAGCGCGCTTGAGCGCCGCACGCAGCACCTGTTCGGCTTCACCCTGCGCGCCTACCTGGCGCAATTGCTCGGCATAGGCCAATACCAATTGGGGCTCCTGGCGCTGAGCAGCAGTGAGTTGCTGCCAGGCACGCTCCAGCGCCTGGCGCGCCGCCTGAGGGTCTTCGCCGCGAGTCGCCGCCAGCCCGAGGTTCTGGCCCCAGGCACGCTGCTCGAGGTCAGCCAGTTCATTGGCCGGCAGCACCTTGTGCTTGCGCAGGTCCGGCAGCAGGCGGATCACCGCCGACCAGTCACCGCGTTCCAGATGCAGGCGCTGCAACAGGCGCAGCACCTGGGCGTTGTTCGGGTAGCGCTCCTGCATAGCCAGCAGGGCCTCCAGGGCGCCTTCACTCTCGCCACGGTCCATCTGCAACTGGGCATGGGCCAGGGCAATGGCAAGCTCAGCCTGGGGCTGGCGCTCCAGGGCACGTTCCAGCAGGTTGTCGCGGTCTTCGACACGGCCCAGCTCGTTGGCCGCGCGAGCGGCGCCGAGGTAGTACAGCAGTGGCTGGCGCGCGGACTCGGCGGCTCGCTGCAGATGGCGCTGGGCACTGGTCCAGCGACCTTCGGCCAGGTCCAGCTGGCCTTGCTCGATGGCGATGCGGTCGCGGCGGACGCGGTTGCGGCGCGACCAGGGGTTGACCACGCCAGTGGAGGTCAGCACCAACCCAATCAAATAGCGCAGCACCAGCAACAGCAAGACGATGCCGGCCAGTGCACCCAGCGCCGCCCACAGGCCCGACTGATAACGGAAACTACCGTACGAGATCAGCACGTAGCCGCTGTGCTTGGCAATGGCGATGCCCAGCGCCGCGGCGATCACGATCGCCAGCACCGCCAGCAGGTAGGCGCGCTTCATGGCTTGGCCCCTTCGGCGGGGGCCGGCAGGTGGCGACGTTGGATATACGCCTGCACGGCTGCCAGACTCTCGCTCAGGTCAGGGGTCACGACCGAAACCGGCTGTTCGGCGAGCTGGTTGAGGCTGTCGAGCATGGCCTTGCTTTGCGGGTTGTCCGGGTTGAAGTTGGCCAGCAGCACGCTGCGGGCGTCATCCAGCGCCTGGTTGTAGACCTTGTCCTGACCATTGAGCGCCGCCCACTGGGCCTGCTCGATGGTCAGGCTGAGGGCCAGGCGCAGCTGGTTCAACGACTGCCCGGAAAGCAGCGGGCGCACATTGTCGTCGGCGTTGAACTCGATCTGGAAGTACTTGGAAATCTCGGCCCACCACTGCGACCAGCGGCTGGCGCCATCGCCGTCGGCGGTCAAGGCGCCCATGGCATCGGCGTTGGCAGCGAACTCCGGTGACTGGGCACTGAGTTGCTGCACCAGCTCACGCTGGGCGGCGAGCTTGAGGAACAGGCCGGTGCGGTCCGGCTGCTGGGTGCTGTTGAGCGTGGCCAGGCTGCGCGCCAGCTGCTCGCGGGCCGCGAAGGCGCCCGGGTCGCTCTGCTCGCGCAGGATCTCGTCGGCGCCCTCCACCAGGGCTTTGGCGCTGGTGACGTCCTGCAACGCCGACAGGCGCAGCGTGGCCAGGCGCAGCAGGTGCTCGGCCTCGGCCAGGCGCCATTCCTTGCGGCTCTCGCCGAGCACGGTTTCCAGGCGTTGGCTCAGGCGCTGCTGGTCGCCTTGCAGTTGCGCCACCAGGCGGCGGCGGTCTTCCAGCTCGCTGGCGGCCGGCAGGCTGGCCAGTTGCGCGGTCAGTTGCTGCTCGCGTTGTTGCAACGCGTCGGCACGCTGAGCAAGGGCCTGCAGATGCTCGCCCTGCCCTTGCTCGTTACCTTGCAGCTGGCGCACCTGCAAGACGCCCCAGCCGCCCACGGCGACCCCGGCAGCACCCAGCAACAGGGCCAGCAGTGCCAAGCCATTGCCGGAGCGTCGGGAGGGCGTGGCGGTGGAAGTTTGCGGCGCGTCGGGCGCCGAGGGTTGTTCCGTGTTGGACAAGACAGTTTCGCTCACGTATCCATCCTTTGCATGGTGGCGCATCGTTCTCTAGCTTAGCGCCTTAAAAGGCAGGCGCAGCGGTTCGCTGCACGGCTGCCAGCAAGGCCGCGGCACTGGCGCCACGGCAATCCACAACCTCGCGGGCGCCCAGCGCGCGGGCCTGGTCGGCGACCCGCGGGCTGGGCACGAACAACGGCAGGCGCGAAAACCGCGGCCAGTCCGTCCCCGCTATCTGATGCAAGTGTTCAAGACCCTGCCCACTGCTGACCACCAGGCCATTGAGGCGTTCCCCATCGATGCGCTGCGCCAGGGTCCCGGCCGGGTAGTGCGGCAAGCAACGGCGATACAGTTCCAGATAATCGACACTAGCACCTTGCTCTGCAAGACGCTCGGCCAGCAGTTCGCGACCTCCGACACCACGGACAATAAGGACGCGGGATGTAGGAAGTGCGATAGCCTGACGTAAGAATGGATGAGCCAGCAAGGCCTCGCTGTCATCACCTTCTGTAGGGAAAGTCACCAAAAGCCCACGCGCCTGAAGCACGCTCGCCGTGGCCTCCCCAACCGTGAACCAACCCGCACGTGGCGGTTCGATGCCTGCCTGGTCAAGCTGCTCTAGCAGCAGCCGCGCAGCCGGCTTGCTCACCACAATGATCGCTTGCGCCTGGCCAATCTCTGTCAGGTGCTCCTTGTGCCGGGGTTCCAGTGCGACCGGCTCGATGGCCAACAACGGTAGGCTGGCACTGGCGATGCCTGCATCGGCCAGCGACCGCGCCAGTGCCGCACAGTCCTCTTCAGGGCGGGTCAGCAGCAGGCGCCAGGGGCTCACGGGTGGCCGGCCTCGCCATAGACTTCCTTGAGGATCGCCTCGGCGCCCTGGCTGAGCAGGTCCTCTGCTACCTGCACGCCCAATGCTTCTGCACTGGCGCGTGGCGCCCGGGCATCGGCCACCAGCAGGGTGCCGCCGGAGGGCTGGCCGACCAGGCCACGCAGCCACAGCTGGTCGCCTTCGAGCACCGCGTAGCAGGCAATCGGCACCTGGCAGCCGCCGTTCAAGCGCTTGTTCAAGGCCCGCTCGGCCACCACGCGGTCGGCTGTGTCAACATGGTGCAGCGGCGCCAGCAGCGCATGGATTTCGCTGTCGGCGCTGCGGCACTCGATGCCCACGGCCCCCTGGCCGCCCGCCGGCAGGCTGTCGTCGACACTGATGGTGGAGGTGATGCGGTCCTCGAAGCCCAGGCGGATCAAACCGGCCGCGGCGAGAATGATGGCGTCGTACTCGCCGGCATCGAGCTTGGCGAGGCGGGTGTTGACGTTGCCGCGCAGGAAGCGGATTTCCAGGTCGGGGCGACGCGCCAGCAACTGGGCCTGGCGACGCAGGCTGGAGGTGCCGACGACGCTGCCGGCTGGCAGTGCTTCGAGGCTCTTGAAGGTGTTGGAGACAAAAGCGTCACGCGGGTCTTCACGCTCGCAGATGCAATACAGGCCCAGGCCTTCGGGGAAGTCCATGGGCACGTCCTTCATCGAATGCACGGCGATGTCGGCTTCGTTGTCCAGCAGGGCGGTTTCCAGTTCCTTGACGAACAGGCCTTTGCCGCCGATCTTGGCCAGCGGCGCGTCGAGCAGCTTGTCGCCGCGACTGACCATGGGTACCAGGCTGACCTGCAGGCCGGGATGGGCCTGCTCAAGACGGGCTTTGACATATTCGGCCTGCCACAGGGCCAAAGCACTTTTACGGGTGGCAATGCGGATTTCGCGAGTGGACATGAAACGCCCCGATCCAGAGAAATGCGGTCGATAATAACAGCTCCTCCGGCTGTTCCCGCAGATTCAGATCAGCAATCCAGTGGGATTCATACCCACCCCTGTAGGAGCGGCCTCGTGCCGCGAAAGGGCCGCACAGCGGCCCCGGCGATATCCTCGTCAACGCTGAAATCCCTGGGGCCGCTCCGCAGCCCTCTCGCGGCACGAGGCCGCTCCTACAAGGTTCGCACAATGCACGAAGTTGGCGCGACCGGAGCCGGTTTACCCGCAAACAGACCAATATCGTTTCAGTGCAGCGTCTGCATCATCTTGCGCACCCCTGCCACATGGCGGCGACTGACGGTCAGGGCATCCCCTTCCAACCCCTTGAGATAGAGCTGGAAATGCCCCAACGGCGTGCGCTGCAGCTTTTCGATGCGCTCGCGGGCGACCAGGGCGTTACGGTGTATGCGCACAAAGCGCTCGCCGAACTCGTCTTCCAGCGCCTTCAACGGTTCGTCGAGCAGCACCTCGCCCGCTTCGTGGCGCAGGGTGACGTATTTATGGTCGGCGATGAAATAGATGACTTGCGGCAACGGGATCAGCTCGATGCCCTTGCGGGTGCGGGCACTGATATGGCTGCGCGGGCCGCCACCTTCATCGCTGGTGGGCCGGGTCAGCGCCGCCAGCTGGGCGCGGTTGGGTTTTTCCGCGCGGCGCAAGGCGTCGCGCAGCGTCTGGGGCTGGATGGGTTTGTCGACATGGCTCAAGGTGCTCTCCTTGAATGCCTGGCTGCCGTATTCGTCATCACCGGTGCAAAACACCACCGCCGGCGGCGCCTCGCGCTCGCACAGCTTGGCGGCTACCTGCAGGCCATCGAGGCCGGGCATACCGATGTCCAGCAGCACCACATCGGGCTTGAGGCTCTCGATCAGTGCCAGGGCCTCCTCGCCGTTGGTGGCGCTGGGCTCCATCACGGTGTAGCCCTCCAGCTCGCCGAGCAGCCGGCTCAGGCGTTCGCGGGCTTGGGGTTCGTCATCAACGATCAGGACATTCATAATTGCGCTGGATTCCTGAGTGAGTCTCGCACGGGTATAGCGTAGACAAGTGTGGGGAGACCGGAAACGGTCACGCTACAGACCGGTGCGAAGGCCAAAGATTCACTGGCCTGGCAGATTCACCGCCAGTCCTCTGTCCAACTGTAGACGGTCCGTGGAACACTGCCGTTCAATCGTTGAATATGCCGCACCCCCTTGCCTGCGCGCTTCTCTCGACCAGCGCCCTGCGGCGGTGGGCGCAACCCTGCTATGATCGGCGCCACTTTTTCCGTTCACGCCTTCAAAGAGTGAATCCATGAGCACCGACAAGACCAATCAGTCCTGGGGCGGCCGCTTCAGTGAGCCCGTCGACGCCTTCGTCGCCCGCTTCACCGCCTCGGTCGATTTCGACAAGCGCCTGTATCGCCACGACATCATGGGTTCGATCGCCCACGCCACCATGCTGGCGCAGGTCGGCGTGCTCAGCGACACAGAACGCGACACCATCATCGATGGCCTGAAGACCATCCAGGGCGAGATCGAGGCCGGCAATTTCGACTGGCGCGTCGACCTGGAAGACGTGCACATGAACATCGAGGCACGCCTGACCGACCGCATCGGCATCACCGGCAAGAAGCTGCACACCGGCCGCAGCCGCAATGACCAGGTGGCCACCGACATCCGCCTGTGGCTGCGCGACGAGATCGACCTGATCCTGGGCGAGATCACCCGCCTGCAGCAGGGCCTGCTGGAGCAGGCCGAGCGCGAAGCCGAGACCATCATGCCCGGCTTCACCCACCTGCAGACCGCGCAACCGGTCACCTTCGGCCACCACCTGCTGGCCTGGTTCGAAATGCTCAGCCGCGACTACGAGCGCCTGGTCGACTGCCGCAAGCGTGCCAACCGCATGCCGTTGGGCAGCGCCGCGCTGGCCGGCACCACCTACCCGATCGACCGCGAACTGACCTGCAAGCTGCTGGGCTTCGAAGCTGTGGCCGGCAACTCGCTCGATGGCGTCTCGGACCGTGACTTCGCCATCGAATTCTGCGCCGCCGCGAGCATCGCGATGATGCACCTGTCGCGCTTCTCCGAAGAGCTGGTGCTGTGGACCAGCGCCCAGTTCCAGTTCATCGACCTGCCCGACCGCTTCTGCACCGGCAGCTCGATCATGCCGCAGAAGAAAAACCCGGACGTACCGGAGCTGGTGCGTGGCAAGACCGGCCGCGTGTTCGGTGCCCTGACCGGCCTGCTGACCCTGATGAAAGGCCAGCCACTGGCCTACAACAAGGACAACCAGGAAGACAAGGAGCCGCTGTTCGACGCCGCCGACACCCTGCGCGACTCGCTGCGTGCCTTCGCCGACATGATCCCGGCGATCAAGCCCAAGCACGCGATCATGCGCGAAGCGGCCCTGCGCGGGTTCTCCACCGCCACCGACCTTGCCGACTACCTGGTGCGCCGTGGCCTGCCGTTCCGTGACTGCCACGAGATCGTCGGCCATGCCGTGAAGTACGGTGTCGACACCGGCAAGGACCTGGCCGAGATGAGCCTGGACGAACTGCGCCAGTTCAGCGACCAGATCGAACAGGATGTGTTCGCGGTGCTGACGCTGGAAGGTTCGGTGAATGCGCGTAACCACATCGGCGGCACCGCGCCGGCGCAGGTGCGCGCGGCCGTGGCGCGTGGCAAGGCCTTGCTGGCTTCGCGTTGACTGCATTCGCCGGCAAGCCNGCAAGCCTATCGCTTACCGCTCTTGATCATTTCCTGGAACGCCGGCATCGCCGCGTCCTTGTCCGCCACGATCCGCGCCATGTGCGGGTTCTCGCGCAGTTTCTCCAGCAACGCCGCCGCCTGCGGGAAGTCCGCCAGGAAGTCGATGTTCAGCACTTTCTTGCCCACGGCGTAAGCCAGGTCAACCGAGAAACAGAACATCAGATCGGCGATGGTCATCTGCTCACCCGCCACATACGGCTGGAATCGACCATTGCGCTTGAGCGTGGCAAACCCCGACAGCAGGTCGGCCCTTGCACGCTCCTTGATCAGCGGCTCCACCGCCGCGCCGAAGAACGCCTCGCCATAGCAGGTGCGCGCCGGCAGCTCGATGTACAGTTCGATCTCCCTGAGCAGCTCTCGTACTTTCGCCTGGCCGAAGGCATCGGCAGGCAGCAGCGGTTTGCCGGGCTGGGTCTGTTCGATGTAGTCGAGGATCACGCCGGTCTCGCTGATAAAGCCGTGTTCGGTCTCCAGCACCGGCACCTTGCCACGCGGGCTGATGGCCAGCGCCTGGGGCGACGGGCCGCCGAAGAACGGCACCTCTTCGAAGGGCACGTCTTTCTCCAGCAGGGCCAGCTTGACCATGTTGTAGTAGTTGCTGACGGCGAATCCATGAAGCTTGAGCATGTGAGACAGCCTCCAAGGCCGTATGGGGTTGGCCCGGCTTTTATAGCCCTCCCGCGCCACCTTGGCCAGTGCCATGGCCGGCGCTGATGGCCAGGCATTGCCGACGCAGGCATGGCACACTGTGCGCTTCACCACAGGAGCACCGCCATGAGCGAGCACGACGATATCGACGGCAACGACGAAGAAGCCTTCACCGAGGCCACCCTCACCCAAGCCATCGAAAACCAGATCGAAAGCGGCGAGCCCCCAGCGGCCAAGGCCACCTTCAACAAGCTGACCCTGGTCGGCTACGAGCGCGAGGACATCCTCAACCTCATGGCCCACGTGCTGGCCATCGAGATCGACGCCATGCTGGACCAGGACCGCGCATTCGACACCGAATGGTACGAAACCGCCCTGCGCGCCCTGCCGGAGCTGCCACCTGAGGCGGATCAAGGCGATATCGAATAAGCCTGACTACACTCCTGACTTCCATCCTTGTCTGGAAGTCAGGAGTCGCCCATGTCCTTCACCCCCGAACTGATCGCCGAACTGGAAGTCCTCGCCCTGTTCAACCTGGACAGCCACCAGGAAGGCATCAAGGTTCACAGCAATGCCTCCCCTGCCCTGATCGCCGCCGCGAAACGCCTGTACGACAAACAACTCACCGACCAGCCCGATGGCGGCTACCTCACCAGCCTGGGCCTGGATGCCGCGCAGAGTGTCCAACAGCTGCTGACCATTCTGAAAGCCACCCAGCCCGCCTGACCGTTCCCCGGTAGAAGCCAGCTTGCTGGCGAACGGCTATGCACGCGGTTCGCCAGCAAGCTGGCTCCTACCTCGACGAACGGCGCTGGGAAAATGGCGTCAAAAAGCCACTTTTCATTTATCCGAGTACCGCGCTCAAGCTAAACTCGCCAGTGCTCCCCCGGCCTGCCTGAGTGCGCAATGAACCACCCCCATGAAATCCGCCCCGATATCGACCAAGGCATCGACCGCAAGGAGCTGTCCAGGCTGCGTGCGCGGTTTCTGAAGATCAATCAGGGTCGGTTGGCGCGTGCACTGGAAGGGTTGTCCACGCGCCAGCAGCAGGTGCTCACGCTGTTGCCGCTGTTCTTCCACGTCAACCACCCGTTGTTGCCGGGCTATGTCTCGGGCACCACCCCAGCCGGTGTTTCAGGCTTCGAGCCGGATACAGAGTTGCTGGCCGAGGCCCAGCGCCTGACCCGCTCATTCACCTACAAGGCCCGCCACGGCAACCCACCCCAGCCCATCCATGGCCTGTTCCTCATGGGCAGCCTCGGCACCCTGGCCCAGGCCGAGCAAAGCGACATGGATGTGTGGGTGTGCCATGCCCCAGGCCTGGACGAACAGGCACTGGCGGAACTGCGGCGCAAGTGCCAGTTGCTCGAGGACTGGGCTGCCACCCAGGGCGCCGAGGCGCACCTGTTCCTGATCGAGCCCCAGGGCTTTGTCCAGGGCGAGCGCGACAGCCGGCTCAGCTCGGACGATTGCGGCACCACCCAGCACTACCTGCTGCTCGACGAGTTCTACCGCACCGCGCTCTGGCTCGCCGGGCGCACGCCCCTGTGGTGGCTGGTGCCGGTGTACCAGGAGCACAACTACCGGGACTACACCCAGACCCTGCTGTCCAAGCGCTTCATCCGCGTGACCGATGCCCTGGACCTCGGCCATCTGGCGCACATTCCACCCGGTGAGTACGTCGGTGCCGGGCTGTGGCAGCTCTACAAGGGCATAGACTCACCCTACAAGTCGCTGCTCAAGCTGCTGCTTACCGAAACCTACGCCAGCGAACACCCCCACGTGCGCTGCCTGAGCCTGGACTTCAAGCAGGCCGTGTTCGCCAATCGCCTGGACCTGGACGAGCTCGACCCCTATGTCATGGTCTACCGGCGCATCGAACAATACCTGCTGCGCCGTGGTGAAACAGCGCGCCTGGAACTGGTGCGCCGCAGCCTCTACTTGAAGGTGAACAAGAAGCTCGGCGGCCTGGGCCGTTCGCGCAACGCTGGCTGGCAGCGTCAACTATTGGCGCGTTTAACCGAGGAATGGGGCTGGGACGAACGCCAGCTGGCACTGCTCGACAGCCGCAGCCAGTGGAAGGTGCGCCAGGTCGCGGTCGAGCGCCGCGAACTGGTGGCCGAGCTGAACCACAGCTACCGCTTCCTCACCCAGTTCGCCCGCGAGCAGAACGCCAACAGCCGCGCCGACCAGCGCGACCTCAACGTGCTGGGCCGGCGCCTCTACGCCGCCTTCGAGCGCCGCGCCGGCAAGATCGAGGTGATCAACCCGGGGATCGCACCCGACCTGGCCGAAGACACCCTGACGTTGGTGCAATCGCCCAATCGCAAGGAGCCTGGCACCCATCACTGGGGCCTGTACAACGGCAACCTGGGCGTGCACGAATGGGAGCATTTCAGCCCCATCAAGCGTTGCCGGGAGCTGCTTGAACTGCTGACCTGGGCCCACCGCAATGGCGTCATCGACAGCAGCACGCGCCTGGCCCTGCACCCGGGCGCAAGCGATCTCAGCGAGTTCGAACTGTTCAACCTGATCGGCACCCTGCAACAGAGCATCCCC
This sequence comes from Pseudomonas entomophila, assembly GCF_029478665.1. Classification (GTDB taxonomy): domain Bacteria; phylum Pseudomonadota; class Gammaproteobacteria; order Pseudomonadales; family Pseudomonadaceae; genus Aquipseudomonas; species Aquipseudomonas entomophila_F. The sequence goes on from NZ_JARPQB010000042.1 coordinate 69,070, forward strand.
CTGCCCCTGGAAACGGTCAGCGAAGTGCGCCTGCTGCAACCCAGCGTGGCCGACGAAATCCTGCTGCTGGTCAATGTGGGGGTTGACCCGCTACGCCATCACCGCGACCTGAACATCCTGATGACCACCGAGCGCACCGACTCGCTGAGCTATGCCGGGGTACGCGAGAACCTGGTGCTGACCCTCAACCAGATCACCTTGAACAGCTGGAACGAAGTACTGGTGCAGCGCTACGACGGCGAGCACGCGCTGGCGCGCTGCCTGCGCGACTTCCTCAACAGCCTCGGCCAGCGCAGCCACCGCCCCCGGGTGCGGGTACGCTGCTACTGCCACAACCGGGCACAGGCCATCAGCCAGCGGGTCGGGGAAATCTTCGATACCGTGCAGTTGCTGCTCGACCAGAACCTCAATCACCGTTACCTGTTGCAGGTCGCCCGGCACACCCATGTACTGGAGCTGCAACCCGGCCAGGTGACGCTGGCCACCCTCGACGAGCATGGCGCGTTGCTCGACATGCTCGGCGAGGAACGCGACAGCTACAGCCCGCTGCACCTGGACGCCAATGCGCTGCAGGACTACGACCTGCCGCTGGTGCTCGGCCAGGGCCAGCCCCAGTGCATCCAGGTGTTCTACCGCCTGCTGGATGGGTGGGCCGACCTTTATGTACTGGACGAGTACAACGCGCTCTGGCAGCAGCGCCTGCCCTTGCAGGACGAAGCGCACCTGCTGCTGCCGCTGCAACGCTTCCTGCAATCGGTGGTGATGCGCCGCGACGCGCAGTTGCCGCTGGACAGCCTGCAGCAGGCCTCGCTGGACATCCTGTATTACCAACTGCTGCCCTCCGGGATTGGCAAGGCACGCGGGCTGGAACCGCGGTCGGCTCCGGTCGATGGGCGCGACCGACCTTATTACGAGGTCCAGGCGATCCTCCAGGCCGGCACGGGTGACGAGGTGCACGTCACGCTCTATTGCGACCAGCAGGAATACTCCGAGCTGGAACATGGCGACCAGCTGTTCAGCGTGGTGGCCCGGCAAATCCTGCGTCAACGCCACAGCGCCAGCAGCTACCGCTGCTACATCACCGACCTGGACCTTTCCGAGCTGCTGGGTGACGACCAGGGCTCGACCAGCCTCTACCTACGCTACAAGGGTCAATTGGAACAGGCGCTCAATGAAGGGTTGGAACGCTTGCAGGCGACACTGGAACCCTGAGAAACATCTCACTTCCAGGAACGATTTCTCGCTGCCAAGCGGGTTTTTGTAGGAAGCATCCTACGCACTCTCCAACAAACCAAACGAGAGTGCAGTCATGAACAAAGAACACTGGATGGGTGCTCACCCTGAACTGGGACGCCTGCGGATCGATCAGCTCATCCTGCCCGGCTCACACGATTCCGGCATGGATAAACTGGCATCGGGCATGAACCTGCCTAACGAAATCACCCAGGACGTTCCCTGCATCGAGCAGATTCGTGGCGGGATCCGTGTATTGGACTTGCGCGTGAGGGCACATCCACACCGTCCAAGGAACAGCCCCCTGCGTTTTCAGCTGTTCCACCTCAGTTCGTCCGGGCGCACGATCCAGGAGGACATCGTCGACGCGCTGAACGGTTTCTACGCCAACCCGGACAATGCCAGGGAAATCGTCATACTCGACTTTCATGAGTTCAGTGACTTCGACGCCGACGAGCACCAGTTGTTGCAAACAGTACTCGCAGAGCTGAACCCACGAGTGATTCCATACTCGCTGCATAGGCTCACGCTGGACCAACTATGGAGCAAGCATCCAGGCAAGACCGTAGTGATTGGTTACGATACAGGTCACACCCCACCCGGGTACTGGCCGCGCGTCAAACATCGCTGGATGGGCGAAAACGCACCCAGTGCCAGCAAACTGAAGGAGTACATGGATGAGGTGGCCACATACGGCGATGCCGGCTTGCCCCTGACATCAATCCAGTGCGCCAAGTATGTCTGGCCATTTTTTGTGCCCGACGACTTCCACGACAAGATTGATGAATGGTTCGAGTCCCGGGACCTGAACAGCTACATCCAGCATTTCCGGATCATCAATACCGACTGGTCGCTGAGAGGCAGGATCGTGGACAACTGTATCCACGCCAACCGCCTGCGCGCATCGGTCATTGGCTGACAGACAAAAGGCGGCAGTCCGCCGCCTCAGTTCCGCTCAGAGGTCGAAGTCACCCGCTGCTTCCGGTTGATATTCGACAGCCAGCAGCTCAAGCTTGAGGGTCTTGCCGCCCGGCGCGGGCCAGTCGATCTGGTCGCCCACCGACAGGCCCAGCAGCGCGCAACCGATCGGCGCAAGAATCGAGACATTGCCTTCCGGCCCTGCATCCTTCGGGTACACCAGGGTCAGGTGGTAATCCTTGCCACTGGCGATCTCACGGCAGTGCACGCGGGAATTCATGGTGACCACGCCCGCTGGTACTTCCTCATGACCGACCACCTGTTCGGCGCGGTCCAGCTCGTCCTGCAGGGCGAGCACACCCGGGGTGCTGTCATCGAGGCTGTCGAGCAAACGCTCGAGACGCTGCACGTCCAAGCGGGTGAGGATGAGGGAGGGCTTGGTGCTCATGATCCAGTCAGACTCCTTGAACAGGCGATTTTCCACAGACAGATAAAGCAAAACCCCGCCCAAGGGCGGGGTTTGCGAAATGCTTCTGGCGTCAATGACGCAGAACCTGACACTACCACAGCGGGGCAAATACACAAGCCCGCAGGAAACCTGTGGCTATCGTCCGGACCGGGCCTTGAGCACCTCGGCCTCGCGGCAGATCTGCCGGCGTCGTTCATCGTCGGCCGCGCGCCACTCGCGAATATGCTCGACATGGCGGTGACACCCGGTGCAGACCTTGTGCTCGTCCAGCCGACACACGCTGATACAAGGTGACGGTACCGCCGGGCTGACATTGCTGTAGAGCGGCTTGGGCGGCCGGGGCTGGTCACTCATCTCAGATCTCGTCGAAATCCAGCTTCTCGCCGGCCCGCTCCCAGACGATGCGCTCGAGCATTTCACCGAGCAGTTCCTCGGTCTTCTCGCACACCCACTTGCCACTTTCTTCGTCGTAGTCGAAGTGGAAACCGCCGGAGCGGTCGGCCAGCCACAGCTGGCGCAGTGGTTCCTGGCGGCTGAAGATCAGCTGGCTGCCATTGTCGAACTTGATGGTCAGCACACCGGCGGAGTTCTCCATGTCCAGGTCCAGGTCGCTCTCGTCGAACAGGTCTTCCAGTGCCTGTTGGGTCGCGTCGACCAGATCGTGGAAACGCGCTTCGCTCAAACTCATTGCAGGAACCTCGAAAAATGGCTGCATACACGCAAGCCGGGCACGATAAGGCCGGTTGGTCGCGATTGCAAAGTTTAGCGCCGATCCGCGGCCCTGTTCGCCGGCAAGCCGGCTCCTAAAGGGCGGTGTTGCAACCGTAGGAGCCGGCTTGCCGGCGAACAGGGCAAGGCCGCCAGGCGGGCCGGCGCTTGCATAGGCAATCGGGTGGTCGCTCGGTATACTCGGCCGCAATACTGCATATTTCCAAGGATTTCACCCATGAAGCGCCTGATTTCCTCCCTCGCGGCACTGGTCGCGGTTGCTTGCCTCGTTTCGGCCTGCGGTCAGAAAGGCCCCCTGTACCTGCCCGAAGACGGCAAGAACGGCAAAGGCCCACGCAAGTCGCACCAGCAGCACCAGCACGCCCAACCGGCCCAGCAGCAGGCGCCGGAGCAGCAAGAGCAGGCCGAGCCGTCTCCCGCGCCGTAAGGAAATCCCATGGATGCATTCAACTACCGCGGCGGCGAGCTGTTCGCGGAAGGGGTGGCCCTGTCGGCCGTCGCCGAACGCTTCGGCACGCCGACCTACGTGTACTCCCGCGCCCACATCGAGGCCCAGTACCGTAGCTACACAGACGCCCTGCAGGGTGTCGAGCACCTCGTCTGCTTCGCGGTCAAGGCCAACTCCAACCTGGGCGTGCTGAACCTGCTGGCGCGCCTGGGCGCGGGCTTCGACATCGTCTCCGGTGGTGAGCTGGAGCGTGTCCTGGCCGCCGGTGGCCGTGCCGATCGCGTGGTGTTCTCCGGTGTCGGCAAGACCCGTGAAGACATGCGTCGCGCCCTGGAAGTCGGCGTGCACTGCTTCAACGTCGAGTCCACCGACGAGCTCGAACGCCTCCAGGTCGTCGCCGCCGAGATGGGCAAGACGGCCCCGGTTTCACTGCGCGTGAACCCGGACGTCGATGCCGGCACCCACCCGTACATCTCCACCGGCCTCAAAGAAAACAAGTTCGGCATCGCCATCGCCGACGCCGAAGCCATCTACGTGCGCGCCGCGCAGCTGCCCAACCTGGACGTGATCGGCGTCGACTGCCACATCGGTTCGCAACTGACCACCGTCGAGCCCTTCCTCGATGCCCTCGACCGCCTGCTGCTGCTGGTCGACCGCCTGGCCGAGTGCGGCATCCACCTGCGCCACCTCGACCTCGGCGGCGGTGTCGGCGTGCGTTATCGCGACGAACAGCCTCCGGTGCTGGCCGACTACATTCAAGCCATCCGCGAACGCGTCGGCGACCGTGAGCTGGCCCTGGTGTTCGAGCCAGGCCGCTACATCGTCGCCAACGGCGGCGTGCTGCTGACCCGCGTGGAATACCTCAAGCACACCGAGCACAAGGACTTCGCCATCATCGACGCGGCGATGAACGACCTGATCCGCCCGGCCCTGTACCAGGCCTGGATGGACGTCAGCGCGGTCAAGCCCCGCGAAGGCGAAGGCCGTGCCTACGACCTGGTCGGCCCGATCTGCGAGACCGGCGACTTCCTGGGCAAGGACCGTGTACTGGACCTGGCCGAAGGCGACCTGCTGGCCGTCCGCTCCGCGGGCGCCTATGGTTTCGTCATGAGCTCGAACTACAACACCCGTGGCCGTTGCGCCGAAGTGCTGGTCGACGGTGACCAGGCCTTCGAAGTGCGTCGCCGCGAGACCGTCGCCGAATTGTTCGCCGGCGAAAGCCTGCTGCCGGAGTAAGCCCATGCTGCTGCGTTTCACCAAGATGCACGGGCTGGGCAACGACTTCATGGTCCTCGACCTGGTCAGCCAGCACGCCCATATCCAACCCAAGCACGCCAAGCAATGGGGCGATCGCAATACCGGCATCGGCTTCGACCAGTTGCTGATCGTCGAGGCCCCCAGCAACCCGGACGTGGACTTCCGCTATCGGATCTTCAACGCCGACGGCTCCGAGGTCGAACAGTGCGGCAACGGCGCGCGCTGCTTCGCCCGCTTCGTGCTGGACAAGCGCCTGACTGCGAAAAAGCGTATCCGCGTCGAAACCAAGGGCGGCATCATCGAGCTGGATGTACGCAACGATGGCCAGGTCTGTGTCGATATGGGCCCACCGCGTTTCGTACCCGCCGAAATCCCGTTCATCGCCGATGAACAGGCGCTGAGCTACCCGCTCGAAGTCGACGGCCAAGTGCACCAGATTGCCGCCGTTTCCATGGGCAACCCACATTCGGTGCTGCGCGTCGATGACGTGCGCTCCGCGCCGCTCCACGAACTGGGGCCGAAGATCGAGCACCACCCGCGCTTCCCGCAGCGGGTCAACGCCGGCTTCATCCAGGTCGTCGACCGCCACCGCGCCAACCTGCGGGTGTGGGAGCGCGGCGCGGGCGAGACCCAGGCTTGCGGCACCGGCGCCTGTGCCGCGGCCGTTGCGGCCATCGCCCAGGGCTGGATGGACTCCCCGGTGACCATCGACCTGCCGGGCGGGCGCCTGAACATCGAATGGGCCGGCCCCGGCAAGCCTGTGCTGATGACCGGCCCGGCTGTACGCGTTTTCGAAGGACAGGTTCGTCTCTAAGCGAGTATCCGCCATGACCGATCAGCCTACAGTTGCACCCCAGGCCAACGCGCTCGACGAAGACGCCGTGGTCGCCTACCTGCGCGCTCACCCCAGCTTCTTCGCCGAGCACGACGAGCTGCTGCTCGAGCAGCGCATCCCCCACCAGCGCGGCGACAGCGTGTCGCTGGTGGAGCGCCAGCTCAAGCTGCTGCGCGACCGCAACATCGAGATGCGCCATCGCCTGTCGCAATTGATGGACGTGGCCCGCGACAACGACCGGCTGTTCGACAAGACCCGCCGGCTGATCCTCGACCTGCTAGATGCCAGCAGCCTGGAAGAAGTGGTGATGGCGGTCGAGGACAGCCTGCGCCAGGAATTCCAGGTACCCTTCGTCAGCCTGATCCTGTTCGGCGAAAACGCCGCGCCGGTCGGCCGCTGGGTCCCGGGCGCCGAGGCGCAACAAGCCATCGGCGGCCTGATCGGCGGCGGCAAGACCATCAGCGGTAGCCTGCGCGAGCACGAACTGGCCTTCCTGTTCGGCGACACGGCACACAAGGAAGTCGGCTCCAGCGCCGTGGCCACCCTCGAACACCAGGGCCTGCACGGTGTGCTGGCGATCGGCAGCCGCGACCCGCAGCACTACAAGAGCAGCGTCGGCACCCTGTTCCTCAGCTACATCGCCGAGGTGCTCGGCCGCGTGCTGCCGCGCTTCACCCAAACGCTGCGCTCGGTGCGCTGATGGAACGCCAGCTGGAAGCTTATTGCGCACACCTGCGCAACGAGCGCCAGGTGTCCGGGCACACCCTGCTGGCCTACCGCCGCGACCTCGAGGCAGTCATCGAATTCTGCAACAACCAAGGCATCGCCGGTTGGGACGCGCTGCAAGTCCTGCAGTTGCGCCAAATGGTGGCCCGCCAGCACCACCATGGTCAGTCCTCGCGCAGCCTGGCACGGCTGCTCTCGGCGGTACGCGGCCTGTACCGCTACCTCAACCGCGAAGGCCTGTGCCAGCACGACCCGGCCAACGGCCTGGCGCCACCGAAGGGCGAGCGCCGCCTGCCCAAGACCCTGGATACCGACCGCGCCCTGCAGTTGCTCGACGGCGGCGTCGACGACGACTTCATCGCCCGGCGCGACCAGGCCATACTCGAACTGTTCTACTCCTCGGGCCTGCGCCTGTCGGAACTGGCCGGCCTCGACCTGGAACACCTGGACCTGACCGACGGGCTGGTCCAGGTACTCGGCAAGGGCGGCAAGAGCCGCGTGCTGCCGGTCGGGCGCAAGGCCCGCGAAGCCTTGCAGGAATGGTTCAGACTGCGTGGCATTGCCGCCCCCCGGGACGGCGCGGTATTCATCACCCGCCAGGGCAACCGCTTGAGCACACGGGCCATCCAGATGCGGGTCAAGACCTTCGGCGAGCGCGAGCTGGGCCAGCACCTGCACCCGCACATGCTCCGCCACTCCTTCGCCAGCCACCTGCTGGAATCGTCCCAGGACCTGCGCGCGGTGCAGGAGATGCTCGGCCACGCCGACATCAGCACCACCCAGATCTACACCCACCTGGACTTCCAGCACCTGGCCGCCGTGTACGACAGCGCCCACCCCCGGGCCAAACGCAGCAAAGGCAGCGAATCATGAGCATCAAGCTGATCACCTTCGACCTGGACGACACCCTGTGGGACACCGCGCCGGTGATCGCCAGCGCCGAGACCGTCCTGCGCGACTGGCTGGCGGCCAATGCACCGATCCTCGGCGGGGTGCCGATCGAGCACCTGTTCGCCATTCGCGAGCGGCTGGTGCAAGCCGAGCCGGGCCTCAAGTACCGCATCAGCGCCCTGCGTCGTCGCGTGCTGTTCCACGCCCTTGAAGAAGTCGGATATAGCGAGAAGCACGCTCAGGAGCTGGCCAACGAGGGTTTCGAGGTGTTCCTGCATGCCCGGCACCAGATCGAGGTATTTCCCGAGGTGCAGCCGGTGCTGGAGATCCTGCGCCACCAATTCATCCTCGGCGTGGTCACCAACGGCAATGCCGACGTACGCCGGCTGGGGCTGGCGGACTACTTCAAGTTCGCGCTGTGCGCCGAGGACCTGGGTATCGGCAAGCCCGACCCGGCACCGTTCATGGAAGCCCTGAAGCGGGGCGATGTGGACGCGCAGGCCGCGGTGCACGTTGGCGACCACCCGGGCGACGATATCGCCGGGGCCCAGCGCGCAGGGCTGCGAGCGGTGTGGTTCAACCCGCAGCGCAAGGCCTGGGCCGGTGAACAGGCGCCGGATGCCGAGATCCAGCGGTTGTCGCAGCTACCCGACGTCCTGTCTCGCTGGCGCTGACAGAACATCGCCCTTCTGCCCCTGTAGGAGCGGCCTTGTGCCGCGAATGGGCCGCAAAGCGGCCCCAGGATCCTTGCCACCACTGAATCCCAGGGGCCGCTGCGCGCCCCATTCGCGGCACAAGGCCGCTCCTACAGAGACCGCGCAAACCTGACAGGCACAAAAAAGCCCGCAGCGACGGCGGGCTTCTTTGCATTCAACCACTCAGATAGGGCGGCTGCCGTACTTGTTGTCCGGCTTCTTGGGCGGATCGGCGACCACGTTGGCCTCCACTTCCTGCACCTTGCCACCGCGCGACAGGAACTCTTCCATCGCCTTGGCCAGCGCATCGCGCTCTTTCTGCTTGGCTTCCATGCTCGGCATCTCGTCTACCGAGACAGCCGCCTTGGATTTGCCCTTGGCAGCGGGTGCGGGGCTGCTGTCGTCATCGCCAGCGTCTTCCGCGCCATCGTCAGCGGCCGCTTCGAGGCCTTCATCAGCCTCGTCTTCGTCGCCTACTTCGAGGTCGTCATTTTCCAGATCGTCGTCGCTCATGTTCTACCTCATGACTTGCGAAAAGCAGGTTAGTTATAGACCGGTGCAGCCGTAGACCGGCAGCCACCAGTGAAAATTCAACTGGCCGTGGGTTGGCCACTGCCCTGGGTGTCCGCCCCCTCATGGGGGGCCTGGCACCCTGCAGGCCCTGCTCCTGGCAAGGCCTGACAAAATACGTTGTACCCTTGCTGGCCACAGGCTATTGGCAAGCCTAGCAAAGGGTGGCGAAGTGTGTGGACTACTCGTCCAGCTTCCTTCGGCGCGCATTCTAGCGCGCTCGCAGAAAAAGCAAAGCACCAGAAACACCCGATGGCTTGTAAGTTTTCCGCCCAGGTCGCGAACAGGTGGGGTAAACCGTTTGCATCGCGTAAAGCAGCAAACTACAGGCAAAAAAATGCCCGGCGAACCGGGCAAGTTTTCCAGCGTGGCGGTTACAGGTTGTAGCCGCGCTCGTTGTGTTGAGCCAGGTCGAGGCCGACCGACTCTTCTTCTTCGCTGACCCGCAGGCCCATCACCAGGTCGAGCACCTTGAGGATCACGTAGGTGGCGATAGCGGTGTAGACCACGGTAAAGATCACGCCCTTGGCCTGGATCCAGAACTGCGCGGCGATGTCGGTGACCGCACCGAAGCCACCCAGCGCCGGCGCTGCGAACACACCGGTGAGCAGGGCGCCGATGATGCCGCCGATACCGTGCACGCCGAAGGCGTCGAGGGAGTCGTCATAGCCCAGCTTGCGCTTGAGGCTGGTGGCGCAGAAGTAGCAGACGATGCCGGACACCAGGCCGATCACCAGGGCGCCCATCGGGCCGACGGTACCCGCGGCCGGCGTGATGGCGACCAGACCGGCGACCACGCCCGAGGCGATGCCCAGCGCGCTGGGTTTGCCGTGGAAGATCCACTCGGCGAACATCCAGCCCAACGCGGCGGCGGCGGTGGCGATCTGGGTCACCAGCATGGCCATGCCAGCGGTGCCGTTGGCCGCGGCGGCGGAACCGGCGTTGAAACCGAACCAGCCGATCCACAGCATGGCCGCGCCCATCAGGGTGTAGCCCAGGTTGTGCGGCGCCATTGGCGTGGTGGGGTAGCCCTTGCGCTTGCCCAGCACCAGGCAGCAGACCAGGCCGGCGATACCGGCATTGATGTGCACCACGGTGCCGCCGGCGAAGTCGAGCACGCCCCAGTCCCACATCAGCGCGCCATCACCGCTCCAGACCATGTGCGCAATCGGCGCGTAGACCAGGGTGAACCACACGCCCATGAAGATCAGCATCGCCGAGAACTTCATGCGTTCGGCGAAGGCTCCGACGATCAGCGCCGGGGTGATGATGGCGAAGGTCATCTGGAAGGTGATGAACACCGCTTCAGGGAACAGCGCGGTGGCCGAAGTCAGGCCCGACGGCGTGACGCCGCTGAGGAACGCCTTGGAGAAGCCACCGATGAAGGAATTGAAGTTGAGCACACCCTTTTCCATACCGGCGGTATCGAAAGCCAGGCTATAGCCGTAGATGACCCACAGGATGCTGATCAGCCCGGTGATGGCGAAGCACTGCATCATCACCGACAGCACGTTCTTCGAGCGCACCATGCCGCCGTAGAACAGGGCCAGGCCCGGGATGGTCATGAACAGGACCAGCGCCGTCGAGGTGAGCATCCAGGCGGTGTCGCCGGAGTTCAGCACCGGGGCGGCCGTTTCCTCGGCCAGGGCCAGCCCTGGCATTACGAGGGACAATAGGGCTCCTAGCCCTGCGATCTTGCGCAGAGTCATGTTGTTTTCTCCTGGGGCGTTGGGTTTGGTGAGGCGTTGTTCTGGCGCTTAGATCGCGTCGGTATCGGTTTCGCCGGTACGGATGCGGATCGCCTGCTCCAGGTTGACCACGAAGATCTTGCCGTCGCCGATCTTGCCGGTGTTGGCCGCCTTGGTGATGGCCTCGATCACCCGATCAAGGTCCTTGTCGTCGATGGCCACATCGATCTTCACCTTGGGCAGGAAATCGACCACGTATTCGGCGCCGCGGTACAGCTCGGTGTGACCCTTCTGACGACCGAAGCCTTTGACTTCGGTGACGGTGATGCCCTGCACGCCGATTTCCGACAGCGACTCGCGCACGTCGTCCAGCTTGAACGGCTTGATGATGGCAGTGACTAGCTTCATGAAACTCTCTCCCGATTTGGTGGACTTGCCCCAGGAAAACAAACCCGACTCAAGTCTAAGCGCAGCGCCTGGCTTTGTAACGCGTCGTCGGCTCCATCCTCCCTGCCGACGCACGATCCGACGGTGACGAACGACCCTCCGGCTCCGCCTGCGCACTGCCTGGTCACAACGGACTGCATCAGTGCATGGCTCGATCAGGTCTTTGCAGAAACCTTGCCAGTTGGCGCAAGTGACGAAAAAACAGCGAGTTGCGTGAACAGGCAGGGATTGGCCAATCGCCAGCAGCGAAAAAGCGCACAAAATCGGTGCGCGACCTTTGGCCGCCCTGCGCGAAAAGCGTGCAGCGCAAGCGGGCAAAAGGCGCGTGCTACACTGCTGCCCTTTCAGTGATCAGCGGATAGCCAACATGCTCGCGCCCAAAGCCTTTCTCGATGCCCTGAGCGACCAAGCCTCGCGCCTGTTCAGCGGCGACACCGCTGCGCCTCGCGCCGAACTGGAAAGCCAGTTCAAGGTGCTGATGCAGGGCGCCTTCAGCAAGCTCGACCTGGTCAGCCGCGAAGAGTTCGACAGCCAAATGGTGGTGCTGGCCCGCACCCGCGCCCGGTTGGAAGCCCTGGAGAAACAGGTCGCCGAGCTGGAAGCACGGATGGCGCCGCCCACCGCGGAATAACAATCGATACACGGAGCGTTTCCCATGAAAGTCAGTGCCCGCAATGTCTTCGAAGGCAAGGTCAGTGCAGTCCAGCCAGGCGCGGTCAACGCCGAAGTCGAGCTGACCCTCGCCGGTGGCGAGAAACTGGTCGCAGTGGTCACCATGGCCAGCCTGCACAACCTCAACATCAATGTCGGCAAGCAGGCCGTGGCGCTGGTGAAGGCCCCTTGGGTGGTGCTGATGACCGATGCCGCCGGCTACAAACTGTCGGCGCGCAACAGCCTGGAAGGCGAAGTGGTGCGAGTCGGCGACGGCGCGGTGAACGCCGAGGTAGTCCTGAAGCTGGCCGGTGGCACCGAGGTCTATGCCATCGTCACCCGTGAAGCGGTGCAGGAGCTCGGTCTCAAGCCAGGCGTAAAAGCCACCGCGCTGATCAAGGCCTCGCACATCATCCTCGGCGCCAAGGCCTGATGACCACGGGCCACTGATCTTGCGTGGCCTCTGTAGGAGCGGCTTTAGCCGCGATCACCCGCAAGGCGGGTGCCACACACCGCGATGCCTGCATCGCGGCTAAAGCCGCTCCTACAGCCAACTCACGCAAAACCAAATATTCCCTGAACCAACCAGATGAAACTTATTTAAGTTTCACCTCCCCGGTTGACTTGCCCGCTATGCTTTGCATAAAGTTCACCCGCCCCAAAAAGCGGGCCTTTATTTCAACTCACGAAGAATTCAATGGACACAGTATCTAGTCGCTGCCTGGCCGCTTTTGCCTGCCAGGCACTTGAACCGGAACTCCGGGCCCGCCCCCAAGGTCGGGCAAGCCGCGCCAGAGCCTGATTGCTCCGCCGTCGCTTGCCGCCCCGGGTGCCCGCCCGGTCGGAGGCAAGCTCATGAACTTCATCACCTTTGTCCGCGATCGCCTGCACGCCCCGGCGCGCAAGGCCTTACCATGCCTGCTCCCACTCCGCGCGACCGCTCCACGGCTGCGCGCAATCTGGCTACCCCAGCCAGGTAGCCCTGCCCTGCGCCTGCACTGGCACACCGAAGACACCCAGGAACCGCCCAGTCGATGGCGCGCCCGCCTGTGCTTCTGCTGACCGGCGCGATGCATGCCTGACCCTGAACTGACGACACATCAAACGTCAGACTTTCACGAACTTTAAATATTAAAAGTTCGCAGGACTCTTATTGCCTGACATTTATTCGAGGTTTCAAAAAGACCATGGAATCCGCCAGTAGAAAGTTCGCTGCCGATCTTATTTCCGGCATTCGCCAGCGAACACGTAAACGTCGGAAAAACCACGTTTTCCATCGATCGAATGATCGCGGCCCGAGACACGTTCACTCACCCACCCAACAGTGAGTCGACTGTGTGTCGTGCCGTCTCCTGCGGCAGGAGCACAGCCAAATGACCGTAAAAGACCGCAACACCACGAGCAAAGCCGGCGCAGACGCCCGCCTCTCCATGCGCGCCGCCCGCGAGGCACGCAACGGCCTGGCCGTCACCCTCGCCAACCTCGACACCAGTGAACGGGGCCTGACCGAGCACGAAGCCACCAAGCGCCTGCACCGCGACGGCGGTAACGAAGTCGCCCACGACAAAGCGGAACTGGCCCTGGTGCAACTGCTCAAGGCCCTGCACAACCCCTTCATCTATGTATTGCTGACCCTGGCCGGGATCAGCTTCGTCACCGACTACTGGCTGCCCCTGCGCGCAGGTGAAGTGGAGGATGCCGACCTGACCAAGGTCATCATCATCATGACCATGGTCAGCGCCAGCGGCCTGCTGCGCTTCTGGCAGGAATACCGTTCGACCAAGGCCGCCGAAGCCCTCAAGGCCATGGTCCGCACCACCGCCACCGTGCTGCGCCGCGAACGCCACGACCAGGCCCCGCGCCTGCGCGAAGTGCCGATGAACGAACTGGTGGCCGGCGACATCGTGCAGCTCAGCGCCGGCGACATGATCCCCGCCGACATCCGCCTGATCGAGTCCCGCGACCTGTTCATCAGCCAGGCCGTGCTCACCGGCGAAGCCTTGCCGGTGGAAAAGTACGACACCCTGGGCCACGTCGCACAGAAGTCCGCCGGTGACAGCGCCAGCGCTGAAGGCAACCTCCTCGACCTGCCCAACATCGGTTTCATGGGCACCAACGTGGTCAGTGGCCGTGCCCGCGCCGTGGTAGTGGCCACCGGCAAGCGCACCTACTTCGGTTCGCTGGCCAAGGCCATCGCCGGCTCGCGCGGCCAGACCGCCTTCGACCGCGGAGTGAACAGCGTCAGCCGTCTGCTGATCCGCTTCATGCTGGTGATGGTGCCGGTGGTGTTCATGCTCAATGGCGTGGTCAAGGGCGACTGGAGCGACGCCTTCCTGTTCGCCCTGGCCGTGGCCGTGGGCCTTACCCCGGAAATGCTGCCGATGATCGTCAGCGCCAACCTGGCCAAGGGCGCCGTGGCCATGGCCCGGCGCAAAGTGGTGGTCAAGCGCCTGAACGCCATCCAGAACTTAGGCTCGATGGATGTGCTGTGCACCGACAAGACCGGCACCCTCACGCAGGACCGGATCATCCTCGAGCACCACATCGACCCCAGCGGCCGCGCCGACCCGCGCTTGCTCGAACTGGCCTGGCTGAACAGCCACCACCAGAGCGGCGTGAAGAACCTGATGGACCAGGCCGTGCTGCGCTTCGCCGGTGAGAACGGCAGCTTCCAGCCGCCCTACGCCTACGCCAAGGTCGACGAACTGCCCTTCGATTTCATCCGCCGTCGCCTGTCGGTGATCGTCAAGGATGCCCTGGGCGATCACCTGCTGGTGAGCAAAGGCGCGGTCGAAGAAGTGCTGGCCATCGCCACCCACGTGGAGCAGGACGGCCAGCGGGTCATGCTCGACGACCTCCGGCGCCAGCAGCTGCTCGCCACCGCAGCCACCTTCAACCAGGAAGGCTTCCGCGTGCTGCTGGTCGGCACCCGCGAGATTCCCGCCATCGAAGGCAAGGCCCAGTACCACACCGACGACGAGCGCGAGCTGGTGATCCGTGGCTTCCTGACCTTCCTCGACCCACCCAAGGAAACCGCCGGCCCGGCTATCGCCGCCCTGCGTGAGATGGGCGTGAACGTGAAGGTACTCACCGGCGACAACCCGGTGGTCACCTGCAAGGTCTGCCGCGAAGTAGGCCTGGAGCCCGGCCAGCCGCTGCTCGGCCAGGACATCGAGCGCCTCGACGACACCCAGCTCAAGGTGCTGGTCGAGGAACGCACGGTGTTCGCCAAGCTCACCCCGCTGCAGAAGTCGCGGGTGCTCAAGGCGCTGCAAGCCAATGGCCACACCGTGGGCTTCCTCGGCGACGGCATCAACGACGCCCCGGCCCTGCGGGATGCCGACGTCGGTATTTCGGTGGACAGCGGCACCGACATCGCCAAGGAGTCGGCCGACATCATCCTCCTGGAAAAGAGCCTGATGGTGCTGGAAGAGGGTGTGCTCAAGGGCCGGGAAACCTTCGGCAACATCATGAAGTACCTGTGCATGACCGCCAGCTCCAACTTCGGCAACGTGTTCTCGGTGCTGGTGGCCAGCGCCTTCATTCCGTTCATGCCGATGCTGGCGATCCACCTGTTGCTGCAGAACCTGATGTACGACTTCTCCCAGCTGTCGCTGCCGTGGGACCGCATGGACAAGCAGTTCCTGCGCGAGCCGCGCAAGTGGGATGCGCGCAACATCGGCCGCTTCATGCTGTGGATCGGGCCAACGTCGTCGATCTTCGACATCACCACTTTTGCCCTGATGTGGTACGTGTTCGCCGCCAACAGCGTGGAAATGCAGGCGCTGTTCCAGTCCGGCTGGTTCGTCGAGGGGCTGCTGTCGCAGACGCTGGTGGTGCACATGCTGCGCACCCGCAAGGTGCCGTTCATCCAGAGCACCGCGGCGCTGCCGGTGATCCTGGCGACAGGGCTGGTGATGTGCCTGGGCATCTACATCCCCTTCTCGCCGCTGGGGGCGATGGTCGGGCTGGTGCCGCTGCCGTGGGAGTACTTCCCTTGGCTGGCCGCGACCCTGCTGGGCTACTGCCTGGTCGCGCAGACCATGAAGACCCTGTACATCCGCCGCTTCGGCCAGTGGTTCTGAGGGGTGGCCATGCGAGTACTGATCTGCGCAGGGCGCAACTACGCCGACAGCCGCCGCTGCCGCCTGGCGCTGGACGACCTCCAGCGCCAGCAACCGATTCGTGTGCTGATCCATGGCGGCAGCCAGCATCTGGGGGGCGATATCGAAGCTTGGGCCCGCGAACATGGCACCGATATCGTCCGCTACCCGCCCAACTGGCAACTGCATGGCAAGCTGGCCGAGCGGTTGCGCAATGTCTTCATGTTGCGCGACAGCCGGCCAGATGCGGTGTTGGCGCTGCCCGGCGGGGATGACACCGAAGAGCTGCTGGCCAGGGCACGAGGGGCTGGGATTGCGGTATTGAATGGGCACGAGCCCAAGGCCCAGCGTCGTTGAAAGATATGGATGCACTCTAAGGCCGCTCAAGCCCCAACACACCACTACGCTGGCTGGACCCTTGGTCAGGCTTGAATGGATGCAGCCTGTTTCATTGTACAAAATTAAGTACTATGATCAGCCACCCACCAAAGGGTCTTCCGGCTACGGCCATGGCCTGACTTTATGTCAGGAAGGAAACACGATGCAGATACTCACTTTCAGTCAGGCGCGCGCCGGCTTGAAGCAAACGATGGACGATGTCTGCCGGGACCACGAGCCCGCCGTCATCACACGCCAACGCGGCGAGCCTGTCGTCCTTCTATCCCTGGAGGACTACAACTCGATGGCTGAAACCGTTTACCTGCTGGGGAACGGCAAGAACGCCTCGCGACTGCGAGAGTCCGTTGCACAGCACAAAGCCGGGAAAGCCTTCGCCAAGGAAATTTCCCTGAATGTCGCAGCAGAAGAAAAAACAACGTAACAAACAGGAAGCTCGCACAAGCGTATCGATCTCGTTCACCCTCCATGGGTGGGATGACTACCAGCACTGGAAGTCCAACGACGAAGCCATCTCCGCCGAAGTGGATCGCTTGCTCTGCGAATGCCTGCGAACACCGTTCACCGGTACCGGCAAACCTGAAGCGCTCCGGGGTGATCTGACCGGCTACTACTCCCGACGCATCACAAAAACACACCGACTGGTCTACCTGTACGAAGCCGGTACCTTGACCGTTCTCGCCTGCCGCTATCACTACGAGTGACGCCGCCAGCGACCGCCTCAGATCCGCTGCAATATGCGGTCGCACTCTTCCCCTCTCGACCTCCGAGTTATCACTACGCTGTGCAAGGCCGCTGGATGCGGCCTTACTTCAAGCAAGCACGGAGCGCCCATGTCCCTCGCCCTCGTCCACAGCCGCGCCCAGGTCGGCGTGCTGGCGCCACCTGTCAGCGTCGAAACCCACCTGGCTAATGGCCTGCCCACCCTCACTCTGGTCGGCCTGCCGGAGGCTACGGTCAAGGAGAGCAAGGACCGCGTACGCAGCGCTATCGTCAACTCGGGGCTGGACTACCCGGCCCGGCGCATCACCCAGAACCTCGCCCCCGCCGACTTGCCCAAGGACGGCGGGCGCTATGACCTGGCCATCGCCCTGGGCATCCTCGCCGCCAACGGCCAGGTGCCGGTGGCCACCCTCGATGACATCGAATGCCTGGGCGAGCTGGCGTTGTCCGGGGCGTTGCGGCCAGTACAGGGGGTGTTGCCTGCAGCCCTCGCCGCACGCGATGCCGGCCGGGCGCTGGTAGTACCCCGCGAGAATGCCGAAGAGGCCAGTCTGGCCAGCGGGTTGGTGGTGTATGCCGTGGGTACCTTGCAGGAACTGGTCGCCCACCTGAGCGGGCAGCTGCCCCTGCCGCCCTATGCGGCCAACGGCCTGCTGCTGGAGCAACGGCCCTACCCGGACCTGAGCGAAGTCCAGGGCCAGGTCGCCGCCAAGCGCGCCCTGCTGGTAGCCGCTGCCGGGGGGCACAACCTGCTGTTCACCGGCCCGCCCGGCACCGGCAAGACCTTGCTTGCCAGCCGCCTGCCCGGCCTGTTGCCTCCGCTGGACGAGCGCGAAGCGCTGGAGGTCGCGGCCATCCGTTCGGTCAGCGGCCATGCCCCGCTCGACAGCTGGCCACAACGGCCATTTCGCCATCCGCACCATTCCGCGTCCGGCCCGGCGCTGGTCGGTGGTGGCAGCCGGCCACAGCCCGGCGAGATCACCCTGGCGCACCACGGCGTGTTGTTTCTCGATGAACTGCCGGAGTTCGAGCGACGCGTGCTGGAGGTGCTGCGTGAGCCGCTGGAATCAGGTGAGATCGTGGTCGCCAGGGCCAAGGACCGGGTGCGTTTTCCGGCGCGTTTCCAGCTGGTGGCGGCGATGAACCCCTGCCCCTGCGGCTATTTCGGCGACCCTACCGGCCGCTGCCGCTGCAGCCCCGAACAGATCCAGCGTTATCGCAACAAACTCTCCGGCCCCCTGCTCGATCGTATCGACCTGCACCTGACCGTAGCGCGGGAAAGCACCGTGCTGAACAGCCAACCCAGCGGCGAGACCAGCGCCAGCGTTGCCCGCGTGGTAGCTGAGGCCCGCGAGCTGCAGCAGCGCCGGCAGGGCTGTGCCAATGCCTTTCTCGACCTCAAGGGCCTGCGCCGGCACTGCCTGTTGGAGCCGGCCGATCAGGCGTGGCTGGAGACAGCCTGCGAGCGATTGACCCTATCGTTGCGAGCGGCGCACCGGCTGCTGAAGGTGGCACGCACGCTGGCAGACCTGGAGAAGGCGCCCTACATCGCCAGGTCGCACCTGGCAGAGGCGTTGCAGTACCGGCCCAGCGCCTGACGCAGCCTTTGACACCAAACCTGTAGGAGCGGCTTTAGCCGCGATCACCGGCCACGCCGGTGCCACACACCACACATCCCGCATCGCGGCTAAAGCCGCTCCTACAGACACGCTCAATCGGTGTCATAGCGGAAATTTATTTTGCGCGCTAAATATTATCGAACAATATTTATCTCACGCACCAACCCCACTCAGCAGAACCCGGAGAACGACCATGACCCTTCGCAAAGCCTTCGCCCTTACCGTCACCGCCCTGACCCTCGGCACCAGTGCCGGTGCCTTCGCCACCGAGGCCACCCCCTACCGCTACGGCATGGAGCTGGACATCGCCCAGGTGGTCAAGGTCGACGCGCCCGCCACCACCCAGGACGCCACGCTGACCTACCGCGACAGCAGCGGCCAGTTGCGCGCCGTGAGTTACATGCAACCCACCATCCTCGCCAACCAGAACTGACAGGCGGCACAGGCCTTGAAGCAGCACCTCCAGTAACACCCTGCCCTCGTAGGAGCCGGCGTTGCCGGCGAACACCGGCAACGCCGGTGCCAGCCACCACGGCGTTTGGTTCGCCAGCAAGCTGGCTCCTACGGTACGGGGTGCCGGGCGTACCGTTCCTCTGAACGAACGATGCGTCACGCCCTGGCGGATTGTCGTTGCCACAGCCAATCCGCAAAATAGTGCTCCAGACACAACCGCTGCCCACGCAGTTCATGGAGCCCGAACCGATGCCACACGAAGGCAGCCTTCTACAAACCGCGGTGATCTTCCTGCTCGCCGCCGTCGTCGCCGTCCCCCTCGCCAAACGCCTGCAACTGGGCGCCGTGATCGGCTACCTGCTGGCCGGCGTGGCCATCGGCCCGCAGGCCCTGGGCCTGATCCGCGACACCGAAAGCGTCGCGCACATCTCCGAACTCGGTGTGGTGTTGCTGCTGTTCATCATTGGCCTTGAGCTGTCCCCGCGACGCCTGTGGCTGATGCGCAGATCGGTGTTCGGCGTCGGCACCGCGCAAGTGCTGCTGACGGGCGCGGTGATCGGCGCCATCGCCCTGTTCGGCTTTAGCCAGACACTGCCAGCCGCGCTGGTGTTGGGCCTGGGCCTGGCGCTGTCGTCCACGGCGCTGGGCTTGCAGAGCCTGGCCGAGACCAAGCAGCTCAACGCGCCCCATGGCCGCCTGGCGTTCGCCATCCTGCTGTTCCAGGACATCGCCGCGATCCCGCTGATCGCCCTGGTACCGCTGCTGGCCGCCAGCGGTCCGGACACCAGCCAAGGCGACAGCCTCGAACACGGGCTGAAGGTGTTCGCCAGCATCGCCGTGGTCGTCGTCGGCGGTCGCTACCTGCTGCGTCCACTGTTTCGCACCGTCGCCCGCACCGGCCTGCCGGAGGTGTCCACCGCCACCGCGCTGCTGGTGGTGATCGGCACCGCCTGGCTGATGGAGGAAGCCGGGGTTTCCATGGCCTTGGGCGCCTTCCTCGCCGGCCTGTTGCTGGCCGACTCGGAATATCGCCATGAGCTGGAAGCGCAGATCGAGCCGTTCAAGGGTTTGCTGTTGGGGCTGTTCTTCATCAGTGTCGGCATGGGCGCCAACCTGCGCCTGCTGCTGGAGATGCCGCTGGTGCTGCTGGGCCTGACCCTGCTGCTGATCGCCGTGAAGCTGGTGCTGCTGATCGGCGTCGGCCGCCTGGCGGGCGGGCTCAACAGCGCCAGCGCCCTGCGCCTGGGCATGGTGCTGGCGGCCGGTGGCGAGTTCGCCTTCGTGGTGTTCAAGCTGGGCAAGGACCAGGGGCTGTTCGATACCCAGACCTACGACCTGCTGCTGATGACCATCACCCTGTCGATGGCCATCACCCCGCTGCTGATGCTCGGTTGCGCCCGCGCCCTCAAACGCCCGCAACCGCCTCGCGAAGTGCCCGAGCACTACAAGAGCATCGACGCCGGCACCCCGCGCGTGGTGATCGTCGGCATGGGCCGCATGGGGCAGATCGTCGCGCGTATTTTGCGGGCGCAGAAGGTGCCGTTCATTGCCCTGGAAACCTCGGTGGACACCATCGAGATGACCCGCATGTTCGAGCAGGTGCCGGTGTTCTACGGCGACCCATCGCGCGCCGAGGTGCTGCATGCGGCGAAGGTCGGCGAGGCCGAGTACGTGATCATCACCATCGACGACCCGGAGGCCGCCACCCGCACCGCTGAGCACGTCAAGCGGCTGTACCCGCACCTGAAAGTGATCGCCCGGGCGCGCAACCGCCAGCATGTGCACAAGTTGATGGACGTGGGCGCCGACCCGATCCGCGAGACGTTCCATTCCAGCCTGGAAATGAGCCGGCGCACGTTGATTGGGCTGGGGTTGTCGGAAGAACAGGCGGCCTATCGGATCGAGCGGTTTGCCGAGCATGACGAGCAGGTGCTGGAAGCCCAGGGCCTGGTGCGAGACGACCGGGCCAAGGTGATGCAGACGGCCAAGGAGGCGCGGGTGGAGTTGGAACGGTTATTTGAGTCGGATGCGGATTGAGGTTTCATGGTGCATGCCTTGAGGGTTAGGGCGCCTATGAGATCGAGCGCCGCCCGCGCGGCGCATCGCGGCTAAAGCCGCTCCTACATTTGTTGCAACGTGCCGCACCTGTAAGGCCATGGTTGCCAGCCTTGGCGCATGGCGTGAGCCTGGCGGGGCGGCGGCAGCGCCAGCCGAAAAACCGCGTCGTGCCCACAAGGCGAACTACCATGGCCTATCGGTCATGGCCACGTTGCAACATCGGTCATGGCCACGTTGCAACAAATGTAGGAGCGGATTCATCCGCGATGCGCCGCGCGGGCGGCGCTCGATTTGGTAGGCGCCATAGCCCTCAAGGCATGCGCCCGGCAGCCACGACTCAAATCCCAACCGCATCAGACAGACCTCACAGCCACTGACGACTTTTCCCACTGGGCAGCCTACACCCCAGGAAATACCCTACGAAACCTGTCGATTCCCGTCTGATTGTCCGGGGAAATCATGCCCTCTAGGATCTCCCGGTCGCTGTCGGTTCAGCGATCGGGTGTGAAAACCCAATAATCCTTAGAAGGTGCCGTAATGGCAGTTGTATGCGGGAGGCCTCTGGCCTACCGGGTGACCTTCTTTCCGGATTTCCACCCCGTGTACAACTGCCGCCCTCTGCGTGGAAACGGACGGTTGCAGTCAAACCTCAAGAAGGAATCTGCAATGAAAAAGATCGTCCCCGACCCACCCCTCCCCGACAC
>NZ_JARPQB010000043.1 GCF_029478665.1 Pseudomonas entomophila
TTCATGGTGTTCTGCGTGGGGCAGGCCTGGTGGTGCTGGAAGGCGCGTTCGGCCGCCGACGTACCGGGCTGGCGCTGGCTGGATGTGGTGTTGATCGCGGCCTTGGGCACGGCGCTGTATGCCGGCACCCAGATGCCCTCGCTGCGTTTCGAACCGCACAAGGTCATCGCGCCACCGGAGCAGCCGCGGGCGTTGTGACAATGGCCAGGCGCGGCAAATTCCTTGACGGCACCGGCCTCTTCGCCGGCAAAGCCGGCTCCTACAGGTGCGGTGCCGTTCTAGAGGTTGTCGCGGTCCCTGTAGGAGCGGGTTTACCCGCGAACACCGGCAAAGCCGGTGCCATGCACCGTGTCGCAGCAAAGTGCTTGCGGCGCAACCGGCTCAGCGCGCCGTTCCCCACTGCACCACCAGCATTCCCACAACGATCAGCCCCACCCCCGCCAGGCGTGCCAGGTTCACGGGTCGCTCCGGCAACCCCATCAGCCCGAACTGGTCGATCAGCAGCGACGAAAGCACCTGCCCGGCAATCACGCAGACGATGAACCCCGCCGCTCCCAGGCGTGGCGTGAGCACCAGCGCGGCGGTGATGTAGAGCACCCCGGCGACGCCGCCGAACCAGGCCCACCAGGGGGCGTTCGCCAGCTGCTGCACCTGCGGCACGGGCGCGCGCATCAGCAGCAGGGCCGGCACCAGCATCAACAGACTGACCAGCAGCGACACCCCCGCCGCCCACAGTGGGTGGCCCAGCAGGCGCCCAAGGGCGGCATTGCTGCCTGCCTGGAACGGCACGGCGGCACCGGCCAGCAGGGCCACGAGCAAGGGCAGGGCGGCAAGGAGGGTAGCGGGCATGGGTTGACTCCTGTTCAGTACCTGGCCCGAGTCTCAGCCATCCACGTGGATGATGGAAATTCAAATACCGTACAGGCTGTATTCGTGTGATGGATAGCGTTGCAGTGCTAGGCTGTGCGGCGTTCCCCCGCGATAAGGAAGAGCCATGTTCAAGCATCACCTGATCGGCGCCGCCGCCTTGCTGGCCATGGCCGGTGCCCAGGCCGACGACTATTCGCCCACCTACATCCAATGCATGGACAAGGCTTCCAGCACCCTGGCCATGGGCGCCTGCATCCAGGCCGAGACCAAGCTGCAAGACGATCGGCTCAACCGGGTGTACAAGCAATTGATGACCAAGCTTGAACCTCAGCAACAGAAGGATCTGCGCGAGGTGCAGCGTACCTGGGTGAAGTACCGCGACGGCAACTGCGCATTCCACGGCACACTGAGCAACGGCAGCCTCTACCGCATTGAAGGCGCGATGTGCCTGATGGACATGAGCAAGGACCGGGCCGCGGAGCTGGAGCGGGTGCTCAGCCCCGGGCTGTAAACGGGGGCGCTCTACTCTCTGTAGGAGCGGCTTCAGCCGCGATCACCCGCGAAGCGGGTGCCAGGTACGGTGTTGCCTGCATCGCTCTGTAGGAGCGGCTTCAGCCGCGATCACCCGCGAAGCGGGTGCCAGGTACCGTGTTGCCTGCATCGCTCTGTAGGAGCGGCTTCAGCCGCGATCACCCGCGAAGCGGGTGCCAGGCACCGTGTTGCCTGCATCGCGGCTGAAGCCGCTCCTACAGGGGCAAGTATCAGCCGAAGCGGTGCTGGCGTCGTGCCCGTGCTTTCAGGTACTCCCGCACCTCCACCCCATCCCCGGCAAACTCGATCCGCCCCGCCTTGGCCTCGCGCTGGTAGGCGTACATCGGGTCGTAGTACTCCTTGAGCAACCCCTCGATCCAGCCACGGTGCAGGCTCACGTCACCGCTGCGCAACTGCTCGCCCAGCGCCTGCCCCAGCAGCTCGGACAAGCGCTGGAAGCGTTCGCCACCCAGGCGCTTGTGGATATTCGCCATGCTCTGGCGCATGCGCTCGGCGAACAGTCGACGGCCGTCCTCTTCGCCATGCACCGCGACGAACTCGGCGCACAGGTTGATCACGTAATCGCGAAGGATGCGCTCGACGCGGTTGTCGAACGCGTCTTCCAGCCATACCAGCGGGTACCGCTGCATCCCTTGGTACAGCCCAAGCGGCACCGTGCAGCTGCCGACGATGCGCCCTTCGTCCTCCAGCACGAACTGCCCGATGCCCCGTGCGCGCTTTTTCAGCACATCGACGGCCAGGCCATTTTCGAAGTCGATCTGCGCCGGTTGCGCGGTGGCGCGTTTGCCGAAGCTCGAACCACGGTGGTTGGCATGGCCCTCGAGGTCCAACACGTTGTCCAGTTGCTGCAGCACGTCGGTCTTGCCGGTACCGGTCAGGCCCCCCAGCAGCACGAAGTCGCACTGTTCGACCGCCTGTTGCGTGGTGTCCAGCAGGAACGTACGCATGGCCTTGTAGCCACCGACCACTTTCGGGTACTGGATGCCGGCGTCCTTGAGCCAGCCCTGGACGATCTGCGAACGCAGCCCGCCACGGAAGCAGTAGAGGTAACCGTCGGGATGGGCCTGGGCGAAGGCCGCCCAGGCTTCCAGGCGCTGCTGCTTGAGCGCGCCGTTGACCAGCTGATGGCCCAGGGCGATGGCGGCCGCCTGGCCCTGCTGCTTGAAGCAGGTGCCGACCTTCTGCCGCTCCTGGTCGTTCATCAGCGGCAGGTTGACGGCGCCGGGGAAGGCGCCCTTGGTGAATTCGATCGGCGCGCGCATGTCCATCATGGGCACGTCGTCGAGGAACAGCGTGTTGAAGTCGGTGCAGTCGGGGCGCATCAGATCACCTCGACCGCGTGGCTCTGTCGCTCGACCAGCGCGCCGATCGGCGCCAGTGCCAGGCCCAGCTCTCCTGCCACCGCGAGGAATTCGGCCTCGCCTTCCGGGGTGACCGCCACTAGCAGGCCACCGCTGGTCTGCGGGTCGCACAGCAGGTGCTTCTGGTCGTCGCTCAGGGCGCCGATCTTGTCGCCGTAGCTGTCGAAGTTGCGCAGGGTGCCGCCGGGGATGCAGCCCTCGGCCAGGTAGTAGTCGACGCTGGGCAGGCGCGGCACGGCGTCGAACTCAAGGCGCGCGGTCAGGCCGCTGCCTTCGGCGACCTCGACCAGGTGGCCGAGCAGGCCGAAGCCGGTGACATCGGTCATGGCCGCCACGCCGTCGAGCTTGCCGAAGCGGCTGCCAGGGGTGTTGAGGGTGCACATCCAGTCGCGGGCCAGGCCCTGGTCCTGCTCGCGCAGCTTGGCCTTCTTCTCGGCGGTGGTGAGGATGCCGATGCCCAGCGGCTTGGTCAGGTAGAGCTTGCAGCCGATGCTGGCGGTGTCGTTGCGCTTGAGGTGGCGCTTGCTCACCACGCCGGTCACGGCCAGGCCGAAGATCGGCTCGGGGGCGTCGATGGAGTGGCCGCCCGCCAGCGGAATACCCGCTTCGGCGCACACCGCGCGGCCGCCACGGATCACCTCGCGGGCGACCTCCGGCGGCAGCACATTGACCGGCCAGCCGAGGATGGCGATGGCCATCAGCGGGTCGCCGCCCATGGCATAGATGTCGCTGATGGCGTTGGTGGCGGCGATGCGGCCGAAGTCGTACGGGTCGTCGACGATGGGCATGAAGAAGTCGGTGGTCGAGACCACGCCGCGCTCGTCGTCCAAGGCGTAGACCGCGGCGTCGTCGCGCGAAGCGTTGCCCACCCACAGCTTGGGGTCGAGTGCCTGGGTGCCGCTCTCGGCGAGGATCACATCCAGCACTTTCGGGGAGATCTTACAGCCGCAGCCAGCGCCATGGCTGTACTGTGTCAGGCGAATCGGCTCGCTCATACGCACCTCGGATTTTCGTGATGGGCGATTGTAGCAAAGCTGGCCTTTGCGCCTGTGCCTCTTATACTTGCCCCGATCAACGCATTGGCCGCGGGCTTGCCCCGCGATGCGATCTCGACTTCTTCCCCGCCCTTGAATCGGAGAACCCCCATGTTCAAACGCCCACTGGCACTGGCTGCCGGCCTCGTGCTGTCCTGCTGCGCCGTTGTCGCACAGGCCGCTGACGTACTGCGCGTCAGCGCCATCCCCGACGAAGCGCCGACCGAGCTGCTGCGCAAGTTCAAGCCGTTGGGCGAGTACCTCTCCAAGCAACTGGGGATGGACGTAAAGTTCGTGCCGGTGGCGGATTACCCGGCCGTGGTCGAGTCGCTGGCCAGCGACCGCCTCGACCTGGCCTGGCTGGGCGGTTTCACCTTCGTCCAGGTACACCTGAAGGATCCCAAGGCCACGCCGCTGGTGCAGCGTGAGCAGGACGCCAAGTTCACCTCCAAGTTCATCACCGCCAACCCGGACGTGAAGAGCCTGGCCGACCTCAAGGGCAAGACCTTCGCCTTCGGCTCGATCTCGTCCACTTCCGGCAGCCTGATGCCGCGCTACTTCATGCTCAAGAACGACAACATCAAGCCCGAGGCGTACTTCAGCCGCGTCGCCTATTCCGGCGCCCACGACGCCACCGCCGCCTGGGTCCAGGCCGGCAAGGCCGATGCCGGCGTGCTCAACGCCAGCGTCTGGGACAAGCTGGTCGCCGCCGGCAAGGTCGATACCAGCAAGGTGAAAGTCTTCGCCACCACCCCAGAGTACTTCGACTACAACTGGACCGTGCGCGGCAACATGGACCCGGCACTCAAGGAGAAGATCAAGCAGGCGTTCCTGCAGCTTGACCCGGCCAACCCCGAGCACAAGGCGATCCTCGACCTGCAGGCCGCCAGCCGGTTCATCGAAACCAAGCCGGAAAACTACGCGGGCACCGAACAGGCCGCGCGCGAGGCCGGCCTGCTCAAGTGAGTATTCGTCTCCAGGGGGCCGGCCTGCGCCATGGCCAGGTTCAGGCCCTGAACAATGTGGACCTGCACATCGACAAAGGCGAACGGGTGGCGATCATCGGCCCTTCGGGGGCTGGCAAGTCGAGCCTGCTGCACCTGATGGCCACCGCCGTGCGGCCTAGCGCCGGGCAACTGGACCTGCTGGGCAAACAACCCTGGTCGCTGGCGTCCGGCGCTCGCCAGCGCTTGCGGGCGCGGGTTGGCCTGGTGCACCAGGCGCCGCCATTGCCGCCCCGCCAGCGCGTGGTCACCGCCGTGCTGGCCGGACGCCTGGGGCAGTGGGGCACGCTACGCGGCCTGCTCAACCTGATCCACCCCAGCGATGTGCCAGGCGCCCGCGAGGTGCTGGCCGAGCTGGGCATGCTCGACAAGCTGTTCGTGCAGTGCGGGCAGTTGTCCGGTGGCCAGTTGCAACGGGTCGGCATCGCCCGCGCGTTGTACCAGCGGCCTGAAGTGCTGCTGGCCGACGAGCCGGTCTCGGCCATGGACCCGGTGCTCGCCGACCACAGCCTGGCGTTGCTCAATCGTCATGCCCAGGCCCATGGGGTGACGTTGGTGGCCAGCCTGCATGCGGTGGAGCTGGCCCTGGCGCACTTCCCAAGAATCATTGGTATTCGCGCGGGGCAGGTCGCCTTCGATTGTCCCGCCGAGGCTGTCACCCCAACCATGCTCGATGCGCTCTACGCCAATGAGCAACTGGGCTCGCCGGTAACGCCGACAGCGACCGTGCTGGTGCAGATCCCAAGATGCTGAGTGCCGACCGCCGCGACCCTGCCGCACTCCCAAGATTGTTGTTGACGCTGGCTTGCCTTGCGCTGCTGTGGCCGGGGCTGCACCTGAGCGAGCTCGACCCCGGCGTGCTGTTCCATGCCGAGAACCGCAAGCAGATGGCCAGTTTCGTCGGCGCGTTCTGGCCACCGGCCCATGACGCCGCTTTTCTCACGCTGCTGCTCGACGCCACGCTGCAGACCTTGGCGGTGGCCACGGCGGGCATGACCCTGGCGCTGTTGCTGGCCGTGCCGGCGAGCTTGCTGGCCAGCCGCGCGCTGTCGCTGCGAGCGGCCTCGAGCGCGGGGCGCCCGGGGTTGTGGTCGCGTACTTTGCGCCTGCCAGTGCGCGGCTTGCTGATCTTCCTGCGCAGCGTGCCCGAGATCGTCTGGGCGCTACTGTTCGTCCGCGCGGTGGGCCTGGGGCCGACGGCCGGGGTGCTGGCCATCGCCATCACCTACAGCGGCATGCTCGGCAAGGTGTATGCGGAAATCTTCGAATCGGTGGACCAGCGCCCGGCCCATGCGTTGTTGCAGGCGGGCAGCGGGCGGTTGTCCGCGTTCTTCTACGGGATCCTGCCCCAGGCTTCGACCGAGGTGGTGTCCTACACCGTCTACCGCTGGGAATGCGCCGTGCGCGCCTCGGTGGTGATGGGCTTCGTGGGTGCTGGCGGCCTGGGCCAGCAGATCGACCTGTCGATGCGCATGTTCGCTGGCGCCGAGGTGGCGAGCATGCTGCTGACGTTCCTGCTGCTGGTGATGCTGGCCGACCTGCTCAGCCGCTTCCTGCGTGGGAGGCTGGCATGAACCGGGTGATCAACGGGTTGGTGATCGTCGCGATCCTGGCGGCGGCGGTGGCGTCGTTCGCCTACCTGGAGCTCGACCTGGCCTCGGTGGTCGGTAATGGCGGGTTGGCGCAGATGGGCGAGTACGCCGCGCGCTTCCTGCATCCGGACCTGTCCGCCGAGCACTTGCGTGCGGTCGGGCGCGGGGCATTGGAGACGCTGGCCATGTCCGGGCTGGGCACGTTGCTGGCGATGGTGCTGGGAATGCTGCTGGCGCTGCCCGCCGCAGGCCGCTTTGGTTGGCCGCTGCAAGGGGCGGCGCGGTTGCTGCTCAATGGGCTGCGGGCGATTCCCGAACTGGTCTGGGCGGCGTTGACCGTGCTCGCGGCCGGCCTTGGCCCCAACGCCGGTACCCTGGCGCTGGCGCTGCACACGGCCGGCGTGCTGGGGCGGTTGTTTGCCGAAGCGTTGGAGAACGCGCCACCGGAACCGGCCGCAGCGATTCGCTTGCAGGGCGGCAGCCAGGTCGCGGCGTTCTGTTTCGGTACCTTGCCCAATCTGTGGCCGCAGTTGCTGGCGTACAGCTTGTATCGGTGGGAGAACAACATCCGCATGGCCAGCGTGCTGGGCTTTGTCGGTGCCGGTGGGTTGGGGCAGATGCTGTACGCGACCCTGAGCCTGTTCCAGGAAGCGCAGGCCAGCACGGTGATCATCGTCATGCTGGTGTTGGTGCTGTTGGTGGATGCGCTGAGCGATGTGTTGCGCCAGTGGTTCGTGCGTGCCTGACGGCAGGCCGTTACCGGCCCGAACACAAAAAACCTGACACTCCCCCATTCCTCTAGGAGCGGGTTTACCGGCGATGGGCTGCAAAGCAGCCACAATCCAGCCAACACAAAACGCAGGTGGTCACCACAAGCGTCAGCCCACTACCTGCTTCATTTGTACCAGCGCCACCCGCCCGCCATCCGGTGCCCGCCGTTCCTCAATCCTGGATAGCACGAAGCCCAGTTGTGGACAAAACAGCAACCCCGCAGTGTTGTGGTAGAAGCACGATACCCACATTTCCCTCGCTGCGAACAGTTCACGAGCCAGCCCGATCATGCTCTGCACCAGATTTAGAGCTACGCCGTTTTCTGAGCTGCCTATGCGGCAGTGAACAACGTGACCGGCATCTGCGCGGATGTGTTCTGTTTCCGAGCTGCCTACACGGCAGTGAACATCATGGCCATGTTGGTGCTGGTGCTGGTGGTTTTCTGAGCTGCCTACACGGCAGTGAACTCGCGCAGCTTTGCCCGGCAGGTACTGACGCTTTTCTGAGCTGCCTACACGGCAGTGAACCCATTTATGAGATGCCTTCGCGACATCATGAATTTCTGAGCTGCCTACACGGCAGTGAACGGCGTAGTAGCTGATCCCGTAGCGGTTGAGCATTTCTGAGCTGCCTACACGGCAGTGAACCCCGAGTCTAGGCGGAAGCCTGTCAGCGCGATTTTCTGAGCTGCCTACACGGCAGTGAACGGTCCAATCAAACAGCGTCTTGAGGAAGTCGATTTCTGAGCTGCCTACACGGCAGTGAACCAGTGATCGTCAGGGCCGCCGAAGCGCTTGTCTTTCTGAGCTGCCTACACGGCAGTGAACATATGCAATAGCGTTTAGCGTACCCACCCAATTTTCTGAGCTGCCTACACGGCAGTGAACGGCGACCAGGCGCGTCATCAGCGGTTGCAGCATTTCTGAGCTGCCTACACGGCAGTGAACCATACGTGAAACTCGGCATCTCAATACCTCCATTTCTGAGCTGCCTACACGGCAGTGAACATCGAGCAGAAGACCGAGGAAGACCGCGAGCATTTCTGAGCTGCCTACACGGCAGTGAACACCGAATCAGCAGGCGCCAGGCCACCTTTCACTTTCTGAGCTGCCTACACGGCAGTGAACCGAATGCCGTACTCGATATTGCCCCAGCACCTTTTCTGAGCTGCCTACACGGCAGTGAACATCGGGCAGGCTGCCGGCGAGATCGAGGTCGCTTTCTGAGCTGCCTACACGGCAGTGAACTGACTGAAGCAGAAGCCTTTGGTCTTGCCGGTTTTCTGAGCTGCCTACACGGCAGTGAACAATCCTCAAGGACTGGCCCCTGAGGCTTCATGCTTTCTGAGCTGCCTACACGGCAGTGAACTGAACCGTGGCGCGGCGGATGCACCCATGATTTTTCTGAGCTGCCTACACGGCAGTGAACATGAGTGCCAGCCCAACCTCGATCAAGGCGGATTTTCTGAGCTGCCTACACGGCAGTGAACCAGCTCAAGGTCGAGAACGAGGCCTTGCGCAATTTCTGAGCTGCCTACACGGCAGTGAACCCGATGGCGGCATCGTCCTCGGCGGCGCTGCATTTCTGAGCTGCCTACACGGCAGTGAACTCGACGATATGTGCGCCCTGTTTATGAGCATATTTCTGAGCTGCCTACACGGCAGTGAACCCGCTCTCACGCACGAACTCGATAGAGTTGGATTTCTGAGCTGCCTACACGGCAGTGAACGTCAGCCCATGGAGCTAGTCGGAAGGTGGTGTTTTTCTGAGCTGCCTACACGGCAGTGAACGCGCGTTGGCGTAAGGCTCGCTTGATCTTCCTTTTCTGAGCTGCCTACACGGCAGTGAACTCTTCTGGGCGCCCGTAGTTGAAGTTGCCGATTTTCTGAGCTGCCTACACGGCAGTGAACTAGAGCCCAAACAACCTAACTGACTGAATGGATTAAGGAATAACTCAGTTCATGTCCTAATACCCTTTTCGCGACCACCCCTGTAAGTAATTGATTTTACGTGGGTGACCACCTACTCAAGAAAAAAGGGTCAGAACCATGGCACGGTCGCGTTGCTACTCAGGCCATAACTCCCAAAGCTCCCTCTCTGTGGTTCATCGACAATTGGGCCGTGGCGCACAAACAGCTTGAACAGTTGCCCAGTTGTGTGACTGCGCAATTGTGCAAATGGGAGGTCACTCAGCTTGCGCTTGCTGTCCGGTATACGCTGCAAGGCCTCTTCTTCACTGATGCCGTGCCGCTTGACCAGCCGCCGACGCAGGCGCTCCGGGTTACTGTCGACCTGCGCGCGCGCGACGCAGCGATGCCGAGCGTCAGCTGGCACCGGTTCAGGGCCTGAGGCCTGAGTATGGTCGCGCATACCGGTGAGCCAGTTAAGCGCTTGCAGTTGTTCCAGCGCAGCATTGCATCCATGTACGCGCAAGCGCGTGCCAAGGGTTTGCGGTTTTGAGCGATGCTCCGGAAAGCTGATGCCGATATCGCTCCTCTGCAGTTGGTGCAGCGCTCGATGGAGCTTCGCCAGTAGTGCGCTCATCAGCATCGCCTGGGGGAAGTCAGGGTCTGGCAGTAGCGTCAGTTCGAGGTACTGATCCATGGTTCAGCCCGCCTCGCCAAACACACCGCCACGGATCAGGGTGGCAATGACAAAGTGCTGTTGCTCCAGGGCTGGCACCTTGTCCTTGAGTACCCAGGCGTCCAGTAGGGAGTAGAAGTCGTCCTTGCTCTTGTTGCGCGGCTGACGATAGGCCTTGCCCTGGGTAGTGACCGACCCATAGGGTTCGACGGCGATCGGACCGTTGCTGTCGGCCTCTTCATACCAGGTGTCGATGCTGCGCACGGCGTTGCCGACCTTCTGCGAGTGAAGCCCGGCAATGCCGCTCACGGTGTACAGGGTCTTGCTCTTGTCGCCACGGCCGCGGTCCATGATCAGTTCCTGGGATGGGAACACTTCCTGGCCGGCACCCAGGCGGGCGAGTGCGGTAATGCGCAGCAGCACATGCTGCTCACCGAGCAGACCGTTGCTGATGATCTGGGCCAGCGCCCTCAACGCCGTGGCATTGTTGCCATGGCTGTCGAAATGGCGCAGGGACAGGCTGAGGGCGTCGAAGGTCCAGGTTTCCCTGGCTTGGCCGTCCACCAGTTGTTCCACCTTGACTTCGACCTGCTCGGCACCAATACGGTTGCGCCAGAGGAAGCGGGCGTTGGCCAGGTTGCAGGCGTAGCGATAGGCCAGCTCGTTGAAGCCGTTCTGTTCGGCATAACCTTTCACGGTTGCTTGAAGTTTGTGCCGGTAAGCCGCGTCGTTACAGGCTGACGGTTGGTCGATACTGCCCAGTACCCGCAGGGTGAACGAAACCTGAAGGGTATCGGCGTCATGGGGCAGGGTGGCGACATCAATAGTTTGCAGGTTTGGTTTCTGTACTTCGGCATCCAGCTTGGCGGGGTCCAGGTCCTTGGTCTTCATGCGGTTGGAAATGGTGCCGCGCACGGACTTTTCACGTACCGCAATCGGCACCCAAGTGTCACGTTTCTCCCAACTGCCGGCATGGAACAGCGCGTCGGACGGGTCGAGCTTGCGCTCGAAAGCCAGAACGGAGGCGGTCTTGAGGGTGTCAGTGGTCATTGGCAAATCCTTCTGTAATGAGATGACGGCTTCAGTCGAAGTTGTATTCGATGTCGGGTTGGTAGTCGTTTCGGCAGCGATAGAGACCGCTTTCCACACAGGCAGTCGGGTACCAGAGCAGTTGCTCTACCGACTCCAGGCGGTGAGGGCTCAGCCATTCACCGATGCTGTAGAGGCTCTCCACCATTCGCATCGGTGTATCGCTGTCACGTGCATTGAGTACCGAACCTGCAGGTAGCAAAGGCGTCAGCGCGCCAAATCCAACCGGGATGGGTACGATCCAGCCGAGACCCTGGCGGTCATTACTCCAGGCTGTCTTGCCGCTTGCATCGGGTTCGCCGGCTCGCCAATTGATTCGTGCCAGTGACAGAAGTGCATCCAAGGCAGTGGAGCCCTGCTGTGAGTTTTGCAGTTCGTCTTGCCGTTGCCTCAACAGGTCATGGCGTTCGACCAGTGTGAAGCCGGGCAGCCAATTGGGCGCAGTGCTTGCAAACACTTCCTGGCGGTCGTCTTCACTGCCACTGAGGGGCATGAAGTAAGGTGTCAGATCGTCATCTGGTTGTATTGACGGTACGAAACTGCCACCTGCGAGTCGCAGGGAGTGGAGCAGGCCCGAAAGCTTTCGGGCGAGTGTATTAGCTTGGGCAGGATCATCCAGCGCAGCCCCCTTCACGCCCAGCAACAGCGTGAGTTCCAAATGAATCCGACCTTCTTCGATGATTGGAGAGGGGGTGCCGTTGCGGTCATTCGGGTTGCGTGTGAGGTGCAGGGCTTTTACATAGCGGTCCGAGCTGGCCTGCTCTTCGTGTTGGTGGACGACGACGCCAACTGCCGGGAACCTCAAGTCGATGCCTGCCGCACGTGCCTTGCGCTCCAGCGCGCACATCAGCCCAGTAAATGCCGTTATGGACGGGAAGCCGTGAGTCAGTGGGCTGGAGAGGGCATTAGCGTTTTGGATGCGCAAGTGAGGCAGAACCAGAAGTGCCTCCAGTTTTGCAAGTTCAGACACGGCTGGCCTCCTTCTGACGGGCTGTGAAGCCTAGGGTGTGCTCGAGCGCTTTACGGGCCCAATGGAAGTGCTCCGTATCGCTGACCGGGAAGCCTTTATGCCGGAGTAAATTGTTGAGCCAGAGCGCAAAGTGTTTTGCAACCTCATCTGGCCAGGTTTGCTGCTCGACCATTCGTTGAAACGCCAGATCCTCCTCCGTGAAGTTTGCGCGAATTTCCAGGCTCGCACGGCCGGGATCCAGCCAAACTTGTTCACACAGGGGGAGGTGGCATTCCGGGGTGCGGGTCCAGCCGGCAGGGAGTTGGGTGCGGATGTTCAACCCGAACGCATTCAGGGCAAGGCCGAGTGCTCGCTGAATACGGTCGAGGCGTTTGCGAGTGGCGAAGTCTGCGGCGGGTTCTTCCTTAAAATAGCCATACAGAGCATTCAGCTGGCGCTGTACGCCGTCGAAGCGATGGAAGCGTGAAAATGCGCAGTCGACCGACAGCAACGGCTTGAGTGCCAGGGATTTCCAGGTGGGGGGAAGGGAGGCAAGCAGGTAGTTCACTCCGCCTCGTTCGCTATTGAGCTGGCTGATGTTCTGCGGTTTGGTGCCACCCAGCTTGCGTGCGACGAGTTCACGGTACTCGCGGTAAGTGTCGCCGTGTTCTTCGTTGTTGCGTCGCGCTTGCCGGGCGAGCTTGTTGGCTTCACCAAAGCGCGCATCGTTGATCTCTGCGTGCACGGCATGCACCAGGCTGCTGGGAAACAGTGGTTGCAGCAAATGGAATGAGGCTGCCTGTGTTGGGTCGTCGCCTACACACCAGTACAGCTGCTTGGCTTTTTCATGGGAAACCACCGACTCACCTTGGCGTACCAGGCCCTTGAAGGCTGCAGCCCATGCCGTCGCCTGTTCGACATCGGGCGTTAGTGCACTCAGCAGATCGGGATCGTCGTGCTGCAGCCAGTCGAGTAGCGTACGATCCTCGACCTGCAGTTTGAGAAATTTGTAGACGTCCAGTGCGGCAGCGTTGCCGACAATGTCCGTGGCGTATTGATTGCCCAATGAGTGGCTACCGACTTCCTCATGGGAGGGGAGTGATTTCGGATCGACGAACAGGCTGCTGCCACGGGCGTCTGGGTGGGTTGCCTTGAGTACATGAGTCACGGCCTGGATCTGTGTCACGCGCCGGGCGGCGTCGGCGAGCCAGGTCGAGTACTCGTACTTGGCAGCGGTGACCGGGTCGTCCTTGCCGTTGAGCTTGGTGTCGCGGCGGTCGGTGATGAACCGGGTGATGGTGCTGCGGAATAAGCTTGATCGTGTGAGTTTTTCTTCCATAAGAAACTCTGACTCATTGCCAGCTTGGCAGTTTGTTGTGAACCAGCCTGGGTAAGGCTGGAATGTTTTTGAGCAGTCTTACCTGCTATTCACGAGTAGTGCCATTTAGCCATTAGTAACGGTTCGTGCTCTTCTTGGCAAACCCCAAGACCGGGTGATACCGCCATCCTGTCTTGCTGGAAGGAACGCTCACCGGGGTGAATCGCCTGGCACACTCCTCCAGTGAAATGTCCTGTGCCAATGCCATCTCTTCCAATTGAGCCATCAGGTCGACCTCGCCCCAAGGGCATATACCGCGTCCCAACCGTGCTTGCAGGTTCACCTTCTCCAGCATGCTTTCGCAGGCCAGGTAGTCCGGTGGTTTCCGATTATCGGATTGATGCAGGCTATGCAGGCAAAGTCGTTCCTCATCGTCATCGAGCTTGAACACCAGATCGACCATTGGCTGTGTCTGCTTGCGAAACGGTTGGTGCTGGGGCAGTGCCCAGGTCAGCGCTGCGTTGGGGTATTGCCAGGCGCAGGTGGCGTCCAGGTCGGGTTTGCCAACGCTAGGCAGCATCAGCTCCGTGAGGCGTCGATGCTCGAGGTCCACAAGGTTGTCCTTGGGTTTCAAGGCCGCGTCGGGGCGAGGCTGAATACGCGGGCGAGCGTTGAAGGGAACAAGGTCTTCCTGCGACAGCAGATGCTCAAGGCTGTGCTTGTTCAGGCGGAAGGCATGCCTGGGGTCCTTTGTGTCCTGTTCGAAGCCCGGATAGATGAAGGCGGCGCAGCTTGCCTTGTCCGGGGCCGATTTGTTCTCGAAGTGTTTCAGATTGAATTCGAACACCAGCAGATTCGGCGACGTGCAAGGCGTTCGTCGGTGCCGTTGCACGCGCCCTGCCAGCTGAACCAACGACCGAACGGAAGAAGGCTCGACGATTGCCCAGTCGTAGTCATGATCTCGGCCAACCTCCGTGACGGGCGAGCCAAGCACCACGAAAAGGTGGTCTTGTTCGGGGTGGGCATCCAGTGCCTGGCGGACCTCTGGCAGGTCGTACACGGCGTCCCGCTGCTTGCGATTGAGGCATCGATCCAGGCGCGTCTCGATGGCCGAGCGCAGGATCATGGGGAATCGTGAGTGATAGACGCACAGGTGAACACGCTGTCCCGGCGCAGCGCCTTGCGTGAACAACGCCAGGGCGACATCGAACAGCGGTTCGATATTGGCCATGCGTATCAGGCCAAAGCTCACACGCTTGGCGCTATGAGGGCAGACTTGCGCGTGGCGACCATGGGCCTGCTGCATCGCCTGAAACAACTGATCGGCGAAGTGTTCGCGAACGCGGGCTTCAGTGTAGGAGCCGTCCATTTTCCAGCGCAGTATCTCGACACTCCGTACGGGCTTTTCACTTTCGCTGTCCAATGCGCAAACGCGTCGAGACACGAAAAGTGCATGCTGTTCGGCGAGCGTGTCAGCACTGCCACAGTCGAAGTCCAGGGTTGAAAACTCGTCGACCCAAAGGCAGGGGATATCAATCTGCGGCTGCAATGCATGCAGAGGTTCGCCGCGATTGCGTCGATATTGCTGTCTGCCTGCCCGGTAAGCGTGGAACATGCCAGTCACCAGCGCTGGTGGCAGGGTCGCGGAGGAGAGCAGCACCCGCGATCCAAGCATGCCGGCCCAATGCATCAGGCGGGTGAGTGCCGGCAGGTCGTTGAGATCGAAGTCATCGAGTTCGTCCAGTACCAGGTCACCACTCATCAGCCTCAGCATCGGCGCGATCTGCCTCCCGGCACGTTGCGCTTCGGTCGCCGGCATCAGGTGGTCGATGGTGCAGACCAGCAGCGGTGCCGCGAGCATGGCGCGGATATGCGGGTCCCCCATGGCTTTGCCCAGAAGCCCATGGCCATCGGTGTTGCCTTCGTAGAACACATGGCTGTCTTCGTCGATCAGGTTCTGGATCGAGGCCGAACCATGGCGTTCATGCTGGGCTTCGAAATAGGCCTGCAGCAGCCCTGAGTCCGAGCCGCCCACACGAATGGCCAGTTCGTCATTACCCAGGTGCAGGTCATGGCGATAGCTTTCGCCTGTTTGCCGGGTGAGTGTCCGCAAGCCCAGGGCGAAGGCACAGCGCATGCCCAATTGCGGGTTGGCGAGGGCATTCATGATGCGCGCATTGGCCAAGGTCTTGCCGCAGCCGGTGGAGGCCATGTTGATGATGAAGGCACCGCGCTCGGCGCTGGCATCGCGCAGGCTGCTGGCCTTGTCGGCGGCTTTGTCTTGCCAGCGGAAGCGCTCTTCACTGCTGCGTTTGCGCAAGCCTTTGTGCTGGACCAGGCGTGGCAGATGGCGTTCGAAACGAGGCAGGCCGTGGACGATGCTGGCGCACATCCGGTCCACCCCCAGCAGGTGTTCATCGAGAGGTTGCTTGGGGCTACCGTCGCTGTTGGTGTTGGCATGCAGTGGTGTCGCACCGTCCCCCTTTACCCGCCGGCTATCGCCTGGACCGAGGCTGGAATAGTGGTGGTCTCCAAGCATCAGGCTCAAGCGTGCCAGGTGCATTACATAGGGGTTGTTCAGCCAGTCGCCTTTGCCGGGTTTGTTGCGCAGTGCCAGCAACTGGTTGGCCAGCCTGGCGGCTTTGGCTCGCCACTTCGGTTCGGTCACCGGGAGGCCATGGTCGAACTGCCAATAGCTGTCTGGTGATTCCGCGCTGTTCGGGTCTGGAATTTCGTTCCAGTGAGCGCTGATATTCTCCAGCAAGCGCTCCAACTGGCGGCGGTTCATGCCGAGGGTACGGCTACCGAGACGCGTGTCGGCACCTGTGCGCTCGTCTTCGAGGTTGGGCACCACGGGCAAACGGTGGTGGCTGACCACCAGCCAGCCAATGGCGGCTGCCAGGGGCGGAAGCAGGCGAAATGGTGGCGTGGTCTGCGCATCCAGGCCATCACGCATCAGCCTCCCTGGGGCAAGCCAACTGGCGTCGTCTTCCAAGGTCGGGGCCGCCAGGCGTTGCAGCCAGGCTTCATCGTCATCGTCCCCCACGAATGCCTGGAGCAAGCGAAGCGATATCCATTCGTGGCGATACAGGTTCCTGGTTTTGGGCGGGGTGCGCAGGCGTTTCTGGAACGAGGCACAGGATTTGCCGAGGTCATGCAGCAGCGCCGCCATGCGGGCAAGCAGTTGGATGTCTTCTGCCGTGTGCCAGTCGTTTTCGTCCTCCTGGCGCAGCACATCGCGTCGTGTGCTGTGGGTGGGGACCGTGCCCTGTGCATTGAAGCGGCTGGCATCGCCGACGATCCACAGCAATTCACTGTGGTCCAGGCCGCGAATCCAGTGGCAGGCGACAGAGGTGTTGCGCCTGGCGGTTTTCCTCAACAGGCGACGCAAGGTATCGAGGCCGGCCTTGGTGATTGGCGTTTGCCAGGTACGGTCACCGCGACGCTCGGCGTATTGATCGAGAATCCGGCGGGTTTCGGTGAGCGCGCGTTTGTCGCATTGGGAGATCAGCAGAATGTTCACGCCAGTGGTGCTCCCAGTTGTTCTGCGACTGCCTTCAGGCTATCGATCATGAAGTCCAGGGCTTCATTTCGCGTCAGGCTTTCGATACACGCTTGGCGGAAGGCTTGCTCGTCATCACCGCGCATCGCCGAGAGGAATGCCAGGGGCAGGATAAGGCCGTCCTTGATCAGGTCGGCTACATCGAACACCAACCCGCCACGGCGTGTCTTGCCATGCAGCACGGCAAGGCCGTGGGGCAAGCCAAGTACCCAAGTGGCCGTGGCGCCCAGGCCATAGGCGAGGTAGTTGCCATGGTCGAGAAAGCGATTGGCGGGGTCTGCGCCGCTGCCGCGCTTGGCACGGGTGAATTCACCGTAGCGGGTGGCATTGGCGGCGAGCTTGAACAGGCGTTTGGTCAGGCGGGCCTCTTCGGTCAACAACTCGTCGTGATTGCGGGCCTGCTCGACACGTGAGAGGGATTGGCCTAGCAGGTCATTGAGAGCGGAAGCATCAACGCTGAAGCCTGCCTTGTCGAATGATCGATTGCCGCACCATTGCTTGCCCAGGTAATCCAGGCGCAGGCGTTGGAACGCCTTCGCGGCGTCCAGGCGTTTTTCCGCGTCAAACCAGAATGAAACCCAGCGTTGCAGATACTCGGTGGGGCGATATTCGCTCTGGGGGGAGAACCAGGCGATATCGATGTCCACTTCGTTGGCGCTGAACAGCGGTGTGGCGCCGCTGCCGCAAAAGCCGACCAGCACGCCGGCACGGGCCAGTTCGCGCATGGCGGCCTGGGTGACCGAGGTACCGGTCCCTAGCAGCACGGTGGTGGTATTGGCGATGGGGATGTTCCAGTAAAGCGATTGCTTGCCGGCATCGGTGACGTACTCGACCCGGCCGCCTTTTACCAGCACCCAGCAGTGCTGGAGGTAGTAGATGTTGGCTCGTTTGGAGTGGAGGATGCTTTTGAGGTCTGACGAGGGGATGCCTTCCATGGTGGCCGTATGCTCGTGAGTGGATCGAGCTGGTGGTTATAGCTGAGTTGGAGGGCCACGTGCTTGTGGATTCTGTTGCGGGAGGATTCTGCCTTGCCGGGTGTGTTCGGGGGCAGGTAGGAGATTACGTATACCGCTGTGGGAGCGGGTTTGCCTGCGAATAAGGCAACGCGGTGTATGGCACCGGTTGCGCCGGTGTTCGCGGCGGTTCGACGCCTCGACAAACCCGCCCACATGCACCTCGCCAGCCTCGGTAACAGCACTGTACTTGTAGGAGCCGGCTTGCCGGCGAATGGGCCAGTGCGGCCAGCACAAGACAGTTGCTCCCATCGGGACCTGCTGAATCAATGGATTATGTGCTGGTACATGAGAGGAAGACTGACCCTCTTTTTAGGGGAGTGAGGTTGGGCTATATAAATCAATTGGTTGCGGAGGTTGGCGGGAAAAGGGTGTTTGGGCGTCTCCGGTGGTTTTGGTTTTTTACGTCAATGAGTTAAGGTTTTTGGGCTCTAGTTCACTGCCGTGTAGGCAGCTCAGAAATTCTGCGGCGTCGAGTAGCCGAAGTTGGTGAATGTTCACTGCCGTGTAGGCAGCTCAGAAATATATCCCCGAGCAGGACGTGAATGGCTGGACGTTCACTGCCGTGTAGGCAGCTCAGAAAAAGCGTCGACGAGAAAATCGGCTTTCGGCGTGGTTCACTGCCGTGTAGGCAGCTCAGAAAATCATCAGGTCGTCAGGGTGCGGCAGCAGGAGGTTCACTGCCGTGTAGGCAGCTCAGAAACCAGAGCCGGGAGCAGTATGGTTGGCACTAGAAGTTCACTGCCGTGTAGGCAGCTCAGAAATGGAGTGGAAGCCATCAGTCAGCGAGTACGCGGTTCACTGCCGTGTAGGCAGCTCAGAAATTGCACACGCCCAGCGCCTGGATGCCCAGCTTGTTCACTGCCGTGTAGGCAGCTCAGAAAAACGCCATTTCAACGACACCCGAAGCGCTCAAGTTCACTGCCGTGTAGGCAGCTCAGAAACAGGGGAATGGGGTCAGATTTCTTTCCAGGGGGTTCACTGCCGTGTAGGCAGCTCAGAAAAGGGCGAACAGCATCGCCAGCAGCCACAAGGCGTTCACTGCCGTGTAGGCAGCTCAGAAAAAGGACAACATGCAAGAGGTTCTTGGTTCTCTGTTCACTGCCGTGTAGGCAGCTCAGAAATACGCGTTGAATGCCTGCTGGGCCTCGCGCAGGTTCACTGCCGTGTAGGCAGCTCAGAAAAGTAAGGGTGATCGGTCAAATCGGCCTCCATGGTTCACTGCCGTGTAGGCAGCTCAGAAAATCCTGCAGGAGCCAATCCCCGGCATCGCTCAGTTCACTGCCGTGTAGGCAGCTCAGAAATTGTCCAGCTCGCTGCGGATCGCGGACGGCAGGTTCACTGCCGTGTAGGCAGCTCAGAAAATTGAGCGTGTCGCTCAGCAGCTTGCCGTAGGGTTCACTGCCGTGTAGGCAGCTCAGAAAAGCTCGCTGGCATCGCTGCCGTTGGCTTTGATGTTCACTGCCGTGTAGGCAGCTCAGAAATTGGGAAACGCTGGGCTTCAGCACGCCGCTGCGTTCACTGCCGTGTAGGCAGCTCAGAAATCGCCGGCCAGGTCTGCCGTCTTCACTTCGATGTTCACTGCCGTGTAGGCAGCTCAGAAAGTCAGCGACAGCGACGTAGAGCGATACATCGAGTTCACTGCCGTGTAGGCAGCTCAGAAAAAGGGCATGACCAACGCCCAGGTCGAGTATGTGTTCACTGCCGTGTAGGCAGCTCAGAAATTGAGGGTGACGGAGGTCTTGCCCTGGGCGTCGTTCACTGCCGTGTAGGCAGCTCAGAAATGGATGATCAGGTTGCTCAGCCCATTCACTCCGTTCACTGCCGTGTAGGCAGCTCAGAAAATTGCCTGGAGCAAGATGGACGACATCGCATTGTTCACTGCCGTGTAGGCAGCTCAGAAATATGCGGAGAAGGTGCGTGACCAGCGGTTGGCGTTCACTGCCGTGTAGGCAGCTCAGAAATGGTGGGTCGATGCCGAATACGAGGCCTACGGGTTCACTGCCGTGTAGGCAGCTCAGAAATTCCGGTTGGCCCCGTGGGCTGATGCTCTGTAGTTCACTGCCGTGTAGGCAGCTCAGAAAAGCTCAAGATGTACCGCGTGGTGAACGATACGGTTCACTGCCGTATAGGCAGCTCAGAAATGTAACGGTGATCTCGGTGAT
Organism: Pseudomonas entomophila; assembly: GCF_029478665.1. GTDB lineage: Bacteria > Pseudomonadota > Gammaproteobacteria > Pseudomonadales > Pseudomonadaceae > Aquipseudomonas > Aquipseudomonas entomophila_F. The sequence continues at coordinate 19,864 of NZ_JARPQB010000043.1, forward strand.
GTTCCGAGAGCGTTCACTGCCGTATAGGCAGCTCAGAAAAGGCAGCGCTTCAGGTGTTGCATAAGGGCGAAGTTCACTGCCGTATAGGCAGCTCAGAAAAACATGCTGCTGTATGCGCTAGGCGCCTCGGTGTTCACTGCCGTATAGGCAGTTCAGAAACAGATCGGCATGCTGCTGAGCACGAAGGTTACGGTTTACTGCCGCATAGGCAGCTCAGAAAATCGGCGGTGGGCTTACGCTGTTACCGCACATGTTCACTGCCGTATAGGCAGCCCAAATTTCAAGGCGTTTGCAAGCAAGGCTGCGCCTCGCATTCGCCAGCAAGGCTGGCTCCTACAGGGTGAGAGGCGGGGGCTGGAAGCCGGGCACAAAAAAACCGACCATAAGGTCGGTTTTTTCTGGATCTTGGTGCCCCGAGGGAGACTCGAACTCCCACTCCTTTCGAAAACGGATTTTGAATCCGCCGCGTCTACCAATTCCGCCATCAGGGCTTGTGGCGCCGCAGTATAGAGAGGTCGCACAAGCCGGTCAATCGGCTTTCATGGTCAATTTTCACGCATTGGGCTAAACTTCCCGGCCCTGTCGAACCGAACATCATCATGCGCGTCGCCGATTTCTCTTTCGAACTCCCTGACTCACTCATCGCCCGCCACCCACTGGCCGAGCGCCACGGCAGCCGCCTGCTGGTGCTCGATGGCCCCAGCGGCGAGCTGGCCCACAAGCAGTTCACCGACCTGCTCGAGTACCTGCGCCCGGGCGACCTGATGGTGTTCAACAACACCCGGGTGATCCCGGCGCGGCTGTTCGGCCAGAAAGCCTCCGGCGGCAAGCTGGAAGTGCTGGTCGAGCGCGTGCTCGACAGCCACCGCGTGCTGGCCCACGTGCGCGCCAGCAAGGCGCTGAAAGAGGGCGCGCGGATTCTCATCGACGGCGGTGGCGAAGCTGAAATGGTCGCCCGCCACGACACGCTGTTCGAGCTGCGCTTCAGCGAAGAGGTGCTGCCGCTGCTTGAACGCGTCGGCCACATGCCGCTGCCGCCGTACATCGACCGCCCGGACGAAGGCGCCGACCGCGAGCGCTACCAGACCGTCTACGCCGAGCGCGCTGGCGCCGTGGCCGCGCCTACCGCCGGCCTGCACTTCGACGAGGCGCTGCTGGAAAAGATCGCCGCCAAGGGCGTCGAGCGCGCCTTCGTCACCCTGCACGTGGGCGCGGGCACCTTCCAGCCGGTGCGGGTCGACAAGATCGAAGACCACACCATGCATAAAGAGTGGCTCGAAGTGAGCCAGGACGTGGTCGACGCGGTCGAGGCCTGCCGCGCCCGCGGTGGCCGGGTGATCGCCGTGGGCACCACCAGCGTGCGCTCGCTGGAAAGCGCGGCGCGCGATGGCGTGCTCAAGGCGTTCAGCGGCGACACCGACATCTTCATCTTCCCGGGCCGGCCGTTCCACGTGGTTGACTGCCTGGTCACCAACTTCCACCTGCCGGAGTCCACGCTGCTGATGCTGGTCTCGGCCTTCGCCGGTTACCCCGAGACCATGGCCGCCTACGCGGCGGCGGTCGAGCAGGGCTACCGCTTCTTCAGTTACGGTGATGCCATGTTCATCACCCGCAATCCGGCGCCACGCGGCCCAGAGGATCAAGCATGAGTCGCACCTGTCGAATGTCGTTCGAACTGCTGGCCACCGACGGCAAGGCCCGTCGCGGCCGGCTGACCTTCCCCCGTGGCACCGTCGAGACCCCGGCCTTCATGCCGGTGGGCACCTACGGCACGGTCAAGGGCATGCTGCCGCGCGACATCGAGGCCATCGGCGCCGAGATCATCCTCGGCAACACTTTCCACCTGTGGCTGCGCCCGGGCACCGAGGTCATCAAGAAACACAACGGCCTGCACGATTTCATGCAATGGAAGGGCCCTATCCTCACTGATTCCGGTGGCTTCCAGGTGTTCAGCCTGGGCGCCATGCGCAAGATCAAGGAGGAAGGCGTGACCTTCGCATCGCCCGTCGATGGTTCGAAAGTGTTCATGGGCCCGGAAGAGTCCATGCAGGTCCAGCGCGACCTGGGCTCGGACATCGTGATGATCTTCGACGAGTGCACGCCGTACCCGGCCGAGCACGACGTGGCGCGCACCTCCATGGAGCTGTCACTGCGCTGGGCCCAGCGCTCGAAGAACGCCCACGGCGACAACACCGCGGCGCTGTTCGGCATCGTCCAGGGCGGTATGTATGAAGACCTGCGCATGCGCTCGCTGGAGGCGCTGGTCAACATCGACTTCGACGGCCTGGCCATCGGCGGCCTGTCGGTGGGCGAGCCCAAGCACGAGATGATCAAGGTGCTGGACTACCTGCCCGCGCAGATGCCGGCTGACAAACCTCGTTACCTTATGGGGGTAGGCAAGCCGGAGGATCTTGTAGAGGGTGTGCGCCGCGGCGTCGACATGTTCGACTGCGTGATGCCCACGCGCAATGCGCGCAACGGCCATCTGTTCGTCGATACCGGGGTGATCAAGATCCGCAACGCGTTCCATCGCCACGATGATTCGCCGCTGGATCCGACCTGCGATTGCTACACCTGCACCAACTTCTCCCGCGCTTACCTGCACCACCTGGACAAGTGCGGCGAAATGTTGAGCAGCATGCTGAATACCATCCACAACTTGCGCCATTACCAGCGCTTGATGGCCGGTTTACGCGAGGCTATTCAACAGGGTAAATTGGCCGCCTTTGTCGACGCCTTCTACGCCAAGCGCGGGCTGCCTGTGCCGCCTTTGGACTGACTGTTCGCACCCATTATTAGAAATTCCATTAGGAGAGCCCAATGAGCTTCTTGATTCCCGCCGCCTACGCGGACGCTGCAGCCCCAGCCGCCGGCCCTGCCGGTACCGGCTTCGAGTGGATCTTCCTGGTCGGTTTCCTGGTCATCTTCTACCTGATGATCTGGCGCCCGCAGGCCAAGCGCGCGAAAGAGCAGAAGAACCTGCTGAGCAACTTGCAAAAAGGTGACGAAGTTGTCACCAACGGCGGTATCGCCGGCAAGATCGTCAAGGTTTCCGATGACTTCGTGGTCCTGGAAGTGTCCGACAACGTCGAGCTGAAGTTCCAGAAGGGCGCCATTGCCGCGACCCTGCCAAAAGGTACGCTCAAGGCTATCTGAGTTACCGGTTTCATTTTTCCAGTCGGGGCGCGCAAAGCGCCCCGCGTCTTGAACGGGCGGCGTGATGCTGAACAAATACCCTCTGTGGAAATACCTGCTGATCGTGGTGGTACTGGCGGTCGGCTTCATTTATTCCGCACCCAACCTCTACCCGGATGATCCGGCGGTGCAGATCAGCGGCGCCAGTTCCGCCCTGCATGTCAGCCAGGCCGACCTCGACCGCGTCACCAAGGCGCTGACCGATGCCGGCATCGCCGTCAAAGGCGGCAGCCTGGGCGTGAAGGGCAGTGCGCTGGTGCGCCTGACCAACCAGGAAGACCAGTTGCCGGCCAAGGATGTGGCGCGCAAGGCCCTGGGGGACGACTATGTCGTGGCCCTGAACCTGGCCCAGACCACCCCGCAGTGGCTGCGCAGCCTGGGTGCCAGCCCGATGAAGCTGGGCCTGGACCTGTCCGGTGGTGTGCACTTCCTGCTGGAAGTGGACATGGACAAGGCCATGACGGCCCGCATGAAAGTCTACGAAGGCGAGGTCAAGACCTTGCTGCGCAAAGAGCGCGTCCGCTACCGCAGCCTGCCCCAGCAGGACGGCGGCATCATGCTGGGCTTCGCCGACGACGCTACCCGCGAGCAGGCACGTGCCCTGATCCGCAAGAATTTCAATGATTTCGACCTGACCACCACCGAGCGCAACGAGCTCGCCGTGCTGCGTCTGGCGCTGACTCAGGCGAAAGTCGCCGAGATCCGCGAATACTCGATCAAGCAGAACCTGACCACCGTCCGCAACCGTGTCAACGAGCTGGGCGTGGCCGAGCCGCTGGTCCAGCGCCAGGGCGCCAACCGCATCGTGGTCGAGCTGCCGGGCGTGCAGGACACCGCCGAAGCCAAGCGTATCCTCGGCAAGACCGCCAACCTGGAGTTCCGCTTCGGCGCTGAACCCGGCGCGTCGAAAGCCACCACCGAAGTGTTCGAGTTCCGCGAAGGCGGCCGCTCCGCCGCGGTCGAGCGCGGCCTGATCATCACCGGTGACCAGGTCACCGACGCCCAGGCCAGCTTCGACGAACACGGTCGCCCACAGGTGAACATCCGTCTGGATGGCCACGGTGGCGAGCTGATGAGCCGTGCCACCCGTACCAACGTCGGGCGCAGCATGGCGGTGATCTTCATCGAGCAGAAGCCGGTCACCCGCTACGTCAAGCAGACCGTCGACGGCGTCGAGAAAGAAGTCGCGGTGCAGACCTTCCAGGAAGAGAAGAAGATCATCAGCCTGGCGACCATCCAGTCGCCGCTGGGCAGCCAGTTCCGCATCACCGGCCTGAACGGCCAGGGCGAATCGTCCGAACTGGCCCTGCTGCTGCGTGCCGGTGGCCTGGCCGCGCCGATGTACTTCGCCGAAGAGCGCACCATCGGCCCAAGCCTGGGTGCCGACAACATCACCAAGGGTATCGACGCGTCCCTGTGGGGCATGCTGTTCGTCTCGCTGTTCATCATCGCCATCTACCGTGGCTTCGGTGTGCTGGCCACCATCGCCCTGGCGGGCAACATGGTCCTGCTGCTGGCGCTGATGTCGCTGCTAGGGGCCACGCTGACGCTGCCGGGTATCGCCGGTATCGTGCTGACCATGGGTATGGCGGTGGACGCCAACGTGCTGATCTTCTCGCGTATCCGCGAAGAGATCGCCGCCGGCATGTCGGTGCAGCGCGCCATCCACGAAGGTTTCAACCGCGCCTACTCGGCGATCGTCGATGCCAACCTGACCACCTTGCTGGTCGGCGGTATCCTGTTCGCCATGGGTACCGGCCCGGTCAAGGGCTTCGCGGTCACCATGTCCCTCGGGATTTTCACCTCGATGTTCACCGCCGTCATGGTGACCCGTGCACTGGTCAACCTGACCTGTGGCGGGCGTGACATCAAGAAGCTGTGGGTTTGAGGGAGCTGCGATGAAAACCATCAACTTCATGGGCGTGCGCAATGTCGCGTTCGCCGTCACCGTGCTCCTCACCGTGCTGGCACTGTTCAGCTGGTGGCACAAGGGTCTGAACTTCGGCCTGGACTTCACCGGCGGCACGCTGATCGAGCTCACCTACGAGCGCCCGGCGGACCTGGAAAAGGTGCGTACCGAGCTGGTCAGCTCCGGCTTCCACGATGCCGTGGTACAAAGCTTCGGCGCTACCACGGACCTGCTGGTGCGCATGCCGGGCGACGACCCGCTGCTGGGCAATAAAGTAGCCGAGGCCCTGCAGAAGGTGGGCGGGGACAACCCGGCCACCATCAAGCGGGTCGAGTTCGTCGGCCCGCAGGTGGGTGAGGAACTGCGCGACCAGGGCGGCCTGGGCATGCTGCTGGCCCTGGGCGGCATCCTGATCTACCTGGCCTTCCGCTTCCAGTGGAAGTTCGCCGTGGGTGCGATCGTCTCGCTGATCCACGACGTGGTGGTCACCCTGGGTATCCTGTCGTTCTTCCAGATCACCTTCGACCTGACGGTGCTGGCGGCGGTGCTGGCGATCATCGGCTACTCGCTCAACGACACCATCGTCGTGTTCGACCGTGTGCGCGAGAACTTCCGGGTGATGCGCAAGGCCTCGTTGATCGAGAACATCAACATCTCGACCACCCAGACCCTGCTGCGTACCGTGGCCACTTCGGTATCCACCTTGCTGGCCATCGCCGCGCTGCTGTTCTTTGGTGGCGACAACCTGTTCGGCTTCTCCCTGGCGCTGTTCATCGGTGTCATGGCGGGTACCTACTCGTCGATCTACATCGCCAACGTGGTGCTGATCTGGCTGAACCTGAACAGCGAAGACCTGATCCCTCCGGTCAAGAACGAGGGTGTGGACGACCGTCCGTAAGGCTTCGTCCTACGCCGTTTGGCGTAAAGAGAGGCGCGAGTGTTGAACTCGCGCCTTTTTTTTTGCTCCAAGGCTGGGAAGAAGGCGGGCCGGAGCCCGCAGGTACGATCAGGAGGTTCACGTGAATAAATCAATGCTGGTGGGTGCGGTTCTGGGTGCTGTCGGTGTAACCGCCGGAGGTGCTGTGGCGACCTACAGCTTGGTGAACAAAGGGCCTGAATACGCCCAGGTCACCGACGTGCAGCCGATCAAGCAGCAGGTAAAGACGCCGCGTGAGGTCTGCAAGGATGTCGCCGTGACGCGCCAGGCGCCGGTCAAGGATCAGCACCAGATTGCCGGTACCGTGGTCGGTGCCATCGCCGGTGGCTTGCTGGGTAACCAGATTGGCGGCGGCACCGGCAAGAAGATCGCCACCGTGGCCGGCGCGGTCGGTGGCGGCTATGCCGGCAACAAGGTGCAGGAAGGCATGCAGGAGCGTGACACCTACACCACCACGCAGACGCGCTGCAACACGGTCAACGACATCAGTGACAAGGTCGTGGGTTACAACGTGACCTATACCATCGGTGACCAGGTGGGCAAGGTGAAGATGGATCACGAGCCGGGCTCGACCATTCCGCTGGACAAGAATGGCAAGTTGGTCCTGGGCCAGAACCAGCCGGGGCAGTAAGCCGTTTGCAGCCCGCTTTTCTGTAGGAGCGGCCTTGTGCCGCGAAAGGGGCGTGAAGCGGCCCCAGGGTATTGCGTCTTTCTCAAGGCTGTCGGGGCTGCTTCGCAGCCCTTTCGCGGCACAAGGCCGCTCCTACATGGGAAGGCGGTGTCAGGCTGAATTCAGGCACAAAAAAAGCACCCCGAGGGGTGCTTTTTTTGTGCTCGGCAATCGGCGCTTAGCGCTTCATGTGCTCGGGCAGGTGCGGCTGGATGGCGGTCAGCACAGCCTTGAAGCACTTGATGTTGCCCGCGACGATGTGGCCCTTCTCGAGGAAGTCGTGGCCACCGTTGAAGTCGCTCACCAGGCCACCGGCTTCCTGGATCAGCAGCACGCCTGCAGCCATGTCCCAATCGGACAGGCCCGACTCCCAGAAAGCGTCGAAGCGGCCGGCGGCCACATAAGCCAGGTCCAGGCTGGCGGAGCCGGCGCGGCGGATGCCGGCGGTCTGGCCGGTCAGGGCGCGGAACATGCCCAGGTAGTTGTCCAGGTCGGCCATCTGGTTGTCACGGAACGGGAAGCCGGTACCCAGCAGTGCGCCTTCCAGGCTGGTGCGCGAGCTGACGCGGATGCGGCGGCCGTTCAGCTGGGCGCCACGGCCACGGCTGGCGGTGAATTCTTCCTGGCGAACCGGGTCGAGGATGACGGCGTGCTCGAGGCGGCCGCGGTACTTGCAGGCGATGCTGACGGCGAAGTGCGGCACGCCACGCAGGAAGTTGGTAGTGCCGTCCAGCGGATCGATGATCCACAGGTAATCCTTGCCTTCTTCGCCTTTGCCGGCGTGCAGGCCGGTCTCTTCACCCTGAATCGAGTGGTTCGGGTAGGCTTTGCGCAGGGCGTCGACGATGACCTTCTCGGCGGCGCGGTCAACCTCGGACACGTAGTCCTTGGCCTGCTTTTCGTCGACTTTGATGCTGTCCAGGCGTTCGATGGAGCGGAAAATCAGTTCACTGGCGCTGCGAGCCGCGCGCAGGGCGATATTCAGCATAGGCTGCATGGGAAGGTCACCTGGAGATGTTAAAGAAGAAAGCCGACCATTCTAGCAGAAAACTTTAACGACTGAAGTGTCACATTTGCTTTCATGGCGTTACGCTGGTCGGTTCTGTAAGATCGAACCCTCATATTATCTGCATCCGAGAGCACGACACCTTGCTGCAAAATATTCGTGTTGTCCTGGTCAATACCAGCCATCCCGGCAACATCGGTGGCGCTGCGCGTGCCATGAAAAACATGGGCCTGTCGCGCCTGGTGCTGGTGCAGCCGAAGGCATTCCCCTCCGCCGAAGCCTCGGCGCGGGCCTCTGGCGCCGATGACCTGCTCGACAATGTCCAGGTGGTCGATACGCTCGAACAGGCGCTGGTCGGCTGCAGCCTGGTCATGGGCACCAGTGCCCGCGAGCGCAGCATCCCCTGGCCGTTGATCGACCCCCGTGAGTGTGGGGCCAAGGCCGTGGCGCATGCCGTCGGTGGTGAAGAGATCGCCCTGGTGTTCGGGCGCGAGCACGCCGGCCTGACCAACGAAGAACTGCAGCGATGTCACTTCCACGTGCACATTCCCTCGAACCCCGACTTCAGCTCGCTGAATCTGGCCGCCGCCGTCCAGGTGCTCTCTTACGAGGTGCGCATGGCCTGGCTGGCAGGGCAGGGCGCGGCGACCAAGGTCGAGAAGGTCGACGCCAGCGAGCTGGCGACCATGGACGAAATGGAGCTGTTCTATGACCACCTGGAGAAAACCCTGGTGGACATCGGCTTCCTTGACCCCGAGAAGCCCAAGCACCTGATGGCGCGCCTGCGCCGGTTGTATGGGCGAAGCTCGGTCGAGCGTCCGGAAATGAGCATTTTGCGCGGCATCCTCACCGAGACCCAGAAAGTCGCACGGGGCGAGCCGCATAAACGGAAGGACTGAACAGATGTTCGAGCGTCTGCGTGAAGATATCCAGAGTGTTTTCCATCGTGACCCGGCGGCGCGCAACGCCTTTGAAGTATTGACCTGCTACCCCGGCATGCATGCGATCTGGCTGCACCGGCTGGGCCATGCCCTGTGGGTGCGCGACTTCAAGTGGCTGGCGCGCCTGGTGTCGAACTTCGGGCGCTGGATGACCGGTATCGAGATTCATCCCGGTGCCACCATCGGTCGGCGCTTCTTTATTGACCACGGCATGGGCATCGTCATTGGCGAGACCGCCGAGATTGGCGATGACGTCACGCTCTACCAGGGCGTGACCCTGGGTGGCACCAGCTGGAACAAGGGCAAGCGCCACCCCACGCTGGAGAATGGCGTGGTGGTGGGGGCCGGTGCCAAGGTGCTGGGGCCGTTCACCGTCGGTGCCGGCGCCAAGATCGGCTCCAACGCCGTGGTGACCAAGGCGGTGCCGGCCGGCGCCACTGCGGTCGGTATTCCCGGGCGGGTCATCGTCAAGGTCGAAGACGATGCGGTCGAGGCCAAGCGCAAGGCGATGGCCGAGAAGATCGGCTTCGATGCCTATGGCGTCAGCGGCGACATGCCCGACCCGGTGGCGCGGGCCATCGGCCAGATGCTCGACCACCTGCAGGCAGTCGACGAGCGGTTGGAGGGGATGTGTGGTGCGATGACCAGGATGGGTAGCGACTACTGTGCCAAGGAACTGCCGGCACTGCCTGCCGACGACTTCGCTGAGGTGAAGCAGATGGCCCGGGGCGACACTCAGTCGCATTGATTCCGCCGGCCCGACACAAGGGGCGTGTGCTTGCGCCCCTTGTCTGCTACACTCGCGCCCGCCTTCCACATGCATACCCGACTAAAGCACTAGGTCTAATAGTTGACTTAAATGCTCGGGAATCGCATACTCGCACACATCTTGTAACTCCCGTGGTAACCACACGCCATGCGACTGACTACCAAAGGCCGATACGCCGTGACCGCCATGCTCGACCTGGCGTTGCACGCGCAGCATGGGCCGGTGTCTTTGGCCGATATTTCCGAGCGCCAGGGCATTTCCCTCTCTTATCTGGAACAGCTGTTCGCCAAGCTGCGCCGCAGCAGCCTGGTTTCCAGCGTTCGCGGCCCGGGCGGCGGCTACCAGCTGTCGCGTGGCATGGAAACCATCCAGGTGGCCCAGGTCATCGACGCGGTCAACGAATCGGTCGATGCCACCCGTTGCCAGGGCCTGGGGGATTGCCATGCCGGTGATACCTGCCTGACCCACCACCTGTGGTGCGACCTGAGCCAGCAGATTCATGAATTCCTCAGCGGCATCAGCCTGGCCGACCTTGTCATGCGCCGCGAGGTGCAGGAAGTCGCCCAGCGCCAGGACCTGCGCCGTGTCGCCGGCCGGATTGCCCAGCTGGACAAGATTGAGACGTCCGCCGTCGACTGAGATTACAGCGACGAGCGACGCCACCGCCTGATAGGAGATACTCAATGAAGTTGCCGATCTACCTCGATTACTCCGCGACCACCCCGGTCGATCCCCGTGTCGCCCAGAAGATGGCCGAGTGCCTGCTGGTCGACGGGAACTTCGGTAACCCGGCCTCGCGTTCCCACGTGTTTGGCTGGAAAGCCGAAGAGGCAGTCGAGAACGGCCGCCGCCAGGTCGCCGAGCTGATCAACGCCGACCCGCGCGAAATCGTCTGGACCAGCGGTGCCACCGAGTCCGACAACCTGGCGCTCAAGGGCGTGGCGCACTTCTATCAGACCAAGGGCAAGCACATCATCACCTCCAAGATCGAGCACAAGGCGGTCCTGGATACCGCTCGCCAGCTCGAGCGTGAAGGTTTCGAAGTCACCTATCTCGAGCCGGGCGAAGACGGCATCGTCACCCCGGCCATGGTCGAAGCCGTCCTGCGCGACGACACCATCCTGGTCTCGCTGATGCACGTGAACAACGAAGTCGGCTCGATCAACGACATCGCCGCCATCGGTGAACTGACCCGCTCGCGCGGCGTGCTGTTCCATGTCGACGCCGCCCAGTCGGCCGGCAAGGTCGAGATCGACGTGCAAAAGCTGAAAGTCGACCTGATGTCGTTCTCGGCGCACAAGGTCTACGGCCCGAAAGGTATCGGCGCGCTGTACGTCAGCCGCAAGCCGCGGGTACGCCTGGAAGCCATCATTCACGGCGGTGGCCATGAGCGCGGCATGCGTTCGGGCACCCTGCCAACCCACCAGATCGTCGGCATGGGCGAGGCCTTCGCCATCGCCAAGCAGGAAATGGCCGCCGAGAATGTGCGCATCAAGGCCCTGAGCGACCGCTTCTTCAAGCAGGTTTCGGACCTCGAAGAACTGTACGTCAACGGCAGCCAGACCGCCCGCGTGCCGCACAACCTGAACCTGAGCTTCAACTACGTCGAAGGCGAGTCGCTGCTGATGTCCCTGAAGGATATCGCCGTGTCGTCCGGTTCGGCCTGCACCTCCGCTTCGCTCGAGCCGTCCTACGTCCTGCGTGCCTTGGGCCGCAACGACGAACTGGCGCACAGCTCGATCCGCTTCTCCTTCGGCCGCTTCACCACCGAAGAAGAAGTCGACTACGCCGCGCAGGAAGTCTGCAAGGCCGTGAACAAGCTGCGCGAATTGTCGCCGCTGTGGGACATGTACAAAGACGGCGTCGACATCTCCAAGATCGAGTGGGCCGCCCACTAAGCAGTCGCCGGCAAGAGCGGCTCCCTGATGAGGAAGGAATTGCACCATGGCATACAGTGAAAAGGTCATCGACCACTACGAAAACCCACGCAACGTCGGCAAGATGAACGCCGAGGACCCGGATGTCGGGACCGGCATGGTCGGCGCCCCGGCGTGTGGCGACGTGATGCGTCTGCAGATCAAGGTCAACGAGCAAGGCATCATCGAAGACGCCAAGTTCAAGACCTACGGCTGCGGTTCGGCCATCGCCTCCAGCTCCCTCGCCACCGAGTGGATGAAGGGCAAGACGCTCGACGAGGCCGAGACCATCAAGAACACCCAGCTGGCTGAAGAGCTGGCGTTGCCGCCGGTCAAGATCCACTGCTCCGTGCTCGCCGAAGATGCCATCAAGGCCGCTGTTCGCGATTACAAGCAGAAGAAAGGCTTGATCTGAGTCGCCTGACGCAAGGTAAGGAGTTCTGATGGCTATCAGCATGACAGAAGCCGCCGCCAACCACATTCGCCGCTCCCTCGACGGGCGCGGCAAGGGCGAGGGCATTCGCCTGGGCGTGCGCACCACCGGTTGCTCGGGCCTGGCCTACGTGCTGGAGTTCGTCGATGAACTGGCAGAAGAAGACCAGGTGTTCGAGAACCATGGCGTGAAGGTCATCATCGACCCGAAAAGCCTGGTCTATCTCGACGGCACCGAGCTGGATTTCGTCAAGGAAGGGTTGAACGAAGGCTTCAAGTTCAACAACCCCAACGTGCGCGGTGAGTGTGGCTGCGGCGAAAGCTTCAATGTCTGAGGCTTGACGTGGGTACTCCTTGCCATTACGCCCTGTTCGACCTGCAGCCGGCCTTCCGTCTGGACCTCGACAAGCTGGCCGTTCGCTACCGCGAACTGGCCCGCGAGGTCCATCCTGACCGCTTCGCCGACGCTTCCGAGCGCGAGCAGCGGGTCGCCCTGGAAAAGTCCGCCGCGCTGAACGACGCCTACCAGACCTTGCGCAGCGCGCCGCGCCGCGCCCGTTACCTGCTGGCCATCGGTGGCCACGAAGTGCCCCAGGAAGTCACCGTGCACGACCCGGACTTCCTGCTGCAGCAGATGCAGTGGCGTGAAGAGCTCGAAGAGCTGCAGGACGAAGCCGACCTGGACGGTGTCGGTGTGTTCAAGAAGCGGCTCAAAGTCGCCCAGGACACATTGAACGATGACTTCGCCGACTGTTGGGATGACGCCGCCCAGCGCGACAAGGCCGAACGCCTGATGCGCCGCATGCAGTTCCTCGACAAGCTCGCCCAAGAAGTGCGCCAACTGGAAGAGCGCCTCGACGATTAATCCCGGCGTTGCCGTGACGACGCCTAAGGTACTCAGAAAAGCATGGCCCTACTGCAGATCGCCGAACCCGGTCAGAGCCCCCAGCCGCACCAGCGCCGCCTGGCGGTGGGCATCGACCTGGGCACCACCAACTCCCTCGTCGCCGCTGTACGCAGCGGGCGCAGCGAACCGCTGCCCGATGCGCAGGGCAATGTCATCCTGCCGTCCGCCGTGCGCTACCTCGACAACACCGTCGAAGTCGGCCTGGCTGCGCGCGAGGCCGCTCCCCGCGACCCGCTCAACAGCATCCTCTCGGTCAAGCGCCTGATGGGGCGTGGCCTGGCGGACGTCAAACAACTGGGCGAGCAGCTGCCGTACCGCTTCGTCGGTGGCGAGTCGCACATGCCGTTCATCGACACCGTCCAGGGGCCGAAAAGCCCGGTGGAAGTGTCAGCCGACATCCTCAAGGTGCTGCGTCAGCGCGCCGAGCAAACCCTCGGCGGCGAGCTGGTCGGTGCGGTGATCACCGTGCCTGCCTATTTCGACGACGCTCAACGCCAGGCCACCAAGGATGCCGCCAAGCTGGCCGGCCTCAATGTCCTGCGCTTGCTCAACGAGCCGACCGCGGCAGCCGTGGCCTATGGCCTGGATCAGAATGCCGAAGGCGTCGTGGCGATCTTCGACCTGGGTGGCGGCACCTTCGATATTTCCATCCTGCGCCTGACCGCTGGTGTCTTCGAAGTGCTGGCCACTGGTGGCGACACGGCCCTGGGTGGTGACGACTTCGATCACGCGATCGCTGGCTGGATCATCGAGCAGGCAGGTTTGTCCGCCGACCTCGACCCGGCCACCCAGCGCCTGCTGTTGCAGACCGCCTGCGCGGCCAAGGAAGCCTTGACCGACCGTGAAGCGGTCAGCGTCCAGCATGGCGCCTGGCAGGGCGAGCTGACCCGTAGCGCTTTCGACGCCATGATCGAGCCCATGATCGCCCGCAGCCTCAAGGCCTGCCGCCGTGCCGTGCGCGACAGCGGCATCGAGCTGGAGGAAGTCGGCGCGGTGGTGATGGTTGGTGGTTCGACCCGCGTGCCGCGTGTGCGTGAGGCGGTCGGCACACTGTTTGGCCGTACCCCACTGACCTCCATCGATCCGGACCAGGTGGTCGCCATTGGCGCCGCGATCCAGGCCGACACACTCGCCGGCAACCGCCGCGAGGGTGGCGAGCTGCTGCTGCTCGACGTCATCCCGTTGTCGCTGGGTCTGGAGACCATGGGCGGGCTGATGGAGAAGGTGATCCCGCGCAACACCACGATCCCGGTAGCGCGCGCCCAGGAGTTCACCACCTATAAAGATGGCCAGTCGGCCATGATGATCCATGTGCTGCAAGGTGAGCGCGAACTGGTCAGCGACTGCCGCTCGCTGGCGCGCTTCGAACTACGCGGCATCCCGGCCATGGTGGCGGGCGCGGCGAAGATCCGCGTCACCTTCCAGGTCGACGCCGATGGCCTGCTCAGTGTCGCCGCCCGCGAGCTGGGCTCGGGCGTCGAGTCGAGCATCCAGGTCAAGCCATCCTATGGCCTGACCGACGGTGAGATCGCCCGCATGCTCAAGGATTCCTTCGAGCACGCAGGCTCCGACAAGCAGGCGCGCCAGCTGCGCGAGCACCAGGTCGACGGCGAGCGCCTGCTCGAGGCGGTACAGGGCGCCCTGGATGCCGATGGCGAGCGCCTGCTCAGCAGCGACGAGCGCGAAGCCATTGAATTCCAGATGCAGGAACTACGTGATTTGCTGACCGGCACCGATGGCGCTGCCATCGAGCAACAGACCAAGCGTCTGTCGCAGGTGACCGATGCATTTGCCGCCCGTCGCCTTGATTCGACGGTCAAAGCCGCACTGGCCGGGCGCAACCTGAATGAGATCGAGGAGTAACCGATGCCGCTGGTGACATTCCTGCCGCATGAAAAATTCTGCCCCGAGGGGCTGACCGTGGAAGTGCCCGCCGGGACCAATATCCTGGAGCTGGCCCACGATCATCACATCGAGATGGAAAGCGCCTGCGGTGGCGTCAAGGCCTGCACCACCTGCCATTGCATCATCCGCAAGGGCTTCGACTCCCTTGAAGAAGCGGACGAGCTCGAAGAGGACATGCTGGACAAAGCCTGGGGCCTGGAGGCGCAGTCGCGCCTGGGTTGCCAGGTGGTCGTCGGTGATGAGGACCTCACCATCGAGATCCCCAAATACTCGCTCAACCACGCCGCCGAAGCGCCGCACTGAGGGCCTGTACATGAGTCTGAAATGGGTTGATGTACTTGAGATCGCCATCCAGCTTGCGGAAAGCAAGCCCGAGGTCGATCCTCACTACGTGAATTTCGTCGATCTGCGCGCTTGGGTCATGGCTCTGCCGGACTTTGATGACGATCCGTCGCGTTGCGGCGAGAAGGTTCTCGAGGCCATCCAGGCGGCCTGGATCGAAGAAGCCGACTGAGCGCACGCTGCAGGTTAGGCAATCCCCTGGAACCCGCGTATAATTCGCGGGTTTAATTTTTCGCAACACTCAATATTCTGGAGTTTTCCATGGCTGTTCAACGTACTTTCTCGATCATCAAGCCTGACGCCGTCGCCAAAAACGTCATCGGCAAGATCACCACTCGCTTCGAAGAAGCCGGTCTGAAAATCGTCGCTTCGAAAATCAAGCAACTGTCCAAGGCCGAAGCCGAAGGCTTCTACGCCGAGCACAGCGCTCGTGGCTTCTTCGGCGACCTGGTTGCCTTCATGACTTCCGGTCCGGTCGTTGTCCAGGTTCTGGAAGGCGAGAACGCCATCGCTCTGAACCGTGAGCTGATGGGCGCCACCAACCCTAAAGAAGCTGCTGCCGGCACCATCCGCGCCGACTTCGCCGAGTCGATCGACGCCAACGCCGTTCACGGTTCGGACTCCGAAGCCGCTGCCGCTCGCGAAATCGCTTACTTCTTCGCAGCTACCGAGGTAACCACTCGCTAAGCGAAAGCTTACGGGTGTGAGGGTGAATCCATGACGACATCGACTGGCAAGATCAACCTGCTGGGGCTGACCCTGGCGGAAATGGAACAGTTCTTCGACTCAATCGGGGAGAAGCGCTTCCGCGCCGGGCAGGTGATGAAATGGATTCACCATTTTGGCGTCGATGATTTCGCCGCCATGACCAATGTCGGCAAGGTCTTGCGCGAAAAGCTCGAGGCTGTTGCCGAGATCCGGGGCCCGGAAGTGGTCAGCGAAGACATTTCCGCCGACGGCACCCGCAAGTGGGTGGTTCGCGTTGCCTCCGGCAGCTGCGTCGAAACCGTCTACATCCCCACCGACGACCGCGGCACGCTGTGCGTATCGTCGCAAGCCGGCTGCGCCCTGGACTGCAGTTTCTGCTCCACCGGCAAGCAAGGCTTCAACAGCAACCTCACCGCCGCCGAAGTGATCGGCCAGGTGTGGCTTGCCAACAAATCCTTCGGGACCGTCCCCGCCAAGATCGACCGCGCCATCACCAACGTGGTCATGATGGGCATGGGCGAGCCCTTGCTGAACTTCGACAATGTCATCGCCGCCATGAAGATCATGATGGAAGATCTGGGCTATGGCATCTCGAAACGTCGCGTCACGCTCTCCACCTCGGGCGTGGTGCCCATGATCGACGAGCTGGCCAAGCACATCGATGTGTCGCTGGCACTGTCGCTGCACGCCCCCAACGATGAGCTGCGCAACAAACTGGTACCGATCAACAAGAAGTACCCGCTGAAGATGCTGCTGGAATCGTGCATGGGCTACATGTCCACGCTCGGTGGCAAGCGCGTGCTCACCATCGAGTACACCCTGCTCAAGGACGTCAACGACCAGCCCGAGCACGCCGCGCAGATGATCGAGCTGTTGCGCGATGTACCGTGCAAGATCAACCTGATCCCGTTCAACCCGTTCCCGCATTCGGGCTACGAGCGACCGAGCAACAACGCCATTCGTCGCTTCCAGGACCTGCTGCACCACGGTGGTTTCAACGTCACCACCCGCACCACCCGCGGTGACGACATCGATGCAGCCTGCGGCCAGCTGGTGGGCCAGGTCAACGACCGCACCCGTCGCAGCGAACGCTACATCGCCGTGCGCCAGCTCGCCGACGAACCGCAAGACAACGCCGCGCGCCCCTGACGAGCAGCCCGCCCATGACCCTGCGCACCGCGCTGTCGATCCTGACGCTTTCGCTGCTGGTTGGCTGCGTGTCCGGCGGCGCGGGCGATCCCTTGGCCAGCCGCCAGGGGCGTGAGGAGGCGGGGCGGGCCTACGTGCAGTTGGGGCTTGGGTATTTGCAACAAGGTTTGGCCGAGCAGGCCAAGGCGCCGCTGGGCAAGGCCCTGGCCTTGAACGAGCGCGATGCCGATGCCCACGCGGCATTGGCTTTGGTGTTCCAGGCGCAAGGCGAGCCCATGCTTGCCGACCGGCACTTCGAGAAAGCGCTGGCCATACGCCCGGGCGACACACGAATCCGCAACAACTATGGCAGTTTCCTATATGCTCAGGGCCGCTTTGGCGAAGCCCAGGCGATGTTCCGCCAAGCCGCCGCCGATACCCTGTATCCTGAACGCTCCCGGGTCTACGAGAACCTGGGGCTGACGGCCCTGAAGCTGGGGCAGGGCGAACAGGCCCGCGATCATCTGGAAAAAGCCCTTCGGCTCAATCAGCGGCAACCGAGGGCTTTGCTTGAAATGGCTGAGTTGTCCTACGAAAACAGGCATTATGTGCCGGCCCGGGACTACTACGATCGATTCAGCCAACTGAGCGACCAGAATGCCCGCAGCCTGCTGTTGGGCAGCCGTTTGGCCCGCGCCCTCGACGACCGGGGCGACGCGGCCCGTCTGGGCCAGCAATTACAACGACTTTATCCCGGTACGCCGGAATATCAGCAATACCTGTCGGAGCAACGATGAAAGCCGCGCACACTGAAGTAGCAGCAGCGACTCGCCAGAACCCCGGTGACGTCTTGCGCCAGGCCCGCGAGAAGCGGGACTGGAGCCAGGCCGAGGTCGCTCGCAAGCTCAACCTCACGGTATCTTCGCTGAACAACCTGGAAAACGGCGCCTTCGACAAGCTGCCGGGGCACACCTTCGCCCGCGGTTACATCCGTGCCTACGCCAAGCTGATGGACATGGACCAGGCACCGCTGGTCGAGGCTTTCGACCAGATCACCGGCACCCACGCCAAGGGCAGCGAAGTGCATGCCCTGGGCCGCATCGAGGAACCGGTGCGCCTGTCCCACAACATCCTGCGCGTGGTCAGCCTGTTGCTGCTGGTGGCTGTGGTCGGTGGCAGCTTCCTCTGGTGGCAGGACAACACCAGCCTGCGCGGCAAGGACCTGGCCAAGATCGCCCTGGAGCATGTCGAGGTCGAGAGCGCCGACGGCACCACCCAGATCCACCCGCTGGACGAGCCGGAAGACCAGGCCGTGAGCGAGGGTCAACAGCCGGAAAGCGAAGCGCTGCCACTTGAGCCGGCTGCCAGCGAACAGGCACCGGCCAGCACCGTCGAGGCGCCTGCGGCACCCGCGGCACCTGTAGCCGCGCCTGCGCCGGTCGCTCCGGCCGCCGCGCCACAAGCGCCGGCTGTCGCTTTGGCGCCGACCGCTCCGGCAGCGCCTGCCGCACCGGCCACTCCAGCCGCTCCCGTGGCCGCTGTTCCCGCCCCGGTTGCTCCGGCACCCGCTGTGGAAGCCGCCCCGGCCCCGGCTGGTAGCGGCAACGTACACATCCAGTTCACCGCCGATTGCTGGACCCAGGTCGCAGATGGCAACGGCAAGGTGCTGTTCAGCGCCATCAAGCGCAAGGGCGACAGCCTGGAACTGACCGGCAAGCCACCGTTCGCGGTGCGCCTGGGCTTCGCCCGTGGCGCCCAGGTGAGCTACAACGGCCAGGCGGTCGATGTCGCCCCGTTCACCAGTGGCGAAACCGCTCGCCTGAAGTTGGGACAGTAAGTCATGCACGGCGAATCTCCGATCAAACGTCGCGAATCCCGCAAAATCTGGGTCGGCAATGTGCCGGTGGGTGGCGATGCCCCCATCGCGGTGCAGAGCATGACCAACACCGACACCAACGATGTCGCCGCCACCGTGGCGCAGATCCAGCGCCTGGTCGATGCCGGCGTGGATATCGTGCGTGTCTCGGTGCCGGACATGGACGCCGCCGAGGCGTTCGGCAAGATCAAGAAGCTGGTCAGCGTTCCACTGGTCGCCGACATCCACTTCGACTACAAGATCGCCCTGCGCGTGGCTGAGCTGGGTGTCGACTGCCTGCGTATCAACCCGGGCAACATCGGCCGCGAAGACCGCGTGCGCGCGGTGGTCGATGCCGCCCGCGACCGTGGCATCCCGATCCGCATCGGCGTCAACGCCGGCTCCCTGGAAAAAGACCTGCAGAAGAAGTACGGCGAGCCGACCCCGGCCGCGCTGGTCGAGTCGGCGCTGCGCCACGTCGAGCACCTCGACCGCCTGGACTTCCAGGACTTCAAGGTCAGCGTCAAGGCCTCCGACGTGTTCATGGCCGTCGAGGCCTACCGCCTGCTGGCCAAGCAGATCATCCAGCCGCTGCACCTGGGCATCACCGAAGCCGGTGGCCTGCGCTCGGGGACGGTGAAATCCGCCGTCGGCCTAGGTATGCTGCTGGCCGAGGGTATCGGTGACACCATCCGCATCTCGTTGGCGGCCGACCCGGTCGAGGAAGTGAAGGTCGGCTACGACATCCTCAAGTCGCTGCACCTGCGTTCCCGTGGCATCAACTTCATCGCCTGCCCGAGCTGCTCGCGGCAGAACTTCGATGTGGTCAAGACCATGAACGAGCTGGAAGGGCGCCTGGAAGACCTGCTGGTGCCGCTGGACGTGGCGGTGATCGGTTGCGTGGTCAATGGCCCGGGGGAAGCGAAGGAATCGCACGTCGGCCTGACCGGCGGCACCCCGAACCTGGTCTACATCGACGGCAAGCCATCGCAGAAACTGAACAACGACAACCTGGTCGACGAGCTGGAGAAGCTCATCCGCCAGAAAGCGGCCGAGAAGGCCGAGGCCGACGCGGCGCTGATCGCCCGTGGCTGATACACAGAATTCGTAAGGACTACTCGTGAGCAAATCGCTGCAAGCCATCCGTGGCATGAACGACATCCTGCCCGATCAGTCGCCGCTGTGGCGCTATTTCGAGGGCACCGTGGCCGGCCTGCTGGACAGCTACGGCTACAGCCAGATCCGTACGCCGATCGTCGAGTTCACCGAGCTGTTCAAGCGCTCGATCGGTGAAGTGACCGATATCGTCGAGAAGGAGATGTACACCTTCCAGGACAACAAGGACTCGCTTACCTTGCGCCCGGAAGGTACCGCCGCTTGCGTGCGCGCAGTGCTCGAGCACGGCATCATCGGTAATGGCCAAGTGCAGAAACTCTGGTACGTGGGCCCGATGTTCCGCCACGAGCGCCCGCAACTGGGACGCTACCGCCAGTTCCACCAGATCGGTGTCGAGGTGTTCAACCTGGCCGGCCCCGATATCGATGCCGAACTGATCATGCTCACCTGGCGCCTCTGGGCGTTGCTGGGTATTCAGGATGCGGTGACGCTGGAGCTCAACAGCCTGGGCACCAGCGAAGCCCGAGCGCGTTATCGTGATGCACTGGTCGAATTCCTCTCCCAGCGCATTGATCAGCTGGACGAAGACAGCAAGCGCCGCCTGCAGAGCAATCCGCTGCGTATCCTCGACAGCAAGAACGCAGGCACCCAGGCTGCCCTGGTGGGCGCGCCGAAGCTCGAAGAGTACCTGGACGAAGAGTCCCGCGTGCACTTCGAGGGCGTGAAGGCCCGTCTTGACGCGGCTGGCATCCCGTTCGTGATCAACACCAAGCTGGTACGCGGCCTGGATTACTACAGCAAGACCGTGTTCGAGTGGGTCACCGACAAGCTCGGTGCCCAGGGCACGGTCTGCGCCGGTGGGCGCTACGATGGCCTGGTCGAGCAGATGGGCGGCAAGCCGACCGCTGGCGTTGGCTTTGCCATGGGTATCGAGCGCCTGCTGCTGCTGATCGAAACCCTGGGCCAGGTGCCTGAGTCGATCAGCCGTACCATCGACGTCTACCTGTGCGCCTTTGGCGAGCAGGCGGAGCTGGCTGGCCTGAAGATCAGCGAGCAACTGCGTGATCGTCTGCCGAACCTGCGCCTGGCGGTCAACGCCGGTGGCGGCAACTTCAAGAACCAGTTCAAGAAAGCGGACAAAAGTGGCGCGCTGTTCGCCCTGATCCTCGGCGACGACGAACTGGCCAAGCAAGAGATCGGCGTCAAGCCCCTGCGTGGCCAGGGCGAACAACAGAACATTGCCTGGGATGCGCTTGCCGCGCACCTGGAAACCGCGATCGCCCAGGCGTAACGCGGTTCAACAACGAATAGGCGAATAGGAGTATTGGGGTGTCGAGTACCGATGATGAAGGCCTGGCAGCGGCCAAGGACTGGTGGAACCGCAACGGCAAGCCGCTGCTGACCGGCGCCCTGCTGGCCGGCGTGGTGGTGATGGGCTGGCAGACCTGGCACAAGTACCAGGCCAACCAGTCGCAAGGCGCCTCGGCGTTGTATCAGGCCCTGCTGGAAACCTCGCTGACCCCGAGCGGCCAGCCTGACGCAGGCAAGGTCGCCGAACTGTCCGGCAAGCTCAAGAGCGAGTTCGGCGGCAGCGCCTACGCCCAGTACGGCAGCCTGTTCGTGGCAAAAGTGGCAGTGGACAGCGGCAAGCTGGACGACGCGGCCAGCGAACTGAAAGGCGTGATGGACAAGCCGGCCGACGCCACCCTGGGCGAGATCTCGCGCCAGCGCCTGGCCCGTGTACTGGCTGCCCAGGACAAGGCCGAAGACGCGCTGAAGCTGCTCGACGGCGACACCGACAAGGCCTTCCTCGCCAGCCGCGAGGAGCTCAAGGGCGACCTGCTGGTACAGCTGGGCCGTGCCGACGACGCGCACAGCGCCTACGAAAAAGCCAAGGCCGCGCTGTCCGACGACGCCGCGATCGGTGGCCTGCAACTGAAGCTGGATGACCTGGCCAAAGGGGACGCCTGAAGTGAAGGGTTGGAAACAAGCAGCAGTGCTCACCCTCGCCGTGCTGGCGGCGGGTTGCAGCAGCAACAGCAAGAAGGAACTGCCCCCGGCTGAGCTGACCAAGTTCACCGAGGAAGTGGTGCTGAAGAAGCAGTGGAGCCGTTCGATTGGTGACGGCCAGGGCGAGACGTACAACACCCTGGTACCGGCCATCGAGAACGATCGCATCTACGCTGCCGACGTCACCGGTGAAGTCTTCGCACTCGACCGCCTAAACGGTGACGTGGTGTGGAAGAAGGACCTCGAGCTGCCGGTTTCCGGCGCGGTTGGCGTGGGCTACGGCCTGGTCATGCTGGGCACGCTCAAGGGTGAGGTCATCGCCCTGGATTCGAGCACCGGCGAAGAGCGCTGGCGCTCGCGCGTCACCAGCGAAGTACTGGCACCGCCCGCCAACAACGGCGACGTGGTGGTGGTACAGACCCAGGACGACCGCCTGATCGGCCTCGACGCCGCCACCGGCGACCGTCGCTGGATCTACGAGAACACCCCGGCGGTGCTCACCCTGCGTGGCACCGGCGCGCCGATCGTCACCAACCGCCTGGCCGTCGCTGGCCTGTCCACCGGCAAGGTGGTGGCGGTGGACATCAATAACGGCGTACCCGTGTGGGAAAGCCGTGTGGCCATCCCGCAAGGCCGTTCCGAGCTGGACCGCGTGGTGGACATCGACGGCGGTCTGCTGCTGTCCGGTGGCACCTTGTACGTCAGCACCTACCAGGGCCGCGTCGCCGGCCTGGACCTGGAAAGCGGCCGTGTGCTGTGGCAGCGTGATGCCTCCAGCTACGTGGGTGTCGCCCAGGGCTTCGGCAACGTCTACGTGAGCCTGGCTTCGGGCACCGTCGAAGGTGTCGACGAGCGTTCCTCCAGCGCCTTGTGGAGCAATGACAGCATGGCCCGTCGCCAGCTGTCGGCGCCGGAAGTGTTCTCCAGCTACGTGGCGGTGGGTGACTTCGAGGGTTACCTGCACCTGCTGAGCCAGGTCGATGGCCGCTTCGTCGGCCGTGAGCGTATCGACAGCGATGGCCTGCGCGCCCGCCCACTCGTGGTCGGCGACACCATCTACGTCTTCGGCAACAGCGGCAAGCTCGAGGCACTGACCATCCGCTGAAGCTATGCTTGAGCCCGTTCGCGGGCTCAGGTAGCGGCGTAGGAAACGCCGCCCGAACTCCGGCCGCTGCCTTGCAGCGGCCTTTGCATTTTCAAGAATTCAAGAGTGGAGAGCCGCATGGTTCCCGTAATCGCCCTGGTGGGCCGCCCGAACGTCGGCAAATCCACCATGTTCAACCGCCTGACCAAGACCCGCGACGCCATCGTCGGTGACCTGTCGGGCCTGACCCGTGATCGCCAGTACGGCGATGCCAGCTGGCAGGGTCGCTCCTTCATCCTGATCGACACCGGCGGTATCACCGGTGACGAAGTGGGCATGGACGAGAAGATGGCCGAGCAGTCGCTGATGGCCATCGAAGAAGCCGACTACGTCCTGTTCCTGGTGGATGCCCGCGCCGGCATGACCGCCGCCGACCAGATGATCGCCGACCACCTGCGCAAGCGGAACAAGGCGGCCGTGCTGGTGGCCAACAAGATCGACAACATCGATCCCGACATCGCCCGCGCCGAGTTCTCGCCGCTGGGCATGGGCAACGCTATCCCGGTGGCCGGCTCCCAGGGCCGTGGCATCAACGCCCTGATGGAATCGCTGCTCGGCCACATCCCGCGTGATGCCGAGGAAGAAGCCCTCGACCTGAACGTCGCCGAAGGCGAAGAGGCCGTGCGTATTCCCGGCCCGAGCGAAAAGGACGGCATCAAGATCGCCATCATCGGCCGCCCGAACGTGGGCAAGTCGACCCTGGTCAACCGCATGCTCGGCGAAGAGCGCGTGGTGGTGTACGACCAGCCGGGTACCACCCGCGACAGTATCTACATCCCGTTCGAGCGTGATGGCGAAAAGTACACCTTCATTGACACCGCCGGCGTGCGCAAGCGCGGCAAGATCCACGAGGAAGTTGAAAAGTTCTCGGTGGTGAAGACCCTGCAGGCGATCAAGGACGCCAACGTGGTGGTCTTCGTCATGGACGCCCGCGAAGGCGTGGTCGACCACGACCTCAACCTGCTGGGCTTCGCCCTCGAAGCTGGCCGGGCCATCGTCATCGCGCTGAACAAGTGGGATGGCATGGAAGCGGGCGAGCGCGACTACGTGAAGACCGAGCTGGAGCGCCGGCTGTTCTTCGTCGACTTCTGCGACATCCACTTCATTTCCGCCCTGCACGGCACCGGCGTTGGCCACCTGTACAAGTCGGTGCAGGCCGCCTTCAAGTCGGCGGTCACCCGCTGGCCGACCAGCCGCTTGACGCAGATTCTCGAAGACGCCATCAGCGAGCACCAGCCGCCGCTGGTGAATGGCCGCCGCATCAAGCTGCGCTATGCCCACCTCGGTGGTGCCAACCCGCCGCTGATCGTGATCCACGGCAACCAGACCGAGAAGGTGCCCAAGTCGTACTCGCGTTACCTGGAGAACACTTACCGCCGCGTGCTCAAGCTGGTCGGTACGCCGATCCGCATCGAGTACAAGGGCGGTGAGAACCCGTACGAGGGCAACAAGAACACCCTCACCGACCGCCAGGTCAACAAGAAACGCCGCTTGATGTCGCACCACAAGAAGGCCGAGAAGAAGCGCCGCGACAAGCGCAAGTAACCGCTAGGCGTGCTCTCACAGACCATGCGCCCCCTGTAGGAGCGGCCTTGTGCCGCGAAAGGGCTGCGTAGCAGCCCCAGGGTTCAGAGAGCGCGCAAGGAAGCCGGGGCTGCTTTGCAGCCCTTTCGCGGCACAAGGCCGCTCCTACAGGGAAGTGCGTAAATCCTGATCTCCCCTACGCGTTGACCCAGGGCAATCCCCCTTGTGTTTCAACCTTTTTCCTGACTGCTCGATCCGCTATGCTCGGAGCCAACCCCGTGCCGGACAAACCCCAGGAAAGAGGGCTCCATGATCCGCAGCAAACTGCCGAATGTTGGCACGACCATCTTCACCACCATGTCGCAACTGGCCATGCAGACCGGTGCGCTCAACCTCTCCCAGGGCTTCCCTGACTTCAACGGCCCCCAGGCCTTGCTCGATGCCGTTGGCCGCCATGTGGCCGCCGGGCACAACCAGTACTCGCCCATGACCGGCTTGCCGGCCCTGCGTCAGCAAGTGGCCGCGAAAGTCGCCCGGTTGTATGGCGTGAGCGTCGACGCCGACCTTGAAGTGACCATCACCCCCGGTGCCACCGAGGCGATCTTCTGCGCCATCCAGGCGGTGGTCCACGCCGGTGACGAAGTGATCGTCTTCGACCCCAGCTACGACAGCTACGAGCCTTCCGTGGAGCTGGCCGGTGGCCGCTGCGTGCATGTGCCGCTCAGCGACGGCAGCTTCAGCATCGACTGGCAGAAATTCAGCGACGCGCTGAGCCCGCGCACACGCATGGTCATTCTCAACTCGCCGCACAACCCCAGCGGTGCGTTGATCAGCCGTGACGACCTGGACCAGCTGGCGACACTGATCGCTGACCGCGATATCTACCTGGTCAGCGACGAGGTCTACGAACACCTGATCTACGATGGCGTGCGCCATGCAAGCGTGCTGGCCCATCCGCAGCTGTACGCGCGTGCGTTCGTCGTCAGCTCGTTCGGCAAGACCTACCACGTCACCGGCTGGAAGACCGGCTACGTGATCGCGCCACCGGCATTGAGCGCCGAGCTGCGCAAGGTGCACCAGTACGTCAACTTCTGCGGGGTGACGCCCCTGCAATGCGCCCTGTCCGACTTCATGGCCGAGCATCCTGGGCACATCGATGAACTGCCGGCCTTCTACCAGGCCAAGCGCGACCTGTTCTGCGACCTGCTGCAGGATTCGCGCTTCACGTTTACCCGCACGCCGGGCACCTATTTCCAACTGGTGGACTACTCGCGGATCCGGCCCGACCTGAACGATGTCGACATGGCCCTGTGGCTGACCCGTGAGCACGGCGTGGCCAGTATCCCGGTCTCGGTGTTCTACCAGCACCCCATCCCCGAGCAACGCCTGGTGCGCCTGTGCTTTGCCAAACGTGAGGAGACGCTGCGACAGGCAGCGGAGAAACTATGCGCGATCTGAGCCAACTGCCGAACCTGAAAATCGCCCTGGTGCAGACCACCCTGGCCTGGCATGACCGCGAAGCGAACTATGCGCATTTCGAGGAACTGATCGGGCAGGCCGGCGAGGTGGACCTGGTGGTCCTGCCGGAAATGTTCACCACCGGTTTCTCGATGGAGTCCGAAAGCCTCGCCGAGCCTGAGAACGGCCCCACCTACAAGTGGCTCAAGGCCCAGGCGAAGAAAGCCAACGCGGTGATCACCGGCAGTGTGATCATCCAGGCCGCCGATGGCAGCCACCGCAACCGCCTGCTGTGGGCGCGGCCCGATGGCGAGATCCTGCATTACGACAAGCGCCACCTGTTCCGCATGGCCGGGGAGCACAAGCATTACACCCCGGGTGAGCGCCAGGTGCAGTTCGAGATCAAGGGCTGGCGCGTGCGCCCGCTGATCTGCTACGACCTGCGTTTCCCGGTGTGGAGCCGCGATGCCCAGGACACCGACCTGCTGCTGTACACCGCCAATTGGCCTGCAGCGCGGCGTCTGCACTGGAACCGCCTGCTGCCGGCGCGGGGCATCGAGAACCTGTGCTTCGTGGCGGCGGTGAACCGGGTGGGTACCGATGGCAAGGGTTTCGCCTATTCCGGCGACAGCCAGGTGCTGGACTTCCAGGGTGAGAGCCTGCTGAGCGCGGGGGAGGCTGACGGCGTGTTTACCGTAGTGCTGCGTGCGGCGGAGCTGGCGGCGTATCGTGCCCGGTTCCCGGCGAA
>NZ_JARPQB010000044.1 GCF_029478665.1 Pseudomonas entomophila
TGCTCAAGACCAACCAGAACGGCGGCTTCGACTGCCCCGGCTGCGCCTGGGGCGACTCGCCCGAGAGCGGCATGGTCAAGTTCTGCGAGAACGGCGCCAAGGCGGTCAACTGGGAAGCCACCAAGCGCCGCGTCGATGCGGCGTTCTTCGCCCGCTACAGCGTCAGCGCACTGCTCGAGCAGAGCGACTACTGGCTCGAGTACCAGGGCCGCCTGACCGAACCGATGGTCTACGACCCGACCAGCGACCGCTACCAGCCGATCGACTGGGACGCCGCCTTCGCCCTGATCGCCCGCCACCTGAACAACCTGGCCAGCCCCGACCAGGCCGAGTTCTACACCTCCGGCCGGGCCAGCAACGAAGCGGCCTACCTGTACCAGCTGTTCGTGCGCGCCTACGGCACCAACAACTTCCCCGACTGCTCGAACATGTGCCACGAGGCCAGCGGCGTGGCCCTGGGGCAGAGCGTGGGGGTGGGCAAGGGCACGGTCACCTACGACGACTTCGAGCACGCCGACGCGATCTTCGTCTGGGGCCAGAACCCCGGCACCAACCACCCGCGCATGCTCGACCCGCTGCGTGACGCGGTGAAGCGCGGCGCCCAGGTGGTCTGCGTCAACCCGCTCAAGGAGCGCGGCCTGGAGCGCTTCCAGCACCCGCAGAACCCGCTGGAGATGCTGACCAACACCGATCGCCCGACCAACACCGCATTCTTCCGCCCAGCCCTGGGCGGCGACATGGCGCTGCTGCGCGGCATGGCCAAGTTCCTGCTGCAATGGGAACGCGAAGCCCAGGCCAAGGGTGAGCAAGCGATCTTCGACCACGCCTTCATCGCTGAGCACGGCCATGGCGTGGAGGCGTACCTGGCAGTGGTCGATGCCACCCCGTGGGAGCAGATCCAGGCGCAATCGGGCCTGACCCTGGCCGACATCGAGCTGTCGGCGCGCATGTACTGCAAGGGCAAGCGGGTGATCATGTGCTGGGCCATGGGCATCACCCAGCATCGCCACTCGGTACCGACCATCCAGGAAATCGTCAACCTGATGCTGTTGCGCGGCAACCTCGGTGTGCCGGGCGCCGGCCTGTGCCCGGTGCGCGGCCACAGCAACGTGCAGGGCGACCGCACCATGGGCATCAACGAGCGCCCGCCGGTGTTCCTGCTCGATGCCCTCGAAAAGCGCTTCGGCTTCCCGGTGCCACGCCACAACGGGCATAACACCGTCGAGGCGATCCACGCCATGCTCGAAGGCCGGGCCAAAGTGTTCATCGGGCTGGGCGGCAACTTCGCCCAGGCCACCCCGGACACCGAGCGCACCGCGCAAGCGCTGCGCAACTGCGAGCTGACCGTGCATATCAGCACCAAGCTCAACCGCAGCCACCTGGTCCACGGCAAGCAGGCACTGATCCTGCCGTGCCTGGGCCGCACCGACATCGACCTGCAGGGGGAAGGCCCGCAGGCGGTGACGGTGGAAGACTCGTTCAGCATGGTCCACGCCTCCAACGGCCAGCTCAAGCCGCTGTCCAGGCAGATGCGCTCGGAGCCCGCGGTGGTCGCCGGCATCGCCGCCGCCACCCTGGGCAAGCAGCCGGTGGATTGGCACTGGCTGGTGGCCGACTACGACCGCATCCGCGACCTGATCGCCGATACCATCCCGGGTTTTGCCAATTTCAACGAGCGCCTGAACCTGCCGGGTGGTTTCTACCTGGGCAACAGTGCCGGCAGTCGCCAGTGGAAGACCGCCAGCGGCCGCGCCAACTTCAAGGCCAACCTGCTGCCCGACAGCCTGCTCGACGAACGTGTGCGCGCCAGCGGCCAGGTGCCGGACCTGATCATGCAGTCGATGCGTTCGCACGATCAGTACAACACCACCATCTACGGCATGGACGACCGCTACCGCGGCGTGCGCGGCCAGCGCGACGTGCTGTTCGTCAACGAGGCGGACATCATCCGCCTGGGCTTCCAGCCGGGGCAGAAGGTCGACATCGTGTCGCTATGGGGGGATGAGCATGTGCGTCGGGTGCAGGGCTTCACCCTGCTGGCGTTCGACATTCCCGCCGGTCAGGCGGCGGCGTACTATCCGGAGGTGAACCCGCTGGTACCGCTGGAGAGCATCGGCGAAGGCAGCCATACGCCGACGTCGAAGTTCATCGCCATCAAGTTGGAACGCGCACGGGACAACGGGCGAATCATCTGAGCCGTATGCCGCCCACCTGTAGGAGCGGCCTTGTGCCGCGAAAGGGCCGCAAAGCGGCCCCGGCGAACGTTGCGTGAACACTTAAACCCAGGGGCTGCTGCGCAGCCCTTTCGCGGCACAAGGCCGCTCCTACAGGGAAAGGCGTAACTTTCGAGCCCTGATCGACACCCACAAAAAAGCCCTGTTCCGCAACGGATCAGGGCTTCGTCATAAGTAGCTCAGACCACCGAAATTCGAGAAAGTTTCATACATAATTCAATAACTTAGAGAATTGTGTACAACTCGTGCTACTCGTCGGATTTCAATTGCCAGGCGCCTCGCCGAGCCTCAAATTCCGCCTCGTCATCCCTCTGAGGCTCTCTTGATGAAGAAGTACTCCTCGATTCTGTTGTTGTCTTTCAGCTTGCTCAGCGGCGTTGCCATGGCAGGCGGCACCACCGAGGCCGGCATTGGCGGCGCATTGGGTGGGGTACTGGGCTCCGTGGTGGGCAACTCCATCGGTGGTAGCACCGGCGGCGCCATTGGTGCCGGCCTGGGCGGCGCGGCCGGCGGTGCCCTGGGTGCCGACAAGCGCCAGCGTGGCGAAGCGGCCATCGGCGGCGCGCTGGGCGCGGCGGGCGGCAACGTGGTGGGTCGCTCCATGGGCGGCACCACCGGCAGCTACATCGGCGCGGCAGCCGGTGGTGGCGCCGGTGGCGCACTGGGCAACTACATGGGCAACAAGGCCGACGAAGACGAGCGCCACGACTCGCGCCGCTACCGTCGCGACTACGACGACCGTCGCTACTATGACCGCGGCCACCACTACGGCCACCGCAAGCACAAGCGTCACTGGCGCGACTGATCGCCAGGCTTAAGCTTGACACTTAAGGCCCTGCCCTCACCGGCAGGGCTTTTTCGTTTGCGTGGACACCCGAGGATTAAGGGCGCCCCCGATATGGAGGCTAGTAGCCACTAGTTATCATCCCGTCCACCAACTCCAGACAGGACGCAGGGAATGCGCGCGATCATCACGGCCATCAGTTCATCCAAGGCCAAGGGAGCCTGAAGGATGCCGCGCCCGCCGCTGCTCAGCGAAGACAACTTTGCGCGCATTCGCCAGCGGGTCGAGCAAGCTACCGGCGTGTACCTGGCCAACGACCGCCGCGCCGTGGTCGCGGCGCGCCTGCACAAGCGCCTGAAAGCCCATCGCCTGAGCACCTTCGATCAATACCTCACGCTGCTCGACCAGCAGCAGGACGCGCT
This sequence comes from Pseudomonas entomophila, assembly GCF_029478665.1. Taxonomy (GTDB): domain Bacteria; phylum Pseudomonadota; class Gammaproteobacteria; order Pseudomonadales; family Pseudomonadaceae; genus Aquipseudomonas; species Aquipseudomonas entomophila_F. Next base: position 3,441 of record NZ_JARPQB010000044.1, read on the forward strand.
GGAGCACGACCAGTTGCTGCGTCTGCTGGTCGCTCGCGACAGTTACTTCTTCCGTGAGCATCGCCATTTCGAGTGGCTGGCCCGATGGCTGCCCGGCCTTGGCCACCCCGCACGCCTCTGGAGCGCCGCCTGCGCCACCGGCGAGGAAGCCTGGAGCCTGGCCATGGTTGCCGCCGAGCACGCCCGACTGCCCAGCTGGCAAGTGCTGGCCAGCGACTTCGACACGCAACGCCTGGAACATGCCAGTGCCGGCATCTACGACATTGCCCAGGCCCGCTACTTTCCCGAAGGCTGGTTGACCCGCCACTGCCTGTGCGGCATCGGCGAGATGGCCGGCCGCCTGCGCGTCGCGCCCGCCTTGCGCGAGCAGGTGCGCTTCGAAGCGATCAACCTGATCCGGCCGCTGCCCGAACATCTGGAGCGCTTCGACGTCATTCTTCTGCGCAACCTGCTGTCGAGCCTGGCGCCACGCCACAGAGGTGGCATGCTCCGGCAAGTACTGGCGCACCTGCGTCCCGGCGGCCTGTTGATGATCGGCCACAGCGAAAGCATCCACGAACTGGACCTGCCCCTGCGCCCATTACTGCCATCGGTATTCGAGCGCCTATGCTGAGAGGCACTGCCGCGCCCATCGGCAGACAAGGACTGATCGCGCAATCGCGCGGCAGTGCGCTTTCGGATCGAGCAGGCCTGCCGCCCCCCTTCCCTTGCGAAACAGGCCCTTATCCATGCCTTGCCGAATCCTGCTTGCCGACGACTCGCCCCTCTTCCGCGCCGGCCTGCGCGCCCTGCTGGAGCAGAAGAAAGACTTCGCCGTGGTAGGCGACACGGGCGATGCCATGGCCGCCGTGAGCCTGGCGGAAAAGCTCAAGCCAGACATCGTGGTACTCGACATGAGCGGCGAGCTGGACAGCCAGCAGGCCCTGCAGGAGCTGTTCATCCGCGCCCCGGCCAGCCGTGTACTGATGTTCTCGGCGCGCTCGCAGCTGGAACATGTGCTCAATTGCCTGCAGCTCGGCGCCCACGGTTTCCTGCTCAAGAACGCCTCGGTGGCGGAGCTGGAGCAGGCCTTGCTGACGCTGCGCGGTGGCGGTCAATTTCTCTCGTCGGCGGTGCTGCCGATGGTCATCGGCCAGGCCCTCCGGCACAGCCGCAAGCGCACCTCGGCACCGCCCCAGGCGCCCCTTACCAAGCGCCAGCTGGAGATCCTGCGCCTGATTGCCCGCGGCGAGACCACTCGCTCCATCGCCGACGGCCTGGGCCTGAGCATCAAGACCGTCGAGGCGCACCGCTCGCAGATCATGCACCGCCTGCAGATCCACGACGTGCCCGGGCTGGTACTGTTCGCCGTGCGCGAGGGGATCATCCGCGTCAACGATTGAGCGACAGCCCCGCCAGAATCAGTTGCAAGGTCTCCGGCAACGCCGCCGGGCGCCCGGAAGCACGCTCGACGAACACCTGCACCAGCGAGCCGGCCGCACACGCCTCGGCTTCGCCCGGGCGGAACAGTGCCAGGCGGAATTCCACCGTGCTGCCGGCCAGGCGGGTCACACCCAGGCCCACTTCGAGTACGTCCGGAAAACCCGGCAGCGCGAAGAAGTCCGCGCTCGAACTCACCACGAAGCCGGCCAGTTCGCCGTCGCGCAGGTCCAGCTCGGCCTGCTCGACGAGGAAGGCCTGGATGGCGGTTTCGAAGAACGCGTGCACGGTGGAGCCGGCGAGGTGGCCGTTGTGGTCGTTGTCCTGGGGACGGGTGAGGATGGGATGGAAATGGGAGAAGGCGGAACGCTGAGGGGATTCGGTCATGGAGATACCCTGGACTGTCTTTGGCGTGTGGGTGAAGCATCCCACACAGTGCCAGGAACGCCTACATCCTCGTAGGAGCCGGCCTTGCCGGCGAACACCGGCATGGCCGGTGCCATGCACCGCGGCGCTTGGTTCGCCAGCAAGGCTGGCTCCTACAGGTTCGCGGTGAGCCTGCAGAACGAAAAAGCCGCCCCGAGGGGCGGCTTCTTCATGCCAATCGCAGGCTTACAGCTGCGGACCAGCGGCCTTGATGGCGTCGGACACGTCGAACTTCTTGAAGTTCTCGATGAACAGGCCAGCCAGGCCCTTGGCGGCTTCGTCGTAGGCAGCCTTGTCAGCCCAGGTGTTGCGCGGGTTGAGCAGCTCGGTCTCGACGCCTGGAACAGACTTCGGTACGTCCAGGTTGATGATGTCCAGGTGCTCGGTTTCGGCACCGATCAGCGCGCCGCTTTGAATGGCAGCGATCACGCCACGGGTGGTCGGGATGCTGAAACGCTTGCCAACGCCGTAGCCACCACCGGTCCAGCCGGTGTTGACCAGGTAGACCTTGGAGTCGAAGCCCTTGATGCGCTTGATCAGCAGCTCGGCGTACTCGCCGGCCGGACGCGGGAAGAACGGTGCGCCGAAGCAGGTGGAGAAGGTCGACTTGATGCCGCCGCCCGAACCCATTTCGGTGGAACCGACCAGCGCGGTGTAGCCGGACAGGAAGTGGTAGGCCGCCTGCTCGTTGTTCAGGATCGACACTGGCGGCAGCACGCCGGTCAGGTCGCAGGTCAGGAAGATCACCGCGTTCGGCTCGCCGCCCAGGTTCTTCTCGGAACGCTTGGCCACGTGCTCCAGCGGGTAGGCGGCGCGGCTGTTCTGGGTCAGGCTGACATCGGCGTAGTCGGCGTGCTGGTTGCCGTCGAGGACGACGTTCTCCAGTACCGCGCCGTGCTTGATGGCTTTCCAGATGACCGGCTCGTTTTTCTCGGAGAGGTCGATGCACTTGGCGTAGCAACCGCCTTCGATGTTGAAGACGACGCCTTCGCCCCAACCGTGCTCGTCGTCACCGATCAGGTAACGGCTTTCGTCGGCCGACAGGGTGGTCTTGCCGGTGCCGGACAGGCCGAAGAACAGGGTCACATCGCCTTGCTCGCCGATGTTGGCGGCGCAGTGCATCGGCAGCACGTCGGCGGCCGGCAGCAGGAAGTTCTGCACCGAGAACATGGCTTTCTTCATTTCGCCGGCATAGCGCATGCCAGCGATCAGCACCTTCTTCTGGGCGAAGTTGAGGATGACGCAGCCGTCGGAGTTGGTGCCGTCACGCTCAGGCACGCACTCGAAGTTGGCGACGTTGAGCACTTGCCACTCATCACGGCCAGCCGGGTTGTACTGGGCCGGGTTGATGAACAGGCAACGGCCGAACAGGTTCTGCCAGGCGGTCTGGGTGGTCATCTTGACCGGCAGGTAGTGTTCTTCGGCCGCACCTACGTGAACGTAGGAGACGAAGTGATCCTGGGCGTTGTTGAACGCTTCGACGCGGTCCCACAGGGCATCGAACTTGTCGGCCGGGAACTTGCGGTTGATCGGGCCCCAGGCGATGGCGGCAGAGGTGCTCGGTTCGTCAACGATGAAACGGTCAGCCGGCGAACGGCCAGTACGGTGGCCTGTCTCGACGACCAGTGCGCCGGTATCGGCCAGCACACCTTCACCGCGTTGCAGCGCTTCTTTTACCAGCTCATCGACGCTCAGGTCGGTGTACACGGTGTTGTTGGCTTGCGTCATGAGATACCCCATCCGGCCCGAGGCCGAGTGCTCCAAACGTTTTGTAGTGGCCTATTTCAAACTACTACAGCGAAAAAAGTGGCCGGATTATGCCAGAAACGCCCAAAAAAAGTAGGCCCCTCCTGTCAGAACTGCGCTTTTGCGCGGTTCGACAGGAGAATGTCCTGTAGTGAAGCGTTTCAGTGCTGAGTTTCTGACGGTACGTCAGTACCACCACCCGCGAACAATTGCGCAACATCGCTCGCATCGAAGAGATAGCGCTCGTTGCAGAACTGGCAATCGATCTCGACTTGGCCGCCGCATTCCTCGACCAACGCCTTGGCATCCTGCTCGCCGAGGCTGACCAGGGCGTTGCTGGAGCGCTCGCGCGAGCAGCTGCAACGGAAGCGTAGCGGCTGGATGTCGAACAGACGAACCGCGTCCTCGTGGTACAGGCGGTGCAGCACGGTTTCGTTGTCCAGCCCGAGCAGTTCCTCGGCCTTGACGGTGTTGGCGAGGGCCTTGACGTGGGCCCAGCTTTCCTCGCGCTCCTCGATATCCTTGTGGATTTCGGCCGGCAGCTGCTGCACCAGAAGACCGCGGGCACGCGCGCCATCGGCGGTCAGGGAAATGCTGGTGTTCACCTGCTGGGACATGACGAAGTAGTTGGTGAAGCACTCCGACAGGTCCTGACCGTCCAGCTCGACGGTGCCCTGGTAACGCTGGCCGTTGACCGGAATGATGGTCAGCACCAGGTGGCCGCCTGGCATCAGGTCGGCAAGGCGCGCGTCATCCTTGATCTGGTCGGCTTCATAGCGCGCCAGGCCACGGATGTCATGCTCGCTGGTGTATTCGATAGCCAACAGCGGCACTGGGCCGCTGGACTGTGCCTGGAGGATCAGCAACCCATCAAACTTGAGGGTGCCGACCAGCAGCGCAGCGGCGGCCATCAGCTCGCCCAGCAGGTGTTGGACCGGGCGCGGGTAAGCGTGCTTGGCCAGCACTTCGGCGTAGCTACGTTCAAGCGCGACCATCTCGCCGCGCACGTCGCGGTCGTCGAACAGGAAGCGTTGGGTGAAATCGGTATCTGGCAAGTCGCTCATGGTTGTCTGGCTTTCTGAAAATGATTACAAAATAATTACAGGAGACTGAAAGGTCTGTCGTAGAGCGCTCGCAAAGCGCTCATTTGCCGTTGGAGATCGAGGTATTTTATGGATAATCGACCACTGTTCCAAGCAAGGTGGTCCTGGGGCCCTTTGGTAGCCTGCACGCTCCTGCCCATCGCCCTACTGTGTTTCTGGTTGTGGCCCGTTGGCCAGATCCTTTGCCTGACTTTCGACGAGTGGCTGTTCCACAGCCTCAACGCCCCGCTGGCCGACAACGTGGTCTGGCGCTCCATCTGGGCGCTCGGCAGCCTGCGCCCGTTCGACATCCTGGTCGGGTTGATCATGCTGTCGCTGCTGGTTCGCGGCGATTGGGTGTTCAAGGCCATCCATGTTCGCCAGGCGTTTTTCGCCTTCCTGGTGACCCTGCTCCTCTTAGTGGTGATTCGCGCGCTGTTTTCCAAGTGGGTCAGCGCAATGGGCTGGCAACACAATAGCCCATCGATGGTGTTCGACAACGCCGTGCACCTGAGCGACTACTACCCGAACCTGGAAAAGAAGTGGGAGCTCAAGGACCGTTCGAGCCAGAGTTTCCCGGGTGACCACGCCTCGGTACTGCTGATCTGGGCGCTGTTCATGAGCCTGTTCAGCCGACGCCTGGTGCAGCACCTGGTGATCTGGGCACTGGCCTGCCTGTTCATGTTGCCGCGCCTGGTGGCGGGCGCGCACTGGGGGCAGGACGACTACATCGGCGGGTTGCTGATGGCCGTGCTGGCCTTGGGCTGGAGCTGCCACACGCCGCTGGCGGCCAAGGCCAGCGCGGCATTGGTGCGCTGCACGGCGCCATTGTTTGATCTGCTCGGCAAGCTACCCGTGGTCAGGCGGATGAGCGTCATCCGCGCGGCCTGATCACGCCCCCTGTAGGAGCCAGCCTTGCTGGCGAACGGCGCCAATACGCACGTTCGCCAGCAAGGCTGGCTCCTACGCACTCAGGCCAGGTCGCTGGTCATTCGAAACTGCCATGCAGCTGGTGAATCTGCCGCCGCTGCTTCTTGGTCGGCCGCCCGTCGGTGGTCACCCCCATCGCCCCCGCCTTGCGCATTTCGGCCGCCTGCTCGCGCCGCTTCACGCTCTCGGGCGTTTCCTCATACAGTGCCTGCGCCTCCGGCGCCCCACGCCGCACCACCGACAATGCCTTCACCACCACGGTGCGCTCGTCGAAGCCGGTGCGCAGCACGAACGCGTCGCCCACCCGTGGTTCCTTGCCCGGCTTGCAACGTTCGCCCCGGCAGTGCACCTTGCCGCTCTCGATGGCCGCCTTGGCCAGGGCGCGGGTCTTGTAGAAGCGCGCCGCCCACAACCACTTGTCCAGGCGCACCTTGTCGTCGTCTTCAGGCTTTTGTGCCATGGTTTTTCCTCGAATTCTGTCTTTCACGGAACTGTACTACCGTGACTGACGGATGCAAAAAATCCGTGCCGTCATTACAGTTCACCACCTCATCCGCAGGGCACGCTTCGTGAAGACATTTGACCACCTGACTGTGATCGGCCTGCGCGAGTGGGTCGCCCTGCCCGACCTCGGTGTCGCTGGCCTGCGCGCCAAGATCGACACCGGCGCCAGCACCTCCAGCCTGCACGCCACCGACGTCGAGCCCTTCGAACGCGACGGCCAGTCGTGGGTGCGTTTCACCGCGCACCTCGGTTCGGTGGTGCAACTGCGCCATCGCCGCTGCGAGGCGCCGCTGGTGACCATGAAGACCATCAAGAGCTCCAACGGCCACGCCCAGGCCCGCTACGTGATCCGCACCAGCCTGGCGCTGGGCGACCGGGTCTGGGAAGTGGAGTTCACCCTGGCCTGCCGCAAGAACATGCGTTACCGGCTGCTGCTGGGCTCCAAGGCGCTCATCCACGGCCAACTGGTGGTCAACCCCGGCCTCAAGTACGTCCAGGACAAACCGGCCTTCCCGGCCACCCTTTCCCCTGTCACAGGTGCTGCATGAAGATCGCTGTGCTGTCGCGCAATCCGCGTCTGTATTCCACCCGCCGCCTGGTCGAGGCCGGTACCCAGCGGGGCCATGAAGTGGTGGTGATCGACACGCTCCGGGCCTATATGAACATCGCCAGCCACAAGCCGCAGATCCACTACCGCGGCAAACCGCTGGAAGGTTTCGACGCGGTGATCCCGCGCATCGGCGCTTCGGTCACCTTCTACGGCTGCGCGGTACTGCGCCAGTTCGAGATGATGGGGGTGTACCCGCTCAACGAATCGGTGGCCATCGCCCGTTCCCGGGACAAGCTGCGCTCCCTGCAGCTGCTCTCGCGCCGTGGGATCGGCCTGCCCATCACCGGTTTCGCCCACTCGCCAGACGACATCCCCGACCTGATCCAGATGGTCAACGGGGCGCCCCTGGTGATCAAGGTGCTCGAAGGCACGCAAGGCATCGGCGTGGTGTTGTGCGAGACCACCAAGGCCGCGGAGTCGGTGATCGAGGCGTTCATGGGCCTGAAGCAGAACATCATGGTCCAGGAATACATCAAGGAGGCCGGCGGCGCCGACATCCGCTGTTTCGTGGTGGGCGACAAGGTCATCGCCTCGATGAAACGCCAGGCCAAGCCGGGCGAGTTCCGCTCCAACCTGCACCGCGGTGGCGTGGCCAGCCTGATCAAGATCACCCCCGAGGAGCGCATGACCGCCATTCGCGCGGCCAAGGTGATGGGCTTGAGCGTGGCGGGCGTGGATATCCTGCGCTCGAACCATGGGCCGCTGGTGATGGAGGTGAACTCATCGCCGGGGCTGGAGGGCATCGAGGTGACCACCGGAAAGGATGTGGCCGGGATGATCATCGAGCATCTGGAGAAGAACAGCGGGCCGAATCAGACGCGGACCAAGGGTAAAGGATAGGCGGAGTACGCTACCCCTGTAGGAGCCGGCCTTGCCGGCGAAGGGGCCGGCAGTGGCAGCGCAAGACAACCGCCCTGTGCTGCCGGTGCGGGCCCTTTCGCCAGCAAGGCTGGCTCCTGCAAGAGCTCGGGCTTGTCTTTAAACGGCGTTACGCGGCAGCAACAGCCCCAGCGGCAATCTCACCCGTGCCTCGATCCCGCCACCGGAGCGATTGCGCAGTTCCACATTGCCGCCGTGCTGCGCGGCAATCCGTTTGACGATCGCCAACCCCAGCCCGGTGCCCTTGCCACCCCGCGCGCGGTCACCGCGGATGAACGGGTTGAAGATGGTCTCCAGCTCCGACTCATCGATCCCCGCGCCACGGTCCAGCACGCTGAGCACCACATAAGGTGCGCTCTGGTCACCCGATACATAGGCCGCCACCTCGACACCCTTGCCGGCATGGTGCAGGGCATTGCCGATCAGGTTGCCGAGCATGCGTTTGAGCGACACCCGCCGCAGCGGGAAGGGTGGAATGGGCTCCAGGCACAGGCGCACCTGCTCCTTGTGCTGGTTGTAGGGTGCCACCACTTCGTAGATCAGGTCATTCAGGTCGACCTCTTCCACCGGCTCGTCGCGCCCGTCACGGATGAACGCCAGGAACTGGTCGAGAATCGCGTCCATGTCCTCGATATCGCGGACCATGTCGTCGCTGAGGTCGCTTTCATTGCCCATCAGCGACAGCGACAAGCGCAGCCTCGTAAGCGGTGTGCGCAGGTCATGGGAGACCCCGGCGAGCATCAGCTCACGTTCGCGCCCGGCCTGCTCGACGTCCTCGGCCATCTGGTTGAAGGCGCGGTACACCTCGGTCATCTCGCTGGGGGTATCGCTGATGGGCAGGCGCACGCTGCGCCCCTGGCCCAACTGGCGGGCGGCGAACACCAGGCGCTTGAGCGGCTGGTTGAGCTGGCGCACGAAGATCCACGCCGAGGCCGTGGACAACAGGCCGATGGCCAGGAACCAGCCGAGCACGTTCCAGATCTTCTGCCCACGCAGCGGGTGTGGATACAGCGGCACCTTGAGCCAGCCCGGGCCCAGGCTCGGGGCATTCACCCAGAGCGCGGGCGGCGCGTGGATGCGCAGGCGCACTTCAGTGTCCTCGCCCAGTTCCGCCTGCATCTGGCGCTGGTAGATCTCGCTGTAGGGCCAGTGCTGCTCGCCCTCCGGCACACCGGAACCGGTGACCCGGATCAGGCCTGCGGCCTCGGCGATCTTGTCGCGGTTCTCTTCATCCGCCGCCCAATAGGCGCGCAACGTCAGTGCCACGCCGTGGCTGTACTGGCGGTCGACCAGCACGTCCTCGTTCATCAGCAGGTACACCAGCGTCAGCGCCTTGGAAAACAGCACGACGATCAGCACCAGCCACAAGGTGCGGGCGAAGAAGCTTTGCGGGAACCAGAGAGGGGTTTTCATCGATCAACTACTGTGCTGAAAAGGCCGGGCGCCACAGACGAAAACAGGGCGACTCGCATGAGTCGCCCTGCTGCACCCGGACGAGCCGGCAGGCTCATTTGCCGGCGTTTCCGTCCGGCACGAAGACGTAGCCCACACCCCATACGGTCTGGATGTAGCGGGGCTTGGACGGGTCAGGCTCGATCATCCGGCGCAGGCGCGAGATCTGCACGTCGATGGAGCGCTCCAGGGCGTCCCACTCGCGACCACGGGCCAGGTTCATCAGCTTGTCGCGGGTCAGCGGCTCGCGGGCATGCATCACCAGGGCCTTGAGCACGGCGAACTCACCGGTGGTGAGCATGTGCGTCTCTGCGCCGCGCTTGAGTTCGCGGGTGGCCAGCGACAGCTCGTAGTCGCCGAAGGTGACGGTCTCTTCCTCGCTGCCAGGCGCACCCGGCACGCTCGGGGCCTGGCGGCGCAGCACGGCCTTGACCCGGGCCACCAGTTCGTCGGGGTTGAACGGCTTGGCCAGATAATCGTCGGCGCCCAGCTCCAGGCCCTTGATACGGCTGAGCTCATCGCCCTTGGCGGTGAGCATGATGATCGGGATCTGGTTGTTCGACGCGCGCAGGCGCTTGCAGGCGGACAGGCCGTCCTCGCCCGGCAGCATCAGGTCGAGTACCACCAGGTTGAACACTTCACGGGCCAGCAGGCGGTCCATCTGTTCGACGTTCGGTACGGTGCGGACACGGAAGCCCTTGCTGGTGAAGAAACGGTCCAGCAGGCTGCTCAGGCCCGGGTCGTCGTCGACGATGAGAATCTTGTCGCCTTCTACGGCGTTTGCGGTGCTGGTCATGAATGTCTCCTCTGATATCGCCGCGCATTATGGCGTAGCCATTGCAGCGCGTGCCGTGTGCATTGTTAGCAGATTTTTCCCGGCATGCCACTGTCGCCACGTCGTCGGCTGGCGCCGCGCCATCACCGCAAGCCTGGCGCGATGGGTATAATGCGCGGCTTTCACCCAGCGCCGCCGGGCCTGAACGCCCACCCGCGGCCTTGCATTCACTATTTGTCAGGTGGTTTTCATGGACAGCATCAACAGCCGTATCGCCGAGGAACTGGGCGTACGCCCGCAACAGGTCGAAGCGGCCGTGGGCCTGTTGGACGAAGGCTCGACCGTGCCCTTCATCGCCCGTTACCGCAAGGAAGTGACCGGCAGCCTGGACGACACCCAACTGCGCCACCTGGAAGAGCGCCTGCGCTACCTGCGCGAACTCGACGAGCGCCGCGCCAGCATCCTGGCCAGCATCGAGGAGCAAGGCAAGCTGACCCCGGAGCTGGCCCGCGAGATCAAGCTGGCCGACACCAAGACCCGTCTCGAAGACCTGTACCTGCCGTACAAGCAGAAGCGCCGCACCAAGGGCCAGATCGCCCTGGAAGCAGGCCTGGGCGATCTGGCCGACGGTCTGTTCAACGACCCGCAGCTGAACCCGGAAAACGAAGCCGCGCGCTTCGTCGACGCCGAGAAAGGCGTGGCCGACGTCAAGGCCGCCCTGGAAGGCGCCAAGTACATCCTCATGGAACGCTTCGCCGAAGACGCCGCCCTGCTCGACAAGCTGCGCAATTTCCTCAAGCAGGAAGCGGTGCTGACCGCCCGCGTGGTGGCCGGCAAGGAAGAGGAAGGCGCCAAGTTCCGCGACTACTTCGCCCATGACGAGCTGCTGCGCACCGCGCCGTCGCACCGTGCCCTGGCGATCTTCCGCGGGCGCAACGAAGGCGTGCTGAGCGCCTCGCTCAAGGTCGGCGAGGAGCTGCCGGGCACCCTGCACCCGTGCGAGCTGATGATCGGCCAGCAGGTCGGCATCGAGAACCGCAACCGCCCGGCTGACAAGTGGCTGGGCGAGGTGGTGCGCTGGACTTGGAAGGTCAAGCTGTACACCCACCTGGAAACCGACCTGTTCGGCGAACTGCGCGACAACGCCGAAGGCGAAGCGATCAACGTGTTCGCCCATAACCTGCACGACCTGCTGCTGGCCGCCCCAGCCGGCCCCCGCGCAACGCTGGGCTTCGACCCGGGCCTGCGTACCGGTTGCAAGATTGCCGTGGTCGATGCCACCGGCAAGCTGCTGGACCACACCACGGTCTACCCGCACGCGCCGAAGAACGACTGGGACCGCACGATCTCGATCATGGCCGCGCTGTGCGCCAAGCACTCGGTCGAGTTGATCGCCATCGGCAACGGCACCGCCAGCCGCGAGAGCGACAAACTGGTGGCCGAGCTGGTCAAGAAATACCCAGCCCTGAAAATCACCAAGATCATGGTCTCCGAGGCCGGCGCCTCGGTGTATTCGGCGTCGGAGCTGGCTGCCCGCGAATTCCCCGACCTGGACGTGTCGATTCGTGGCGCGGTATCCATCGCTCGCCGCCTGCAGGATCCACTGGCCGAGCTGGTGAAGATCGACCCGAAATCCATTGGTGTCGGCCAGTACCAGCACGATGTGTCGCAGGTGAAGCTGGCTCGCGGCCTGGACGCCGTGGTCGAGGACTGCGTGAACGCCGTGGGTGTGGACGTTAACACCGCTTCCGTGGCGCTGCTGACGCGCATCTCCGGCCTCAACGCCACCCTGGCGCAGAACATCGTCGCCCACCGCGACGCCAACGGCCCGTTTGCCACCCGCGCCGCCCTCAAGAAGGTCAGCCGCCTCGGCGAAAAGACCTTCGAACAGGCTGCCGGCTTCCTGCGCGTGATGAACGGTGACAACCCGCTGGACGCCTCGGCGGTGCACCCGGAAGCCTACCCGCTGGTGCAGCGCATCGCCGCCGGCACCGACCGCGACATCCGTTCGCTGATCGGCGACAGCGGTTTCCTCAAGCGCCTGGACCCGAAGAAGTTCACCGACGAAAGCTTCGGCCTGCCGACCGTCACCGACATTCTCCAGGAGCTGGACAAGCCTGGCCGCGACCCACGCCCCGAGTTCAAGACCGCCACCTTCCAGGACGGCGTCGAGGACCTCAAGGACCTGGAGCCGGGCATGATCCTCGAAGGCGTGGTGACCAACGTCACCAACTTCGGCGCCTTCGTCGACATCGGCGTGCACCAGGATGGCCTGGTACACATCTCGGCGCTGTCGGAGAAGTTCGTCAAGGACCCGCGTGAAGCGGTCAAGGCCGGCGACGTGGTCAAGGTGAAGGTCATGGAAGTGGACATCCCGCGCAAGCGCGTCGGCCTGTCCATGCGCATGAGCGACACCCCGGGCGAGAAGGTCGAGGGCAACCGTGGCGGTAACCGGGGTGGCAATGGCGGCAACCGTCAGCAACAAGCGCCACGCCCACGCGAAACCACCGCTGCGGCACCGGCCAACAACGCCATGGCGGCACTGTTCGCCAACGCCAAGCAGTTGAAGAAGAAGTAATGGACGTCGCGCCGGAGTACGTCGAAAGCGCCTTCAGCCAGCTCCTGGGCTGCCGCCTGCAACGCCTGGAAACGGGCGTGGCCGAGGTGGCCCTGGCGCTTGAGCCGCACCTGCGCAACCGTGGGCAAAAGTTGCACGGCGGGGCGATCTTCAGCCTGGTGGACATTGCCATGGGCCTGGCCTGCTCGGCCAGCCATGGCTTCGACCAGCAGAGCGTGACCATCGAGTGCAAGATCAACTACATGCGCGCCGTCAGCGAGGGCGAGGTGCTGTGCACCGCCCGGGTGCTGCATGCTGGACGGCGCACGCTGGTGGTCGACGCCGACGTGCTCCAGGGCGACAAACTGGTGGCCAAGGCGCAGGGAACCTTCGCGGTTCTCTAGCTGGTACAGCCCCATCTGCGGTATTTTCGGCAACATATGCCCCCTTTCGCCGGCAAGGCCGGCTCCTACACCGTCCAGGTAGGAGCCGGCCTTGCCGGCGAAAGGGGGCAGAACCGACGCTGAGCCTAGCCGGAACCGCGTAAACCAGGCGACAACGCCAGTTCCTTTCCCCACTACCCTTGTAGACCGTCACCTCTACCCCCATATTGGGGCGACTGACGCGTGAAGGAATCCATCTTGAGCGACCTCCTCAACCGCCGCCTGAGCCTGCTCGGCGCGAATCTCGACCTGCTCAAGCAGTGCCTGCACGGCATTGAGCGCGAATGCCTGCGCGTGACCGACGACGGTCGCCTGGCCCGGACCCCGCACCCCAAAGCCCTGGGTTCGGCGCTGACCAACGAGCAGATCACCACCGACTATTCCGAGTCGCTGCTGGAATTCATCACCCCGGCCCTGGCCGACCCGGCCAAAGTGCTCGACAGCCTCGAGGAGATCCACCGGTTCGTCTACACCAAGCTCGGTGGCGAATACCTGTGGAGCCCGTCGATGCCCTGCGCGCTGCCGGCCGAAGAGGACATCCCGATCGCCGAGTACGGCAGCTCGAACATCGGCAAGCTCAAGCACGTCTACCGCAAAGGCCTCGCCCTGCGCTACGGCCGCACCATGCAGTGCATCGCCGGCATCCACTACAACTTCTCCCTGCCCGAGGCGCTGTGGCCGCTGCTGCGCGACGCCGAAGGCGGTGCGCAGAGCGACCGCGACTACCAGTCCTCGGCGTACATCGCGCTGATCCGCAACTTCCGCCGCTACAGCTGGCTGCTGATGTACCTGTTCGGCGCCTCGCCGACCCTGGACAAGGGCTTCCTGCGCGGCCGCCCGCACCAGCTCGAAGAGCTGGATGAGCAGACGCTCTACCTGCCTTACGCCACCAGCCTGCGCATGAGCGACCTGGGCTACCAGAGCAACGCCCAGGCCGGCCTGACGCCCTGCTACAACAACCTGGCCAGCTACACCGACAGCCTGCGCAAGGCAGTGGGCACGCCCTACCCGCCCTATGTCGAAGTCGGCACGCACAAGGATGGCGAGTGGGTGCAGTTGAACACCAACATCCTGCAAATCGAGAACGAGTACTACTCGAACATCCGCCCCAAGCGCGTGACCTACACCGGCGAGCGGCCGATCCAGGCCCTGATGTCCCGTGGCGTGCAATACGTGGAAGTGCGCTGCCTGGACATCAACCCGCTCCTGCCGGTGGGCATCGACCTGCCCGAGGCCCGCTTCCTCGACGCCTTCCTGCTGTTCTGCGCGCTGGAAGACAGCCCGCAGCTGGACAACGGCGAGTGCGGCCAGTGCACCGACAACTTCCTCACCGTGGTCAAGGAAGGCCGTCGCCCTGAGCTGGAACTGCGCCGTGACGGCCAGCCAGTCGCCCTGAAGGCCTGGGCCACCGAGCTGATCGAACGTATCGGCCAGCTGGCCGGCCTGCTCGACCGTGCCCACGGCGGCAATGCCCACGCCAAGGCCCTGGAAACGCAGCAGGCCAAGGTCGACGACCCTGAACTGACGCCTTCGGCCCAGGTACTGGCGCGCATGACCGAGCATGCCGAAACCTTCGTCCAGTTCTCCCTGCGCCAGAGCCGCCAGCACGCCGATACCTTCCGCAAGCAGCGGCTGCCCGCCGAACGCCAGCAAGCCTTCGAGACCCTCGCCAGCAAATCCCTGGCCGAGCAGTCGCGCCTGGAACAGCAGGAAGTCGGCGACTTCGACCTGTTCGTCGGTGCCTACCAGGCCAGCATCCTGGCAATCAGCAACTGATGAACCGTACCGCCACCCCGCGCAAGCCACGCGCCAGCAGCCAGGCCAGGATCGAAGCGATCCTGGCCGCGGCCCGCGAGCTGCTGGCCGGCCAGGGCGTGGCGGCGCTGTCGATCTACAGCGTCGCGGAGCGGGCGCAAATCCCGCCGTCGTCGGTGTATCACTTCTTCGCCAGCGTGCCGGCGTTGCTCGAGGCCCTGACCGCCGATGTACACCGAGCTTTCCGCGAGGCCTTGAGCGCACCGATCGACAGCGCCGCGTTCAGCACCTGGCACGGCCTGTCGCGGCTGATCGAGCAGCGCATGCTCGACATCTACAACGAGGACACCGCGGCGCGCCAGCTGATCCTGGCCCAGCATGGGCTGAGCGAAGTGGTGCAAGCCGACCGCCAGCACGACCTGGAGCTGGGCGAGCTGATGCACCGGCTGTTCGACCGGCATTTCCAGCTGCCGGCGATGCCGAAGGAGGTGGATGTGTTTGCCTTGGCGATGGAGCTGAGCGACCGGGTGTATGCCCGCTCGATGCAGTTGCACGAGCAGATCACCCCGCGCATGGCGGAGGAAGGGATGCGAGTGTTCGAGGCTTACCTGGGGCTGTACCTGCCGCCTTATCTGGCCAAGCGCCAACCCTGAGCCAGCAGAAAATCCTGTAGGAGCGGCTTTGGCCGCGATGCAGGCGACGCGATCTGGCACCCGCTTTGCGGGTGATCGCGGCTGAAGCCGCTCCTACAGGGACCGTGCCAGGCATCAGAGCTTGGCGATGGACACCTCGGTCGATTTCACGAAGGCGATCACTTCGCTGCCCACCTGCAACTCCAGCTCCTTCACGGAACGGGTGGTGATCACCGAGGTGACGATGCCGGAGGCGGTCTGCACGTCGATTTCCGACAGTACCGGGCCTTCGAGGATTTCCTTCACGGTGCCTTTGAACTGGTTGCGTACGTTGATGGCTTTGATGGTCATGGCGTGCTTCCTTTTGCGGGTTTCAGGGGTTCAGTGGGCCCAACGCAGGTGCGTGGGCAAAGGTGCTACAGGTTCCGGCTCGGGCGGGGTGCCCGGGACGGAAAGGACACGGTTGAGCACTTCGCTTTCCAGCGCCGCCAGGCGGTGCGAACCTCGCACCCGCGGCCGTGGCAGGTCGACGACCAGGTCCAGGCCGACGGCGCCGTCTTCGATCAGGATCACCCGATCAGCCACGGCGACGGCTTCGCTGACGTCGTGGGTGACCAACAGCACGGTGAAGCCATGCTGGCGCCACAGGCGCTCGATCAGTTGCTGCATCTCGATACGGGTCAGGGCGTCCAGCGCACCGAGCGGTTCGTCCAGCAGCAGCAGGCGCGGCTGGTGAATCAGCGCACGGGCCAGGGCCACCCGCTGTTTCTGGCCACCGGACAAGGCCGCCGGCCATTCATGGGCGCGCTCGGCCAGGCCGACCGCTTCCAACGCCTCCAGGGCGCGGGGCCGCCAGTTGCCGGACAACCCCAGGCCAACGTTGTCGATCACCTTCTTCCAGGGCAACAGGCGCGCATCCTGGAACATCAACCGAGTGTCCTCGCGGGCCTCGGCCAGCGGCGCGGCGCCGGCCAGCAGCTCGCCGCCGCTGGGCTGGTCGAGCCCGGCCAGCAGGCGCAGCAAGGTGCTCTTGCCACAGCCACTGCGCCCGACGATGGCGACGAACTGGCCGGCCGGAATGTGCAGGTCGACACCGCGCAGGACTTCACGCTGGCCGAAGGTGCGGCGCAGGTCGTTGGCCGCCAGGGGGATGCCACGCAGCAGGCGTGGCGGCTGTTCCTTGAGCACGGTCATCACACAGCCTCCCTCTTCGCCTCCTGGTACGCCGGGTGCCAGCGCAGCCACACACGCTCCAGGCCACGGGCGGCCAGGTCGGCGCACTTGCCAAGCACCGCGTACAGGACGATGGCCAACACCACCACGTCGGTCTGCAGGAACTCCCGGGCGCTCATCGCCAGGTAGCCGATGCCGGAGTTGGCCGAAATGGTCTCGGCGACGATCAGCGTCAGCCACATGAACCCGAGGGCGAAGCGCACTCCCACCAGGATCGACGGCAGTGCGCCCGGCAGGATCACCTGGCGGAACAGGGCGAAGCCCGACAACCCGTAGCTGCGCGCCATCTCCACCAGCGCCGGGTCGACATTGCGGATGCCGTGGTAAGTGTTCAGGTAGATGGGGAACAGCGTCCCCAGCGCCACCAGGAAGATCTTCGCCGACTCGTCGATTCCGAACCACAGGATCACCAGCGGGATCAGCGCCAGGTGCGGCACGTTGCGGATCATCTGCACCGAGCTGTCGAGCAGGCGCTCGCCCCAGTTCGAAAGGCCGGTGATGAAGCCCAGCAACAGCCCCAGGCTGCCCCCGATGAGAAAACCAAGGCCGGCACGCCAGCCACTGATGGCCAGGTGGGTCCAGATTTCGCCGCTGCGCACCAGTTCGACGCCTGCGCTCACCACCGCGCTCGGGGCCGGCAGGATGCGGGTCGACAGCCAGCCGGCGCTGACCGCCAGTTGCCACACCGCCACCAGCAGGATCGGCAAGGCCCAGGGCGCCAGGCGCTGCGGCCAGGTAGTAGAAGACGCACGACTCATGGCCTCGGTCCTCAGCTCTGCGACACGGACTTGGGCAGGATGTCGTTGGCGACCATTTCACCGAACGGGCTGACATAGCCACCGCTTTTCGGTTGTTCCGGGCGCTGCACGTCCAGGTGCGGGAACAGCAGCTCGGCGACACGGTACGACTCTTCCAGGTGGGGGTAGCCGGAGAAGATGAAGGTGTCGATCCCCAGGTCCGCATACTCCTTGACCCGCGCCGCGACGGTCGGGCCATCGCCCACCAGCGCGGTGCCGGCGCCACCACGCACCAGGCCGACGCCGGCCCACAGGTTCGGCGCCACCTCCAGCTTGTCGCGCTTGCCGCCGTGCAGGGCGGCCATGCGTTGCTGGCCGACCGAGTCGAAGCGCGCCAGCGAGGCCTGGGCACGGGCGATGGTGTCGTCGTCCAGGTGCGAGATGAGTTTGTCGGCGGCGGCCCAGGCTTCTTCGTTGGTTTCCCGCACGATCACGTGCAGGCGGATGCCGAAGCGCACTTCACGGCCAAGGGCTGCGGCTTTCTCGCGCACCTGGGCGATCTTCTCGGCCACGGCGGCCGGCGGCTCGCCCCAGGTCAGGTACAGCTCGACCTGCTCGGCGGCCAGGTCCTGGGCGGCGTCGGACGAGCCGCCGAAATACAGCGGCGGGCGCGGTTGCTGGATCGGCGGATAGAGCAGCTTGGCGCCCTTCACCTGGAGGTGCTTGCCGTCGTAGTCGACCACTTCGCCTTCGAGTACCTTGCGCCAGATGCGGGTGAACTCCACCGACGCCTCATAGCGCTCCTGGTGGTTGAGGTGCAGGCCGTCACCGGCCAGTTCGTCCGGGTCGCCACCGGTCACCAGGTTGAACAGCGCGCGGCCATTGGACAGGCGGTCCAGGGTGGCCGCCTGGCGCGCCGCCACGGTCGGCGAAATGATCCCCGGGCGCAGGGCGACCAGGAACTTCAGGCGTTCGGTCACCGGGATCAGCGACGCCGCCACCAGCCAGGAGTCCTCGCAGGAACGCCCGGTGGGGATCAGCACGCCGCCGAATCCAAGACGATCGGCGGCCTGGGCGATCTGGCTCAGGTAGCCGTGGTCGACGGCGCGGGCGCCTTCGGTGGTGCCCAGGTACTTGCCGTCACCGTGGGTGGGGAGGAACCAGAAGATGTCAAGGCTCATTGGAGTTGTCTCCTCAAGGGTGGCTCAAGCCGGGGCGGCGCCCCGGCACGGCGAATCGTTCAAGGCGCACTGGCGACCTTGGCCGGGGGTGTCCAGATCACGTCCTTGATGTTCAAGGGCTTGGGGATCAGCTTCAGGGCCGTGAAGGTGTCGGCGATCTTCTGCTGCGCGGTGATGACTTCCGGGGTCAGCGGCGTGGCGCCATAGCCCTGGCGCTTCACCGAGGTGAGCGTGATGTCGGCGGGCAGGCCGAGCAGCGGCGCGACCTGGTCGGTGACCTGCTGCGGGTTGGCCTGGGACCACTGGCCCACGGCGCGCACTTCCTCGACCAGGGTGTTGATCACCGTCGGGTGCTGAGTGGCATAGCCACGGGTGGCGAGGTAGAACTGGTGGTTGTCGACCAGGCCCTTGCCGTCGCGCAGAACGCGGGCCTGCAGCTGTTGCTCGGCGGCAGCCTGGTAAGGGTCCCAGATCACCCAGGCATCCACGCTGCCGCGCTCGAAGGCGGCGCGGGCGTCGGCGGGCGGCAGGTAGACAGGCTGGATGTCGGCATAGGTGAGGCCGGCGTCTTCAAGGGCGCGAACCAGCAGGTAATGGACGTTCGAGCCCTTGTTGAGGGCGACTTTCTTGCCTTTGAGCTCTTTCACCGACTGGATCGACGAACCCTTGGGCACAAGAATCGCCTCGCTGTGTGGCGCAGGCGGCTCGTAGGCGACGTAGAGCAGGTCGGCGCCCGCGGCCTGGGCGAACACCGGCGGCGTTTCGCCGGTCACGCCGAAATCGATGGAGCCGACGTTGAGCCCTTCGAGCAACTGCGGGCCGCCGGGGAATTCGGTCCATTGCACCTGGATGCCCTGCTCGGCCAGGCGCTTCTCCAGCGAGCCCTTGGCCTTGAGCAGCACCAGGGTGCCGTATTTCTGGTAACCGATGCGCAGGCTTTCGGCCTGGGCTTGGGTGATGGCGCCGAAGGACACAGCCGCCGCAAACAGGGCGACCAGACCGCGACGCAAGAAGACTGTGCGCATGGCGCTCTCCTGTGCGAGTTAGGTTCGGGTAGCACCTGCTTGCCTCGTTGGCGGGCGAGTAAGGTGGGAACAGCGATGAAGCGGTGGTGGCCGGGTTCAGATGCTCCAGCGGGCATTGATCAGGCGTTCGTTGAGCACGCCGGGGGCGACTGGCCGAGGCCGGCGCGCCAGGGCGCTGTGGAACGTTTCCAGCGAATCCAGCAGGCGCTGCTCGAGGGCGGGCGCCAGTTGCGCCGGCTTGCTGCCTTCGCCGTAGGCGATCTGGCCGTCGTCGGCGAAGATCCCTTGCAGGGTCTCCTGGGCCTTGAGGGCCGACAGCACGGGCTTGAGCGCGTAGTCCACGGCGAGCATGTGGGCGATGCTGCCGCCGGTGGCGATCGGCAGTACCACTTTGTGTTCCAGGGCGCGCTCGGGCAGCAGGTCGAGCAGGGTCTTCAGCGCGCCGGCGAACGATGCCTTGTACACCGGGGTGGCAACCACCAGGCCGTCGGCCTGGGCCACCAGTTCGTTGAAGTGGCGCACCTGCGGGCTGTCGAAGCGCGCGTGGAGCAGGTCCTCGGCGGGGAACTCCCGCACCTGGAAAGTCACCACCTCGACGCCGCGCTCCTGCAGCCAGTCGCGCGCGCGTTCTAGCAGCACGCCGGAGCGTGAACGAAGACTGGGGCTACCACCGACAGAAACAACCAGCATTGAAAGCGCTTCCTTCGATTCGATTGCAGGGCCGCGAGGGGGTTGGCCCCGCTGGATGCAAGTGACATTAACAGCTCGTCACATATATCTATAAATCATATTTTTTTATGTATTTATTCCTATTGGAGATATTGAATAACGCCCCCTGTAGGAGCGGCTTCAGCCGCGATCACCCGCGAAGCGGGTGCCAGGAACCGCGGTGCTTGCATCGCGGCTAAAGCCGCTCCTACAGGGATACAGGGATCGTGCATGCCGTTCGGCAGGCATAAAAAAGGGCCGTCGAAACGGCCCGAAGATCCCTGCTTGGCTAAGAGCAATACAACGAGGAATTCCTTAACGATTCGGTTGCGGGGTCAGCCGCAGATAGGGTTTCACCGCCCGGTACCCTTTCGGGAAGCGCTGCTTGATTTCGTCTTCGTCCTTCAGCGAGGGCACGATCACCACTTCGTCGCCGTCCTGCCAGTTGCCCGGGGTGGCGACCTTGTAGTTGTCGGTCAGCTGCAACGAGTCGATCACCCGCAGGATCTCGTTGAAGTTGCGCCCGGTACTGGCCGGATAGGTGATGGTCAGGCGCACCTTCTTGTTCGGGTCGATGACGAACAGCGAGCGCACGGTGAGGGTGTCGCTGGCATTGGGGTGAATCAGGTCGTAGAGGTCGGAAACCTTGCGGTCGGCGTCGGCGATGATCGGGAAGTTGACCACGGTGTTCTGGGTCTCGTTGATGTCATCGATCCACTTGTGGTGCGAGTCGACCGGATCCACCGACAGGGCAATGGCTTTCACGCCGCGCTTGGCGAAATCATCCTTGAGCTTGGCGGTCAGGCCCAGCTCGGTGGTGCACACCGGGGTGAAGTCGGCCGGGTGGGAGAACAGCACGCCCCAGCTGTTGCCCAGCCATTCGTGGAAGCGGATCTTGCCGGCGCTGGAATCCTGTTCGAAATCGGGGGCGATGTCGCCGAGTTTGAGGCTCATGGAAGCGGCTCCTGTGCTGTGTCTGGCCTGGATGGGTTCAATGTGCCTGCTTCTGATTAAAAACAAAAAGAATAAATATCGATTTATTTATAACCATATTGCATACGAAATTGCAGGTACAAAAAAGCCTCGCACTAGGCGAGGCTTTTTCTGTGCAGCTACGACTTACATGAAGGCGTAAGTGTAGTTGACGATGAAGCGAGTTTGATCCTGGTCGTTCGCGGAACCCGAACCGGTACCACGGTAGACACCCTGGCGCAGGCTGAAGCCCAGGCCTTTGAGCGTGCCTTCCTGCAGAACGTAGTCGACGCGAGCGTCACGTTCCCATTCGCTGAAGGTGCCATGGCCATTGGTGGCACGGCCATCTTCACCACGCAGGTAGGCAACCGATGCTTTCAGGCCCGGCACGCCCAGACGAGCGAAGTCGTAGGAGTACTGACCGAAGGTGGTGTTCTCACCGGCCTTGGCGAACTGGTTGATCATGCTGTCGGTGAACAGGTAGAAGCTCGCGCCGCCATTACCCTCCAACGGAGAGGTGGAGCCGTCCTTGCGCACGCTGCCCTGGTTCAGCCAGACAAAGCCGCCATCATCGCTGACCTGCTGATGACCCAGCATCAGCGCGTGGCCACCCAAGGTGTAGGTGAACATGGCCGACCAGGTCTTGTTGTCGACTTCGCCGGTGTGCTTGGCGTAGCCACCGTTGTTACCGAAGTTGTAGCCGTTACCGCTGCCGTTCTTGCCGTCACTGCTGCTGTCAAAGTAGCGCAGATCGGTTTTGAACGACTGATCGTCGGCGATCTTGAAGACGTGGGTAGCACCCAGGAAGTGCTGTTTGTAGAAGTCTTCCAGGTTCGAGTAGTAGTACTGCAAGGTCAGGTCAGGCGTGAGCTTGTAGTCCAGGCCACCGAAACGGAACTTGTTGCTGTCGCGGTACGCGCCCTGCACGGACAGCCCGGTGCGATTGCTCGAAGCACGGCCCATCGCGTGGGTCAGTTGACCGGCATTGATGGTCAGGTTGTCGATTTCCTTGGAGGTGACGATGCCACCCTCGAAGGTTTGCGGCAGCAGACGGCCATCGTTGGAAACGAGAATTGGCAGGTTCGGAGCGAGAGCGCTACCGAAATGGGCTTCAGTCTTCGAGAAACGAGCCTTGGCGTTGGCACCGAAGCGGGCCCATTGGGCCACGGAGGAACCATTGCTGTCGCTCGGCATGAAGGTACTGCCATCCTGGTGGTAACCCTTGCCACCATCCAGGTGAATACCCCACAGAGCCTGTGCATCAACACCAAAGCCTACGGTGCCTTGGGTGAAGCCGGAGATGTAGTCAAGCTTGAAACCTTGACCCGACTCACGCACATCTGGGCGTGGCTTGCTGCCAGGCGCTTCACGGTTGTCGTTGTTGAAGTACATGGTGCGCGAGCTCACGGACAGCTTGCTGTCCTCGATGAAACCTGCAGCGCCTGCTTGTTGGGCGAGAACCCCCAGTGCCACGGCCAGGGCCAGGCTGGACTTGTACATGCTTTGCTCCTCTACGTTCTAATTTTTGTGCGTCTCAAGCGGCGGGATCTTCTGCCCCACTCGCCTGGATTGGCGATTTAGCACCAATGCGTGACCGCCAAGTCAATCGTTGACGGGCGATTTGCGACTTTGGTCTAACCCGCAACCTGCGCTACAGGATAATGACAATCCTATAAATCCAAAATGACCGTTTTATGAATCTGTAAGATTTTTACGGAATAACATTGGAACCTTTACAGCCATTCGATGTATCGACGCTGTCAATCATACCTTTAGGTTATGTGCAAACGTTTGCCGCAGAGCGGCCCGTTGCCCGACCAAGCGGAGCCGAAAAAGGCTAGCAGGGAACCCGGATTCCGCCAGTCGGCGGCCGAGCACCCTCTGTAGGAGCGGCTTTAGCCGCGATGCAGGCGCCGCAGTATCCGGCACCCGCTTCGCGGGTGATCGCGGCTGAAGCCGCTCCTACAGAAGTCGTATCCGATCAATGGGTTGGGTTTTGTTCCCTGGACACCTGCCAGGCTCAGAGCATTTGGCTTTTAAGCTAATGCAAAAAGGTTATTTATTTTTAGTTTCTTAGATCATCTAGTCTTCTCGCCATCCATACCCCCATTTGCCTGACGAGAGGTTCAACCATGATCCCGCATGCTCCGCTGCGCCTGTTCGCCGCCCTGACCCTCGCCAGCGCCAGCTGGTTGGCCCAGGCCGCCGACCTGACCGTCGCCTACCAGACCACCGTCGACCCGGCCAAGGTGGCCCAGGTCGATGGCACCTATGAAAAGGACAGCAAGGCCAGCATCGACTGGCGCAAGTTCGATAACGGCGCCGACGTGATCACCGCCGTGGCCTCGGGCGACGTACAAATCGGCTATCTCGGCTCCAGCCCCCTGGCCGCCGCCGCCACCCGCAAGCTGCCGGTCGAGACCTTCCTGATCGCCACCCAGATCGGCGCCGGCGAGGCGCTGGTCGCCCGCGACAGCATCAAGACCCCGCAGGACCTGGTCGGCAAGAAAGTCGCCGTGCCTTTCGTCTCCACCGGCCACTACAGCCTGCTGGCCGCGCTGAAGGCCTGGAACATCGACCCCTCCAAGGTGCAGATCCTCAACCTGGCGCCACCGGCGATCATCGCCGCCTGGAAGCGTGGCGACATCGACGCCACCTACGTCTGGGACCCGGCGCTGGGGGTGGCCAAGGAGAACGGCAAGGTGCTGATCACCTCCGGCGAACTGGCCGAGAAAGGCGCCCCGACCTTCGACGCCTGGATCGTGCGCAAGGACTTCGCCGCCAAGCACCCGGAGATCGTCAAGTCGTTCGCCAAGGTGACCCTCGACGCCTACGCCGACTACCGCAAGGACCCGCAAGCCTGGCTGGCCGACAAGGACAACGTCGCCAAGCTGGTCAAGCTGTCCGGCGCCAAGGCGGCCGATATCCCGGTGCTGCTGCAGGGCAACGTCTACCCGCTGGCCGCCGACCAAGCCAGCGCCCTCGGCGCGCCGACTACCCAGGCACTGACCGACACCGCCACCTTCCTCAAGCAACAGGGCAAGGTCGAAGCCGTGCTGCCGGACTACTCGCCCTACGTCAGCGCCCAATACCTGCCCAACTGATCCGGAGCCCGTCATGGCCTTGCTTGAACTGGAGCGCATCAGCGCACAGTACCCCGGCGCCTCCACCCCGGTGCTGGCAGACATCAACCTGAGCCTCGGGCCACGCCAACTGCTGGTGGCCCTCGGGCCTTCCGGCAGCGGCAAGACCTCGCTGCTCAACCTGATCGCCGGGTTCGTCGCCCCCAGCGACGGGCGCATCACCCTCGACGGCGCGCCGGTGCAAGGCCCCGGCGCCGAGCGCGGCGTGGTGTTCCAGGACGATGCCCTGTTGCCCTGGCAGGATGTGCTGGCCAACGTCGCCTTCGGCCTGGAACTGGCCGGCGCGCCCCGCGCCCAGCGCGAAGCCAAGGCCCGCGAGATGCTGGCGCTGGTCGACCTGGCGGGCTTCGCCGAACGGCGTGTCTGGCAACTCTCGGGTGGGCAGAAACAGCGCGTGGGCCTGGCCCGTGCGCTGGCCGCCGACCCTCGGGTGTTGCTGATGGACGAACCCTTCGGTGCCCTCGACGCCTTCACCCGTGAACAGATGCAGGAGCTGTTGCTGCAGGTCTGGCAGCGCACCGCCAAGCCGGTGTTCCTGATCACCCATGACATCGAGGAAGCGGTGTTCCTCGCTACCGAACTGGTGCTGCTGGCACCCAACCCCGGGCGTGTGGTCGAGCGCCTGCAACTGGACTTCGGCCAGCGCTATGCCGCTGGCGAGTCGGCCCGCGCGATCAAGTCCGATCCCCGCTTCATCGAAACCCGCGAGCACGTGCTGGCACGGGTATTCTCGCAACGCCAGGAGTCCGCATGAGCAGCATCGAATTGCCGGCCGCCGCCAAGCAGGCACAACGGACGCAACCTGAAGTGAAACCCCGCAAGCCCTTGCCGACCCGCTGGATCAGCACCCTGACCCTCGCCACCCTGCTGCTGGCCTGGTGGCTGGTGACCGCCGCCGGCTGGATCGAACCGCTGTTCCTGCCGCCACCCGGCGACATCCTGGCCAAGGGCTGGGCCCTGCTCACCCAGGGCTACATGGACGCCAGCCTGTGGCAGCACCTGGGCGCCAGCCTCGGCCGCATCGGCCTGGCCCTGCTGGCCGCAACGCTCACCGCCATCCCGGTGGGCCTGGCCATCGGCTACAACCGCGTCGCCCGTGGCATCCTCGACCCGCTGATCGAGTTCTACCGGCCGATCCCGCCACTGGCCTACCTGCCCCTGATCGTGATCTGGTGTGGCATCGGCGAGCTGTCGAAGGTGCTGCTGATCTACCTGGCGATCTTCGCCCCGATCGCCATCGCCACCGCCACCGGCGTGCGCACCGTCGACCCGGCCAAGTTGCGCGCCGCCCAGTCGCTGGGCGCCACCCAGGCCCAGCTGATCCGCCATGTGATCCTGCCCAGCGCCCTGCCCGACATCCTCACCGGCATCCGTATCGGCCTGGGCGTGGGCTGGTCGACCCTGGTCGCCGCCGAACTGATCGCCGCCACCAGCGGCCTGGGCTTCATGGTGCAGTCGGCGGCGCAGTTCCTGGTCACCGACGTGGTGGTGCTGGGGATCCTGCTGATCGCCCTGATCGCCTTCGCCCTGGAGATGGGCCTGCGCGCCCTGCAACGCAAGCTGGTGCCCTGGCATGGGCAGAGCCATTGATAGCCGAATGACCACGCCGGCAACCCGGCACCTGGAACGAGAAATGACATGAGCCTGACCGTAACCCCTCTCAGCCCGGCCCTCGGCGCGCAGATCAGCGGCGTGGACATCAGCCGCGAGATCACCGTCGAACAGCGCGACGCCATCGAGCAGGCGCTGCTCAAGCACCAGGTGCTGTTCTTCCGCGAGCAGCCGATCACCCCCGAGCAACAGGCACGTTTCGCCGCGCGCTTCGGTGACCTGCACATCCACCCGATCTACCCCAACGTGCCGGACACCCCGCAGGTGCTGATCCTCGACACGGCGGTCACCGACGTGCGCGACAACGCCGTGTGGCACACCGACGTGACCTTCCTGCCGACGCCCGCGCTGGGTGCGGTACTCAGTGCCAAACAGTTGCCCGCCTACGGTGGCGACACCTTGTGGGCCAGCGGCATCGCCGCTTTCGAAGCGCTGTCGGCGCCGCTGCGCGAGATGCTCGATGGGCTGACCGCCACCCATGACTTCACCAAGTCGTTCCCGCTCGAGCGCTTCGGCACCACGCCGGAGGACCTGGCACGCTGGGAGACGGCCCGGCGCAACAACCCGCCGCTGTCGCACCCGGTGGTGCGCACCCATCCGGTCAGCGGGCGCAAGGCGTTGTTCGTCAACGAAGGGTTCACCACGCGCATCAACGAACTGAACGAGCAGGAGAGCGAGGCGCTGCTCAAGCTGCTGTTCGCCCATGCGACACGGCCGGAGTTCAGCATTCGCTGGCGTTGGCAGGAGAACGACGTGGCGTTCTGGGACAACCGCGTCACGCAGCATTTCGCGGTGGATGACTACCGGCCGAGCCGGCGGGTGATGCACCGGGCGACCATCCTGGGTGATGCACCGTTCTAAAGGGTCTTGGGGAGTCCTTTGGCCTCCGTTCGCGGCACAAGGCCGCTCCTACAGGAGATCGCGTCCACCTGTAGGAGCGGCCTTGTGCCGCGAAAGGGCCGCAAAGCGGCCCCAGCAATCTACCTGACCAGATGCAGGTACTGCATGTGCCGCTCGTACTGGTCGAGGATGTCGTTGATGATCTGCTCCTTGCTGTAGCCCACCAGGTCGTAGTTCTGGCTGCCTTCGGAAAGGTGCACCTCCGCCCGGTAGTAGCGGCGGTTCTTCAACTCCTGGGTACCCAGTCCACCCAGCGCGAACGAAGGCGTGAAGTACCCGCGCATCTGCACCAGGTAGATGAACGGCTGTTCCTCGCCATGGCCGATCTTCAGGCTGACGTTGTCGTGGCTCGGGTCATCCTGGGTGATCAGCACCAGGCCCTTCTGCTCGAACACCTCGCGCACCTCGGCGATCGCCGGGCGCACCACGTCATCCATGAAGCGGTACACCTCGTCCCGCGACGGGAAGTGCACGGCCTGGCTCAGGCGCTGGCGCCAGCCACCACGCCCGCGCCGCGACTGGGCGAACGGCGCCAGCGAGTGCATCTGCGCGATCTGCCGCTGGCTTTCCAGGTAGAACGCCTTGTGCAGCCCCCACATCATGCACAGCAGGATCAGCGAGAACGGCAGCGAGGTCAGCACCACCGCCGACTTCAACGAATCAATGCTGCCGGCGAACAACAGGCCGCCGGTGATCAGCGCGGTCATCGCGCCCCAGAAGATCCGCAGCCAGTTCGGACCATCCTCGTCGGCGCCGCCGCCCTTGGCCGACAGCGTCGACAGCACCACGGTGCCGGAGTCGGCCGAAGTGACGAAGAACACAAAGCTGATGAACACCGTCACGGCGATCACCGTCTTGCTCCAGGGGTAGGTTTCCAGCAGCAGGTACAGGCTCATCGACGGGTTGTCCAGGGCCGACTGGCCGAGGGCAGTCATGCCGTGGTCGAGCACCTGGGTCATGGCGCTGTTGCCGAAGATCGACATCCACGCCAGGGTGAAGCCCAGCGGGATCAACAACACGCCGAAGACGAACTCGCGGATGGTGCGGCCACGGGAAATGCGTGCGATGAACAAGCCCACGAACGGCGCCCAGGCAATCCACCAGGCCCAGTAGAACACCGTCCAGCCACCCAGCCAGTCGCGGTTCTCGCCATAGGCGTACACATCGAAGCTCTTGCGCGGCAAGGCACCCAGGTAGTCACCGAGGTTCTGGATCAAGGTGTTGAACAGGTGCTGGGTGGGGCCGGCGAACAGCACGAACAGCAGCAGCGCGCAGGCCAGGAACAGGTTGATGTCGCTCATCACCCGCACACCTTTTTCCACCCCGGCGACCGCCACGGCCACCGCCGCGCCCATCATCAGGACGATCAGCAGCACCTGCACCCACTGGCTGTGGCTGATGCCGAACAGGTAGTCGAGGCCGGCGTTCAGGTGCAGCACGCCAAAGCCCATGTCGGCGCCCAGGCCGAACACCGTGGCGATGATGCCGAAGCCGTCCACCGCGTAGCCGATCGGGCCATTGATGCGCTTGCCAATCAGCGGGTACAGCGCCGAACGCAGGGCCAGCGGCAGGTTGTGGCGGTAGGCGAAGTAGGCCAGCGCCATGCCGACGAAGGCGAACACGCCCCAGCCGTGCAGGCCCCAGTGCAGGAACAGGATCTGCATCGCCTGGCGCCCGGCCTCGGCCGTGCCCGCTTCGCCCTGCGGTGGCTGCAGCATATGGGTCAGCGGCTCGGAGACGCAGAAGAAGAACAGGGTGATGCTGATGCCGGCGGCGAACAGCATGCCGGCCCAGGACAGGTAGCTGAACTCGGGTTCGTCGTGGTCGGCACCGAGCTTGAGCTTGCCGTAGCCGGACAAGGCGGTGACCACCACGAAGACCAGGTACAGCGTCATGGCCAGCATGTAGTACCAGCCGACGGTGTTGGCCGCCCAGTTCTGCGCCGCCAGCAACCACTCGCCCGCCGCTTGCGGCTGGGCGATGACCACCAGGCCAAAAATGAGGATGAAACTGGCCGCGAAGTAGAACACGGGGGGGTTCATGCGGATCTTGCCGTTGGCAAGCTCGGGGGTCGGTGCACTCATTGAACGGGCACCTCGTCGAAGGACGTGAGGTTCGGATTGAACGGGTTCAGCAAAGGCGATTCCTCCTTTTGAACACCGGCAATGGACCAGCGTTTTTCGTTGAACAAGCGTTCAAGTTAAACATGGATCGGCGTTCAATGCGACCCGATGTCGCTGGGCGGGAGCCTGGCGGGGCTGTATTGCAGCCCTTCGCTGGCAAGCCAGATCCTACGGTCTAGACGGGTTTACGCTACACGTAGGAGCCGGCTTGCCGGCGAACAAATCAGAAAAGCCAACAACAATCCGTGGTCAGTTCTTATCCTGGCAATCCAGCTGCAGGTTGGCCTGGGTGATGTTGCTGTCAGCCGGCACGCTGCGGGTCAGCCACACGTTGCCGCCGATGGTAGAGCCCTTGCCGATGGTGATCCGCCCGAGAATGGTTGCGCCGGCATAGATCACCACGTCGTCTTCGACGATCGGGTGGCGCGCCAGGCCCTTGTGCAGGGTGCCCGACTCGTCGCTGGGGAAGCGCTTGGCGCCCAGAGTCACCGCCTGGTAGATGCGCACCCGCTCGCCGATGATCGCGGTCTCGCCGATCACCACGCCGGTGCCATGGTCGATGAAGAAGCTCTGGCCAATGCGCGCGCCAGGGTGGATGTCGATACCGGTGGCCGAGTGCGCCAGCTCCGAGCTGATCCGCGCCAGCAGCGGCAGGCCGGCCTGGTACAGGTGGTGGGCCAGGCGGTGGTGGATGATCGCCAGGATGCCGGGATAGCACAGCAGCACTTCATCGACGCTGCGCGCCGCCGGGTCGCCGTGGTAGGCGGCCAGCACATCAGTGTCGAGCAGCACGCGCAGAGCCGGCAGGGCCGCGGCGAAGTCCTGGATCAAGCGCAGGGCGTGGCCGTCGACATCGGTGACCTCGGTCTTGCCGTGGCGCGCGGCATAGCGCAGTTCCAGGCGGGCCTGTACCAGCAAGGCAGTCAGCGCGGCGTCGAGGGTATGGCCGACGTAGAAATCCTCGCTCTCTTCGCGCAGGTCCACCGGGCCCAGGCGCATCGGGAACAGCGCGCCACACAGTTGCTCGAGAATCTGCCGCATCGCTTCGCGCGACGGCAGTTCACGCCCGCCCTGCTCACCGCTGCTGCGGCCGTTGCGGCTGCGCCACTGTTCACGGGCACTGCGCAGGCCACTGACAATGCCCTGCAATTGCCAATGCCCTGTTGATGGTTGTTCGCTCACGGTGTTTCTCCTGCCAGGCGGCTTTCTCGGTATGCACACGTTCCCTGTAGGAGCGGCCTTGTGCCGCGAAGGGGCCGCACAGCGGCCCTGGGATCTTCGCGCAGAAGCCTCTGTCGACGGGGCCGCTACGCGGCCCCTTCGCGGCACAAGGCCGCTCCTACAGGGAGGGTGTAAGCCAAGATACGTCAAATCTGCCTCTTGGAAAAAACAACGCTTTATTCCATCCTGAGCTAAGTCGGGCATAAGTCATTGCATTCGGCAAAATGGGAATAACAACATGATTTTTTATTATTTCCCGACCTATAAAGCCCACCTCTATAGTCGCCACCTCACTACTTCCACAACAAGCGCGAGGCCTGCCATGACCAAATTCGCCAAACCCCTTCTCAACGCCAGCCTGGCGCTCCTGCTCGGCGCCGGCCTGCTCGGCCAGGCCTTTGCCGGCGAGCAACTGAAGACCATCCAGGAAAAAGGCGTGATCAACGTCGGCCTGGAGGGCACCTACCCACCGTTCAGCTTCCAGGACGAAAACGGCAAGCTGGCCGGCTTCGAGGTCGAACTGTCCGAGCTGCTGGCCAAGGAGCTGGGGGTCAAGGCCAAGGTCCAGCCGACCAAATGGGATGGCATCCTCGCCGCCCTGGAATCCAAGCGCCTGGACGTGGTGATCAACCAGGTCACCATCTCCGAGGAGCGCAAGAAGAAGTACGACTTCTCCGAGCCCTACACCATCTCCGGCATCCAGGCGCTGGTCCTGAAGAAGAAGGCCGAGCAGCTGAACATCAAGACCGCCCAGGACCTGGCGGGCAAGAAAGTCGGCGTGGGCCTGGGCACCAACTACGAGCAATGGGTCAAGCAGGACGTACCGAAAGCCGAAGTGCGTACCTATGAAGACGACCCGACCAAGTTCGCCGACCTGCGCAACGGCCGCATCGACGCCATCCTGATCGACCGCCTGGCCGCGCTGGAATACGCGCAGAAAGCCAAGGACACCGAACTCGCCGGCGCTCCGTTCTCGCGCCTGGAAAGCGGCGTGGCCCTGCGCAAGGGCGAGCCTGAACTGCTCGCGGCGCTGAACAAGGCCATCGACAAGCTCAAGGCTGACGGCACGCTGAAACAGCTGTCCGAGAAATACTTCGGTGCCGATGTCACCAAATGATCGCTGAAAGCCTGCAACTCGTTGTCGACTCCGTGCCCTTCCTGTTGAAGGGCGCGGGTTATACCGTGCTGCTCAGCGTCGGCGGCATGTTCTTCGGCCTGGTACTGGGCTTTGCCCTGGCACTGATGCGGCTGTCGAAGATCCTGCCGCTGGACTGGCTGGCGCGCATCTATGTGTCGTTCTTCCGGGGCACGCCGCTGCTGGTGCAGCTGTTCGTGATCTATTTCGGCCTGCCACAGATCGGTATCGAGCTCGACCCGATCCCGGCGTCGCTGATCGGCCTGTCGCTGAACATGGCGGCGTACATCTGCGAAATTCTCCGCGCCGCGATATCCTCGATCGACCGTGGCCAGTGGGAAGCCGCGGCCAGCATCGGCATGACCCGCACCCAGGCCATGCGCCGGGCGATCCTGCCGCAGGCCTTGCGCACCGCGCTGCCGCCCCTCGGTAACAGCTTCATCTCGCTGGTCAAGGATACCGCCCTGGCGGCGACCATCCAGGTGCCCGAGCTGTTCCGCCAGGCGCAGCTGATCACCGCCCGGACCTTCGAAGTCTTCACCATGTACCTGGCTGTCGCGGTGGTCTACTGGATCCTCTGCAGCATCCTGGCGCACTTCCAGAACCGCATGGAAGCGCGGGTCAACCAGCACGACCAGGAGCACTGAGATGATCGTAGTAGAGGGCCTGACCAAACGGTTCAAGGGCCAGACCGTGCTCAACGGCATCGACCTGACCGTGCAACCCGGCGAAGTGGTGGCCATCATCGGCCCCAGCGGCTCGGGCAAGACCACCTTCCTGCGCTGCCTCAACCTGCTGGAAACCCCCGATGCCGGGCGTATCCAGATCGGCGACATCACCATCGATGCCGGCCGCCCGCTGGGCAGCCAGCAAAGCGCGATCCGCCGCCTGCGCCAGCAGGCCGGGTTCGTGTTCCAGAACTTCAACCTGTTCCCCCACCGCACTGCCCTGGACAACGTCATCGAAGGGCCGGTGATCGTCAAGAAGACGCCCCGCGAGCAGGCCATCGAGCTGGGCAGGCGCCTGCTGGCCAAGGTCGGCCTGGCGGGCAAGGAAGACGCCTACCCCCGGCGGCTGTCCGGTGGCCAGCAGCAACGGGTGGCCATCGCCCGTGCCCTGGCCATGGAGCCAGAGGTGATCCTCTTCGACGAACCCACCTCGGCGCTCGACCCCGAACTGGTGGGTGAGGTGTTGGCGACCAT
Source organism: Pseudomonas entomophila (assembly GCF_029478665.1). GTDB lineage: Bacteria > Pseudomonadota > Gammaproteobacteria > Pseudomonadales > Pseudomonadaceae > Aquipseudomonas > Aquipseudomonas entomophila_F. The sequence goes on from NZ_JARPQB010000044.1 coordinate 35,842, forward strand.
TCGCGGCCTGGCCGAGGAGAAACGCACGATGATCATCGTCACCCACGAGATGAGCTTCGCCCGTGACGTGGCCAACCGGGTGATCTTCTTCGACAAGGGCGTGATCGTCGAACAGGGTGAGGCCAAGGCGCTGTTCGCCAACCCAAAGGAAGAGCGCACCCGGCAGTTCCTCCGCAAGTTCCTCGGGACCACCGCTGCGCAGGACTGAAATCCGGCGTTGTCTTCTTCGCGGGTAAACCCGCTCCTACAGGATCGTTGCTGAACCTGTAGGAGCGGGTTTACCCGCGAATGCTTTCGCACATCCCGAAGCCGATTCCGACTTCTATATATATTCCAAAGAGTTAGTTCATAAAATTTTTATAAACGAATAGGGTATATCCACCGGACCACCGGACCAGCAAACGTCTGTCGCCATCAGCTGAGGCGGCACATTCAACTTTGTGAGGTAAGGAATGGTCAGGAACACAATCACCCCAGTGGCCAACGCCAGGGCATTGAGTGCAGCCAAGGAGCGGTACTGATGTCCAGCCAGCCAACTACCCAATTCCACAGCGATATCGACAGCTCGCCCCTGTTGCTGCCGGCCAAGGTGCTGCGCAATGACGAGGAGGCCCTGCAAGCCGCCCGCGAGCTGGCCCAGGTGGCCCGCCAACAGGCCGCCCGCCGTGACCAGCAGCGCAAGCTGCCATGGGCCGAGATCGAACAGTTCACCCGCAGCGGCCTGGGCAGCATCAGCGTGCCCAAGGCCTTCGGCGGCCCAGAAGTGTCCTTCGAGACCATCGCCGAAGTCTTCCGCCTGATCAGCGCCGCCGACCCTGCGCTGGGGCAGATTCCGCAGAACCAGTTCGGCATCCTCCAGCTGGTGCGCCTGACGGCCACCGAAGCCCAGCAGGAAGCGGTCTTCCGCGCCGTGCTCGACGGCTGGCGCATCGGCAATGCCGGCCCCGAACGTGGCACCAAGGACACGCTCACACTCAAGGCGCGCATCACCCGCGACGGCGATGGCTATCGCCTCAGCGGCGAGAAGTTCTACTCCACCGGCGCCCTGTACGCCCACTGGGTGGCGGTCAAGGCCCTGGACGACGAGGGGCGCCAGCGCCTGGCGTTGGTTCGCCGGGGCAGCCCAGGGTTGCGCATCGTCGACGACTGGTCCGGCTTCGGCCAGCGCACCACCGCCAGCGGCACCGTGCTGCTCGACCAGGTGCCGGTGGACGCCGACCTGGTCATCGACAACTGGCGCCATCGGGAGCAACCCAGCACCCAGGGCGCGGCCTCGCAACTGATCCAGGCCGCCATCGACGCTGGCATCGCCGAGGCGGCCATCGACGACGCGATCCAGTTCGTGCGCGAGAAATCGCGGCCGTGGATCGAAGCCAAGGTCGAGCGCAACAGCGACGACCCCTATGTGATCGCCGACATCGGCCGCCTCAAGCTCGACCTGCACGCCGCCGAAGCGCTGCTGCGCAAGGCCGCGAAGGTGCTCGACGAGGTCAACGCCGGGCCCGTCGACGATGCCGCCGCCGCGCGGGCATCGATCGCCGTGGCCGAAGCCAAGGTGCTCACCACCGAGATCTCGCTGCAGGCCAGCGAGAAACTCTTCGAGCTGGCCGGCAGCCGCGCCAGCCTGGCCGAGTTCAACCTCGACCGGCACTGGCGCAACGCCCGGGTGCACACCCTGCACGACCCGGTGCGCTGGAAATACCACGCCGTCGGCGCCTACTACCTCAACGGCACCCTGCCTGCCCGCCATTCCTGGATCTGATTCAAGGCCCTTCGCCAGCAAACCGGCCCCTACGCAATCTCCGTAGGAGCCGGCTTGCCGGCGAACAGCCCCTGCGGAGAGCACCATGACTGCATCCCTCATCACCAGCGACGCCCAAGCCCTGGCCGTCGCCGAAGAAATCGCCCAATCACTGCGCCACGACAGCGCCGCGCGTGACCGCGAACGCCGCCTGCCCCACGCCGAACTCGACCATTTCGTGCAGACCGGCCTGTGGGGCATCAGCGTGCCCAAGGCCTATGGTGGTGCTGGTGTATCCAGCGCCACCCTGGCCAAGGTCATTGCCCGCATCGCCCAGGCCGACGCCTCGATCGGGCAGATCCCGCAGAACCACTTCTATGCCCTGGAAGTGCTGCGGGTGAACGGCACCCCGGACCAACAGAAACGCCTGTACGCGGAAGTCCTCGCCGGTCGCCGATTCGGCAACGCCCTGGCCGAGATCGGTACCAAGAACGCCCATGAGCGCACCACTCGGCTGACCCGCGACGGCGATCATTTCCGCATCGATGGTCGCAAGTTCTACTGCACCGGCGCCCTTTACGCCCAACGCATCCCGACCCTAGTGATCGACGAACACGGTGTTTCACACCTGGCCTTCGTGCCCGCCGACACCCCGGGCATCGAGGTGATCGACGACTGGAGCGGCTTCGGCCAGCGCACTACCGGCAGCGGTTCGGTGGTGTTCACCAACGTGGCCGTCCGCGCCGAGGACGTAGTGCCATTCCAGAGCGCCTTCGATCGCCCGACCACGGTCGGCCCGCTGGCGCAGATTCTCCACGCCGCCATCGACACCGGCATCGCCCGCGCCGCCTTCGAGGACGCCCTGCACTTCGTGCGCACCCGCAGCCGGCCGTGGATCGACTCCGGCCTCGACAAGGCCAGTGACGACCCGCTTACCCTGAAGAGCTTCGGCCACCTGGCGATCCGCCTGCATGCCACCGAGGCCCTGCTGGAGCGCGCCGGCGAAATCCTCGACATCGCCCAGGCCGACAGCAACGCCGAAACCCTGGCCGCGGCCTCCATCGCCGTGGCCGAGGCCCGGGCGATCAGCACCGAGATCTCGCTCGCCGCAGGCACCACCCTGTTCGAGCTGGCCGGCAGCCAGGCCACCCTGGCCGAGCACAACCTCGACCGCCACTGGCGCAACGCCCGGGTGCACACCCTGCACGACCCGGTGCGCTGGAAGTACCACGCCATCGGCAACTACTACCTCAACGACGAGAAGCCACCACGCCGGGGGACCATCTGATGGCCCGCCAGATCCTGCTCAATGCCTTCAACATGAACTGCATCGGGCACATCAACCATGGCCTGTGGACCCACCCACGGGACACCTCGACCCAGTACAAGACCTTGGAATACTGGACCGACCTCGCCCGCCTGCTGGAGCGCGGGCTGTTCGACGGCCTGTTCATCGCCGACATCGTCGGCACCTACGACGTCTACGGGCAGTCGGTGGACGTGCCGCTGAAGGAGGCCATCCAACTGCCGGTCAACGACCCGCTGCTGCTGGTCTCGGCGATGGCCGCGGTGACCAGGCACTTGGGTTTCGGCCTCACCGCCAACCTGACCTACGAGGCGCCCTACCTGTTCGCCCGGCGCCTCTCCACCCTCGACCACCTGAGCAACGGCCGGGTCGGCTGGAACATCGTCACCGGCTACCTCGACAGCGCCGCCCGGGCCATGGGCCTTGAGCAACAGCCCGAGCACGACCGCCGCTACGACCAGGCCGACGAGTACCTGCAGGTGCTGTACAAGCTGCTCGAAGGCAGCTGGGACGACGACGCCGTGGTCGCCGACCGCGAGCAACGCGTGTATGCGCGCCCGGACAAGGTGCGCAAGGTCGAGCACCACGGCGAGTTCTACAAGGTCGAGGGCTACCACCTGTGCGAACCCTCGCCCCAGCGTACCCCGGTACTGTTCCAGGCCGGCAGTTCGGCGCGCGGCCTGGCGTTCGCCGGCAACCATGCCGAATGCGTATTCATCAGCGGCCAGGACAAGCCGTCCACCCGCGCCCAGGTCGACAAGGTGCGCGCAGCGGCCAAGGCGGCCGGGCGCGATCCCCAGGCGGTGAAGGTGTTCATGGGCCTCACCGTGATCGTCGCCCCGACCGAGGAGCAGGCCCGCGCCAAGCACGCCGAGTACCTGCGCCACGCCAGCGCCGAAGCGGGTGTGGCGCACTTCGCCAGTTCCACCGGCATCGACTTCTCGCGCTATGAACTGGACGAACCCATCGGCTTCGCCAAGGGCAACGCCATCCAATCCGCCACCCGCCAGTTGCAGGACAACGCGTGGACCCGCCGCCGCCTGCTCGAACAACACGCCCTGGGCGGGCGCTACGTAACCCTGGTCGGCGCCCCGGAACAAGTGGCCGAGCAACTGATCGCCTGGATCGACGAAACCGGCCTGGACGGCTTCAACCTGGCGCGCACCGTCACCCCGGAAAGCTACGAGGACTTCATCGACCTGGTGATCCCCGAACTGCAGCGCCGCGGCCGCTACAAGACTGCCTACGCCGAGGGCAGCCTGCGCCAGAAGCTGTTCGCCACACCCCACGCCCACCTGCCCGCCGACCACCCCGGCGCCACCTACCGCAACCCACCTGTCCCTGCCCCGACTGGAGCCCTGCACCATGCTTGAGAAACTGTTCCGGCCCGTCGCGGCCATCGCCCTGGGCCTCGGCCTGTCCGCCGCCGCCTTCGCCGCCGAGCCGTTGAAGATCGGCACCACCGCCGCCTTCGCCATCCCGCTGGAAGCCGCCGTGGAAGAGGCCCACAAACAAGGGCTGGAAGTGAAGCTGATCGAGTTCAGCGACTGGATCGCACCGAACGTCAGCCTCAACAGCGGCGACATCGACGTGAACTACTTCCAGCACATCCCCTTCCTGGAGAATGCCAAGGCCGCCGCCGGTTTCAACCTGGTGCCCTACGCGCCGGGGATCATCAACAACGTCGGCCTCTACTCGAAGCGCTACAAAAGCTTCGCCGAGCTGCCCGAGGGCGCCAGCGTGGCCATCGCCAACGACCCGATCAACAGTGGCCGAGGCCTGCAGTTGCTGGCCAAGGCCGGGTTGATCACCCTCAAGCCGGGCGTGGGCTACAAGGCCACCGAGGATGACATCGTCGCCAACCCCAAGAAGATCAAGATTCTCCAGGTCGAGGCGGTACAGCTGGTGCGCGCCTATGACGACGCCGACCTGGTCCAGGGCTACCCGGCCTACATCCGCCTGGCCAACAGCTTCGACGCCACCTCGGCGCTGCTGTTCGACGGCCTGGAGAACAAGGAATACGTGATCCAGTTCGTGATCCGCCCGCAGGAGAAGAACGACCCGCGCCTGGCCAAGTTCGTCGACATCTACCAGCACTCGCCCGCCGTGCGCGCCGCCCTGGACAAGGCTCACGGCACGCTCTACCAGGCCGGTTGGGAAGGCTGACATGGCCCAGGCCAGCGCCCTCAGGGCGCCCGTCCCACCCGTCGAACCGCACAAGGCCACGGAGCAGGCCCTGCGCCCGGACGTGAACCAGGCCCACGTGCGCTTCATCGGCCTGGGCAAGACCTACCCGGGCCAGGCCCAGCCAGCGTTGCACGGCATCGACCTGAACATCCGCCGCGGTGAGATCTTCGGCATCATCGGCCGCAGCGGCGCCGGCAAGTCGTCGCTGCTGCGCACCATCAACCGCCTGGAGCAGCCCAGCCAGGGCCGGGTGCTGATCGACCAGGTGGATATCGCGCCGTTCGACGAGGACCGCCTGGTGGCCCTGCGGCGGCGCATCGGCATGATCTTCCAGCACTTCAACCTGATGTCGGCCAAGACCGTGTGGCAGAACGTCGAGCTGCCGCTGAAGGTCGCCGGCGTGGCCAAGGCCGAGCGGCAGCGCAAAGTACGCGAGCTGCTGGAGCTGGTCGGGCTTTCGGAGAAGCACCACGTCTACCCGGCGCAACTGTCGGGTGGGCAAAAGCAGCGGGTCGGCATCGCCCGGGCGCTGGTGCACGACCCTGAGATTCTGCTGTGCGATGAGGCCACTTCGGCGCTGGACCCGGAGACCACCGCCTCGATCCTCGAACTGCTGCGCGACATCAACCGGCGCCTGGGCCTGACCGTGGTGCTGATCACCCACGAGATGGCGGTGATCCGCGATATCTGCCACCGCGTGGTGGTGCTCGAACGTGGCGAGGTGGTCGAGCAGGGCGAGGTCTGGCAGGTGTTCGGCGCGCCGCGCCATGAGGTTACTCGCACGCTGCTGGCGCCATTGCAGGCGCGGCTCCCCGACGCATTGCAAGCCAGCCTGCGCGCCAGCCCGGCCAGCCGTGATGCGGCCGTGGTACTCAAGCTCGGCCTGGTCGGCGAGCCGGAACTGAGCGCCCTGTTCGCTGACCTGGGTGGGCGGGTGCGCCTGCTGCAGGGCGGCATCGAGACCATCGGCGAGCATGCCGTGGGGCAACTGATCCTGTCCGTACGCGGCTCGCCGCTGGATACCCGTCAACTGTTGGAGCGCGCCCGTCGCTGGGCCGCGGACGTGGAGGTGCTGGGCCATGTGGATTGAGCGTTTGCTGCAAGGCTTGCTCGACACCTTGCTGATGGTCGGCGTGTCGTCGCTGGTCGCGCTGCTCGTCGGCGTGCCGATGGCGGTGCTGCTGGTCACCAGCGACAAGGGCGGGGTCTTCGAGACCCCCGCGCTCAACCGGGTGCTGGGCGCCATCGTCAACCTGTTCCGCTCGATCCCGTTCCTGATCCTGATGGTCGCGCTGATCCCCTTCACCCGCCTGGTGGTCGGCACCACCTATGGCGTGTGGGCAGCGGTGGTGCCATTGACCATCGCGGCGACACCGTTCTTCGCGCGGATTGCCGAGGTGAGCCTGCGCGAGGTGGACCATGGCCTGATCGAGGCGGCGCAGGCCATGGGCTGCCGGCGCTGGCACATCGTCTGGCACGTGCTGCTGCCCGAAGCGCTGCCGGGCATCGTCGGCGGCTTCACCATCACCCTGGTGACGCTGATCAACTCGTCGGCCATGGCCGGGGCGATCGGTGCCGGGGGATTGGGAGACATTGCCTATCGGTATGGCTACCAGCGCTTCGACAGCCAGATCATGCTGACCGTGATCGTGATGCTGGTGGCGTTGGTGGCGCTGATCCAGCTAGGCGGGGATCGCCTGGCGAAAGGCTTGAACAAGCGTTGAGCCATTCGCCATGTAGGAGCGGCCTTGTGCCGCGAAGGGGTCGCGCAGCGGCCCCAATTGTCTTGCTGCCAGGAGAATAGTAGGGCCGCCCTGCGGCCCTTTCGCGGCATAAGGCCGCTCCTACACCCAGCGCAATTCCTGAGCCGGCACCGGCCTGCCAAACCAGTACCCCTGCCCCATCTGGCACTGCTGCTCCAACAGGAACCGCGCCTGCTCGGCCTGTTCGATCCCCTCGGCGTGCACCTGCATGCCCATGCTGCGCGCCAGGGCGATGATCACCCGCACGATGGCGATGTCATCGTCGTCATGGGGCAACCCGGCAACGAAGCCCTGGTCGATCTTCAATTTCTGCACCGGCAGGCGCTTGAGCCGCAGCAGCGACGAGTAGCCCGTACCGAAGTCATCAATGGCCAGGTTCAGCCCCAGTTCGCGCAGCCGGTGCATCTGCTCCAGCGCCACCTCCGGGTCCTCCATCACTGCGCTCTCGGTGACCTCGAGTTCCAGCAGGGCCGGGTCCAGGCCGGTGTCGTGCAGCACATCGGCCACCTGCCGGTACAGCTCGCGCTGATTGAACAGCCGGCTGGAGATGTTCACCGCGACGAACTCCAGCACCCGCCCCTCGGTCTGCCACTGCACCATCTGCCGGCAGGCCTGCCCCAGCACCCAGGCATCGATCTCGGCAATCAGCCCGGTGCGCTCGGCGATGGGGATGAACTCCCCTGGCGGGACCAGCCCACGCGTGGGGTGCTGCCAGCGTACCAGCGTCTCCACGCCGATCATCCTCGAGGTGAACAAGTCATGCACCGGCTGGAAGAACACCCGCAGCTCTTGCTGCTCCAGCGCCCGGCGCAACTCGCCGGCGGTCTCGACCCGCTGCTGGGCATGGGCGGTGAGCTCTTCGGTGTACAGCGCGTAGCAGGCCCGGCCATTGCCCTTGGCCTTGAACAGCGCCGAGTCGGCATTGCGCAGTAATTGCTCGGCACTCAGCGCGTCGCTGGGGAACAGGCTGATGCCAATGCTGGCACTGATAAACAGCCGGTTGCCGTCGAAGCTGAACGGTTCTTTCAGCCGCTCGATGATGGTCTGCGCCAGCTTGCCGGCCTGGCCGACTTGCTGGCAGTTCTCCGCCAGCACCCCGAACTCGTCACCGCCCAGGCGGGCCAGGGTCACGCCGTTGCCCAGCACTTCACGCAGGCGCTCGCCGACCTGTTTGAGCAACTGGTCGCCGATGGTATGGCCAAGGCCGTCGTTGATGCTCTGGAAGTGATCCAGGTCGAGCAGCAGCAGGGCGCAGCCACGCTTGTTGGCTTGGGCTGCAGCCAGTGCCTGCTCGACACGGTCGTTGAACAGCAGGCGATTGGGCAAGCCGGTGAGCGGGTCGTGGTGGGCGAGGTAGGCCAGTTCCTCTTCCGTGTGCTTGATCGCACTGATATCGCTGAACACCGCCACATAGTGGCTGAGCTCGCCGCTGTCGTCGCGAATAGCACAGATCGTCTGCCATTGCGGGTAGATCTCACCACTTTTGCGACGGTTCCAGATTTCCCCGCTCCACTCGCCCTTTTCCGCCAGCGCGGCGTAGATCTGCTGGTAGAACGGCGCGCCATGGCGGCCCGACTTGAACTTGCTCGGCCGCTGGCCGACCACCTCGTCCTGCTGGTACCCGGTGATGCGCATGAAGGCACGATTGACGTGCACGATCAGGCCGCTGCGATCCGTCACCAGCACACCCTCCAGGGTGCTGTCGAACACCGCGGCGGCCATGCGCAGGCGTTCGCGGTCCTCGCTGCGCAGACGGGCGCCGATACCGATGAAGTTCAGCAGACGGGCACGCGAGACGAAGATCAGCAAGGCACTGAGCAGCACCCATACCACGACATTGATCTGCCGCCCCACGGTCAGCGCCAACGGGTCCTCGGTCATGCCATGCAGGACCAGCTCGGACAGCGCCAGCCAGAGGATCGAAAGCACCACATAGAGCCCGGCCATGCGCAAGGCGTCGCGAACGGAAACAGACATGTCGGGTGGATTAGCCCATGAAAAAGGAAGGGGCATTATAGGGGCTGAAACACCCTGTGACTTCCTATCAAAAAGGGCGACTGGTTTTATTTCCCCGCCAAGGGATAATGCGAGCGCTGTTCCCCCTGTGTTTTCGAGGGTATTCCCCGTTATGTGGTACTACGGTCTGCTCGACCTGTCGGCCTGGCAACTGGTCGCGGTCACCTTGCTGATGACTCACCTGACCATCGTCAGCGTCACCATCTACCTGCACCGCTACTCGGCCCACCGAGCCCTGGAGCTGAACGCGGGCCTCAAGCATTTCTTCCGCTTCTGGCTGTGGCTCACCACCGCGCAGAACACCCGCGAGTGGACCGCCATCCACCGCAAGCACCACGCCAAGTGCGAAACCCCGGACGACCCGCACAGCCCGGTGCACAAGGGCCTGGGCACCGTGCTGCGCAAGGGCGCGGAGCTGTACCGCGAAGAAGCACGCAACGAAGAGACACTGCGCATCTACGGCAAGAACTGCCCCGATGACTGGATCGAGCGCAACCTCTACACCCGCTACAAGCTTGGCGGCATCGCCCTGATGGCGGTCATCGACCTGCTGCTGTTCGGCACCATCGGCATCACCATCTGGGCCATCCAGATGATGTGGATTCCATTCTGGGCCGCCGGCGTGGTCAACGGCCTGGGTCACGCGGTGGGCTATCGCAACTTCGAATGCCGCGACGCGGCCACCAACCTGGTGCCCTGGGGCATCATCATTGGCGGCGAGGAGCTGCACAACAACCACCACACCTACCCCAACTCGGCAAAACTCTCGGTGCGCCGCTGGGAATTCGACATGGGCTGGATGTGGATCCGCCTGCTGAGCCTGCTGCGCCTGGCCAAGGTGCAGCGGGTCGCGCCCATCGCCCACCGGGTCGAGGGCAAGGCCTCGCTGGACATGGACACCGCCATGGCCATCCTCAATAACCGCTTCCAGATCATGGCTCAGTACCGCAAGCTGGTGATTGCCCCACTGGTGAAACAGGAGCTGGACAAGGTCGACGCATCGGTACGCCATCGCTTCCGCCGCGCCAAACGCCTGCTCTCGCGCGAAACCAGCCTGCTGCAAGACCGCCATCACGTGCGCATCGAATCCATGCTCGCCCACAGTCAGGCCCTCAAGACCATCTACGAAAAGCGCCTGGCGCTGCAGCAGATCTGGGCGCGCACCAGTGCCAACGGTCACGACATGCTCGCTGCCATGAAGGAGTGGGTACACGAGGCGGAAGCCAGCGGTATCCATTCGCTGCGCGACTTCGCCGCCCAGCTCAAAACCTACTCGTTGCGCCCTGCCACGGCCTGACCGCCGTTGATCGGCACGCTCCGCAATGGCGCGTGCCGACCGGAACTTACCCTTCGCACAAAGCTCAAACTCGACATATCGCCCGCGTGGCGGGCCTGACCGTGGCCGCACGCCTATCGTCGAGAACCGCTCCGTGCTCATGGCCAAAGAACTCCCACCCACGCACACCGGCCCCCCCCGCCCCGAAGCCGCCCAGACCTTG
>NZ_JARPQB010000045.1 GCF_029478665.1 Pseudomonas entomophila
TTCTTCGTCTAATGTCGTCATGGCGAACCCAAGGTTACGGCGGTTGTCCGAGTGTAAAGCCGCCGTAGGCGCCTCGCCACAAGGACGTTCCCTTTCATCCGAACAAGCCCCGACATGTTCAGACCTCTTTTCGTATTCATTGGTACGCGCTACACCCGTGCCAAGCGTCGCAATCACTTCGTCTCGTTCATTTCGCTCACCTCGATGATCGGCCTCGCCCTGGGCGTGGTGGTGATGATCGTGGTGCTCTCGGTAATGAACGGTTTCGACCACGAGATGCGTACCCGCGTGCTGGGGATGATCCCTCATGCCACCCTGGAAACCGGCCAGCCCATCGATGACTGGCAGGCCCTCGCCTCTAAAGTAAAGCAGAATCCGCAGGTGCTGGCGGTTGCGCCGTTCACCCAGATGCAGGGTTTGCTGACGCACGAGGGCAAGGTGCAGAAGGTGCTGCTCAACGGCGTCGACCCGGCCCGCGAGCGCGAGGTGTCGATCATCGACAAGTTCGTGCTCGACGGCAGCCTTGACAAGCTGGCGCCGGGCGAGTGGGGCATCATGATCGGCGACAAGGCCGCGCAGAAGCTGGGCGTGGCTGTCGGCGACAAGCTGACCTTCGTCGCCCCGGAGGTCAGTGTCACCCCGGCCGGCATGTTCCCGCGCATGAAGCGCTTCACCGTGGTCGGCACCTTCCACGTCGGTGCCGGCGAGATCGACGGCTATCTTGGGTTGACCAACCTCTCCGACCTGTCGCGCCTGCACCGCTGGAAAGCGGATCAAGTCCAGGGCCTGCGCCTGAAGTTCGACGACCTGTTCCAGGCGCCGCGCGCGGCCTGGGACATCGCCCAGCAGCTGGGCGAGCAGCAGTTCTACCCACGTGACTGGACCCGCACCCACGGCAACCTGTACCAGGCGATTCGCATGGAGAAGTCCATGATCGGCCTGCTGTTGCTGCTGATCGTGGCGGTGGCGGCGTTCAACATCATTTCCACCCTGGTGATGGTGGTCAACGACAAGCGTGGCGACATCGCCATCCTCCGCACCCTGGGCGCGACCCCCGCGCAGATCATGGCCATCTTCATGGTCCAGGGCACGGTGATCGGCGTGGTCGGCACCCTGGTCGGCGCCGTGCTGGGCATTTTCGGCGCGCTCAATGTGAGCGCGGCGATCGCCGGCATCGAGACGCTGATCGGGCACAAGTTCCTCAACGCCGACGTGTATTTCATCGATTACCTGCCCTCGCAACTCCAGGCCCAGGACGTGTGGATGGTCTGCGGCGCGGCGCTGGTCCTGAGTTTCTTCGCCACCCTGTACCCGGCCTGGCGCGCCTCGCGCACCCAGCCTGCAGAGGCGCTACGTTATGAGTGAGTCGCGCATGAGTGATAAAGCCGTGTTGAGTTGCCGCAACCTGGGCAAGAGCTACGAAGAGGGCCCGGAGTCGGTGCAGGTGCTGTCCGGGTTGAACCTGGAACTGCAGCCGGGCGAGCGGGTGGCCATCGTCGGCAGCTCCGGCTCGGGCAAGAGTACCTTGCTCAACCTGCTGGGTGGCCTGGATACACCGACCCAAGGCAGCGTCTGGCTGGCCGGCGAAGAACTGTCGGCGCTGGGCGAGCGGGCGCGTGGGCTGCTGCGCAACCGCGCGCTGGGCTTCGTCTACCAGTTCCACCACCTGCTGCCGGAGTTCACCGCCCTGGAAAACGCCTGCATGCCCCTGCTGATTGGCAAGACGCCTATTCCAGAGGCCCGCGAGCGCGCCGAGGCGCTGCTCAAGCGGGTTGGCCTGGGCCATCGGCTGAATCACAAGCCGGCCGAGCTGTCCGGTGGTGAGCGCCAGCGCGTGGCGATCGCCCGCGCCCTGGTCAACCGCCCGGGCCTGGTGATGCTCGACGAGCCAACTGGCAACCTCGACCACCACACCGCCCAGGGCATCCAGGAACTGATGCAGGAGCTGTCCAGCCACTCGCAGACCGCGTTCCTGGTGGTCACCCACGACCTCAACCTGGCGCGCCAGATGGACCGTGTGCTGCGCCTGGAAGACGGGCACCTGGTGGCGATCTGAGTCGCTTGCGCGGGGCGCCATGAAGCGCGCCCCGGTTCACTTTCTTCTTAGGTGTTGCCGTTCATGTTCAGACCCTTGCCCTTGTTCATCGGTGCTCGTTACACCCGTGCCAAGCGCCGCAACCATTTCATCTCGTTCATCTCGATGACCTCGATGATCGGCCTGTCGCTCGGCGTGCTGGCGATGATCGTGGTGCTGTCGGTGATGAACGGCTTCCAGCGCGAGATGAGCTCGCGCGTGCTGGGCCTGGTGCCCCACGCCAGCATCCTCGGCGTGCAGCCGCTGGACGACTGGCGCCAGGTGGCCAGTGCCGCCGAAGGCAACCCGGCGGTGCTGGCCGCCGCGCCGCTTACCGAACTGGAAGGCATGCTGTCGTACAAAGGTGCCATGCAGCCGATTCAGGTGGCGGGTATCGACCCGGCCGAAGAGGGCAAGGTCTCCATCGTCACCCAGCATATCGTCCAAGGTAGCTTGCAGGACCTCGTGCCTGGCGAGTACGGCGTGGTCATCGGTGAGCTGACGGCCCGACGCTTCCGCCTGAACACCGGCGACAAGCTGACCCTGATCGTCCCCGAGATCAGCAAGGAACCCGGCGGCATCACCCCACGCATGCAGCGTTTGACGGTGGTCGGCATCTTCAAGGTCGGTGCCGAGCTGGATGGCTCCCAGGCCTACATCCATGTCGCCGATGCCGGTGAGATGCAGCGTTGGGCGCCGGGCCAGGTGCAGGGCGTGCGTCTGAAGCTGCAAGATCTGTATGCCGCGCCACAGGTGTCGAAAGCGATCGCCGCTGGCCTGGGCGAGGGTTACCGCGCCGATGATTGGTCGCACACCCAGGGCAGCCTGTTCAGCGCGATGAAGATGGAAAAGACCATGATCGGTCTGCTGTTGATGATGATCATCGCGGTGGCGGCGTTCAACATCATCGCCACCCTGGTGATGGTGGTGAACGACAAAGGCGCGGACATCGCCATCCTGCGCACCATCGGCGCCACGCCGGCGCAGATCATGGGCACGTTCATGGTCCAGGGCAGCTTGATCGGTATCGTCGGCACGCTGATCGGTGGCGTATTGGGGGTGGTCGCTGCGTTCAACGTCAGCGCCATCGTCGGTTGGGTCGAGCGGGTCAGTGGCCAGCACATCTTCACGTCCGACATCTACTTCATCAGCAGCCTGCCGTCCGAATTGCAGTGGGGCGACGTGGCAATCATCTGCGTGGCGGGTTTGGTAATGAGCTTCCTGGCGACCATCTACCCGGCCTACCGGGCCTCGCAGATCGAACCGGCGATGGCCTTGCGCTACGAGTAGCGCAATTCGCCAGCAAGGCTGGCTCCTACAGGCGCTGTGTGCGCTGGTAGGAGCCAACCTTGCTGGCGATGGGCCGCAAAGCGGCCCCTTTTCACTGCCGTTCAGGCAGCTCGATCACGAACCACGTCCAGCCATTCTCACACTTCGCCCTGATGCTTCCCCCATGCGCCTGCACGATCGAGCGGGTGATCGCAAGCCCCAGTCCGGCGTGTTCGCTGTTGCCTTCCTGGCGAGCCGGATCCGCGCGATAGAACCGGTCAAACAGCCGCTCCAGCAGGTGTGGGGCAATGGCCGGCCCGGTATTGGTCACGCTGACGCATAATCCTGGCTCCAGTGTCACGCGGATCTCACCGCCGGCCGGTGTGAAGCGCAATGCGTTATCCAGCAGGTTGGACAGGGCCCGGCGCAGCATGTGCCTGTCCCCTTCGGTGCGCGCTTCGCCCGCGCGTGACAGCCGCACCTCGGCTTCCTCGGCCAGCGGGGCGTAGTACTCCAGCAGCGCATCGACTTCCACGGCCAGGTCCAGCGGCTGGCGATTGGGCATCAGCAAACCGTGATCGGCCTTGGCCAGATAAAGCATGTCGTTGACCAGCTGGGCCATCCACTGCAGTTCCTCCAGGTTGCCATGCAGGGCCTCGCGGTATTCCTCGAGGCTGCGCGGGCGAGTGAGGGTGACCTGGGTGTGCGTGAGCAGATTGGACAGCGGCGTACGCAATTCGTGGGCGATGTCGGCGGAAAATGCCGACAGGCGCTGGAAGGCGTCGTCCAGGCGCTGCAGCATGGCATTGACCGTGCTCGCCAGCTCCGCCAGTTCTTCGGGCATCTGTGCCACAGGCAGGCGAGTGGTCAGCGACCGGGCATTGACGCTGGCGGCGACCTTGCCCATCCGTCGCAACGGCTTCAGGCCCCGGCGTGCGGCCCAGGCGCCCAGCAGTGCGGTGGCCAAGGCCGACAAGCCCACGGTGAGCCAGATCAGGCGCTGCATGCCTTGGAGGAAATGCTGATGGTGGGTGATGTCGAGGAACAGGGTGAGCTGCGGTGACGCAGGTTGGTTATCGCTGAGCGGGACGCTCAGGCTGCGGTAGTCGACGCCGCTGGCATGCAGGGTGGCCAGGCCGGCCTGGCGCAGGTCGTCCGGCAGGCCTTCGCGGCTGTCGAACCAGATCGTGCCATCGATGCCGCGTACGCGCAGGGCCAGGTCGGACTGATGGCTCAGTTCGTTGCTCAGATCAGGCAGGCGTGCGCTCAGTTGTTCAGGGGTGACCACGCCGTCGAGCAGGCTGCGCATCAGTGACAGGCGGCCGCTGAGCAGTTGCTGGTCGAGCTCGACGAAGTGACGTTCGCTGGCGCGGTTGAACAGCAGTCCGGCTGTCAGCGAAACGGTCGCGGTACAGGCGGCGAACAGCAGGGCCAGGCGGCCACCGAGGGACAGGCGGCGCATCAGTCCTGGCGCTCCTCGAGCACGTAGCCCATGCCGCGCACGGTGTGGATCAGCTTGGTCGGATGGCTGTCGTCGATCTTCAGGCGCAGGCGGCGGATGGCCACTTCGATCACGTTGGTGTCGCTGTCGAAATTCATGTCCCACACCTGCGAGGCGATCAGCGACTTGGGCAGCACTTCGCCCTGGCGGCGCAGCAGCAGTTCGAGCAGGGCGAACTCCTTGGCGGTCAGGTCGATGCGTTGGCCGCTGCGCTCGGCGCGGCGGCGGATCAGGTCCAGGCGCAGGTCGGCGAGCGCCAGGTTGGTGTCCTGGCTGGCGTTGGCGCCTCGGCGCAGCAGGCTGCGCACCCGTGCCAGCAGTTCAGAGAAGGCGAATGGCTTGACCAGATAGTCGTCGGCCCCCAGCTCGAGGCCGTGCACGCGGTCCTCGACGGCGTCGCGGGCGGTGAGGAACAGCACGGGTGTATCCAGCCCGGCCTGGCGTACGGCCTGGAGAATCTGCCAGCCGTTGCGCCCCGGCAACATAACGTCGAGGATCAACAGGTCGTGGTCCCCGGTCAGCGCCAGGTGCTGGCCGGTGTCGCCGTCGGTGGCCAGTTCCGTGGCGAAACCGGCCTCGCTCAGGCCCTGGCACAGGTATTGGCCAGTCTTGGCCTGGTCTTCGACGATCAGTAGTTTCATGGGCGTTCACAATTCCGGAAGTTCACGCGAGCCTTGTAGGAGCGGATTCATCCGCGAAAAATGTTGGGGCATTCACGGCAGCATTCGCGGGTAAACCCGCCCCCCAAGGATGGTGCCTGAAATCATACGTGACGATCCGCCGCCTCGCCCAAGCTGACAAAGTTGTAATCTTCCCGTCAGCCAGTTGCCAGCCAGCCTTTTCGAGAATGACCACATTCTCCCCGCACCCTTCGGAGCCACTGATGAAACACCTGTTTGTCGCCGCCGCGCTCGCGCTGCTCAGCCTGCCCACCTTCGCCGACGAGTCGAAGACCTTCGCCTTCGGTGAGCCAGCTCCAGCGGCCAAGGCCAGCCGTACCGTCGAGGTGGTGCTCAAGGATATCGCCTTCGAGCCCAAGAGCCTCAAGGTCAAGGCTGGCGAAACCGTGCGCTTCGTGCTGATCAACGAAGGCAAGCTGCCCCACGAGTTCAACCTGGGTGACAAGGCCATGCATGTCGAGCACCAGAAGGAGATGGTGGCGATGCAGGGCAAGCTGTTCACCGCCGGCATGAACCATGAGGGCATGGATCACGGTCAGATGAACATGGATGCGCATGCTCACGGGGCAGGCAATACCGTGCTGGTCCAGCCCGGCCAGCGTGCCGAGTTGACCTGGACCTTCCGCAAGTCCGCGCCTATCGAGTTTGCCTGCAACGTGCCGGGGCACTATCAAGCCGGTATGGTCGGGCCGCTGACCATCGAGTAACAAGCGCCCCAAGGCGGGGTGCAAAACCGGTAGACTAAGGGCAATTTCGAACCCTCAGGTCAGTTTCCATGCATCCCGCCGCCGAACACTCTCCGCTGGGCAAGTCCAGCGAATACATCGCCACCTACACGCCCTCGCTGCTGTTCCCGATTCCACGCCTGGCCAAGTGGGCCGAACTGGGCGTCAGCGGTGACGCCCTGCCCTGGCAGGGCGTGGATTACTGGAACTGCTTCGAGCTGTCCTGGCTGCTGCCGTCGGGCAAGCCGGTGGTGGCCATTGGTGAATTCGCCATCCCGTGCGACTCGCCGAACATCATCGAGTCCAAGTCGTTCAAGCTGTACCTCAACTCGCTGAACCAGACGAAGTTCGAGTCGGTGGCGCAGTTGCAGGCGTGCCTGGTGAAGGATCTTTCCACTGCTGCGGGCAAGCCGGTGGCGGTCAAGGTCAGCACTCTGGCCGATATCGAGGCTCAAGGTGTCACCGCCTTGCCGGGGCAGTGCATCGACGCGCTGGACGTGGCAATCGATAACTACGAGCAGCCACAACCCGAGCTGCTGAGTTGCTCAACCGAGCGTGTGGTGGAAGAGACAGTCCACAGCCACTTGCTCAAGTCCAACTGCCCGGTCACAGGCCAGCCGGACTGGGGCAGCGTGGTGGTCGAGTACAAAGGGCGTGCGCTGGATCATGCCAGCCTGCTCACCTACCTGATCAGCTTCCGTCAGCATGCCGATTTCCACGAGCAGTGCGTGGAGCGCATCTACCTTGACCTGAAAAATCTGCTGCAGCCTGAGCACCTGACGGTGTATGCGCGCTATGTGCGCCGTGGCGGGCTGGATATCAACCCGTATCGCAGCACCGGCGCGATTTCGCCGAACAACCAGCGTCTGGTGCGTCAGTAAGGCAATTGGGGCCGCGTTGCGGCCCATCGCCGGCAACGCCGGCTCCTACCTGGCAAACGCCAATCCCTGTAGGAGCCGGCTTTGCCGGCGATGGGCTGCAACGCAGCCCCAATCGTATTCAGAGGGGTCAGATGCCCATGCTGTGCAACGAGTTGACGATGCTGCGCAGGGTGGCTGTCAGGTCGGGGTGATCGGCCTCGAAGCGTTCGATGGCGAGATTCACGCCATCGACGACGTTGTTGTCCGGGGTGGCTTCTTCGAGCTTGATCTGGGCTTCGATCTGTTGCATCAGTTCGCGCAGGTGGTCGCGCTCTTCCAGCGAGAGCGGTGGATTGCGGTCCAGTTGCTCGCGCAGGCTATCGAGTTGCTCTTGCAGTTCGCGGGCGGGCATTGGTCATACTCCATCAATGGCTTGGCAAGGCATGGACCTCGGTGAAGCGCCAAAGGTTCTTGCCTGCCTTCTAGCGTAATCCACCTGCCGGCGCTTTGCATGACTCGCATCAACTGTGATGTATCAGGGTTTCTCGCCCTTGTGCCGGCGTTGGGCGATGTCGGCCAGGCAGGTGTCGAGCGCCTCGAGGTGGTCGATGACTGAATGCACACCCATGCCGAACAGTGCGAGGGTGGCCTTGCCGCGGGCCAGTTCCTGTTCTTGCCGCGTCATGCCTTGCCATTGGCTGGAGCTCAGGTCGCACGAAGGGTTGCAAGCCGCCAGGCCGACAGTCCACAGGCCTGCGTTGAGCGCCGATTGCAGCAACAGCGGTTCGCCGCTGACCAGAACGCAACCTTCCAGCCGTTGGCTTTCCAGGGTCATCAGCGCTTGCCAGCAAGCGTCGGGCGCCGGCCAGGTGCCCTCGTTGACTGCATGGCCGGGCAACCAATCGGGGAGTGCGCGGGTGAGCTGCCGGCCATGAGCGGCATCGAGCTCGTCGAGCCAGATGCAAGGTACCTGCTGTTTGCGCAGGCGCTCGAGGGAGTCCAGTGCGCCGGGCGCGGGCAAGTGATTGCCATCCGAACTCTGGACCAGGCAGCCGCGCAGTCCGAACAACACGGCGGTGAAGGAGGGGGCGTCTTGCATGGCAACTTCCCTGAAATACTCCGCAGGCTAGCCCGCCTTTATGACCTCTCGATGACGATGACTCGTGTTCACAAAATCTTGACAGAGATATGTAAGACTATCCCTAAGCCAGCAAGCCATTATACTGGCGCCTAATTCAGCAGCGCGCCAAAGGCCGTTGCCGCCGTGAAATCCGATGGAGAGACATCTATGCGTAGGATCGGTGCCGGAGTGATCGAGCGAATCACCCAGGCCTGTGTCTGTGCCAGCCTGTTGCTGGCGCCTGTGGCGGCTACTCAGGCGGCCACAGAAGAAGACCCTTGGGAGGCGGTCAACCGACCGATCTTCAAGTTCAACGATGCACTGGACACCTATGCCCTCAAACCTCTGGCCAAGGGCTACCAGGCTGTGACGCCTCAGTTCCTCGAGGATGGTATCCACAACATCTTCCGCAACCTGGGTGATGTCACCAACCTGGCCAACGACGTGCTTCAGCTCAAGCCGCATGCTGCCGGTGTCGACACCGCGCGCCTGATCGTCAACACCACCTTCGGCCTCGGCGGTTTCTTCGACGTCGGCACCAAGATGGGCCTGCAGCGCAATGACGAGGACTTCGGCCAGACCCTCGGCTACTGGGGCGTGCCCAGCGGCCCGTACGTGGTCATCCCGCTGCTTGGCCCCAGCACCGTACGTGACGGCCTGGCCAAGTACCCGGACACCTACACCGAACCCTACCGTTATATCGACCACGTGCCCACGCGCAACTCGATCTTCGCCCTGGACGTGATCGACACCCGTGCCAGCCTGCTGCAGGCTGAAAAGCTGATCCAGGGTGACAAGTACATCTTCCTGCGCAACGCCTACCTGCAGAACCGCGAGTTCAAGGTCAAGGACGGCGCTGTCGAAGACGACTTCTGATTCGGCGAGTGAAAAAGGCGACCTTCGGGTCGCCTTTTTTTATCCTGTAACACCGTCGGGCTCAGTGCATGGCCAGGATGCGCAGGCCGAGCTTCTGCTCGCCACCAGGCTGGTCGGCAATCCACACCACCTCGGTACTGGCGTGCAGGCCCTTGAGTGCAGGGAGTTCGGAATCGATGCGCACCTCGAGGCGATCGCCAACCTGGAACCGGTGCGGTGCCTGCACCTGCATGCCACTGCTGGACAGGTCGAGGCAAACGGCGGCGATCACCTGGCCGGCATGCAGCAGGCTGACCTCGGTGTCTATGCGCATGCGGATGAAATCGCGTTTTTCGCTGTAGTTCACGGGGGGCTGGGACATGGCTGCTTCCTTTCATCGGATCGCACGGGTCGGCTTTCTTATAACGCCAGGTGATTTGCCCTGTAAAGTGCAGGGAAGTCTACCTTCCCACGCTTGAAACGCCAGGCGGATGGGAGTACCGTCAGCGCCTTACAGGGCACCTCTACTATTTGCCGGACCAGTCTTCTTGTCCTACAACTCAAATAGAGAGTGGCTAGAGAGCATTCCAGTAGCGTCTGGCGGGGTATCCGCAGCCGCTACGCCAACCCAAATCTGGCGCCGTTCGCCCACATGCAGAAAACCAGTGCAACGCTGCTGATCATCGATGACGACGACGTGGTCCGTGCAAGCCTCGCCGCCTATCTGGAAGACAGCGGTTTCAGCGTCCTCCAGGCCGCCAACGGTCAGCAGGGCCTCCAGGTCTTCGAAGAACACCAGCCCGACCTCGTGATCTGCGATCTGCGCATGCCGCAGATGGGCGGCCTCGAACTGATCCGCCGGGTCAGCGAGCGCGCGCCGCAGTTGCCGGTGATCGTGGTGTCCGGCGCAGGTGTCATGAGCGATGCGGTCGAAGCCTTGCGCCTGGGCGCCGCAGACTACCTGATCAAGCCCCTGGAAGACCTTGCGGTGCTTGAGCACTCGGTGCGTCGTGCCCTTGACCGTTCCCGGCTGGTGCTTGAGAACCAACGTTATCGCGACAAGCTCGAGGCAGCCAACCGCGAGCTCGAGGCTAGCCTGCACCTGCTGCAGGAAGACCAGAACGCCGGGCGCCAGGTGCAGATGAACATGCTCCCGGAGAGCCCCTGGAAGGCCGGTGGATACGCATTCGAACACCAGATCATCCCGTCGTTGTACCTGTCGGGTGATTTTGCCGATTACTTCCGCGTGGACGAGCGGCGCATTGCCTTCTACCTGGCGGACGTGTCCGGCCATGGTGCCTCCTCGGCGTTCGTCACGGTACTGCTCAAGTTCATGACCACGCGCCTGCTGTTCGAAATCAAACGCAGCGGCAGAATGCGCGAGTTCAAGCCTTCGCAGGTGCTCAGCCACATCAACCGCGGGCTGATCAACTGCAAGCTGGGCAAGCATGTGACCATGGTCGGCGGTGTCATCGATGAGGACACCGGCCTGCTCACCTACAGCGTGGGTGGCCACTTGCCATTGCCTGTGCTGTACACCAACGGCCAGGCACGTTATCTGGAAGGCCGTGGCCTGCCGGTGGGGCTGTTCGATGAGGCCAGCTACCAGGACCAGGAGCTGGAGCTGCCGGCGCAGTTCAGCCTCACCCTGATGTCCGATGGCATTCTGGACCTTTTGCCGGGGGGCACACTCAAAGATAAGGAAGCGTCCTTGCCGGAGATCGTCAAGGAAGCAGGGGGCAGCCTGGAAGGGCTGCGCCAACGTTTCGAATTGGCTACGCTTGGGGAGATGCCGGATGATATCGCCCTATTGGTGTTGAGCAGGAACCTTGAATGAGTACCGGTAGAATCCAGTTCGCCGAACAGAGCGGGACCTTCGTTCTGAAATTCGTCGGTGAAGTGCGCCTGACCCTGTGTTCGGCGCTGGATGCGACGATCGAGAAGATTTTCACCGCGCTGAACTTCTCGGCCATCGTCATCGACCTGACAGAGACCGAAAGCATCGACAGCACCACGCTGGGTCTGCTGGCCAAGCTGTCGATCCTGTCCCGGCAGAAAGTCGGCCTGCTGCCGACAGTCGTCACCACTAATCCGGATATTTCCCGGTTGCTGCAGTCCATGGGTTTCGACCAGGTGTTCAACATCGTCGATCGCCCGGTACCCTGCCCGGAGTGCCTGACCGACCTGCCATCGCAAGATCAAGACGAGAGCGTGGTGCGCTCCAAGGTGCTGGAGGCGCACAAGATCCTGATGGGGCTGAACGACTCCAACCGCGAAGCCTTCCATGACCTGGTGAGCGCGCTAGAGCGTTCCTGACCTTTGCAATTTGCGGGTGTTACGCCGCTCTACAGGCTGATGAAAGCCCTGTAGGAGCGGGTTTACCCGCGACCCGGAAAGCCAACACAAGCCCTAACCACCAGCACCCATTCGCCGAGCAAACTCGGTTGTCTCTCGGCCGTCGGCGTTCAGCTGATACACCCGCTCCGGCCGCCCTTCGCCATCGAAGAACACCCAGCCCAACCCCGCACTGTTCCAGAGTCGCTCACCCGCCTTGCTATGGCTGGGCGTGCGCGGCACCACCTCCATCTGCCGACGCTGGGTGAACCAGTTGAGTGGTGAGCGTGGTGAGTACAACCAGCGGTTGAGCCGGTCCAGCACATCCAGCAGGCGCCTTGGAAACTCATTCTTGATCCCGCTGCTGGTCACCTGCCACAGGTGCGGGCTGCGCTGGCGATGGCGGATCAGCACCTCGTAGACGAACGAATAATGCACATCCCCGGAAAGGATCACGTAGTGCCCCGGCGTGCGCGAATGACGGAAAATATTCAGGATCACCTGCGCCGCGCCCCGGTGAGCCATCCAGTTCTCGGCATCCACCAGCAGCGGATAGCCCAGTGCGCTGAACACCCGTTGCACCGTTTCGATCAGTTTGACCCCGAAGATCGGCGCCGGTGACACGATGATCGCCGAAGGGTGGTCCAGCAGCGCCTGTTGCAGTTCGCACAGGGCTTCCCAGTCGAGCAGGCCGGAGGGCTTCTGCAGGCTGTTTTCGCTGCGCCAGCGCCGAGTGCGGGTATCCAGCACCAGCAGTGGCGGCTCGGTGGGCAATGCGTATTGCCAGCCCTGGAAGCGTAGCAGTTCGCCGATCAGTTCGTCCCGCGCCTCGGCCAACTGCCGACAACGGCCGACCAGCGCCGCGCAGGCATCCGGGTCGTTCCCCCAACCCTGGCACAGCAGGTAGCCCACCAGCGCATTGCCAATGATGCGCCGGGAGAACGGGTGGCCGTAGGCAGTCTGCTCCCACTGCGCCGACAGGTTCCAGTCGTCGGTGATGTCGTGGTCGTCGAAGATCATCAGGCAGGGCAGGTGGGCCATCGCCCGGGCCACCTGGCCGAGCCCTGCGCGGAAGGCTTCGATCAGCGGCAGCTCATGGCGATAGCGGGCCTGATGCTTGTCGGTCAAACCGGGTGGAATCTCCATGCGCACCAGCGCCCACGGTATGGGCGACCAGACCAGCAGGTACATGGCCATGACTTCGGCAAAGGTCACCAGGTGGTTGTCGGCGTTGCTGGAAGAGAAGATCGGCTTGCGCTTGCCGCCGAAGAAGCGCTCACGCAGGCTTTCGTTGCTTTCCTGGGCCGGTAGCAGGTCGGCGCGGTGGTAGTAGCAGGCTGGGTGGCGGTAGAGCGCCGCGCCACTGTCTACCACGGCACCCTCCAAAGTTTCGTCGAACAGGCCGAGGCACTCGATCAACTCGTGGATGGCGCGCAGCATGGGGCCGGCAACGTCATCAGCGTAAACCTGGTCGCCGGTCATCAGCAGCATGGCCGGGCGCTCTTCGGGTCGCGGGCCCGCCAAAAGCAGGCGGTCTGCGCAGAGCAGGCCGTCGGTGGCCGGGTGGTGGGGCTTGCGGCAGGAGCCGTGGAGCAGTTGGTCGAGGCGGTCGCGCAGCACGAAGCTGGGGCGGCTGGCGCCGGGGTAGAGCAGGTGCGGCGCCCAGTCGGCGATGCCTTGGCCGTTGTCCAGGCGCAGGTCGTATTCGAGGGCTGTATTGCTGGGCAGTGGGTTGTCGAAGTGGATGTCCAGCAGATGGATGAAGGCGTGCGCGCCGACTGGGATCACTTCAACGGTTATCTGGGCGTTGATGCCTGCATGTTCGAGGATGAACTCGGGGCGCAGCGGTTGCGAGCCGACTAGCCAGATGGCCAGGCGCTGGGGCTCCAGGCGGCGGAGTACAGGGCCGGCGAGGACGAGGGGGAGGGTGGCGCTGGGGGTCATCTAAGGCTCGGCTCTATCGGGTGTGGCGAGTAACGCCATCGTGGGAGCGGGCTTGCCCCGCGATAGCGTCATCGGCCGCCCCAACGAAAACGGGCGGCAAATGCTCTGCATTAACCGCCCGTTGATCAACCCAAATATGTATCAGGCTTTGTCAGTCATCAAGGCTTCGAGCTTCTCCTGGTCCCGAGCGAACTGGCGAATACCTTCGGCCAGTTTCTCGGTGGCCATGGCATCCTCGTTCATCGCCCAGCGGAACTGGCTTTCGTTCAGCTGCTGCTTCGCCTCGCCGGCATTGCCCGGCTTGAGGATGCGCGGCAGCTCGCCGTGGTCATCGGACAGTTGCAGCAGCAACTCCGGGCTGATGGTCAGGCGGTCGCAGCCGGCCAGTTGCTCGATCTGGCCGATGTTGCGGAAGCTCGCGCCCATGACCACGGTGTTGTAGCCATTGGTCTTGTAGTAGTCGTAGATGCGCGTGACCGACTGCACGCCGGGGTCTTCGGCACCGACGTAGTCCTTGCCGGTGCTTTTCTTGTACCAGTCGTAGATACGCCCTACGAACGGCGAGATCAGGAACACCCCGGCATCGGCGCAGGCCTGGGCCTGGGCGAAGGAGAACAGCAGGGTGAGGTTGGTCTGGATGCCTTCCTTTTCCAGCTTCTCGGCGGCGCGGATACCTTCCCAGGTGGAAGCCAGCTTGATCAGCACGCGATCGCGTTTGATCCCGGCGGCTTCGTACAGCTCGATCAGCTGGCGGGCCTTCTTCAACAGCGCCGGCTCGTCGAACGACAGGCGCGCATCCACTTCGGTGGAAATCCGGCCTGGAATGACCTTGAGAATGCCCGCGCCCACCGAGACCGCGAACTTGTCGCAGGCCAGGTCGACATTGCCTTTGCTATCGGCCTTGACCTGCTTGAGCAGGTCGGCATAGCCCGGGATGGCGGCGGCCTTGAGCAGCAGCGACGGGTTGGTGGTGGCGTCGACCGGCTTGAGGCGGGTGATGGCGTCCAGGTCGCCGGTGTCGGCGACCACGGTGGTGAACTGCTTGAGTTGTTCCAGCTTGGAGGTCATGGGCGTGCTCTGTCCTGTGCAATGACTCGACATTACCCGAGCCCCGGCGGCCCGGCAACGGGCCTGACACGTGTGGGGCTGCGTGGAAGGTGAGGGTTCGAGTCGAATGCGCGGTGGAGGTTCCCGAGTACGCCGAGTAACCCGCACGATGGGCGCCAGGGGCAACTGGCCTGCCGGGTGCTCGGATTTTACGTGCACCCCTGTAGGAGCGGCCTTGTGCCGCGAAAGGACCGCAAGGCGGTCCCGGGATTTCTGCCTTGGCGCAACATCATTGGGGCCGCTTTGCGGCCCTTTCGCGGCACAAGGCCGCTCCTACAGGCATCAGCGTCCTTGCAGCAACTCCGCAGCCTGGTCCAGTACCGCCAACGGCTGGTCGGCCTTGTGGATGTCCGCCGACAACAGCTGACGGAAGCGCCGCGCCCCCGGGAAACCCTGGCCCAGGCCAAGGATATGCCGGGTAATGTGATGCATCGCGCCGCCACTTTCCATGTGCGCGACGATATATGGGCGCAGCTTGGCCATCGCCTCGGCACGGCTGATCACAGGCTCGCTGCTGCCGAACAACTGCTGGTCGACCTCGGCCAGCAGGTAAGGGTTGTGATACGCCTCGCGCCCCAGCATCACGCCATCGAACGTCTCCAGGTGCGTGCGGCACTCCTCGAGGGTCTTGATCCCGCCGTTGAGCACCAGCTCCAGGTCCGGGAAGTCCGCCTTCAACTGTGCCGCCACGTCGTAGCGCAGCGGTGGGATCTCGCGGTTCTCCTTGGGCGACAGCCCTTCGAGAATGGCGATGCGTGCATGCACGGTGAAGCTGCGGCAGCCCGCGTCGCGCACCTGGCCGACGAAGTCGCACAGTTCGGCGTAGCTGTCGCGGCCGTTGATGCCGATGCGGTGCTTGACCGTTACCGGAATGCTCACGGCATCCTGCATCGCCTTGACGCAATCGGCCACCAGCGCCGGATGGCCCATCAGGCAGGCGCCGATCATGTTGTTCTGCACCCGGTCGCTGGGGCAGCCGACGTTGAGGTTGACCTCATCGTAGCCGGCCTCCTGTGCCAGGCGCGCGCAGGCCGCCAGGTCCGCCGGCACGCTGCCGCCCAGTTGCAGGGCCAGCGGGTGCTCGCTGTCGTCGTGGCGCAGGAAGCGGTGGGCGTCGTTGTGCAGCAGGGCGCCGGTGGTGACCATTTCGGTGTAGAGCAGGGCGTGCTTGGAGAGCAGGCGCAGGAAGAAGCGGCAGTGGCGGTCTGTCCAATCCATCATCGGCGCAACGCTGAAGCGGCGGGATGGCTCGGGGTGCAAGGCTGTGGATGAAGTGGCGTTAGGATGCATAAGTCTGGGGCACGAACTCAGCGAAGCCAGGCGCAGAGTCACGCTGGCAGGCGATGGATAGGTTGATGGGCGCCAGTTTACCAAGCATGGTGGGATTCGTCCGGTCCGATCGGCGATTAAGGTGCCGGCCGGGGGTGAAGTGTTTTTGATCGTGTGTTGGCAGTCAGGTGCAGGGCGGTAGCCATGTACCGCATTCAAGACCAAGCGCCGCCCGCGCGGCGCATCGCGGATGAATCCGCTCCTACATTCGTTGCAACGTGCCTATGCCTGATAGGCTATGGATGTTCGCCTTGTTTGTACGACGCGATTTTTCGGCTGGCGCCAAGGCAGGCAACCATGACCTGACAGATGCGGCACGTTGCAACCGGTGTAGGAGCGGATTCATCCGCGATGCGCCGCGCGGGCGGCGCTCAATCTCCCAGGCGCTGCAACCCTTCCGTCAAACCCTCGAAAGAACAACCCCTTAATGCTTCATCCCCAACTCCGCATCATCCATCAGCGCCTTGGCGAGCGCGCTCAGGTAATACGACGCCCAGATCAGCTGAGGCTTGTCCTCCATGATCCCGGTGATGGTCAGGTCGCACACGTAGCCCATCAACTCCGAAGCCTGTTCCCGTGCGTGCTGGCAAGGGATGCCGGGTTCGATGCAGAACAGCGGGTCGGTGTGCTTTGCACCTTGGTAGAACTTGGTCTTGCCCACGGTGGTGTGGGGCGTGGTGTCGTCTGTGCTCATGGCTCAATCTCCCTGAAATCTTCGGTGCCTGGCCTGGCCTATTCGCCGGCAACGCGGGCTCCTACAGGCAAATCGCGCCCCAGGTAGGAGCCGGCCTTGCCGGCGAACAGGGCCCGCCCAGACAACTCACGACATAACGGCTTAATGCAACGTCCGAGGCTCCACCTGCGGCATCTCACCCGATTACCGGAACGTTGTTTACGTGCCGGACCCTACAGGAAGCTGGAAGGTGCTTGATGACGCAGGCGCTTCCTACATGACGTATGTGGCTAAAGAAAATGGTACTTTCCATGCTTTGGGCGGCGGTAATGTAACTTTAAGTGAACTGCGTGAGGCGCAAGCGCTCGGCATCCCGAGTTATGTGTTGCCCGAATTCGAGCCTGATGCCCAGAAGTCGGCTGCGCGACTGAAAGAAAATCCCTCTGTTGATCTGACGCCCGTCAGAACAGAAGTCGGTTGGCGGGAGCTGGATGGACACAGTAACAACCTATATCACTCTAATCTTGCTCGGCGACCAAAGCGCACTGACGATGTAGCAAAGGCTAACGCTCTTTGGTCAGATATGGCGATCGGGGAAAGAGACGGCAAGGTAAAGTTTTCTGATCGTATAACAGTTAGCGATACCTTTATCGGGGGCGCCGTCTAGAAGATGAACACAAACTTCATAGGACTAACGAGGTGTATCGTAGGGAAATGGACGGGCAAGCCAAGGTTAAAGGCTATCCGTACGCAGTAGGATATGATAGCTGGGAGCCCGGTTCCAGTTTGATTTTCGATGAGGGGGTAGCTATTAATACGCTTGAAGCCTGGGGAAGGGAAGATTGACTTCGCGGCAAAGAAAATACTGATCCGGGCATCAGTAGTTACTCGAAGGAATTTATATTCAAGCCCCCCCGGGTGAGCTCAAGAGCTTACAGTCAACGACTAGTATTAGTAAAAACTTGTGCTTGTGCTGTTAAAGGATCTTCGAGCAATTTACCGTACGGTGATGGCAAGTTGCTTGGAGGTTTCCTGGTTCGTGTTTCTCCAGCAGTCGGCGGATGTGGAGGATGGTGGTTTCGTCGGGAATGCGCTCCAGGTTCAGCCCGGCGAACTGCCGCAGGATGGCAGTCTCGTACAGCGCTTCCACCATCGCCGGATCATTGTAATCGAACCAGTTCTGCATCAAATGTACACGCAGCATCGTCACCAACGGACAAGCCGGACGACCACCTTCACCCTTCGGGGTAGAACGGCTCGACCAGTTTGATCAAGCCGTTCCACGGCACCATCTGATCCATCCCGATCAAGAACAACTCTTTGAGAGTCTGCTTGCGCTTGCCTGGGTACTCGGCGTCAGCGAAGGTCATCTGCTTCATCGAAAAAACACGGTGGTTGCATCAAGGGTGTGTGGCCATCTGCTGCTCAGTGTGGGGCTTGAGCGCTTCAGAGAACATGGGGATCAAGACGTCGCCGCCATGTTCGTTCAAATGATCGTCATCGACGTAGATCGGCATGCCTTCGTGGTCACCAAAACACCTTCCATCGCTGCACAGGTAGGGAAGCGGATCCAGGATTTTGACACCGCATTGCTTGCTGGCTGCATCCTGTGCCTCCCACACGAACGCGTTGCGCTGCATGTATTCATCGAGGCTGATGGATACGCGTTTTTCTCCACCCGGAATGATCGTTCGCCGGACCATGGTTTTCGGTACGTCGATCTTCAGCTCCGGGATTGGACGCACCCAATAAACCGGTCGAGTCTTGGCAAACTCACAGGCGGTATTGATCATCCCTTCTCGCATGTGGGCCAGGAACTCAGGGGACACCGATGGGTACGGTTTGTCGATGTAGAAAAGCGGGACAGCGACCTCACCCTGTCTGTCAGGTTCATTCGGACCAAACAGATAGACAGACTGCCGATTGACAATGATGAGGGGGACGTTCGCAGGTAGCGTCTTCTGCTTGTCCAGCGCCAGGGCCAAGAATTCACTGCACGTATTGTTCGGGTCGGTGGAGAGCTTGAGCCCCAGGATAGTTGCACAACTGTGCAGCTCCCAATCCAGCACGTTCAGGTTCTTGGACGGGAGTGATCGTTCCACCGCGCGGACAATTGAAGCGGCATGGCTGTCGCCGATAACAATGGCGCCCAGTTCGTTTCCGCCATAGGTGCATTGGGCGTTGGTCACCTTGTTTTTGGTGGCGTTGACAAAACACTCGGTGAGCCTTGGGTTCCTGACCGCGCTTTCCCGCATGATGCTATCGACCCGCTGGGCAAGCGCCCTGCTCGGCACGCCTTCTTCATGCTTGATGAGCTGGCTCGGGATCGCGGTTAGCAGCAAGAGCGCGAAAATGGCCAGGTAGGCCTTGGCTGTGCCCAGGTGGGTGAAAAGCGTTCTGGATGGCTGTTCTACTGCAACGTACGACAGGTGACCCAGCAGCAGGGTGATACTCAAGCCTGTCGCGGTGGCCACGACATCCTGGCGCAGCTCAAGGAATACCAGGGCCGCAACGATGGGCCAGTGCCAGAGGTAAAGAGAGTACGAGCGATCACCAAGCCATTGGCAGGCCTTGCTCCGCGTGAACAGCGAGCCTTGATTGGCGGCAGCAATGATGAACGATGTTCCCAGCACCGGAATGAGCGCATGCCAGCCTGGCCAGGTTACGCTGGGGTCGATCAAGGTAATCGAGTAGAGAATGAGCACAAACCCGGCACGCTCGAGATACTTTGCAGTTCGCAGGCCGATAGGGAATTGTGCTCCGATCAGGAACACCAGGCTGCCGAACAGCAT
This sequence comes from Pseudomonas entomophila, assembly GCF_029478665.1. GTDB lineage: Bacteria > Pseudomonadota > Gammaproteobacteria > Pseudomonadales > Pseudomonadaceae > Aquipseudomonas > Aquipseudomonas entomophila_F. The sequence goes on from NZ_JARPQB010000045.1 coordinate 19,264, forward strand.
TTCCCATGCCCGCATGGGGAGCAGGTAGAAAGAGGCTGAAGGGAAGAGGGGTGAAAAAACAAGGGAGGCAGCCAGTGAGCCTGCCAGTACTGTCGAGAGCACAACCAGTATGCCGAGGCGCCCGGGGCGTATTTTCCATACCGCCAACAGGAGCAGCGGCAATATCAGGTAGAACTGCCACTCGACCGAGAGTGACCACGTGTGCAACAACCATTTGTCATACGATGCCACATCGAAATACCCGGCCTCCTGCCAGAATCTCGAATTGGAGCTGAAGGTCAGTGCCGAAACCGTGTGGTACGCCAAGGTCTTGTAGTCGCCCGGTACCAGGAAGAACCAGCCAAACACCAGCAGCGAGGCGCAGAGCACTATCAGCGCCGGGAGTATTCGCTTTGCCCGAGCGAGGTAGAACTTCAACAGCGAGAACCCGTCACGGCTTTCCAGGCCGGACACGATGATCGAGGTCATCAGGAATCCGGATATCACGAAAAAGATATCGACGCCGACGAAACCACCTTCAAAGCCGGACACGCCAAAGTGGTAGAACATCACGGCGACGACAGCCCAGGCTCTCAAGCCATTGATGTCGGTCCTGAAGCCACTTGAAGCGGGGGAGTGCTGGGTTTTGCTCATGGGTACCTTCCGGAGCGCCGGCAAATCGTCTGGCGGTCTGCCAAAAGGGCGAGATTCTACAGTGATATCGAGTGCTTGGCAGTGGCTCGCTCGTGGCATCCATCCAGGGTTACAGGTCGGCTTGCGCGCTGGGACGTATGATGGCCGGCCATCATTGCCGAAAAGGGCGTCGCCATGCTGCCAGACAAGGCTTGTGCCGTAGTGCTCTCATCCACCCCACAGCCCCGAATACTGCTGTTTCGCCATCCTTTGGCCGGGGTGCAGCTGGTAAAGGGCACCATCGAACAGGGCGAGACACCAAATGAGGCCGCGTTGCGCGAGTTGGCGGAGGAGTCGGGTATCGATGCCGCAATGATCAAGGACGACCTGGGTTGCTGGGCGTCCGGACACCTCGATCAGATCTGGTCGTTCCAACTGTGCCAGGCGCAGGCGGGACTGCCCGAGCAATGGTCTCATCAGACCCTGGACGACCATGGCCACGTTTTCGAGTTTTTCTGGGCACCACTCGGCCAGTTGCCCTACGCGGACTGTCATCCCGTCTTTCAGCGGGCGCTGGCCTATTTGTGTGAGGCGCTGACAGCGAAGGGAATCTGGCAAGGCCAGGTATTGGCCTAGCTGGCGATCTTCAGCCAAGGCCACCGTTTCCGATAGCTGTCGGCCTTGTTCCTGAACAGTACCGGCTGCGGGTTGCGATCGTTCATGCTCAACACATCATCCTGCAGGTCATCGAGGGCGTGAGTGCTGTACAACTCACCAGTACCCACATCCACGCCGAGGCAAGTCGAACGGATGAGGTAGCGGTCTATCCCCTCGGTCACCGATTTCAACGGCGAATAGTGCGCTCCGAACTTGGCTTCATACCAGAGATGAACCCTGGCCTGGTTGCGCACTTCCACATTGACCCCAAGGTGTTCGCAAGCGTCACGAACCCGGGCGATCACCCGGTCCTCGGCTTCCCACGACAGGTCTTCATCGAAGTAGGCGATGTCGTAGTCCTTGATGCCCCAATCAGTTGCTTGACCCGAGCGGACGTTCCAGAACGTCTGGAACAGGCAGCCCGCCGTGAGCATGCAGTTGGGCAGGTCCAGCACAGGCAGCAGCGCGAGCAACGCGCGGTTGGTGGTGTTCTCCAGGGCGATTTCCAATACCCGCTCGTGGGTCAGCGAAACCATGTCGTTCATCCTTGTCCGGTGACGTGCGCTCAGGTGTGTGGGTACCAGTGAACCGCTGAGTCGAGATGAATGTGTTTCTCCTTCTGCGGCGTGAACGGTGTATCGAGCGTAGCCAACGCCACGCAAATCCAGTCGGCGAACTCGCCCTGTGAGCACGACCAGAACAAGGACGATCCGCAACGTGCGCAGAATGTGCGCAGTACTGACTCGGAAGAGGGGTATTCGGTGAGGCAGTCAGCCCCTTCAAGTATCTGCAACGTGCTACGGGGAACGCTGCCGTAAGTGGCAAACAGCGCACCATGGCCCTTGCGGCACTGGCTGCAGTGGCAATGGCTCACCGCCTTTGGCGCGGTCTGCAATTCATAGCGTACCGCCGCGCACAGGCAGCTGCCTTGATAGATATCGCTCATTTGATCATTTCCAGCCTTGAGCATGGCGCTTGCGAGGGGCTCGACGAAGCGGTTGTGGCGCGGTTGAGATTGAGCGCCGCTGCGCGGCGCATCGCGGATGAATCCGCTCCTACAGGCCAGGGTTGCCAGCTCGAAATATAGCGTTGTACCAACAAGGCGGACAATCATGCCCTGTGTGTAGGAGCGGATTCATCCGCGCAGCGGCGCTCGATCCCAACCGCGCTGCAAGGCTACAGTGCGCCAATACGGCACCCCCCACGACGAATCCCGCGCCAAGGGTCATAATCCCCCCTTAATCACCATCCTGTGCAATGCCAGCTTCCCCACCCCAGGAGACTTCCCCATGCACGTTCTGCTCTGCGAGGACGACGACCTGATCGCCAGCGGCATCTGCGCCGGGCTTTCGGCCCAGGGCCTGACCGTGGACCGGGTGGCGAGCGCGTCGCAGGCGCGGCAGATGCTCCAGGCCGCGCAGTTCGACGTGATGATCCTTGACCTGGGGCTACCCGACGAGGATGGCCTGAAACTGTTGCGCCGCCTGCGCCAGCAGGGCGAGACCCTGCCGGTGCTGGTGCTGACCGCGCGCGACGCGGTCACCGACCGAGTCGACGGGTTGCAGGCGGGGGCCGATGACTACCTGCTCAAACCGTTCGACCTGCGCGAACTGGCGGCGCGCCTGCACACCTTGCTGCGACGGGTGGCGGGGCGGGCGGTCAATGTGATCGAGCATGGGCCGCTGTGCTACGACCCGAGCAGTTGCGTGGCAACCTTGGCCGGCGCGCCGGTGGACTTGTCGCGGCGCGAGCAGGCGCTGCTCCAGGCGCTGCTGCAGAATCCGGGGCGGGTGCTGTCCAGCGAGCAATTGAAAGATTGCGTGTACGGCTTCAGCGACGAGGTCGAGAGCAACGCCCTCAACGTGCATATCCACCACCTGCGCCGCAAGCTCGGTAACGGCATCGTCGAGACCGTGCGTGGCCTGGGCTACCGGCTGGGGCCGGCGCAGGCGCCGCAGGAGGCGTCGTCGTGAGCTTGCGCGTTCGTCTGTCGCTGATCCTGGGTAGCGCCTTCATCATTATCTGGGTGCTGGCGGCGGCGTGGATGCTGCGCGACCTGCGCCAGCAGATGATGTTCTCCCTCGACCAACGCCTGGTGGCGTCGGCGCGCATGGTCGCCGGGCTGATCGATCAGTTGCCGCAACCCTTGACGGCCAAGGGGCAGGACGCGCATTTCTCTGCGGACCAGTTCAGCGTGCCGGATGGCATGGCCTGCCAGGTGAGCTCCCTGCGCGGTGAGATCCTGGCCAGCAACCACAAGCATGACGGCACGATGGACGACCAGCGCAGCGGTTTCCGCGACCAGACCATCGACGGGGCCTCATGGCGAACCTTCACCTACAACCACGGCGATGTGCGCATCACCACCGCCGACCGCCACCAGGAGCGCGAGGCGCTGAACCAGTCGATCCTGCTGGCGGCGTCGGCACCGGTGCTGATGGCCCTGCTGGGCAGCCTGGGGCTGTTGTGGATTGGCCTGGGCAAGGGCCTGGAGCCGCTGAACCGCATGCGTGACGCCTTGCGCAGGCGGCGCGCGGACAGTGTCGAGCCGTTGCAGGTGGCCGGCCTGCCCAGCGAGCTGCAACCGCTGCTCGATACCCAGAACCAGCTGTTCCTGCGCATCGCCCAGACCATCGAGCGCGAGCGCCGCCTCACCGACGATGCCGCCCACGAGCTGCGCAGCCCGCTGACCGCGATCAAGACCCACCTGCAAGTGGCGAGGATGACCGACGGCACGGTGCGCGAGCAGGCCCTGGAGCATGCCGAGCAGGGGGCAGATCGCATGCACCGCACGCTGGAGCAGTTGCTGATGCTGGCGCGGGTCGAGGGCAGCCTGTCGTTCGACGATGGCGTGCAGTGCAGCGCCGAGCAGGTGGCGTTGCAGGCGATTCAGGATGCCGGTGGGGGTGACAACCGGCGCATTCTGCTGCGCTTGCCGGAGGATGCCGCCAAGGTCTACCTGGGGATGCCGGCGCCGCTGGCAGTGGCGGCCTTGCGCAACCTGCTGGACAACGCCTTGCGCCATGGTGGCGATGCGGCGGTGGAGCTGGAGGTGCAGGCATTGGAGGGGCAGGTGGACTTCCTGGTGCGTGACCATGGGCCAGGCATCGCGCAGGAGGACCTGCAGCACCTGACCGAGCGTTTCTGGCGCAATGGCCAGAGTGGTGGTTGCGGGCTGGGGTTGGCGATTGTCCAGGCAATCGTCCAGCGTTGCGCGGGAAGCCTGCGCTTCGACAGCCAGGTCGATGGTTTGCGGGTGAGGTTGCAGGTGCCGGCGCGTTCGGGCGCTTGAGCGGTGTAGCCTGCTCTGGCCCTTTCGCCGGCAAGCCGGCTCCTACAGGTCTGGCGCCAGGCACCCGGTCAAAGGCATCACAAATCCTGCGCCAGCCGCTAAATCCTTTCCTCGCTGAAGCGTTTTCCAAGCGATGACTACCCGACACACATCCGGTTCCAGGGCGCGTGGCGGGCACTTTCGCTTGCTTGCGAGGACTTTTCCGATGTCGACCGTTTCCAGCCTTGCCCAGGCGCTGCCGGCCTCCGCGCCCCAGGCCCTGTACGAATTCGCGGACTCGCCGCTGCTGCTGCGCCAGCAGCAACAGGAGTCCAATGCCCGCAGCTACCCCCGGCGTATCCCGCTGGCGCTCAAGCGCGCCCGGGGCATTCACGTGGAGGATGTCGAGGGCCGTCAGTTCATCGACTGCCTGGCCGGCGCCGGGACCTTGGCCCTGGGGCACAACCACCCGGTGGTGGTCGAGGCGATCCAGCGCGTGCTGGCCGATGAGCTGCCGCTGCACACCCTGGACCTGACCACGCCGGTCAAGGATCAGTTCGTCCAGGACCTGTTCGGCCTGCTGCCCGAACCCCTGCGCCGCGAGGCGAAGATCCAGTTCTGTGGCCCCACCGGCACCGATGCCGTGGAAGCGGCGCTCAAGCTGGTGCGCACCGCCACTGGGCGCAGCACCGTGCTGGCGTTCCAGGGCGGCTACCACGGCATGACCCAGGGCGCCCTGAGCCTGATGGGCAGCCTGGGGCCGAAGAAGCCGTTGGGGGCGTTGTTGAGCAATGGCGTGCAGTTCCTGCCGTACCCCTACGATTATCGTTGCCCGTTCGGCCTGGGCGGCGAGGCGGGCGTGCGTGCCAACCTGCACTACCTGGAGAACCTGCTGAACGACCCCGAGGCCGGCGTGGCCTTGCCGGCGGCGGTGATCGTCGAGGTGGTGCAGGGCGAGGGTGGCGTGATCCCGGCCGATATCGAATGGCTGCGCGGCCTGCGGCGGATCACCGAGCAGGCCGGCGTGGCACTGATCGTCGACGAGATCCAGAGTGGTTTCGCCCGTACCGGGAAAATGTTCGCCTTCGAGCATGCCGGGATCGTGCCGGACGTGGTCACGTTGTCCAAGGCCATCGGTGGCAGCCTGCCGCTGGCGGTGATGGTCTACCGCGACTGGTTGGACAAATGGTCGCCGGGTGCCCATGCGGGTACGTTCCGGGGCAACCAGATGGCCATGGCGGCGGGGTCGGCGGTGATGAACTACCTGGTTGAACACCGCCTCTGCGAGCATGCCGAAGCCATGGGGCAGCGACTGCGTGGGCACCTGCAGCACTTGCAGCGGGATTACCCGCAACTGGGGGATATCCGTGGGCGTGGGTTGATGCTCGGTGTCGAACTGGTCGATCCGGCAGGCGAGGTCGATGCGTTGGGCCATCCACCGGCTTGCAGGACATTGGCGCCCAAGGTGCAGCGTGAGTGCTTGCGGCGCGGGTTGATTCTTGAACTGGGCGGGCGGCATGGCGCGGTGGTGCGTTTCCTGCCGCCGCTGATCATCAGTGCCGAGCAGGTCGACGAGGTCGCCGGGCGGTTTGCCGAGGCCGTGGCTGCCGCGGTCGGCTGATTGCATGCAATCTGTAGGAGCCAGCCTTGCTGGCGAACGGCGGTGTTCCCGTTCGCCAGCAAGGCTGGCTCCTACAGGAAGGTGCATCAATCGAACGTGCGGCCGTCGCGCCAGTAGCCCATCAGTGTCAGGCTTTCCCGTGGCAGGCCGCGCTCCTTGATCAAGAAGCGGCGAATATCCATCACCGTCGCCGACTCGCCGGCGATCCAGGCGTAGAAATCGCTGCCTTCACCACTGGCCAGCTCCCAGAGAATACGCTGGTCGATATCCACATCCTCCAACTCCACCGAACCACTGGCGCGGACGCCGGGCAGGCTGGCCAGTTCGCGCACGGCATGGCGCATCGCCTGACCGTGGTCGCAGCGCAGCAGATCGCGGGGCAGCCAGTGCAGGCGGGTGGCAGGGCCGTGGCAAAGGGCAAGGCAGTCCTCTTCCAGCGGCACCTCGATGAACGCTTCCACGGGCAGGTCCGCGGCGTCCTGCGCCAAGTGCTCGAGGATGCCTGCAATGGCTGGCAGGGCGGTTTCGTCACCCACCAGCAGGATGCGTTGGGCACTGCGCGGCGGCTTCCACTCATACCCTCCAGGATCCTCCATATACGCCAGGTTCGGGGCGACCATCTGCAGGCGATCACCGACCCTGGCCTGGGTCGCCCAGGCCGACGCCGGCCCGTTCACCCCATGCAGCACGAAATCCACGTCCACCTCGCAGGCTTCACGGCGCAGGGCACGGATGGTGTAGGTGCGCATGGGGGGTGTGTCTTGAGGTGCAAGGTCGCGACGCGCCTGTTGCCACTGGCCATTCTTGGGCAGGCATGGCGGTTGCCCGGCGGGTGTCGGGAAGAACAGCTTGATGCGCTGGTCCGGGGCCAGGGTGTTCATCTGCGCCACCTCCGGGCCGCTGAAGATGAAGCGGCACAGGGATGGGGTCAGGGGCTCGATGGCTTTCAGGTCGACATCGAAGATCCGGTAGGGGGTCGCCTTGGTGGGGCGAATCAACCGGGAAAGCAGGGAGGTCATGGTCGTACCTCTGTCGGTAGGGGGTACTGATCAGACGAGTCCGCGCGGGCTTGAATTAGGCTTGCCCGGCTGGCGCTAAATTTTCCGCCCCAGCCTACGTCCTAGCTTGGATAGACACCGCAGCATGGCGGGAATGGACTGAGGCGCAATGACAATTTCTCGACGAGGATTCATCGCGGGCCTGGCCGTGGCGGGCGCCACGGGCACGGCTGCCTACTACGCGCACAAGAAGCTGACCCATGACCCGGAGGACGACATCGTCACGCCCGGCGAGGCGAGCGTCGAGCTGGCCGACTATTCCGGCCAAGTGCTGGCGGATCGCTTGCGTGGCGTTTGGGACCTGCGCCTCGAAGGCGCCGACGCCGGCATGGAGGGGTTGCCCGCCAAGGGCCTGGAGGTGTTTTTCGATGTGGCCACCAAGGGGCGTGGCCTGCGCGGTTACGTCGATACCGGTGAGCGTCTGCGCGGTGACGGGGAGCCGGCCTACCGCGTGCTGGGCGACCTGGTCGGCGCCAGCTCGGGTGAAGTGCGCTGGCGCCTGGTCGACACGCGCGGCCGCTCGGTCTACGAATGCGTGGCCAGCCTGGACGAGGTGTGGGGCCGTTTCGCCAATGCCGGCACGGGCACCTTGAGCGGGCGCTTGCAGCGCCTGGACCGCCCGTTGACCATGCCCCTGCTGGACAACCGCTTCGTCGCGGTCAAGCGCCTGTTCCCCGAGGCCCGCGAGCGCATCGTCTACAACCCGCAGATGCAGGCCTGGGTGATCGGTGCCGAGCACCGGTTGTTCCACCAGCTGTGGCACGCGACCCGGGACAAATGGCATCGCCTGTCGGACCAGAAACAGAATGCCCTGCGCGGCCTGGGCTGGCAGCCCGGCCCAAGGGATCGCGAGCGTGACGCCCGTGGCCCGCGCAAGCACCGCAATGGTTCCGGCATCGACTTCCTGTTCATGCACCGGCACATGCTGATGTACGCGCGTACCTTGCAGGATTTGCCTTCCTGGCCGCGCTTTCCGCTGCCGCAACCCAATGTCGAGTTCGATCGCCAGGGCTTTGCCCGTTACCACGACAACCACGATGGCTATTGCGTGCCGCCGGCCTGGCAGGCGCCGGGCGACGATGCCTATGGCCAGTGGGTATCGGCAATCAAGGCGAACGAGACGTTTTGCGGCAACTTCCAGGTCTGGGAGTCGCAGTACCAGGACCCGGTGTACCTGTCGAAGCTGTCGCTGGGGGCGTTCGGTTCCGAGCTGGAGATGACCCTGCACGACTGGTTGCACATGTGCTGGGCGTCGGTGCCGCGCGATCCGAACAATGCCGCGCCCGTGCCGTTTGCCCGCGACCAGGCGGACTTCGCCGCGCGCTGGTTCGGGCCTGAGAATGACTTCCTCGGCGACCCGTTCTCGTCCCATGTAAACCCGGTGTTCTGGGGCTTCCACGGCTGGATCGACGACCGTATCGACGACTGGTTCCGTGCTCACGAGCGCTATCACCCAGGCCAGGTACGCCGGCAGGAGGTCAATGGCGTGCCCTGGTTCGCGCCGGGGCGCTGGGTGGAGGTCGACGACCCTTGGCTGGGGCCGGACACCCATGGTTGCAGCACCCAGCCCGGCATGCGCCCGGGCAAGTCGGTGGAGATGGACGTCGAGACCATGAAGCTGGCTTTGCGCATCACCTTTGGCGAGGACGACAAGATCGACGGGTTCCTGCGCAAGGTGCCGCAGCGGCCTTGGTATGCGCGCCACCTGTCGATGAAGAACATCCTTTCCTGAGGGCCCATTCGCCGGCAAGCCGGCTCCTACAGATCCCCGTAGGCGCCGGCTTGCCGGCGAACATCGGTAGCCCGGCTGTGCAAGAGGGCGATGCCCTCACAGAGGGGCGCTGCGGATTCTCACGCCTTCGGCGCCTGCCATCCTCCCCCCAGCGCCTTGTACAACGCCACGCTCCCCTGTAGTCGCGCCAGGCGCAGTTGTGCCTGCTGATCCTGTGCCAGGTAGAGCGTGCGCTGGGTCTCGAGGACTGTCAGCAGGGTCTCGGCCCCGGCTGCATAGCGTCGTTGGGCCAGGTCGAAGGCCAGGCGCGCCTGCTCCACTTCCTGATCCTGCCACTGGCGCTGGCGCTCTACGCCACCGATGGCGTTCAGGGCTTTTTCCACATCGGCGAAGCCCGCCAGGATGCTGGTTCGGTACGTCTCAAGCAGCGCTTCTTGTTCGGCGCGGGCCAGGTCACGGGCCGCGCTCAACCGGCCATTGTTGAAGATGGGCGCGGTGAGGCCGGCGGTGAGGGTGTAGTACGGGCTGTCGCCGAGGTTGGCGAAGGTGCGTGCGCCGCTGCCAAGGGTCGCCCCTAGCACCAGGCGCGGCAGCATGGCGGCCCTGGCCACTTGGACGTTGGCGCTGGCCGCCGCCAGGCGCGCCTCGGCGGCGGCGATGTCCGGGCGTCGCCCGAGCAGTTCGCTGGGCACGCCGCTGCCGATGCCGGGCCAGCGCAGCGCGTCGATCGTCTCGGCACTGGTGGGCAGGGCTTGCACCGGATCACCCAGCAGTGTGGCCAGGGTCACCCGGTTGTCCTGACGGCGTTGCTCGAGCAGCGGGACCTGGCGTTCCTGGGCTGCCACCAGGCTGCGTTGCTGGGCCAGCTCCAGGCGTGTGGCCGAGCCCGAGCGTTCACGGGCCTCGACCAGCCCGAGTACATCCCGGGCGTTTTCCAAGTTAAGGCGGGCGATGCGCAGTTGCTCCTCCAGGGCCAGGCCCTGCAAGTAACTGTCGGCCACGGCACCGACCAGTGTCAGCTCCACGGTCTGGCGATCGAAACGGCTGGCGTCGAGGTTGCGCAGGGCACTGTCACGGGCAGCGCGCAGGCCGCCCCAGAAATCGATTTCGTAACTGGCGCTTAACCGAGCACCGAACGAGGTGCTGGTGCGCTCGCGGCTGCTGGCGTCGAGCTGGTCGTTGCCTTCGCCACGCAACAAGCGCTGGCGGGAGCCATCCAGGCCTGACTGCACTTCGGGCAACAGTGGTGCCCCGGCGATCACCGCGCTGGCCTGGGCCTGGCGCACCCGCGCCGCTGCGGCGGCAAGGTCGTGGCTGTTCTGGCGGGCGCGCTCGACCAGGCGATCCAGTTCGGCACTGGCGAACGCCTGCCACCATTGCTGATCCGGCAAGGGCTGCGTCGGGTCGGTCATGCCTTGCCAGGTAGGCGGAGCGTCGATGCCCGTCGCAGGTGGCGGTGGAGTGCTGCAGGCGGCGAGGCAAAGGCTGAGGCTCAGCAGGCTGATACGGCTGGGAATTGTCATGGGCTATTCGCTGGTAAGGGCTTTGACCGGGTCGAGGCGGGCGGCCTTGCGCGCCGGCATGAAGCCGAACACCACGCCGGTGATCACCGCGCAGGCGAAGGCGCCGAGGATGGCGGGCAGGGCGAAGGCCACGGCGATGTCGGCCAGCAGCAAGCCGCCGCCAACGAGCAGGGCGATGCCGATGCCAGTGACGCCGCCGACCATCGACAGCATCACCGCCTCGGTGAGGAACTGGCGCAGGATGTCGCGCTGACGGGCGCCGGTGGCCATGCGGATGCCGATCTCGCGGGTGCGTTCACGCACGGTCATGAGCATGATGTTCATCACCCCGATGCCGCCGACCAGCAGCGAGATCGCGGCGATCGCCCCGAGCATCAGCGACAGGCTGTTCTGGGTGCGGGCCTCGGCCTGGATCAGCGCGGCGTCGTTGGTCAGTTCGAAGTCGTGCTTGCCCTGGTGGCGCTGGCGCAGCAGGCGGTCGATGGCGGCTTCGGTCTCGTTCACCCGGCGCGAATCGATGGCGGCGATGGCCACGTATTCCGGGTCTTGGCTGCCAAACAGACGAATGGAGGCGGCGGAGTAGGGCACGACGATGCGCTCGTCGCTGTCCTCGCTGCCGGAACTGGCGCCCTTGGCCGCGAGGATGCCGACCACCTGGAACGGCACGTTGCCGATCAGCAGGTACTGCCCCAGCGGGTTGCTGCCTTCGCCGAACATCTTGTTGCGCACCTTCTGGCCGATTACCGCCACTGCCGCGCCGCTGGCTTCGTCGGCCTCGCTGAAGAACGTGCCTTCGACCACCGGCCAGTTGAAGATGGCGGGGAACCAGGTGTTGTTACCGCCGACATAGAAGCGTTGGCTGCTATTGCCCTGGCGAACCATCAACTGGCCACCGATCACCGGCATGACATGCAGGACTTGTGGCAGTTCGCCGATGGCCGCGACATCGTCGAGGGTGACGATGCCGCCTGGCTCCTGCGTGGTGGCACGCTTGCCGTTGAGGTAGAGAATGTTGGAGCCGAACGCCGCCATCTGCGCCATCACCTGGCGCTTGCTGCCTTCACCCACCGCCAGCATGACCACCACCGAGGCCACGCCGATGATGATGCCGAGCAGGGTCAGGGCGGTGCGGAAGCGGTTGATCCACATGACCCGCCAGGCGGCCTGCAGGGCTTCGATCATCTCGCCTTTCCAGGCGCCCTCGAGGTTGGCGCCGCGGTCCAGGCGCTGGCGCAGGTCGTTGGCCTGCAATTGCTCGGGTCGCGTCGGCGCGGGTTGCGCGGCGGCCGAATCGCTGACCATCTGGCCGTCGCGGATCTCGATGATGCGTTGCGCGCGCGCCGCCACTTCACGGTCGTGGGTAATGAGGATGATCACGTGGCCCTGGCTGGCCAGTTCGTCGAGCAGGGTCATGACCTCGGCGCCACTGTGGCTGTCCAGGGCGCCGGTGGGTTCGTCGGCGAGAATGATATGGCCGCCGTTCATCAAGGCCCGGGCAATCGACACGCGCTGTTGCTGGCCGCCGGAAAGCTGGTGCGGGCGGTTGCCGGTGCGGCTGGCCAGGCCCAGGCGCTCGAGCAGGCCGAGGGCGCGAGCGTGGCGCTCGGCGGGTGGCGTGCCGGCGTAGATGGCCGGCATCTCGACGTTCTCCTGGGCCGAGCCCGAGGGGATCAGGTGGTAGCCCTGGAACACGAAGCCGAACGCCTCGCGGCGCAGCCAGGCCAGTTCGTCGCTGTCCAGCTCCGCCACATCGCGGCCGGCGAAACGGTAGCTGCCGGACGTAGGGCGGTCGAGGCAGCCGAGGATGTTCATCAGCGTGGACTTGCCGGAGCCCGAGGCGCCGACGATGGCGACGAATTCGCCGGGGTGGATGCTCAGGCTGATGCCACGCAGCACTTCCACCTTGGGCGAATCGATACCGCCATATGCCTTGCGGATATCGCTCAGCTCGATCAGGGGGGCACTCATGTCAGCCTCCGCTGGCGGTAGGCGCGCCGATGACCAGGCGTTCGCCTTCGCGCAGGCCGTCGAGGATCTGCACGCGCAGCCGGTCGCTCAGCCCGGTGCGCACCTGGCGCGCCTCGACCTTGCCGTCGGCGTTCAGCACCTGGGCCAGGCGCAGTTCGCTGCCGGGCGTTTCGTCGAGTGCCGCCAGCGGGGCACTGAGCACCTGGCTGGCCTGGCCGGCAACGAAGAACACCTGGGTGGTCATTTCGGCCATCAGGGCGCCGTCGGGGTTCTCGACATCCAGCAGCACGGTGTATTGCACCACCTTGCTGGCGCTGGTGCCGGCCGTGGCGCTGGCCGGGCTGCCGCTGCCCTGGCTGGACTGCTCCAGTGGCTTGGGCGGGATCGGCAGGATCTGCCTGACGGTGCTGCTCCAGCGCCGCTTGCCGCCGGCCAGTGTCGTGAAGTAGGCGGTCATTCCGGGTTTGACCTTGCCGATGTCCGCCTCGGAGACCTGGGCCCAGACGGTCATCGGCGACAGTCTGGCGATGCGCAGGATCAAGGGCGTCTGCTGCTGGGCGTTGAGGGTTTGCCCCTCGCGGGCGTCCACCGCCACCACGGTGCCGTCCATTGGGGCATAGATGCGGGTGTAGCCCAACTCCGCCTCGTCGCTGCGCAGGCTGGCCTGGGCCTGGCGGATCTGGGCCTGGTACATGTCGATACGCGCCTGGGTCACTTTCAGCTGTGCCTGGGCTGCCTGCAGGTCTTCCTGGCGTGTGGCGCCGGCGGCGGCCAGGTCGTGCTGGCGCTGGTACTGCTGTTGGGCGAGGACGAACTGGGCGCGTTGCTCGGCGAGCTGGGCCTTGAGGTTTTCGATCGAGAAGCGTCCGGCGTCCAGCTTGGCCTGCTGCGTGGAGGGGTCGATCTCGACCAGCAACTGGCCTTGGCGCACTTCATCGCCGGCTTCCACATGCAGCTTGCGGATCTGTCCGGACGCCTGGGCGCCGACATCGACATAGCGCCGGGGTTGCAGGGTGCCCAATGCCGTGACGCTGCTTTCGATGTCGGCGCGGGTCACCGGCACGGTGCTGACGGGGGCGCCGCCGAAGGGCAGGGCCTTCCAGGCCAGCAGGCTGCCCAGGCCGAGCAGGCCCAGTGTGGCGCAGACCAGGCGGCGGGTGTTGGATGTGCGAGTCATGCGGACTTCCAGCCGGAGGGAGTGGCCGAGGACGGCAGGGGCACGTTCCCGGGGGTGCCAGTTAAACGAATGCCGGGCAGGGCGATTTAACGGCGGTGGTGGCTGAACTCCGTGTTGCTGAGAATAATTATAATTTGTAAGATCGCACGTTGATATCATCCAGACCCGCGCCCTGCAGGTCAGTGCGTGTGCAGGGAAACGCCAGGTGCCGTCGTGGAACATTACTATCGCGAATTGGTGAGCTTCCTTTCCGCACGCCTGGGCAATCGCCAGGCCGCGGAGGATGTCGCCCATGACGCCTACCTGCGGGTGCTGGAGCGTAGCGCAGGCGAGCAGATCGAACATCCGCGCGCTTTCCTCTACCGCACGGCCCTGAACCTGGTGGTCGATCGCCATCGCCGTCAGCAGATCCGCCAGGCCGAGCCGCTGGAAATACTCGACAGCGACGAGCGCTGGCACAGCCCGGCCCCTGTACAGGGCATGCAGCTCGACCAGCGTCTGGCCTTGATGCAGCGCGCCCTGAATGAGTTGAGTGTGCAATGCCGCGACAGCTTCCTGCTGCGCAAGATCGACGGTCTGTCCCACCAGCAGATCGCCGAGCGCCTGGGTATCTCTCGCAGCCTGGTGGAAAAGCACATCGTCAATGCCATGAAGCACTGCCGCGTGCGCATGCGTCTCTGGGAATCCTGAACAGCCCGTGAAGCACGGGTGAAAATTTCCTGTAGTGGCAACTTGATTTCTGGATGTTTCAAGGCAACTATCAATAAAGACCCCGCTCAGGCGCTGCGCCTGACGTTTGCCTTCACGGGCGCAGTTCGGTCATGGAGCCTCATTCATAACCTTGCTGGCTGGGCCCGGACGATGCCGAACAAGACCTTGCGCATCCTCATCGCGGATGAGCACCCCGACCAGCGGCTGCAGCTGGAGAAACTGCTCAATGGCCTGGGCTACTACCGCATCGCCCCGGTGGAGAGCTTCGACGACCTGCAGCGTCTGGTGCACAGTGCCCTGCAGCCGTTCAATCTGCTGGTCGGCAACATCGAGCTGGCCAGCCACGCGGGTGTCGACCTGGCGCGTTTCTGCCGGGTCAGTGCGCAGATCCAGCATGCCTTGCTCTACCACTCCCTGAAACTGAAGATTCCTGCCGTGCCGGCGGGCGAGCGCCAGGCCGTGAGCATCAGCCTGCCCGGTGTGCCCGACAACCAAGCCATGGAAACCTTCATGGCGATTATCGACATGCCGCTACGGGTGGGTGAGATACCATTGCCGCCGAGCCTGGCCGGTGGCAACGGTTACCCCAAGCGCCGAATGAACTTCGCCCAGACAGTGTTTGGCCGTCCGTCCTGAGCCATCCTGCGGTTCCATGCCCTCGGCATTTGCTATCCTCTGGCCTTTTGCCAAGTTTCGGAACCTGTCATGACTGCCATCGATACCGCCCGTGCGCCCCGGTTCAGCCGCGGCGACCACCGGACCCTGGGCCTGGCGGCGCTGGGCGGAGCCCTGGAAATCTATGATTTCATCATCTTCGTGTTCTTCGCCCTGACCCTCAGCCAGCTGTTCTTTCCGCCCGAGATGCCGGAGTGGCTGCGCCTGCTGCAGAGTTTCGGAATCTTTGTCACGGGTTACCTGGCGCGGCCGCTGGGCGGGATCCTGATGGCCCACTTCGCCGATCATCTGGGGCGCAAGCGGGTGTTCAGCCTGAGCATCCTGATGATGGCGCTGCCCTGCCTGCTGATCGGCGTGATGCCCACCTACGCCGACATCGGTTATGCCGCGCCGCTGATCCTGCTGGCGCTGCGTATCCTCCAGGGCGCCGCCGTGGGTGGCGAGGTACCCAGCGCCTGGACCTTCGTCGCCGAGCATGCTCCGGCTGGACGGCGCGGCTATGCGCTGGGCTTCCTGCAAGCCGGGCTGACCTTCGGTTACCTGCTGGGGGCACTGACGGCGACCTTGCTGGCGCAGCTCTACACGCCCCAGGAAATTCTCGATTACGCCTGGCGTTATCCGTTCCTGCTGGGTGGCGTGTTCGGTGTGATCGGTGTCTGGCTGCGCCGCTGGCTCAGCGAGACACCGGTGTTCCTGGCCCTGCGCGAGCGTCAGGCGCGTCCGGTGGCATTCCCGTTACGCAAGGTGTTGGGCGAGCATCGCCGGTCGTTGATCCCCGCGGCGCTGCTGACCTGCGTGCTGACGTCGGCGGTGGTGGTGCTGGTGGTGATCACCCCGACGGTGATGCAGCAGCGTTTCGGCATGAGCGCCGGGCACACCTTCGCCCTCAGCAGCGTGGGTATCGTCTTCCTTAATGTCGGTTGCGTGCTGGCTGGTTTGCTGGTCGACCGTATCGGCGCCTGGCGTGCGCTGATGATCTACAGCCTGCTGCTGCCGCTGGGGATTGCTGCGCTCTATGCCAGCCTGGTGGAGCAGTGGGGTGTGACCTGGCTGGCCTATGCCCTGGCCGGGTTGTCCTGTGGCGTGGTGGGGGTGGTGCCGTCGGTGATGGTCGGGTTGTTCCCGGCTGAAATTCGGGTGTCGGGGATTTCTTTCACCTACAACGTCGCTTATGCGCTGTGGGCGAGCACCACGCCGCTGGCTTTGATTGCGCTGATGCCGTGGAGCCCGTGGGTGTGTGTCGGTTTTTGTCTTGCCATGGGCGTGGTGGGGTTGCTGACGGCGTTGTATTTCGGGCGTCGGGAACCGTTGGTGTTCGGTGCGGAGTCGATGCCGATCATGTGTGGTGACAAATGAGGCCGTAAGGGTGGTGTAGGGCTGAGGGCCGGGTTCTGCTCGGCATGCGACGAAGCAATCATGACGGTGCCGGTGGCCCGACGAGTGAACGCTGAAATGCGCGCATTCAATCAACGCGTCAATGCCATGGCTGTAGACCCCGGTTTCATTGCCACTGTTCGCCGGAAATTCGGCCTCGATCAGCGTGAAGCCGGTGAGATTTTTGGCGGCGGCGTCAATGCCTTTTCCCGTTACGAGAACGGCAAGACCAAGCCACCACTGGCCTTGATCAAAATGTTCAAACTGCTCGATCGACATCCAGGGTTGTTCGAGGAGGTCAAGGCTGCCTGACATATCGGGGGTCGTCGGTTGTCCTACGCAATTGACTGAAATGTTGAATGCTTGCAGTTCCGTTCGCCTGCAGCATCCCTCAGCGAAGAGCGCGTAGTTTCGACTGATCGTGGACGGAGCCTTCCGTTCATACAGTCAGGAGACGCTTTTCATGTCCAGTTTCAATATTGTCTGGATGACGCAGGCCGAGCTGCCGGCGCTTCCACCGCAAATGTTTTTTTCCGCTTCGGATCACTCAGAATCAGCCCCCAGCGCTAAAGCCATGACACCGGTTATCCGCTGGGGGCGCAGCCTGGCGTGTGTGTTGGAACCCTTGCGCCACCACGATCAAGCCTGGGTCGTGGTTTATGGTGATGGCAAGCAGCTTACCGGCGTGCACCCTCTACATGACTTTCGTCATATCAGCGATATAAAGGTGGCTGCCAATAACCACGCCTTTCACTTGATCGATCGTTCGAGACGTGAGCAGACGGTCGAGTTCACGCTGCTGGAATCGCTGGACGGGAGTGCTGGCGGGGACGCGCCCGTGAACGGGCTGCCCAGTGGAATCCCCTTCGCGTTGACCAATGGACATGACTTCCTGATGGCAGATCAGGAGGGTGTCTGCATGGCGGTCAACCCGGACCCCAAGGCGATGCTGTGGACCTTCAAGGATGGCCAGTTGGTCAATGTCACTACGGGGCAGGTGCTGGGGCTGGGGGTATGTGGCAAGGTGGTTGCCGCGCAAGATGACCGTTGGTGCCTGTCTGCTTCCGGTGAGCTCCTCTATGGCGACGGAACCCGTACGTTACATAGTGCGCAGACCTCGAATGAGGTCTGGCTTCAACAACCTGGCGTCGAACAGCCATCCGATAGCTGGCGAGTGCAGTTGCCGCAAACTCCCAAGCGTGGGCGGTCCCCCAGCATGGCCGTCAACAAGCTGATCGTGCGCCTCTCGGTCTCAGATGCTTTCAGCGCCGGAACGGGCGATAGCATTTCCTTTTCGATCAATGGCGGCCAGTACCGTCAGCCACTGGCCGCCAATTTTGAGCGCGGGGCGCACTTCACCGTCGAAGTCGACCTGGCGAAGATGTTCCAGAGCCAAGTGATCTATGCCGATGAGCTGCACACGGTCGAACTCTATCAGGCCAGTGCTGGTGGGTATGGGCCGGCCTGGAAGATGCAGTTGCTGGGGCTTGAGGTCAATGGTGAGCTGGGCAACCGTGTGATGGGCAGCGACAACCGCTGGATCGAGGCGAAGAAAGGTGTGGCATGGCAGGGCAGGGTGAACTGGCTGGACTGGCACACAGCTGATTCCAGGGTGCCGCTGGATTTTTCCGGCTACACCTATCCAGTACAGTTGCAACAATGGTTGATCGATGTGCTGAAGTGGCGCAGCTATCAGCCTGAAACCATCGAAGGTGTCTGCCAGCTGATTGGTGAGGAGAGGGGGCAGGTACTGGCCTATGAACTCAAGAGTGGCAGGTTGGTTCACTTGCGGCCCAATGGTCCCGAGGACTCTTACACTTGGGTCTATACCCCGCAGAAAAGCATCCTCGTCAAGTACTGGGACCAATCCCTGGATCGCTCGGGCTATACCAGGCACAGTCAGTTAGG
This sequence comes from Pseudomonas entomophila, assembly GCF_029478665.1. Classification (GTDB taxonomy): domain Bacteria; phylum Pseudomonadota; class Gammaproteobacteria; order Pseudomonadales; family Pseudomonadaceae; genus Aquipseudomonas; species Aquipseudomonas entomophila_F. The sequence continues at coordinate 37,551 of NZ_JARPQB010000045.1, forward strand.
TGGTGGTCAGCCGGTGGTATGTGCGGGTGAGATGCGGATCGACAGAATGACCACCAGCAATGCGGTGAGCGACATCCTGGGTCTGGTCAACGATGCCTCGGGTCATTACAAGCCGGATGGTGGGCAGTGCCTTGGGCATGTCCTCGAGCGGCTTGAACAACTAGGGTTGGACACCACGGATACCAAGGTTATGTACAAGTCATGAAGCCGGAGCCCCGGACATGAAAAAGCCCCCCGGCCTCACGGGCCAGGGGGCTTCTTGTTGCCATCAGGACGACGCTTACATGTTCGGGTAGTTCGGCCCACCCGCGCCTTCAGGGGTGACCCAGGTGATGTTCTGGGCTGGGTCCTTGATGTCGCAGGTCTTGCAGTGCACGCAGTTCTGCGCGTTGATCTGGAAGCGCTTGTTGCCGTCTTCCTGGGTGACCACTTCGTACACGCCGGCCGGGCAGTAACGCTGTGCCGGTTCGTCGTACAGCGGCAGGTTGCTGGCGATCGGGATGCTCGGGTCGGTCAGCTTCAGGTGGCAGGGCTGTTCCTCTTCATGGTTGGTGCTGGAGAGGAATACCGAGCTGAGCTTGTCGAAGCTGAGCTTGCCGTCCGGTTTCGGGTAGTCGATCTTTTTCGAGTCCGCCGCCAGCTTCAGGCAGGCGTAGTCCGGCTTGGTGTCATGCAGGGTGAACGGCAGCTTGCCGCCGAACCAGTTCTGGTCGACGTAGTTGAACGCGCCGCCGAACAGCGGGCCGAACTTGTGCAGGGCCGGACCGAAGTTACGGCTGGCGAACAGTTCTTCATGCAGCCAACTGGCCTTGAAGGCGCTGACATAGCCATTGAGCTGGTCGCCACCCTCGCTGCCGGCGATCAGTGCGTCGGCCACCGCTTCGGCGGCGAGCATGCCGGACTTCATCGCGGTGTGGCTGCCCTTGATCTTGGAGAAGTTCAGGGTGCCCAGGTCGCAACCAATCAGTGCGCCGCCATTGAACACCATCTTGGGTAGCGAGTTCAGGCCGCCCTTGCAGATGGCACGGGCACCGTAGCTGATGCGCTTGCCGCCTTCGAGGTACTGGGCCATCACCGGGTGGTGCTTGAGGCGCTGGAACTCGTCGAACGGCGACAGGTACGGGTTGGCGTAGGAGAGGTCGACGATCAGGCCGACCACCACCTGGTTGTTCTCCAGGTGATAGAGGAACGAACCACCGGTGTTGTCCTTGCTGATCACGTCCAGCGGCCAGCCGGCGGTGTGCACCACCAGGCCTTGCTCGTGCTTGGCCGGGTCGATTTCCCAGATTTCCTTGAGGCCGATACCGTAGTGCTGGACGTCGGACTCATTGTCCAGGTCGAAGCGCTTGATCAGCTGCTTGCCGATATGGCCACGGCAGCCTTCGGCGAACAGGGTGTACTTGGCGCGCAGCTCCATGCCCGGGGTGTACAGGCCGTCCTTCGGGTGGCCTTCGCGGTCGACACCCAGGTCGCCGGTGACGATGCCGCGGACTACGCCGTTTTCATCGAACAGCGCCTCTTGCGCGGCGAAGCCCGGGTAGATCTCCACGCCCAGGTTCTCGGCCTGCTGGGCCAGCCAGCGGCACAGGTTGCCCAGGGAGATGATGTAGTTGCCCTGGTTGTGCATGGTCTTGGGCACGAACAGGTCGGGGACCTTGGTCGAGCTGCCGGCATCCTTGAGCACATAGATGTCGTCGCGCTTCACTTCGGTGTTCAGCGGCGCGCCAAGTTCTTTCCAGTCTGGGAACAGTTCGTTCAGGGCGCGGGGTTCGAACACCGCGCCGGAGAGGATGTGGGCGCCGACTTCGGAGCCTTTCTCGACCACGCAGACGCTGATCTCGCTACCGGCTTCGGCGGCCTTCTGCTTCAGGCGGCAGGCGGCGGACAGGCCCGCCGGGCCTGCGCCGACGATGACCACGTCGAATTCCATGTATTCGCGTTCCACTGGTTCTCTCCTACTCAAGGCTCATCGCTGTTGCTTGTCTTATGGGTGCTTGACGGTCATGCACGGCGTGCGGCTGCTGTAGCTTCGTGGATGACGGACTACACCGTCTTGTCTTGGCCGCGCATTATATCTACACCACTTGGCGGGTCCAATACAAACGTTTGTTTGAATTTGCCGGAGCCCAGTAAAATCAAAGGTACGCGGCTGGAGGGTGGCCAATTTGCCGTATTGACCGGATTGGGTGTTACGGTCAAGATACGAGCGCTTTTACGCTCGCCGTAGGCTGACCGTCGGGCGCAGGTGCACCCCTAAAGACCAGGCGTGGAGCAGGGTTTGCGGGCCGAATCAGGCTTTGTAGTGGAGTCTACACGCCACGACAGAAAATGACCCGAGGGTTTTCGAACCCAAGGTCGCGACAGGACTGATCGGTCACTTGAAATTTTCCCGCCCCGGAACGTTTTTAGAGGTGCCCTTGTACCCACGCGCATTCGCCGGGCAGCCCCCAGGCGATCTTCTTTTCACCGGAGAGTAACGAGGAATCCATGAAGGTTCTTGTAGCTGTCAAACGAGTGGTCGACTACAACGTCAAGGTTCGCGTCAAGGCGGACAACTCCGGCGTTGACCTTGCAAACGTCAAGATGTCCATGAACCCCTTCTGCGAAATCGCCGTGGAAGAAGCCGTCCGCCTGAAAGAGAAGGGCGTGGCGAGCGAAATCGTCGTCGTCAGCATCGGCCCGACCGCTGCGCAGGAACAACTGCGTACCGCCCTGGCCCTGGGTGCCGACCGCGCCATCCTGGTCGAAGCCGCTGACGAACTGAGCTCCCTGGCCGTGGCCAAGGCGCTGAAAGCCGTTGTCGATAAAGAGCAGCCACAGCTGGTCATCCTCGGCAAGCAAGCCATCGACAGTGACAACAACCAGACCGGCCAGATGCTGGCGGCGCTGACTGGCTACGCCCAGGGTACCTTCGCCTCCAAGGTCGAAGTCGCCGGTGACAAGGTCAACGTCACCCGTGAAATCGATGGCGGCCTGCAGACCGTTGCGCTGAACCTGCCAGCCATCGTCACCACCGACCTGCGCCTGAACGAGCCACGCTACGCGTCGCTGCCGAACATCATGAAGGCCAAGAAGAAGCCGCTGGAGACCGTCACTCCAGACGCGCTGGGCGTTTCCCTCGCCTCCACCAGCAAGACCCTCAAGGTCGAAGCGCCTGCCGCCCGCAGCGCGGGTATCAAGGTCAAGTCGGTGGCCGAACTGGTCGAGAAGCTGAAGAACGAAGCGAAGGTAATCTAAATGACTATCCTGGTTGTCGCTGAACACGAAAACGGTGCCGTAGCTCCGGCCACCCTGAACACTGTCGCTGCCGCCGCCAAGATTGGTGGTGATGTGCACGTGCTGGTCGCTGGCCAGAACGTCGGTGGCGTCGCCGAATCCGCCGCCAAGATCGCCGGCGTGGCCAAAGTGCTGGTCGCGGACAACGCGGCCTACGCCCACGCCCTGCCGGAAAACGTCGCGCCGTTGGTAACCGAGCTGGCCAAGGGTTACAGCCACGTGCTGGCTCCGGCCACCACCAACGGCAAGAACATCCTGCCGCGCGTCGCCGCGCTGCTGGATGTCGACCAGATCTCCGAGATCATCGCGGTCGAATCCGCCGACACCTTCAAGCGCCCGATCTACGCCGGCAACGCCATTGCCACCGTGCAATCGAGCGCCGCGGTCAAGGTCATCACCGTGCGTACCACCGGCTTTGACGCCGTGGCCGCCGAAGGTGGTTCGGCCGCGGTCGAAGCGGTCGCTGCCGCTCACGATGCCGGCAAGTCGGCCTTCGTCAACGAAGAGCTGGCCAAGTCCGACCGCCCTGAGCTGACCGCCGCCAAGATCGTCGTTTCCGGTGGCCGCGGCATGGGCAACGGTGACAACTTCAAGCACCTGTACGCCCTGGCAGACAAGCTCGGCGCCGCAGTCGGCGCCTCGCGCGCCGCGGTCGATGCCGGCTTCGTGCCGAACGACATGCAGGTCGGCCAGACCGGCAAGATCGTCGCGCCACAACTGTACATCGCCGTCGGTATTTCCGGCGCGATCCAGCACCTGGCCGGCATGAAGGACTCGAAAGTGATCGTCGCGATCAACAAGGACGAGGAGGCGCCGATCTTCCAGGTAGCCGACTACGGCCTGGTCGCCGACCTGTTCGAAGCGGTTCCGGAGCTGGAAAAGCTGGTCTGATCCGGCGGCTTCACTTATAAAGAAGCCCGGCCCTCATCATGAGGGCCGGGCTTTTTTTATGGATGCAAGGAGTGTTTCATGGCGTTGCGCTCGAGCAAGGGGATGCTGGCCTGTGCGCTGGCGCTGCTATCGACCTCGGTGTGGGCGGTGGGCAAATGCGAGCGTCTGGTGGCCACGGGCAGCCCGGATGCGCCGCCATATTCCTGGCAGGACCCGAGCGATCCGAAGCACCTGATCGGCGCCAACGTCGACTTGCTGCGCCAGGCTGCGAGCGAGCTGGGGGTGAAGGTGGAGGTACTGCATGCCGGTCGGCGTGACCAGGCGCTGGAGGAAGTGCGCAGCGGGCGCATGGACCTGCTGCTCGACACGCCCATGCAGGTCGCCCAACTGACAGCCTTGGACTATATCCACCCGGCGTTGCAGCTCAATGAATACCTGGTGTGGACGCGGCATGACGCGACGCTGACGTTCGAAGGGCCAGCGGACTTGGCGCATTATCGGGGCAGCTTATCGGAAAAGGCCCGGTTGACCCCGGCTTTCGAGGCGTTCGCCAAGGCTCAGCTGAAGCTGGAGCCAGCGCAGAATCTCACCCAGGCATTCCAGAAGCTGGTGCTCGGCCAGGTCGACTATGTATTGGCGGGCCGGTACTCGGGCATGGCCATGGCCCAGAGCCTGGGCGTGGGTAAAGACTTGGTCGCCCGTGGCCTGCCAGTAGACCGCCCAGGCCTGTATCTGGCGGTGTCGCACAACTCGGCCTGCAACGACAGCTGGTTGCGCGGACAACTGGCGAAAAAACTGACAGAATTGCCGATCTCCGGGGCGACCGAGGCCGTGCTGCAGCGCAATGTCGAGCGCTGGAAGGCACAGATGCAGGCGCCGCTGGACGCCCCTAAACAGTAGGAAGATTGCGTGAGAATCCAACCTCTTATTCTTGCCCTGGTCGTGTTCGGCCTGGCCGGCTGCGCCAACGACCCGGCGCCCCATGAGCAACTGCGTCTTTCCGAGCAGGCATTGGAACAGGCCAAGGCAGTCGGTGCCACTGACCAGGTGCCTGAGTACAAACTGGCCGAAGACAAGCTGGCGCGGGCCAAGGCCAACATGGCCACCGACAGCTACCGGGATGCGCGCATGCGCGCCGAGCAGGCTGAGCTGGACGCGCGTCTGGCCGAGGCTCGTGTGCTGACCCAGAAGAGCGAGGAGCAGTTGCAGGTGATGCAGTCGCGGATCAAGCGTTTGCGCAAGCAGCTGGAGGTGCAGCCATGAACCGTCTGAAGCCCATGGCTGCGCTGGCCTTGCTGGCGCTGGTCGGACTGCAGGGCTGCGCCAGTCAGCGCAGCGAGTCGGCGCTGGATGACGCCAGCACAGCGTTCCAGAAGGTCAAGGACGATTCCAATGTACTGCGCAGCGCACCGCGCGATGTGATTCGCGCAGGTGAGTCGCTGGGGCGTGCGGAGCGCCTGGCCGGTTATATCGGCACGGGCAGCGACGTGCGTCACTATGCCTACCTGAGCCAGCGCTACAGCGAAATTGCCGGTGAGCATGCCAAGCTGGCGCTGAACCAGGAGCGCCTGGCCAAGCTCGACCTCGAGCGCCAGCGTCTGCAGTTGGGCTTGCGCGAAGCCAAGCTCGCCAGTGTTCAGCAGCAGGGCAAATGGGTCGAGGCGCAGATTGTTGCGCTGGCATCCGAACAGACTGACCGTGGCTTGGTGATGACCCTCGGTGATGTGCTGTTCGACACGGGGGAGGCGGATCTGAAGAACTCTGCCAGCCGAACCGTGCTCAAGCTGGTGCAGTTCCTGCAGCTCAATCCGCGTCGGGTGGTGCGTATCGAGGGTTACACCGACAGCACTGGCAACCCGGAAGATAATCTCAAGCTGTCCCGTGATCGTGCTCAGTCGGTTGCCGACATGCTGGTCGACCTTGGGGTCGACGAGAAGCGTATCCAGGTTGAGGGGTATGGCGACCAGTATCCGGTGGAGGCCAATGCCTCGGAGCGGGGCAGGGCGCAGAACCGTCGGGTCGAGATCGTCTTCTCCGATGACAAGGGCAAGCTCGCTCCGGCGCGTTGAACTTAGTCTTTTCATTCGCGGGCAAGCCCGCTCCCACAGGACGTGCATAGTTCCTGTGGGGGCGGGCTTGCCCGCGAATGGGCCGGAATGACCAATAGATAACTACTAGTCTGACAACTAACTTCAAATTTCTTGATCTTGATCTTGATCTTGATCTTGATCTTGATCTTGATCTTGATCTTGATCTTGATCTTGCTTTTAAGTGCGCGATATTTCAGGCGCCGCCAAATGCGACTTCAGGAGGCCGAACGTAGGACTTGCGTAGCGGGGCGACGGGCATGGATGCCCGTCGAGCACTGATGGGCCATGGATGGCCCTTCAGTGCGTCCACGCGGGAGCAAGGCCGGAGTGAGGGAACCCCGGAGCGAAGCGTAGGGGCCGTATGAATGGAGCCAGCGGTTTTTGCCTTCTTTTGCCCGCGTGCAAAAGAAGGTCGCCGTAAAGGCGAAAAGGTGAGTCAGCGCCGCCATCGCGAATGGATATGTTCACGAATTTCAATGCCAATACTTTGAAAGTCAAAGTCAAAGTTAAGTGGGTATCTATAGATATAAGCATATCCATTTACGATAGCGACTCGAAGTCACCTTTCCGCCC
>NZ_JARPQB010000046.1 GCF_029478665.1 Pseudomonas entomophila
AGGAGCGGCCTTGTGCCGCGAAAGGGCTGCGTAGCAGCCCCGGGATTTCAGTATTGAATGAAGATCGCCGGGGCCGCTTTGCGGCCCTTTCGCGGCACAAGGCCGCTCCTACAGGGTTCGCGCATGAAGTTAGTGCAGTCGCGTCACGAGGTGTTACTTGGCGGTTACGGTTTCCGCTGCTTGATCCTGCGACAGGCTATACACATAGGCCGCCAGCAGGTGGACCTTGTCGTTGCCCTGGATGTCATGCTGCGCCGGCATCTGGCCCTGACGGCCATAACGGATGGTCTGCTGCAGCTGGGCGAAGCTCGAACCGTAGATGAACGCCTGCGGGTGGGTCAGGTTGGGCGCGCCCATGGCTGGGGTGCCTTTGCCTTCAGGCCCATGGCAGGCCACGCAGTTGGTGGCGAACAGCTCCTTGCCCTTGGCCGGGTCGGCCTTGGCGTCCGCCGGCAGGGTGCGGCCGTCGAGGTTGGTCAGCACGAACGCTGCCACATCCGCCACGCCCTGCTCGCCGATCACCGTGGCCCAGCCGGGCATGATGCCGTGGCGGCCGTTCATGATCGAAGCCTTGATGGTCTCCGGCTCGCCGCCCCAGCGCCAGTCCTTGTCGGTCAGGTTGGGGAAACCGTAGGAGCCCTTGGCGTCCGAGCCGTGGCATACCGAGCAGTTGGAGGCGAACAGCCGGCTGCCCATCTTCAGCGCCTGCGGATCCTTGGCCACGTCCTCCACCGGCATGGCGGCGTACTTGGCGAAGATCGGCCCGAACTTGGCGTCGGCCTTGTCCATCTCCTTCTGCCACTCGTCCACCTGGGTCCAGCCATTCTCGTAGCCGGGCAGGATGCCTTTCCAGTTGCCCAGGCCCGGGTAGAGGATCAGGTAGCCCACCGAAAACACCAGGGTGCCGACGAACAGCCAGAACCACCATTTTGGCAACGGGTTGTCGTACTCCTCGATGCCATCGAAGCTGTGGCCCATGGTCTGGTCGGTGGTGTCGCTGCTCTGGCCCTTGCGGGTGGCGAGCAGCAGCCAGGTCAGGCCGATCAGGCTGCCGAGGGTCAGTACGCTGATGTACGTACTCCAGAAGGTGGTCATTGCCGAGTACTCCTCATGGCAGCAGGTTCCTGCCCGGCAGGGGGCAGGCGGTCGTCGACGAAGGGCAGCAGGCGCGCTTCGGCGAAATCACGGTCGCGGCGACGGTTGAACACCCAGAGCGAGAGGCCGATGAAGGCGATCATCACCACCAGGGTGCCCAGGCCGCGGATCATGCCGATGTCGATGTCCATCGCATTCACCTCTTGTTCTTGATCGCGGTGCCGAGCACCTGCAGGTAGGCCACGAGCGCGTCCATCTCGGTCTTGCCTTTGACCGCGTCCTTGGCACCGGCGATGTCGTCGTCGGTGTAAGGCACACCCAAGGTGCGCAGGGCGCGCATCTTGACGTCGGTGTGGCTGTTGTCGACCTGGCTGGCCACCAGCCACGGGTAGGACGGCATCTTCGACTCGGGCACCACGTTGCGCGGGTTGTACAGGTGCGCGCGGTGCCAGTCGTCCGAGTAGCGGCCGCCGACACGGGCCAGGTCCGGGCCGGTGCGCTTGGAGCCCCACAGGAACGGGTGGTCCCACACGCTCTCGCCGGCCACCGAGTAGTGGCCGTAGCGCTCGGTCTCGGCGCGGAATGGCCGGACCATCTGCGAGTGGCAGCCCACGCAGCCTTCGCGGATGTAGATGTCGCGGCCTTCGAGCTGCAGGGCGGTGTAGGGCTTCATGCCCTCGACCGGCTTGTTGGTGACGTCCTGGAAGAACAGCGGGACGATCTGCGTCAGGCCGCCGATGCTGACGGCGAACACCATCAGCAGGGCCATCAGGCCTATGTTTTTCTCAACGACTTCATGGTTCATCAGGCTCTACTCCTCAAGCCAGCTGGGCGTTGGCGGTGGCTTGCTCGGCGGCGGGGGCACGCACGGTGCGCCAGGTGTTCCAGGCCATCAGGAACATGCCGCTGAGGAAGATCGCGCCGCCGACGAAGCGCACGACGAAGCCGGGGTGGCTGGCCACCAGGGTTTCGACGAACGAGTAGGTCAGCGTGCCGTCGCTGTTGACCGCGCGCCACATCAGGCCCTGGGCGATACCGTTGACCCACATCGAGGCGATGTAGAGCACGGTGCCGATGGTGGCCAGCCAGAAGTGCGCGTTGATCAGCCCGAGGCTGTACATGCGCTCCTTGCCGAACACTTTCGGGATGGTGTGGTACAGCGCGCCGATCGAGATCATCGCCACCCAACCCAGGGCGCCGGCGTGGACGTGGCCGATGGTCCAGTCGGTGTAGTGGGACAGGGCGTTGACGGTCTTGATGGCCATCATCGGGCCTTCGAAGGTGGACATGCCGTAGAACGCCAGCGACACCACCAGGAAGCGCAGGATCGGGTCGCTGCGCAGCTTATGCCAGGCCCCCGACAGGGTCATCATGCCGTTGATCATGCCGCCCCAGCTCGGGGCCAGCAGCACCAGCGACATGATCATGCCCAGCGACTGCGCCCAGTCCGGCAGGGCGGTGTAGTGCAGGTGGTGGGGGCCGGCCCAGATGTACAGGGTGATCAGCGCCCAGAAGTGCACGATCGACAGGCGATACGAATACACCGGGCGTTCGGCCTGCTTGGGCACGTAGTAGTACATCATCCCCAGGAAGCCGGCGGTGAGGAAGAAGCCCACGGCGTTGTGGCCGTACCACCACTGCACCATGGCGTCGGTGGCACCGGCGTAGACCGAGTAGGACTTGGTCAGGCTGACCGGTATTTCCAGGTTGTTGACGATATGCAGGATCGCCACGGTCAGGATGAAGGCGCCAAAGAACCAGTTGCCCACATAGATGTGCTTGGTGTTGCGCTTCATCAGCGTGCCGAAGAACACCACGGCATAGGCCACCCAGACGATGGTGATCAGGATGTCGATCGGCCATTCCAGTTCGGCGTATTCCTTGGTGCTGGTGTAGCCCAGTGGCAGGCTGATCGCCGCCAGCAGGATCACCAGTTGCCAGCCCCAGAAGGTGAACGCGGCCAGGCGCGGCGCGAACAGGGTGGTCTGGCAGGTGCGTTGCACCGAATAATACGAGGTGGCGAACAGGGCACAGCCGCCGAAGGCGAAGATCACCGCGTTGGTGTGCAAGGGTCGCAGGCGGCCGAAGCTGGTCCACGGCAGGTCGAGGTTGAGGGCGGGCCAGGCGAGCTGGGCGGCAATGAAGACGCCGAGCCCCATCCCGACGATGCCCCACACCACCGTCATGATGGCGAATTGGCGGACCACCTGGTAGTTGTAGGCGGTACTGCTGGTTGTGTTCATGTATGGGTTCCCATCCACGGTTATAGGCAGGCTAAACAGCGAGGCAAGCATGAGTAATGGGCAAAGTGCCGGTATTGACGGGGATCAATGGGCGAAGATCGGAAATGTCCCAGGCTTGCGCTGCGATCCTCCACGAATCTCGGCCGATCGCGGTTACCGCGGTTGCCTGATCCTGGCCCACGGCGCGGGTGCGCCGATGGACAGCGGGTTCATGGAGGACATGGCGCAAAGGCTGGCGGGGCAAGGGGTAGGGGTGGTGCGCTTCGAGTTTCCGTACATGGCCCAGCGCCGTGTCGACGGCGGCAGGCGGCCGCCCAATCCGCAGAAGGTGTTGCTGGAATGCTGGCGCAATGTGTACGACCAGGTGCGACCATTGGTCGCAGGCCCGCTGGCCATTGGTGGCAAGTCCATGGGCGGGCGCATGGCCAGTCTTCTGGCCGATGAACTGGGGGCCGATGCCCTGGTGTGCCTGGGCTATCCGTTCTACGCGGTGGGCAAGCCGGAGAAACCGCGGGTCGAGCACCTGGCGGGGCTGCGCACGCGCACGCTGATCATCCAGGGGGAACGCGATGCCCTGGGCAATCGTGAGGCGGTGGAGGGGTACGTATTATCGCCAGCGATAGAGGTGAGCTGGCTGGCGGCGGCGGATCATGACCTGAAGCCGCTGAAGGTTTCCGGGTTCAGCCATGAGCAGCATCTGCAGGCCGCGGCGGAGCGGGTGGCGGGGTTCCTCTCATGAAGAGCACCGTATTGGCACCCCCCCTGTAGGAGCGGCTTCAGCCGCGATCACCCGCAAAGCGGGTGCCAGGCATCGTGTTGCCTGCATCGCGGCTAAAGCCTACCTGCCCGGAAATGGCTTGCTTAGTCGCGGTACTCGCACAGGTAGGCGGTATCCACAGCCACCTTCAGCTGGAACTTGCTGTCGGCCGGCACGTTGAACTGGCTGCCTGCCGCGAACTTCTCCCAGTTGTCGCTGCCCGGCAGCTTGACGGTCAGGGCACCGGAGACCACGTGCATGATCTCGCGCTTGGCGGTGCCGAACTCGTATTCGCCCGGGGCCATCACGCCCACGGTGGCCGGACCTTCCTGGCCTTCGAAGGCGATCGACTTGACGGTGCCATCGAAGTATTCATTGACCTTGAACATGGGGCGACTCCTGGAAAAGGGCTGAAAAAAGGGCTGGCCAGTATGCCCAAGGCCTGCCCGTGCGTCATCTGTTTCAGGCACCGCCCAGCGGCAGGCTCAGGGGCAGCAGGCGAGCCGTGTTGCGGGCATCCTCCAGGGCCCGATGCTGCTGCCCGGAGAACTGCAGCCCGGCCAGTTGCAGGGCGCTGTTCAGCCCCGCCGGGCGTTGCAGGTGGCGGGCCTTGGCGAAGCGCTGCTTGAGGTTGATGTGTGGCAGTTGCAGCAACAGGCTGTCGACATGGTGCAACTGCCATTCCTGCAGCAGTTGCTTGCGATCGTAGTCGCCCCAGCTCACCCAGGCTTGCAGTTGCGTCTGGTGGTTCTGCAACCAGCGCTCGAACTGCCCCCAGACCTCGCTGAACGGTGCGGCGTTGTCGACATCGGCCTGGCTGATATGGGTCAGCTCGCGGCAGAATGGCGTCAGCTGCGGCCGCCGCCTGGGCCGCACGAAGCGCTGGAAGTGGTCGACCTCGCGGCCTTCGCGGGTAACCAGGCTTGCGCCGATTTCTATGATTTCCATCTCCGTGACTGGCCAGCCGCCGTCATCGGTGGTGGCTTCCAGGTCGATCACCAACCAGTGGCCCATGCCAGGCTCCCTATCAATGCACAGTAGCCTGCGGCGTCTCGCAAGGACCCTTCACGCAGGCCCGTAGAGCGTAGCCAAAGTCGCGGTGAACGGCATCCCCTGGCACTTTGGCATATCCGGCGGTTGTGCCCGCCCGGGAAAACGCCTAGCTTAGGTGGATTAAGGCCACAACCCGTGATGAGTGTCTCGACTTGATCCCACTGCCCCGCCTCAAGGTGTCGTCCTCCCTGCTGCTGTTCGCCGCGTTGTTGCTCAGTGCCGTGGCCCGGGCCGACGAGGCGGTCGACGTGAAAATCGGCGCGGCGCATTTCCCGCCCTACACCGTGCGCCCGGAGCAGGGCGCCGACACGGGCCTGCTGCCGCAACTGGTCGAGGCACTGAACAAACTGCAACCCGGTTACCGCTTCGTGCTGGTGCCCACTTCGATTCCGCGGCGCTTCGGTGACTTCCAGCAGGGGCGCACCGACATGGCGATCTTCGAGAACCCACAGTGGGGCTGGCAGGGGATCGCCCACAAGGCGGTGGACATGGGGCTCGAGGATGCCGAGATCTTTGTCGCCCGGCCGCAGGCGGGGCGCGACCAGCACTATTTCGACGACCTGGAAGGCAAGCGCCTGGCGTTGTTCAACGGCTACCACTACGCCTTCGCCGATTTCAACGCCGACCCAGCGTATCTGAAGGAGCGCTACCGGGCGGCACTGACCTACTCCCACGACAGCAACCTGTCGATGGTCGAGCGTGGGCGTGCCGACATCGCCCTGGTCACCCGCTCGTATCTGAGCGACTTCCTCAAGCGCAACCCGCAGAGCAGCGGCCAGTTGATGGCCTCGCAGCGGGTCGACCAGGTCTACCATCACTACGCCTTGCTGCGCCCCGACGCGCCGATCAGCCCCGAAGCCTTTGCCGCGCTGATGCGTCGCCTGCGCGAGAACGGTGAATTGCTGCGCATCTTCCAGCCTTACCAGATCACCGTGGAAAAACCCCACGACTAAATTCCACGGGTGTGGCCACGTATTCAGGAGTGAGCCTTTATTTCATTCCCGTGAGCCATGACCATGCCGTTCGATGCCGCTTCGCAGCCTTCTTGTGCACCCCGCTGGCACAGCCTGCAGGCCGACGAGGGCGATTGCCGCCTGAGCCTGACCCTTGAAGGTCGCCCATTGATCCAGGTGCGTCTGGTGGCGGCAGCCCGACTTGAAGTCCACCTCGAGCAACTGTGCCCGGAACGCCCGGAGCAGGCATTGTGGGCCGCCTGCTACTGGTTGCTGTGCCGTGACCCGGCCTGCCCGCGACTGGCCTGGCAACTGCCGCAGCCGATACCGCAGGCGCTGGCCAGCGGGCTGTTGGTGGTCGGTGAACGGCCGGGCGAATATTTCTGTGAGCGTACCCTGTTCTGGCAATTGCCCCAGCCTTGGCTGGGCGAGTCCGTTGCCGGGGCCTACCCCCAGCTTATGCAGATCAGCAACGGCAAGCGCCACCCGCGGCGCGGGCCCAAGCCGCAGGGTGAGGTGTATCGGCGCTTCGATACGCGTCTCGGGGCCTGGGTGTCACTGCGTACCCTGGAAATCGACCAGGACCTTGAGCGGTTCAATCGCTGGCAGAACACCCCACGGGTCGCGCACTTCTGGCAGGAAGGCGGCTCCCTCGCCCAGCACCATGCGTACCTGGCCAAGCTGGAAGCCGATCCGCATACCCTGACCTTGATTGGCTGCTTCGATGACGAACCCTTTGCCTACTTCGAAGCCTACTGGGCCAAGGAGGACCGCATCGCGCCGTTCTATCCGGCCGACGATTACGACCGTGGCATTCACATGCTGGTGGGGGAGGAGGCGCACCGTGGCCCACACAAGGTGGCCAGCTGGTTGTCGGCGCTGGTTCACTACCTGTTCCTCGACGACCCGCGCACCCAGCGCGTGGTGGCCGAGCCGCGGGCCGACAACGGCAAGATGATCGGCTACATGCACGACCAGTGCTTCCACTGCGAGAAGGAGTTCGATTTCCCGCACAAGCGGGCGGCGCTGATGATTCTGGGGCGGGAGCGGTTCTTCGAACGCTGCAAATTGGTGTAAGACGCGTTCGCCAGCAAGGCTGGCTCCTACAGGTGGGTGAGATCCCTGTAGGAGCCAGCCTTGCTGGCGAAGCGATCGTGATGTTGGCAATCAGCCCAGGCGGCTGCTCTTGCGGCAATGGATCAGCGCATCGCGGATCATGAAGTTGACCAGCGTCGGCGACACCCCCAGCTCCTTGGCGATGTCCTTCTGCGGTACCCCGTGCAGGCGGTACATCTCGAAGGCGTAGCGGGTGCGCTGGGGCAGTTCGTTGAGGGCGTCGGCGATGTGCTCGAGGGTGGCGAGGTTGATATGGGTGGCTTCGGGCGAGGCATTCTGGATGACCACGTTCAGTCCTTCCTCTTCGCTGCCCGAGTACTTCAGCTCCATGGCCTGCTTGCGATAGTGATCGATGGCCAGGTTGCGCACGATCTGGAACAGGTAGCTGAGCTGGGCCTTGAACGACGAGGTGATCTGCGGGGCGGCGCTGAGCCGGAAGAAGGCGTCCTGCACCACATCCTCGGCGCGGGACCGGCAACCGGTGATGCGCGCGGCGATCTTGACCAGGATGCTGCGGTTGTCGACGAACGCCTGGAGCAGTGGTGAATCGCACTTACTTGTGGATAGTTGTTCCGCCATGGAAATCACCTTGTCTCTGTGGAAAAAGGGAGCACACCAAACTAGGAGGCTTCCTACGACGTGCGACAAGCTATTCAGAATGATAATGATTGTCAAATACGAAAGTTAATGATTTTGCATTGCGTTTGGTTCTAAGCCGCGGGCTGTGACGGCCTTCAACTTTTCCCGTCGGTCGCGTCCCGCCCTTCGGGCCGGCCAAGCTAATTTCTTCCCCGGGCCATCCGTTCCCCTGTGTACATCCGGCTGCCGAGCGCCGCCTGCCCTGATGGGCGGGGCGCCGCTCTGGCACGACTTACCCAGACACTGGCAGGAACATTCCATGACGGACGCCTTCGAACTCCCGCACTCGCTGGTCCAGGCCCTGGCGCAACGCGCCGCCCAGACCCCGGACCGGATCGCCTTGCGCTTCCTGGCCGACGCGCCCGGCGAGCAGGCCGTGCTCAGCTACCGGGACCTCGACCAGCGCGCACGGACCATCGCGGCCGCGTTGCAGGCCAGGGCAGGTTTCGGCGACCGTGCGGTGCTGCTGTTCCCCAGTGGGCCGGACTATGTCGCGGCGTTCTTCGGCTGCCTCTACGCCGGGGTCATCGCTGTGCCGGCCTATCCGCCGGAGTCGTCGCGCCAGCACCATCAGGAGCGGCTGCTGTCGATCATCGCCGACGCCGAACCGCGCCTGCTGCTGACAGTAGAAGCGCTGCGCGGCAGTTTGCAGGGGCTGGAAGCGCTCACCGGCAGCCAAGCCCCTGGCTTGCTGGCGGTGGACCGGCTGGACCCGGTGCTCGCGGACCAGTGGCGCGAGCCGGCGCTGGCGGGGGATGACATCGCCTTCCTGCAGTACACCTCCGGCTCCACCGCGCTACCCAAGGGCGTGCAGGTCAGCCACGGCAACCTGGTGGCCAACGAGCAGTTGATCCGTCACGGCTTCGGCATCGATGTGAACCCCGACGACGTCATCGTCAGCTGGTTGCCGCTGTATCACGACATGGGGCTGATCGGCGGCCTGCTGCAGCCGATCTTCAGTGGTGTGCCGTGCGTGCTGATGTCGCCGGGCTACTTCCTTGCCCGGCCGTTGCGCTGGTTGCAGGCGATCAGCGAGTACGGCGGCACCATCAGCGGCGGCCCGGACTTCGCCTACCGCCTGTGCAGCGAACGGGTCAGCGAGGCCGCGCTGGCCGGGCTCGACCTGAGCCGCTGGCGCGTGGCTTATTCCGGCTCCGAGCCGATCCGCCAGGACAGCCTCGAAACCTTTGCCGGGAAATTCGCCGCCTGTGGTTTCCAAGCCAGCAGCTTCTTCGCCAGCTACGGCCTGGCCGAGGCCACCCTGTTCGTCAGCGGCAGCCGTCGTGGCCAGGGCATCGGCGCCCTGGAACTGGATGCCGAGGCCTTCGCCGCCAACCGCGCCGAGCCAGGCCAGGGCAGTGTGCTGATGAGCTGCGGCTACCCGCAGCCGGGCCATGCGGTGCAAGTTGTCGAGCCTCAACGCCTGGAGGTGTTGGGCGACAACTGCGTCGGCGAGATCTGGGCCGGCGGCCCGAGCATCGCCCTTGGCTACTGGCGCAACCCCGAAGCCAGCGCCCGCACCTTCGTCGAGATGGACGGCCAGACCTGGCTGCGCACCGGCGACCTGGGCTTCATGCGTGACGGCGAAGTGTTCGTCACCGGGCGGCTGAAGGACATGCTCATCGTCCGTGGCCAGAACCTCTACCCGCAAGACCTGGAAAAGACCCTGGAGCGTGAGGTCGAGGTGCTGCGCAAGGGCCGTGTCGCGGTGTTCGCCGTCGACGATCAGGGCGAGGAGGGCATTGGCGTGGCGGTGGAGATCAGCCGCAACGTGCAGAAGTCGACACCGCCCGAGGCACTGATCAACACCCTGCGCCGGGTCATCGCCGATGCCTGCCGCCAGGCGCCGGCGGTGGTGCTGCTGCTCAACCCGGGCGCGTTGCCCAAGACCTCCAGCGGCAAACTGCAGCGCTCGGCCTGCCGCCTGCGCATGAACGACGGCGGCCTGGATTGCTATGCGCGCTTCCCGGCACAGGCCCAGGCATCGACCGGTGAAACCGAGGGTGACGACCTGCAGGCGTGCATCGCCGCAGTATGGCGCGACCTGCTCAAGGTCGAAGCCGTGGCGGCCGACGATCACTTCCTGCTGCTGGGCGGCAACTCCATCGCCGCGACCCAGGTGACCGCGCGCCTGTCCGATGAACTGGGCATGGCGCTGAGCCTGCGCACGCTGTTCGAGGCGCCGACCCTGGCCGAGTACTCGGCGGCGGTGGCGGCCATCCTCGCCGAAGGCGGCGAGGGTGTCGGGCGCATTGCCCTGCAAGGCCGCGGCCAGGCCTTGCCGCAATCGTTGGCACAGAATCGCCTGTGGCTGATGTGGCAACTGGAGCCGCAATCGGCCGCCTATAACATTCCTGCCGGCTTGCACCTGCGTGGCGAGTTGGACGAAGCCGCGCTTGAGGCGAGCTTCCAGGCCCTGGTTGCACGCCACGAGTCCCTGCGCACCGTGTTCGACGAGAGCGATGGCCAGGCACTGCAGCGTATCCTGCCGAGTTCGCCGCTCACCGTGACGAGGCTCGACCTGGAAGGGCTGGATGCCGAGGACGTGGCTGCCCGTCGCGAGCGTGAAGCGCAGCAACCGTTCGACCTGCGTGTCGGCCCGCTGCTGCGGGTCACCCTGGCGCGCCTGGACGACGAAACCCATCAACTGTGGGTGACCCTGCACCACATCGTCGCCGATGGCTGGTCGCTGAACATCCTGCTCGACGAGTTCGCCCGCCTGTATGCCGCGCAAGGCCAGGCCGCGAACCTGGCCGAGCTGCCCCTGGGCTACGCCGACTACGGCAACTGGCAGCGCCAGTGGCTGGCCGAGGGCGAGGCCGCCCGGCAACTGGCGTACTGGGCCGACACGCTGGGCGATGAACTGCCGGTGCTTGACCTGAGCACCGACCAGCCACGCGGCAACCAACGCAAGCACAGCGCGGCGCGCCTGAGCCTGAAGGTACCGGCCAAGCTCGGCGGCGCCCTGAAAGACCTGGCCCGCGACCAGCAGGCCAGCCTGTTCATGGTGCTGCTGGCCGGCTGGCAAGCGCTGCTGCACCGCTACACGGGCCAAGGCGATATCCGTGTCGGTGTGCCCAACGCCAACCGCCCGCGCCTGGAAACCCAGGGCCTGGTCGGCTTCTTCATCAACACCCAGGTACTGCGCGCCGAGCTCGAGGGGCGCCTGCCGTTCGAGCAGCTACTGGCCCAGGTGCGCCGAGCCACGCTCGAGGCCCAGGCCCACCAGGACCTGCCGTTCGAGCAATTGCTCGAAGCCTTGCCCCAGGCCCGTGAGCAGGGCCTGTTCCAGGTGATGTTCAACCACCAGCAACGTGACCTTTCGGCCCTGCGCCGCCTGCCCGGCCTGCTCGCCGAAGAGCTGCCGTGGCACAGCCGCGAGGCCAAGTTCGACCTGCAACTGCACAGCGAAGAGGATCATCAGGGCCGCCTGAGCCTGGCCTTCGACTATGCCGACGAACTGTTCGACGCCAGCACCATCAAGCGCCTGGCCAATCACCTGCTGGCCCTGCTGGAGCAAGTCTGCGCCCAGCCGGCGTTGGCCCTGGGCGACGTGCGCCTGCTGGACGAGGAGGGCCGCGCGCAGCTGCTGGCCTGGGGGCAGGCGCCGATGGCGGCCGCGCCACGCTTGCTGGTCGAGCAGCTCAACGAGCAGGCTCGCCTGACCCCTGAGCGCACCGCGCTGGTGTGGGAGGGTGGCCAGCTCGACTACGCCGAACTGCACCAGCAGGCCAACCGCCTGGCCCATTACCTGCGCGACAAGGGCGTCGGCCCGGACACCTGCGTGGCCATCGCCATCGAGCGTTCGCCGCAACTGCTGGTCGGTTTGCTGGCCATTCTCAAGGCCGGTGGCGCATACGTGCCGCTGGATGTCGACTACCCGGCCGAGCGCCTGGCGTACATGCTGGGCGACTGCCAGGCCAACCTGCTGCTCAGCCACAGCGGCCTGCTCGAGCGCCTGCCGCAGGTCGATGGTGTCAGCGCCATCGCCCTCGACCAGCTTCATCTGGACAGCTGGCCAAGCCAGGCCCCCGGCCTGCACCTGCACGGCGACAACCTCGCCTACGTGATCTACACCTCCGGCTCCACTGGCCAGCCCAAGGGCGTCGGCAATACCCATGCCGCATTGGCCGAGCGCCTGCACTGGATGCAGGCGACCTATGCGCTGGACACCACCGATGTGCTCATGCAGAAGGCGCCGATCAGCTTCGACGTCTCGGTGTGGGAATGCTTCTGGCCGCTGATCACTGGTTGCCAACTGGTGCTGGCCGGCCCCGGCGAGCACCGCGACCCGCAGCGCATCGCCCAGCTGATCCAGCAGCACCAGGTGACCACGCTGCACTTCGTGCCGCCGCTGTTGCAGGTGTTCGTCCAGGAACCGTTGGCCGCCGGCTGCACCAGCCTGCGCCGGCTGTTCTCTGGTGGCGAGGCACTGTCCGCCGCGCTGCGTGACCGTGTGCTGCAACTGTTGCCGCAGGCCCAGTTGCACAACCGCTATGGCCCGACCGAAACCGCGATCAACGTCACCCACTGGCATTGCCAGGGCAGCGATGGCGAACGTTCACCGATTGGCCGCCCACTGGGCAATGTGCTGTGCCGGGTGCTGGACGATGAATTCGAACTTGCCGCCCCCGGCGTGCCGGGTGAGCTGTGCCTGGGGGGCGTGGGCCTGGCCCGTGGCTACCTGGGCCGCCCAGGGCTGACCGCCGAGCGTTTCGTGCCCCAGCCCGACGGCGACGGCGCACGCCTGTACCGCAGTGGCGACCGTGCCCGCTGGCATGTGCCAGGTGAAGCCCTGGACTACCTCGGTCGTCTCGACCAGCAGGTCAAGGTGCGTGGCTTCCGCGTCGAACCGGAGGAGGTGCAGGCCGTGCTGCTGGCCCAGCCAGGGGTCGAGCAGGCCCTGGTGCTGATCCACCGGGACGCCGTTGGCGCCCAACTGGTTGGCTACTACAGCGGGGGCGCGCAGAACGACGGGTTGCTGGCTGCCCTGGCCGAGCGTCTGCCGGCGTACATGGTACCGGCACAACTGATCCACCTGGCGCGGATGCCCCTGGGCCCAAGTGGCAAGGTCGACCGCAAGGCTCTGCCGGCGCCGGTGTGGCAGCAGCGCGAGCATGTCGAGCCGCACAGTGAATTGCAGCGGCAGGTCGCGGCCATCTGGCGTGAGGTGCTGAACCTGCCGCAGGTCGGTTTGCAGGATGATTTCTTCGCCCTCGGCGGCCACTCGCTGCTGGCCACCCAGATCGTTTCGCGCACCCGTCAGGCGCTGGATGTCGAGCTGCCGCTCAAGGCGCTGTTCGAAACCCGCGAGCTGGGCGCCTTCTGCGCCGAGATCGCTCGCCTACAAGCCAGTGGCGAACGCAACCTGCAAGGCGCGATCGCCCGTGTCGACCGCCGCCAGGCCGTGCCACTTTCGTACTCGCAGCAGCGCATGTGGTTCCTCTGGCAGATGGAGCCGGGCAGCCCGGCGTACAACGTCGGCGGCATGGCACGGTTCAAGGGTGTGCTGCATGTGGACGCCTTCGAGCGCGCCCTGCAGGCCCTGATCGTGCGCCATGAAACCCTGCGCACCACCTTCCCGAGCATCGACGGCAAGCCTTACCAGTGCGTGGCGGGCGACAGCAATCTACAGCTGCACTGGCACGACTTCAGCAGCGACGCCGCCGAGGTTCGCCAGCAACGCCTGCAGCAATTGGCCGACGACCAGGCGCACCAGCCCTTCGACCTGGAGCGCGGCCCGCTGCTGCGCGCCTGCCTGGTCAAGGCCGACGAGCGCGAGCACTACTTCGTGCTCACCCTGCACCACATCGTCACCGAAGGCTGGGCCATGGACATCTTCGCCCGCGAGCTGGGCGAGCTGTACGAGGCCTTCGTCGACGAGCGCGAGTCGCCGCTGGCGCCGCTGCCGGTGCAGTACCTCGACTACAGCGTCTGGCAGCGCCAGTGGCTGGAGGGCGGCGAGGGCGCGCGCCAGCTGGCCTACTGGAAAGACCGCCTGGGCGACGAGCACCCCGTGCTGGCCTTGCCGGCCGACCGCCCGCGCCCAGTGGTGCAGAGCCACCGTGGCGAGCTGTACCGGTTCGACCTGGCCCCGGCACTGGTCGAACGCGTGCACGGGTTCAACAGCCAGCGCGGCCTGACCTTGTTCATGACCATGACCGCCACCCTGGCTGCGCTGCTGCACCGCTACAGCGGCCAGCGCGACCTGCGCATCGGCGCGCCGGTGGCCAACCGCATCCGCCCGGAAAGCGAAGGGCTGATCGGCGCCTTCCTCAACACCCAGGTACTGCGTTGCGAGGTGGATGGGCAGATGAGCGCCGACGCGCTGCTCGAACAGGTGCGCCAGGCCATCATCGACGGCCAGTCGCACCAGGACCTGCCGTTCGAACAACTGGTCGAAGCGCTGCAACCGCCGCGCTCCAGCGCTTACAACCCGCTGTTCCAGGTGATGTGCAACGTGCAGCGCTGGGCCTTCCAACAGAGCCGTGAGCTGGTGGGCATGCAGGTGGACTACCTGGTCAACGATGCCAGCGCCACCAAGTTCGACCTGTACCTGGAAGTCACCGACCTCGACGGCCGCCTGGGCTGCTGCTTCACCTACAGCCGCGACCTGTTCGACGAGCCGCGCATCGCGCGCATGGCCGAGCACTGGCAGCACTTGCTGGTGGCCTTGCTCGACAACCCTCGGCAGCGCCTGTGCGAGTTGCCAATGCTGGCCGAGGCCGAGCAGCAGGTGCTGGTCGGCCAGCTCCAGGGCGAGCAGGACTTCGAACTCACCCAGACGCTCCACGGCCTGTTCGCCGCCCAGGCCGAGCGCACGCCGCAGGCGCTGGCGCTGACCTTCGCCGGCACCCACCTGAGCTACGCCGAGCTCGACCAGCAGGCCAACCGCCTGGCCCGCGCCCTGCGCGAGCGCGGGGTCGGCCCGCAGGTGCGGGTGGGCCTGGCGCTGGAGCGTTCGCTGCAGATGGTGGTCGGCCTGCTGGCCATTCTCAAGGCCGGTGGCGCCTATGTGCCGCTGGACCCTGAGTACCCGCTCGATCGCCTGCGCTACATGATCGAGGACAGCCGCCTCGGGCTGTTGATCGGCCAGCGCGGGCTGCTCGACACTCTGGGCGAGCTGCCCGAGGGCGTCGCCCGCTGGAGCCTGGAGGACGATGCCGCCAGCCTGGCCGCCTACAGCGACGCGCCGCTGGACAACCTCAACCTGCCGCAGCACCAGGCCTACCTGATCTACACCTCCGGCTCCACCGGCAAGCCCAAGGGCGTGGTGGTCAGCCATGGCGAGATCGCCATGCACTGCCAGGCGGTCATCGCTGAATTCGGCATGCGCAGCGACGACTGCGAGCTGCACTTCTATTCGATCAACTTCGACGCCGCCAGCGAACGCTTGCTGACGCCGCTGCTGTGTGGCGCCCGTGTGGTGCTGCGGGCCCAGGGCCAGTGGGGCGCCGAAGAGATCTGCCAGCTGGTGCGCGAGCAGCAGGTGAGCATTCTCGGCTTCACCCCGAGCTACGGCAGCCAGCTGGCCCAGCATCTGGCCGGGCAGGGCGAGCAACTGCCGGTGCGTCTGGTGATCACCGGGGGCGAGGCGCTGACCGGCGAGCATCTGCAACGCATTCGCCAGGCCTTCGTGCCCCAGCAGTTCTTCAACGCCTACGGCCCGACCGAAACCGTGGTCATGCCGCTGGCGTGCCTGGCGCCGGACACGCTGCCCGTCGATGCCGGCAGCGTGCCGATCGGCCGGGTGATCGGTGCCCGCACCGCCTATATCCTCGACGAGGACCTGGCCCTGCTGCCGCAAGGTGGCATCGGTGAGCTGTATGTAGGCGGCGCGGGCCTGGCCCAGGGTTATCACGACCGCCCGGGGCTCAGCGCCGAGCGTTTCGTCGCCGACCCGTTCAGCCATGACGGTGGCCGCCTGTACCGCACTGGCGACCTGGTGCGCCTGCGCGCCGATGGCCTGGTGGAGTACGTCGGCCGTGCCGACCAGCAGGTGAAGATCCGCGGTTTCCGTATCGAGCTGGGCGAGATCGAAAGCCGCCTGCAGGAGCATGCCGATATCGAGGAGGCCGTGGTGCTGGCCCTCGACCTGCCAGGTGGCAAGCAACTGGTGGGTTACCTGGTCTGCCCGCAGGCCAGTGGCAACCCGGCTGCCCAGGCCGCGCTGCGCGAAGCGGTCAAGGCCGAGGCTCGCCTGCACCTGCCGGACTACATGGTGCCGGCGCACCTGGTGCTGCTCGAGCGCCTGCCGCTGATGGGCAACGGCAAGCTCGACCGCCGCGCGCTGCCGGCCCCGGACCTGGAGCAGGCGCGCCAGCACTACCAGGCCCCGGCCAACGAACTGGAAACCCAGCTGGCGCAGGTCTGGCGCGAAGTGCTCAACGTCTCGCGCATCGGTGTGCAGGACAACTTCTTCGAACTGGGCGGCGACTCGATCCTGTCGATCCAGGTGGTCAGCCGTGCTCGTCAGCTGGGGCTGCAGTTCACCCCGCGCGACCTGTTCCAGCACCAGACCATCCAGACCCTGGCCGCCGTGGTCACTCGCAGTGAGGCACCTGGCGATATCGAACAAGGCCAGCGCCAGGGGCGCACCGGCCTGACCCCGATCCAGCACTGGTTCTTCGACAGCGAAGTGCCGCAGCCGCAGCACTGGAACCAGGCTGTCTTGCTGCAGGTGCTTCAGCCCTTGCAAGCCGGGGTACTGGAGCAGGCCTTGAACGTGCTGGTGGCGCATCACGACAGCCTGCGCCTGCACTTCGAGCAGCACAATGGACGTTGGCTGGGCAGCTATGGCCAGCCGACGGCCCAACCGCTGTTGTGGACGGCCACGGTTGCCGACTTCGATGAGTGCCAGGCGCTCTGCACCGATGTGCAGCGCAGCCTCGACCTGGCACAGGGACCGCTGCTGCGCGCGCTGCTGGTGACCGACGGGCAGGGCGCGCAACGCCTGTTGCTGGCGATCCACCACCTGGTGGTCGACGGTGTGTCCTGGCGTGTGCTGCTGGAAGACTTGCAGGCGCTGTATCGCGGCGAAACCCTCGCGGCCAAGACCCACGCCATGGGCGACTGGGCCGCGCGCCTGGCCAGCTATGCTGGCAGCGACTCGCTGTGTGACGAGTTGGCTTGGTGGGAAGGCCAGTTGGGCTGTGCCCGCCATGAACTGCCGTGCGATCACCCGCAAGGCGAGAACCTGAATCGTCATGCGCGCAGCGTGGCCATCGATCTGGATGTAGAGCAGACCCGTCAGTTGCTGCAACAGGCCCCGGCGGCCTATCACACCCAGGTCAACGACCTGCTGCTGACCGCCCTGGCCCGTACGCTGTGCCGCTGGAGTGGCGATGAACAAGTGCTGGTGCAGTTGGAAGGCCATGGCCGTGACGGGCTGTTCGAGGACATGGACCTGACCCGCAGTGTCGGCTGGTTCACCAACGCCTACCCGCTGAGCCTGACCCCCGCCGTGGGCGAGGACGAGCCGGCCCGCGCGGCGTCGATCAAACGCATCAAGGAGCAACTGCGCCAGGTGCCGCACAAAGGGCAGGGCTACGGCGTGCTGCGCTACCTGGCCGATGACGCCGACCGTGAGCGCATGGCCGCGCTGCCCCAGGCGCGCATCACCTTCAACTACCTCGGTCAGTTCGACCAGCAGTTCGATACGGCCGCGCTGTTCCAGCCGCTCGACGCCCCGGCCGGCCTGGCCCATGACCTGGATGCGCCGCTGCCCAACTGGCTCAGTGTCGACGGCCAGGTCTACGGCGGCGCCCTGCAACTGCGCTGGAGCTTCAGCGCCGAGCGTTACGACGAGGCAACCATCGCCGCCCTGGCCGAGGCCTATCGCCAGGAACTGCTGGCCCTGATTGCTCACTGCCTGGTGGATGGCAATGGCAGCTTCACGCCATCGGACTTCCCGCTGGCGCAACTGAGCCAGGAGCAGATCGACGGGTTGCCGGTACCGGCCGCCGAGATCGAGGACGTCTACCCGCTGACGCCGATGCAGGAAGGCCTGCTGCTGCACACCCTGCTGGAGCCGGGCACCGGCCTGTACTACATGCAGGACCGCTATCGCATCAACAGCGCCCTGGACCCCGAGCGCTTCGCCCAGGCCTGGCAGGCCGTGGTGGCGCGCCACGAAGCCCTGCGCGCGTCGTTCAGCTGGAACGCCGGCGAAGCGATGCTGCAGATCATCCACAAGCCGGGCCACACGCCGGTGGACTACCAGGACTGGCGCGGCCTCGACGAGGCCACCCAGGAGGCGCGCCTGCAGGCCCTGCACAAGCAGGAGCGCGAGGCCGGCTTCGAGCTGCTGCGCGAGGCACCGTTCCACCTGCGCCTGGTGCGGGTGGGCGACGCGCGCTATTGGTTCATGATGAGCAACCACCACATCCTCATCGATGCCTGGTGCCGTTCGCTGCTGATGAACGACTTCTTCGAGCTCTACCAGGCCCTCGGCGAAGGCCGCCAGGCGCAACTGCCGGTGCCGCCGCGCTACCGCGACTATATCGGTTGGTTGCAGCGCCAGGACCTGGGCGAGGCGCGCCAGTGGTGGCAGGACAACCTGGCCGGTTTCGAACGCGCCACGGCAATCCCCAGCGACCGCCCGCTGCGCCATGACCATGCCGGCGATGGCATGGTGGTCGGCGATTGCTACACCCGCCTCGACGTTGCCGAGGGTGCCCGCCTGCGCGAGCTGGCCCAGGCCCACCAGTTGACCGTCAACACCTTCGCCCAGGCGGCCTGGGCCTTGACCCTGGCACGCTACAGCGGCGAGCGCGACGTGGTGTTCGGCGTCACCGTGGCCGGGCGCCCGGTGAGCCTGCCGCAGATGCAGCGCACGGTCGGCCTGTTCATCAACAGCATCGCCCTGCGCGTGCAGTTGCCGCAGCCCGGCGAGCGCGCCAGCGTGCGCCAGTGGCTGCAAGGTTTGCTGGACCGCAACATGCAGCTGCGCGAGTACGAGTACCTGCCGCTGGTGGCGATCCAGGAGTGCAGCGAGCTGCCCAAGGGCCAGCCGCTGTTCGACAGCCTGTTCGTGTTCGAGAACGCCCCGGTGGAAACCGCCGTGCTCGACCACGCCCAGCACCTGAACGCCAGCTCCGATTCGGGCCGCACCCACACCAATTTCCCGCTGACTGCGGTGTGCTACCCGGGCGACGACCTGGGCCTGCACCTGTCGTTCGACCAGCGCTACTTCGATTACCCGACTGTCGAGCGCCTGCTGGCCGAGTTCAAGCGCCTGTTGCTGGCGCTGGTCGAGGGCTTCGAAGGGGAGGTGGGCGAGCTGCCGCTGCTGGGTGCCGAAGAGCAGCGTTTCCTGCTCGACGACTGCAACCGCACCGAGCATGCCTATCAGCTGGAGCAGAGCTATGTCGAGCTGTTCGAGGCGCGGGTCGCCGCCCATCCGCAACGCACCGTTGCCCGTTGCCTGGACGCCGCGTTCGACTATGCCGGGCTTAACCTGGCGGCCAACCGCCTGGGCCATGCCCTGGTCGCGGCAGGTGTGGCCGTCGACCAGCCGGTGGCGCTGCTGGCCGAGCGGGGCTTGGCATTGCTGGGCATGATCGTCGGCAGCTTCAAGGCGGGCGCTGGCTACCTGCCGCTGGATCCAGGCTTGCCGTCGGCGCGCCTGCAACGCATCGTCGAGCTGAGCCGCACGCCGGTACTGGTGTGCAGCGCCGCCTGCGCCGAGCAGGCACGACTACTGCTCGATGAAGTGGCCGGGGCGGTGCGGCCCAAGCTGCTGGTGTGGGAAGAGGTGCAGGCGAGCAACGTCGCCAGCCACAACCCAGGCATTCACAGCGGCCCGGATAACCTCGCCTACGTGATCTACACCTCGGGCTCCACCGGCTTGCCCAAGGGCGTGATGGTCGAGCAGCGCGGCATGCTCAACAACCAGTTGAGCAAGGTGCCATACCTGGCCCTCGACGAGCAGGATGTGATCGCCCAGACCGCCTCGCAAAGCTTCGACATCTCGGTGTGGCAGTTCCTCGCCGCGCCGCTGTTCGGGGCCAAGGTGGAGATCGTGCCGAACGCCATCGCCCATGATCCGCAAGGCTTGCTGGCTCACGTACAGGCCACCGGCATCACTGTGCTGGAAAGCGTGCCGTCGCTGATCCAGGGCATGTTGGCCAACGACCACCAGGCCCTTGACGGCCTGCGCTGGATGCTGCCGACCGGCGAGGCGATGCCACCGGAACTGGCCGCGCAATGGCTGCAGCGGTATCCGGCCATCGGCCTGGTCAACGCCTATGGCCCGGCGGAGTGCTCGGACGATGTGGCGTTCTTCCGCGTGGACCTTGAGTCGACCCAGGGCAGCTACCTGCCGATCGGCATGCCGACCGACAACAATCGCCTTTACCTGCTGGGCGAGGATCAGGCCCTGGTACCGCTGGGCGCGGTGGGCGAGCTGTGCGTCGCCGGCACTGGCGTGGGCCGAGGTTATGTCGGCGACCCGGTGCGCACCGCGCAGGCCTTCATCCCGCATCCCTACGGTGCGCCGGGTGAGCGCCTGTACCGCACTGGCGACCTGGCCCGCCGCCGTCCGGATGGCGTGCTGGAGTATGTCGGCCGTATCGACCATCAGGTGAAGATTCGCGGCTACCGCATCGAGCTGGGCGAGATCGAGGCGCGCCTGCACGAACAGCCGGAACTGCGCGATGCCGCCGTGGGCGTGCAGGAGGGCGCCAACGGCAAGCACCTGGTCGGCTACCTGGTGGCGCACCAGGGGGTCGAGGCCGATGCTTCGTTGCTCGATCAGCTCAAGCAACGGCTGCGTGCCGAGTTGCCGGAATACATGGTGCCGCTGCACTGGGGCTGGTTCGACAGCCTGCCGCACAACGCCAACGGCAAGCTCGACCGCAAGGCGTTGCCGGCCATCGACATCGGTGGCCAGCACAGCCAGGCCTACCTGGCGCCGCGCAACGAACTGGAGGAGACCCTTGCCGGTATCTGGGCCGATGTGCTCAAGGCCGAGCGGGTAGGGGTGCGCGACAACTTCTTCGAGCTGGGCGGGCATTCGCTGCTGGCCACGCAGATCGCCTCGCGGGTGCAGAAGGCATTGAGTTTGAACGTGCCGTTGCGGGCGATGTTCGAGTGCAGCACGGTGGAAGAGTTGGCCGCCTATGTGCAGGGGCTGCAGGGCAGTGCGCTGGACGATGACAAGGTCGATCGCTTGAGTGACCTGATGGCGGAGCTGGAAGCGCTCTGACGGGTTCGCCGGCAAGCCGGCTCCTACGGGTATCGCATCCTGTAGGAGCCGGCTTGCCGGCGAAAGGGCCGGAACAGGCTCAGCGCTTGCCGAGAATCTTGCCCAGCATCTCCGGTCGCGGCGCCCCTTGCTGGCTCTGCAACTGGCCCTTCTCATCCTGGTAGAAGATCGCCGGCGTCGCCGCCAGCCCCAGCTCTTCCATCAGCGCCATGTTGCCTTCGAGCTTCTTCTGCACTGCCTCGGGCACCTTCTCCAGGGCTTTCAGGGTACTGGCCTTGCCAGCCTTCTCGTGGGTTTGCAACGCCTTGGCCGGGTCCTTGGCGGCCAGCAGGGCGGCGGACTTGCCCGGGCTGTCCTCGCGGATGATGCCGACCATGATGTGGCGCAACTGCACCTTGCCCGATTCCACCCACGGCCGCGCCTGCTCCCAGAACATGTTGCAGTACGGGCAGTTGGGGTCGCTGAACAGGTAGACGATACGCGGCGCATCGACCTTGCCGTCCTGGATCCAGGCGGCCTTTTCCATCTTCGCCCAGATCGCCTTGCTCATGGGCGCGTACACCAGCTTCTCCAGCGGCTCGGCGCTGAGGTCCTTGCCTTGCTCGTCGAACAGGCTGCCCACCAGCACATGCTTGCCGTCTGGCGTGAGGTACAGGGCGATGCCGTTGTTGTGGTACTCGGCGGCATAGCCGCGCAGGCCGTTGGGGGCGTCGAAGCTGCCCTTGATCACGGCGCCCTTGGCCTGCAGTTGCTGGATCGGCTTGGGCAGCTCTTCCGCTTGCAGCACGGGGGCGGCGAGCAGGGCGAGGGTCAGGGGCAGCAGCGCATTCAATCGCATGTCAGTTTCCTTGTGGGGCGGGCGCGTCGGCGCGTTCGAAGGGTTCCAGGGCGTGGCGCAGGCTGGCGCGCGACAGTTCGCCCAGGTGGCTGCCGACCAGCCGGCCATCGGCGTTGTAGAACAGGGTGGTGGGCAGGGCCATGGAGCCGACCCGGCGGGCCAGCTCGCCGGTGCCGTCGAACAGCACATGGGACAGCATCAGGCCGGTGGTGGCCATGAAGGTGCTGACGTTTTCCGGGGTTTCGCCCTGGTTGACGAACAGGAAGGTCACATGGGGGTAGTCGTCCTCGGCCTGTTGCAGCACCGGCATCTCGCGGCGGCAGGGTGGGCACCAGGTGGCCCAGATGTTGATCACCAGCGGCTTGCCACGGTAGTGGTGCAGGGCCACGGCCTGGCCGCGGCTGTCGCGCAGGGTCATCTGCGGCAGTTCGGTGCCCTTGCTGTAGAGGTGGCTGGCCAGGCTGCCAAGCCCCCAGAACAGCGCGCCGCTGAACAACGCCCAGCCCAGTGGCCTGCGCAGGCCCGGGCGGCGCCATGCCTGCCAGGCGGTGCCCAGCACCACGCCCAGCAGGCCGCCCCAGAGCAGGAAGCCGCCATCGCGGATGTCGATGATCTGCAGCGGGTCGTCGCGGTACATCGGCCAGTAGGCCAGCACGAAGCCCAGGCGGGCGAACAGCAGGCCCAGCAGGAACAGGTTGAACAGCGCCGACTCGGGGTTCTCGCCGCCGCGCCTGGCCACGCGCCAGCCCACCAGGCTGGCGATACCCAGGGCCGCGAGCAGCAGCAGGTGGTTCAGGGCCATGGTCAATGGCCCGAGAGTAACGGTCAGCATCAGCCTTGACTCCTGGTCTGGGCCCAGTGCTTCAGGAAACCGGCGGCGTCGACTTCGCCGGTGATGCGCTGGGCACGGCGTTCCTCGCCTTCGGGGCCGATCCAGATCAGGCTGGGCGGGCCGGGGACCTGGTAGCGCTGCAGCAGTTCGCGGCTGGCCGGTGTGTCGGCGGTCACGTCCAGGCGGACCAGGTGAACGCCGGCCAGGCTGGCGAGTACGTCAGGGCGGGCGAATACCTGCTTTTCCATCACCTTGCACGACACGCACCAGTCGGCATAGTAGTCCAGCATCACCCACTGGCCACGGGCCTCGGCGGCATCGAGTTCGCGTTGCAGGTCGGCGGGCGCGCTGACGGTGACGAAGGTATCGTGGGCATCGACCCTTGCCGGGCCGCCAGCTTGGCCGGTGAATGGCTGCAGCGGTTGCCACAGGTCATTGCCACCAGCCGCGGCACCGACCAGCAGCAGGCCCCCCCACAATGCACCCAGCAGCGGCACCGCGCGCAGGGCCGGTAATGCGTGCAGGGCCGGCCAGGTCGCCCAGCCCAGGGCGATCAGCCAGCCCCCGGCCAGGGCCAGCAGCAGCGGTTCGGGCAGCAGGGTGCGCACGGTGTACAGGGCCATGGCCAGGAACACGAAGCCGAACACCCCCTTGACCCGGTTCATCCAGGCGCCCGGGCGTGGCAGGTAGCGGTTGCCCAGGGTCACCAGCAACAGCAGCGGCACGCCCATGCCCAGCCCCAGGCTGAACAGCACCAGCGCGCCTTGCAGCATGTCGCCGCTCTGGGCGATGTAGAGCAGGGCGCCGGCCAGCGGGGCGGTCATGCAGGGGCCGAGCAACAGGCCCGACAGGGCGCCGAGCAGCGCCGCGCCATACAGGTTGCCGCCCCGGGTGCCTTGCCCGGCGCGGTCCAGGCGGTCGCGCAGGGCGGCGGGCAGTTGCAGTTCGAAGGCGCCGAACATCGGCAGGGCGAGCAGCACGAACAGCGCCGCCAGGCTGCCCAGCAGCCAGGGTTGCTGCAACCAGGCCTGCAGGCTGGCGCCCAGCAGTGCGGCGACCACCCCCAAGGCGGCGTACACCAGCGCCATGCTCAGTACGTAGACCCCGGCCAGCAGCCAGCCGCGCCGGGCGCTGGCGCCGTTGCCCAGGACCAGCCCGGCGAGGATCGGCAGCATGGGCAGCGAGCAGGGGGTGAAGGCCAGCAGCAGGCCCAGGCCGAAGAACGCCAGCAGGCTCCAGGCCAGGGTGGACTGTTGCAGGCCGCTGGCCAGGGCCTGGTCGCTGGCCTGCGCCGTGTCCGCTGCCGGCGTCGCGCCGCCAAGCGGGATGGGCGTGGTCTGCGGTGGGTAGCACAGGCCGGCGTCGGCGCAGCCCTGCCAGCCCAGGCGCAGTTCGCCGCTGGCGCTGGCCGGCAGCAGGAGTTCCAGCTGCTCGCGGTAGACCGCGCTGTCGCCGAAGAACTCGTCGTGGTGGTTGAGGGCCGGCGGCAGCGCGGGGTGCTGGTCGGCAGGCAGGCCATCGAACTTCAGGCGCTTTTGATAGAGGTAGTAGCCGTCCTTGATCTGGAAGTGCAGGCGCATCTGGCCGTCTGGCAGGCGGTCGTGGGTCAGCACGAAGGCCTGGTCGACCGGCAGGAAGTCCGGCTTGACGGCGAAGGGATTGGCCTGGAGCGGGCCGGCGAGCAGGAATGTCAGGAACAGCAGGAGCACACGCATGTCGAGGCCTTGGCAGCGCATTGAAGGGGACCATGCTGGCCGTGGTTCATTAACCCAGGGTTAACCCGGTCCTACGGGACGGTGTTTTCTGGGGCTTTGGGTGCCTGTCTCGGGATTTGCAGTGTTCTCGAGATCGAGCGCCGCCCGCGCGGCGCATCGCGGATGAATCCGCTCCTACATTTGTTGCAACGTGCCTATGCCTGATAGGCCATGGTTGTCCGCTTTGTTGGCACGACGCGATTTTTCGGGCTGCACCTGTGTAGGAGCGGATTCATCCGCGATGCGCCGCGCGGGCGGCGCTCGATCTCATGGGCACTGCAACTCCAACGACGAACACCTCGAAAGCGCAACCCCCACTTGATACCGTCACAAAGCAGGCGTACCGTTCCTCACATGTGAGAAAAGGATACCCTCGATGGCAGGCAAGAAAAGCTCCACCGACTATATGCGAGACATGCGTGCCCGGCTCAAGGCCGCAGGCTACGTCAAGCGCGAGTTGTGGATCCTGCCCGAGCACGCCGCCGCCTTGCGCGGCATCGAGAAGGCATTACGCCAGCCCCTCGCGGGCAAACAGGTCAGAACGGAGGATTTCATGACCGAGCACAGCAACTGGACGATCGATACGCTGCACAGCGCCCTGCGCGAGTTGGACGAAGTGCGTACAGGTGCGATCGGCCTGTCCCTGCAGCAGGGTGCCGAGCCCAGCCTGAAACTGGAGATACACGAGCTGGACGGCCTGCCGCTCTACATCGCCGTGGCCGGTGAGCAGATCCTGGTCGACACGCTGCTGGTGGCGGCGAGCCAGGTCAAGGACCGTGCCGCATTCAACGACGCGGTGCTGCGTACCCGCGACGTGTTCCCGCTGTCGTCGATCGGCCTGCACACGCTGCCTTCGGGCGAGTCGGTGTACACCATGTTCGGCGCCCTGAGCGCCGCCTCGTCGCTGGACAACATCGTCCAGGAAATCCAGACCCTGGCGGAAAATGTCATCACCGCCGCCGACGATTTCGACGTCTACTTCACCCACTGATTTTCCGGAGATTCCCCATGAGCCTGTTGAAAAAGATCGTCACCGCCCTGCGTGGCGGCGCTTCGGAAGTCGGTGAGGCAATTGTCGACTCCCAAGCCCTGCGCATCCTCGACCAGGAGATCCGCGACGCCGACAACAACCTGATCGATGCGCGCAACCAGCTGGTCAAGATCATGGCCAAGCACAAGACCGCGCAGCAGCGCATCGAAGAGTTCAACAAGACCATCGGCGACTGGGAGCAGAAAGCCATCGCCGCCCTGGACAAGGGCGAGGAAGGCCTGGCCCACGAATGCGCGGCGCGCATCGCCGACCTGACCAACCAGCGCGATTCCGAACAGGCGCTGGCCGACCAGTTCGGCGCTTCGGTGAAGACCCTGAGCGACACGGTCAACAAGACCGAAGGCCAGATCAAGGGCCTCAAGCAGCAGGTGGACCTGATCAAGGCCCGCGAAAGCGTGCAGCGCGCCCAAGTGAGCGCGGCCTCGGCCACCGGTGGCGCCAACGGCAGCCTGGAAACGGCGGTGGGTTCGCTGGATCGCATCAAGAAGCGCCAGAGCGAGCGCGCCGCCGAGCTGGAAGCGGCGGCGGAGCTGGCGGGCAAGGCCGATGGCAGTGACTTGGAAGCGCGCCTGAAGGCAGCCGGCATCGGGGCCAGCAACAGCGGCGCTGACGATGTGCTGGCGCGTTTGAAGGCCAAGGCGGCGAAGCCGGAGTGATCAAGGGTGCGTGAGGCCAGCAGTGTTGTGCTGGCCTCACTGGCCTGTTCGCTCAGTAGAAGCGGCTTTAGCCGCGATCACCCGCGAAGCGGGTGCCAGATACCGCGTTGCCTGCATCGCGGCTAAAGCCGCTCCTACAGTGCATGTTGTTCCCTGTATGTCAGTAAGCGCGCACCATTGGCGCGGCCAGTGAAAACCAGTATCGTGGCGCCCCCGCCAAAGGACTGCCGCGACCCCAAGGGATTTTCCATGTCGCCCTCATCACACAGGCCCTGCCTGTTCGCGTCACCTCTGGCCTGCGTCCACGCTCCGTCACAACTTCACCAAGGAGACACCCCGTGGGTTGGTTGAAACGCTTCATGGGCTTCGAGGCGCCCAAGCCCGCAGCCACTTCCGCCAAAGCCTCCGGCAACCTGCCGTTCGGCCTGGCCAGCGGCCGCCTGATCAAGCTCGACAGCTCGCTCAAGCTGCTGCTCGACGGCCACAGCGAACTGGACGTTCCCGACCAGGAAGTGGTCTGGGCCGTCGGCGAGGTTGACCTCGGCCAGTCGATGCGCCTGGCGCGCTTCTACATGGAGGACGAGGACTACTGGCTGCAGGTGGTGATGAATGGCGCGTCGACCGACGATGTGCGCGACATCATCCTGTTCGGCTACTACAGCGCGGTGCCCATCAATAGCGACGCCGAACTCAAGCGCCTGGTCGGCCCGGACTCGAGCATCGGCCTGCCGTACTACGAGCACGAAGGTTACGAATTCGTCCGCCAGTGGGGCAGCGAGGAAGGGCAGACCGAGCTGACGCCCATCAGCGAGTGGGTGACCAGCCCCGAAACCAGCTACCGCATCCAGCACCTGTCCATGCTGTATGCCCGCGAGACCGGCCTGACCGATCGCCGCGAATTCCTCCTGCTGTCGGTGGAGGAAGACGAAGAAGGGAATGTCAGCCTCACCACCTCGGTGGGCGTCACCCTGCAATCAACGGACTTTCACGTCATCTGACAAGGATCCACCATGCTCGAAGCACTTCGCATGTCGCTCAACGCCGAGGCGGTGATCGGCTTCATCCTCTATATCAGCGTGGCGCTGGTGCTGTTCTGGGTGTTCCAGTTCATCTACACCCACCTCACCCCGCACCGCGAGTTCGCGCTGATTCGCGACAACAACAGCGCCGCCGCCATCGCCCTGGGCGGCGCGTTGATCGGCTTCTCGCTGCCGGCCAGCAACATCATCGCCTACAGTGTCAGCCTGCTCGACTTCGTGGTCTGGGTGGTGATCGCCGCGGCGGTCCAACTGCTGGCCTTCGGCATCACCAGCCTGGTGCTCAAGGGCCTGGCCAACCGTATCGCCAAAGGCGAGATGGCTGCCGCGATCTACGCCGCCGCCGTGGCGATCAGCGTGGGCTTCCTCAACTCGGCCTGCATGACCCCGTCGGTCTGACTCGTTCGCGCGCAAGGAGCCCTTCATGAGACGCAGTTCCGTCAAGCTGGTATTGGCCAGCTCCCTGCCGCTGGCGCTCAGCGCGTGCAGCGCGCCAGAGGAAACCTACACGGTCAGCAAGCGCACCAACTACACCACCGTGCAGGCTTGTGTCGACGACAAGGTGCCGGTGGACGTGTGTTCCGACGCCTACATGCAGGCGTTGGCCGACCACCGCCGCATCGCCCCCACTTACG
Source organism: Pseudomonas entomophila (assembly GCF_029478665.1). Taxonomy (GTDB): domain Bacteria; phylum Pseudomonadota; class Gammaproteobacteria; order Pseudomonadales; family Pseudomonadaceae; genus Aquipseudomonas; species Aquipseudomonas entomophila_F. The sequence goes on from NZ_JARPQB010000046.1 coordinate 27,867, forward strand.
GCGACAAGGCCGCCTGCGAGGCCGACTTCGTGCCGGACTATTGCCAGGTGGCCAGCGATGGCCGCTACATGCCGCGCCTGGGTGGCTTCGAACTGGCGGTGTCGGGCGAAGTCAGTCAGTCGCAGGTCGACGCGGCCCGCGCCCAGATCGAGAACAGCGGCCAGGGCGGCAGCGGTGGCAGCAATGTCAACGGTCTGCTCACCGGCCTGCTGCTGGGCCAGGTGCTCAGCGGCGGCAATCGCCAGTACTATTCGCAACCGGTCTACCAGTACCGTGACAGCCGTGGCGACTACCGCAACTCGACGCTGGGGCAGCAGGTCGACCAGGGCAAGCGTTTCGAGCGCTCCGACCAGGCCCAGAGCAGCAGCACTGGCAGCTACACCTACTCGGGCGGCTCCTCCAGCCGCAGCTACACCTCCAAATCGTCCACCCGCTCCAGCGTCTCCTCGTCGATCTCCCGTGGCGGCTTCGGCAGCCAGGCTACCGCGCGCAGCGGCTGGGGCGGCAAGAGCAGCGGCGGCTTCAGCTTCGGCGGTTGAGCATGCGCAGGATCAGCATCGAAGAACGCCCGGACTGGCGCGCCACCGCCGAGCGTGAGGGGTTCACCTTCCACACCATCGACGGCGAGCGCTACTGGGACGAGCGCGGCTACTACCAGTTCAGCGAAGCCCAGGTCAGTCGTGACCTGGAGGCGCCGACCCAGGCGTTGCACGCCATGTGCCTGGACGCCGTCGAGCGCATCATCGACAGCGAGGCACTGATGACGCGCCTGGCCATCCCGCCGGCGTTCTTCGACCTGGTACGCCGTTCGTGGAAGGAGGGGCAGCGCCACCTGTACGGGCGCTTCGACTTCAGCTACGACGGCAGCGGCCCGGCCAAGCTGATCGAGGCCAATTACGACACGCCGACCTCGCTCTACGAGGCAGCGGCATTCCAGTTGATCTGGCTGGAGGAGCAGATCCAGCGCGGTGTGCTGGCGCCGCACACCAGCCAGTTCAACACCCTGGCCGAGGACCTGGTGAAGGCCTTCGCCGCGTTCGAACGCGAGGGTACGTTCTACTTCTCCGCCATCGGTGGCTCGGCGGAGGACCGCGGTACCACCGACTTCCTGCGCAAGATGGCCGAGCACGTGGGGATCGCCACCCGGCACATCGATCTGGAGGATATCGGCCTGGACGGTGCGGGGCGCTTCGTCGACCTGGAAGGCCGGCCGATCCCCCGGCTGTTCAAGCTGCATGCCTGGGAGCACATCTTCCACGAGGACTTCGGCCGCGCCATCGCGGCGAGCGACACCCAGTTCATCGAGCCAGCCTGGAAGTCGCTGATCTCCAACAAGGGCATCCTGCCGCTGTTGTGGGAGTGGCACGAGGGGCATCCCAACCTGTTGCCGGCATACCTCGACCAGGACCCGCGCAGCCCGGTGCCCAAGGGCTGGGTGCGCAAGCCGTACTTCTCCCGCGAGGGCGCCAACGTCGACATCCGCACGCCCGACGACCAGCGGGTGTTCGAGGATGGGCCCTACGACGATGCGCCCTACATCCTGCAGGAATTCGCGCCGCTGCCGAAGTTCGGTGACAGTTACACCCTGATCGGTTCGTGGGTGATCGGTGACCTGGCTTCGGGCATTGGCATTCGCGAAGACGATTCGCTGATCACCAAGGACAGCTCGCGCTTCCTGCCCCATGTGGTGCTGGACTGAGCGGTATGGCAGACGTCCACGGCATTCGCTGGTAGCATCTGGCTACCATTGCTTTGCGGTATTGCCTCACACAAGGAGTGTTGGATGTTCAAGCAGCTCGCGATTGCCGGTTTCACCCTGGCCGTGGCCACCGGCGCCTCGGCCCAGGCCCAGCCGAAACTGTTCAAGGACTATGCCTACGACTCGCCACAAAGTGCCTACACCCAGGCCCAGGGCTTCGAGGATTGCAGTGACTGGGTGGGCAAGCCGGCGCTGTGCCGGGACGGGGCGACCTTCCTGGGTGAGGACTTCAGCGAGGCGCTGATCTTCACCAATGGCAAGCTGCGCATGGTGACGTTGTATACGCACGAAACCGATGGCCTGGTGGACAAGGTCGTCACGGCGATGAGCAAATCCTTCGTCATGACCATCTTTGCCGATGGCAAGACCGAAATGGACCTGATCAAGCTGGCCCGCGGCGCGAAGAACCGTGAAGAGGTGGTCAACACTCTCACGAACTTCCAGTCCAAGGCCGTCGCCAATGGCAACTATTCGGCGACGTTCATCGAAACCTTCGAGCTGCCGAAGAAGAAGCCGGCCGATGTCATCCAACTGATGATGGCCGCCCCGGAGAACGTGCGGATCGCCCAGTTGCAGGTGATGGGTGACGCGGATGACGAGTCCACGGTGATGGTGCGGTTCGCCTATCCGAAACTGGACAGCAAGGCTGCGGCCAAGCAGGTCAAGGCGGCCGACGAGGCGTTCTGAGCTAGATTGCAGGACCTCTGTAGGAGCGGCTTCAGCCGCGATCATCCGCGAAGCGGGTGCCAGGCACCGCGTTGCCAGCATCGCGGCTGAAGCCGCTCCTACAGAGGACTCTGTTCCCTGCTCGGCAACGCAGCCCAAAGGGCCAGGCGATCTCCTGCAGGGATCGAGCAAGGCTTGAGCCTGGCAAGCTTGCTCCCACGTCTGTGCCGTGATATCGGCGCCAGCCCGGCTATTGGGTTGCAAAGGTTGTGGCGCCCGATGGTCGGTTTCAGGCCGCGCCGGGTCCTCCTTGCACAATCCACTGGCCGTACACCATTGTGATGTGGTTGCCGTGCCGCAGTTGAACACTTCCAAGCACCCGCCTGGCACATAGATCGCTTGAGATGTAGATCTGTCACCTATCCTGATTGAATTCGGACGCTCTCTTGGTTCTACCCAGGTGGCTGTTAAGTGGATTGCTCAAGGCAAGCCGATTGTCTACTTACAGGCATCCACTGGGTAGATGGTTGAAAGTAACAATGTGCTGGCTTTTTGCTGTTGTGAAGTCTTTCGTACGGGTGTTGGTTATATCTATGGGTGTGAGTTTTTTCGGAATTGCGCGTGAGGCATTTGTTGTGGGGTGTGTCGAATGTATGGAATGAGTTTTGGAAAAACAAAGTAACAAGAAGCTATTTGAATGGGTGTTGCTGGTGCCGTAGTTTAGTTTGTCTCGATACGTGGTGTTGAGAGGCTTCATGGGTATTTTGCAGTCTAGAGTGGATTGTGGGGTGGTCTCGTGCTGGCGGAGTCTTGTTTTTTTAATGATGTTGCTGAAGTGTTAATTCATGCGACTGTTGGTTTTATGGTGTTTTCGTCCTTGTATTTTATTTGTGTGGGGTTTTGCAGGGGAGGGAGGAGCGGGAAGGGTTTAAGTGTCGCGACCTTTGTTTTGTTTATTCTGCTGTCCATCATTGTGGGTGGCAAATTAAAAAAAATGCTGTGTTTCTAAATTATGGATTTCTAGGCGGCGGGGTAGGTGTATGCGTGAGTTGACGTTATGCGATATTGAATTGGTGGCTGGAGGTGTAGGCCTGGTGGGGGCGGGAGTGGGCGCAGTGAGTGGAGCTGCTGGTTATGTGGGGTATGCATCTACATCCGGGGATGGAAGCCTACAGGGACTGGTCGGTGCAACCGTCATGGGGGCGGCGGCCGGCTTCATTGCGGGACCTGCTGGTGCGACGGCAATGCAGAGTGGAGCACATACCATTCTAGGCGTCCAAGGGGCATTTTACGGAGGTATGGTGGGAGGCTTGGCAGAGCGCGCGATAGATGCCGCAGGCACTAATTACAATAATGCAGCGGGTACTAATTATAACTGATGAAGGCAGTCGTGCCATTGATAGGTGTGCTGCCGTTGCAAAGAGAAGGTGTCGGTCAGGCGGGCGAGAGGTTTGTACCTGTTTGAATGCTATTGGAAAGGACTTCCGATGAAGATTGAATTTACGGTAGGCGCCACGGAGTTTGCGGAGCGTTATCAAGAAAAAAGGCCGATTCTGCTCAAGAAGGCTGTGTCGCCGAATATGTTTTCTTGGCGGGATGTTAATGCGATTTATGAACGCAGTGATGTCGCATCGGATGATTTTAAGCTTGCTTTCGATGGTGTTCGCCCCAAGGAAGAGTATGTCGAGCGTTATTGGGATATCGGCACGCTTCGGTGTCGCCTGATTAAGCCGGTTGTCTATGAGTACTTGCGCAAAGGGGCAACGTTGATCGTCAATAAAATTGCCAGCGAACCTAAGGTCGAGTCATTGGCCAGGTGTGTATCTGAGTATACCGGTAGACAGGTTGTAAGCAGTGCTTATGTTGCATTCGGTACGCGTGATTCGTTTCGTAGCCACTGGGACACTCGAGATGTATTTGCGATCCAGCTGATCGGTCGAAAGCGCTGGGTTGTGCATGAGCCGTCTTTTGAGTCACCACTCTATATGCAACAAAGCAAAGACTACGAGCACCTCCATCCTCGCCCGGAAACGCCTTATATGGATGTCATTCTGGAGCCCGGTGATGTGATGTATCTGCCGCGAGGCTGGTGGCACAATCCGTCACCTATCGGAGAGGCGACGTTTCACCTGGCGTTGGGCACCTTTCCAGCTTATGCCATGGACTACCTCGGGTGGTCGATGAAGCATATGCATGAACACCTGGCCACCCGTTGTTCTCTACAGGATTGGCAGAGCGATCAAGCAACGATTTCCCAGATGACACACCACTTAAGTGCTTTCCTCAACAACAAGCAAACCTATGATCAGTTCATGGACGACTTTGTCGGGGCGACACGCATGCGCTCTTCGCTCGCATTGGAAGTGTTTGGTGACTCTGCTGTAAACAGTGTCACCGAGGATGCGAGGATTCGCCTGAGCAGCAGCCTGCATCGTCTGAATGAGCGTCATGTGATTGTCAATGGAGTACGTCTGAATCTGGATGAACCTGGTGCGCAGTTGCTGAGCCACATTGCCCGGTGTCCTGGTATATCTCTCTCGAAATTGGCGAACTGCCATGTCGGTTGGACAGTCGAGCACCTGAGGCATCTGGTTTTCGACATGTGCTGCCAGGACGTCCTCGAATGGGTGCGTACTTGAAAGCGCCAGTTTCCTGGAACTGAAAGCGATTTGGGGTGGGTGCACTGTGCAGGCTCCGAGCTTTGCACGGCACCCGCTCAAAGGTCGGTTTCAGGACGCGCCAAGTCGCCCGCGCACATCTCACCCTCGCCAGACCTGCCATGCTCTCAGGATGCCCACGGACCGAGTGCGCCAAGACACCCGGCCACGGACAAGGAGGGCGCCCGCCCCACGTTACCGTGACGTGGCCGACGCGCCGCAGCTGAACACCGCCGGACACCTGCCCGCCACTCGGGCCGCTCCGGGCTGACGAGGTTTGCTGTATGCCTGACGAGTCGAACCACCTGCCCCTGATCCAGCGCGTCCTGGCGCGCGAAAAGCACACCCCCGGCGCCTTGCTGCCGATCCTCCACGCCATCCAGGCCGGCATCGGCCATATCCCGGATGCCGCCGTCGGCGAAATCGCCCATGCCCTGAACCTCAGCCTGGCCGAGGTGCGCGGGGTGATCAGCTTCTATCACGATTTCCGCACCACGCCACCGGCCCGTCACACCTTGCGTTTGTGCCGTGCCGAGTCATGCCAGAGCCGCGGCGCCGAGGCACTGGCCGCGCAGTTGCGCGAGCAACTGGGGCTGGATGACCACGGCACCAGCGAGGACGGTGCGCTGAGCCTGCGACCGGTGTATTGCCTGGGGGCCTGCGCCTGCTCACCGGCCCTGGAACTCGATGGCCAGTTGCATGCCCGGGTCACGCCGGAGCGCCTGCGGGCGCTGGTCGCCGGCTGCCGCGAGGAGGTGAAGGCATGCTGAACCTGTGCATTTCCTGCGATTCCGTGGCCCGCGCGGTCGGTGCGGACGCCGTGGCCGACGCCCTGGTGCTAGAAGCCGAACGCCGCCAGGTGCCGTTGCGCATCAAGCGCACCAGTGCCCGTGGCCTGTACTGGCTGGAGCCGTTGCTGGAGCTGGAAACCGAAGCGGGCCGCCTGGGCTTAGGGCGGGTCACCGTCGAGGACGTTCCTGGCCTGCTTGACGCGTTGGCCAGCGACCCTGGCAGCCATGCGCTGGCGCTGGGGCCGGTGGAGCAGATCCCTTACCTCAAGACCCAGCAACGCCTGCTGTTCGCCCGTGCCGGCATCACCCGGCCATTGTCGCTGGACGACTACCACGCCAACGGCGGCTTCGAGGGGCTGCGCCAGGCCACGCTGATGGAGGGCGACGAAGTGGTCGCCGCCGTGCTCGATTCGGGGCTGCGCGGGCGTGGCGGCGCGGCCTTCCCGGCGGGCATCAAGTGGCGCACCGTGCGCCAGGCCCAGGCGGCGCGCAAGTATGTGGTGTGCAATGCCGACGAGGGCGATTCCGGCACTTTCGCCGACCGCATGCTGATGGAGGGCGACCCGTTCCTGCTGATCGAAGGCATGATCATCGCCGGGCTGGCGGTGGGCGCCAGCCATGGCTACATCTATGTGCGCTCGGAATACCCGGACGCCATCCGTGTGCTGAACGAAGCCATCCTGCTGGCCCGCGAAGCGGGCTATCTGGATGTCGCCGGCAACGGCCTGGCCTTCCACCTGGAGGTGCGGGTGGGGGCGGGGGCCTACATCTGCGGCGAGGAAACCGCGCTGCTCGAGTCGATCGAGGGCAAGCGTGGCATCGTCCGGGCCAAGCCACCGCTGCCCGCGCTGGAAGGACTGTTTGGTCAACCGACCCTGGTGCACAACGTGCTCACCCTGGCCTCGGTGCCGATCATCCTGGCCAAGGGGGCTGCCTTCTACCGTGATTTCGGCATAGGGCGTTCGTTGGGGACCTTGCCATTCCAACTGGCCGGCAATGTCCTTCGCGGTGGGCTGGTGGAGCGTGCGTTTGGCCTGACCTTGCGCGAGCTGGTGGAGGGTTACGGCGGTGGTACTGCCAGTGGCCGGCCGCTCAAGGCGGCGCAGGTCGGCGGCCCGCTGGGTGCCTGGGTGCCGCCCGCGCAGTTCGACACGCCGTTGGACTACGAAGCGTTCGCCGCGATGGGCGCGATGCTCGGCCACGGTGGCGTGGCGGTGGCCGACGACACCCTGGACATGGCCGGCATGGCCCGATTCGCCCTGCAGTTCTGCGCCGAGGAGTCCTGCGGCAAGTGCACCCCGTGCCGGATCGGCTCGACCCGTGGCGTGGAGGTGATCGACAGGTTGATCGCCAGCACCGACCCGGCCTATCGACAAAGCCAGGCCGGACTGCTGCGCGACCTGTGCGACACGATGCAGTACGGCTCGTTGTGCGCCATGGGCGGGATGACCCCCTATCCGGTGGTCAGCGCCCTCGAACACTTCCCCGCCGATTTTGGTCTGGCCACTGCGGAGGCTGAGCGATGATCCACTACTTCGACCCCAGCAACGACATCGACCTGGGCACCCCCGCGCGCGCCAGCGAGACGCAGGTCAGCCTGTCCATCGACGGCCGGGCGATCAGCGTGCCGGCCGGCATCTCGGTGATGCGCGCCGCCGCGCTGCTTGGCACCACGATCCCGAAACTGTGCGCCACCGACAGCCTCGAAGCCTTCGGTTCATGCCGCATGTGCATGGTCGAGATCGACGGCATGCGCGGTTATCCGGCGTCCTGCACCACGCCGGTCAGCGAAGGCATGGTGGTCCGCACGCAGACCCCGCGCCTGGCCGACCTGCGGCGCAACGTGATGGAGCTGTATATCTCCGATCACCCGCTGGATTGCCTCACCTGTTCGGCCAACGGCAACTGCGAGCTGCAGACCGTCGCCGGCCAGGTCGGCCTGCGCGAGGTGCGTTATGGCTACGAGGGCGCCAACCATCTGACCGAACAGAAGGATGTGTCCAACCCGTACTTCGACTACGAGCCCAGCAAATGCATCGTCTGCAACCGCTGCGTGCGTGCCTGCGAGGAGATCCAGGGCACCTTTGCCCTGACCATCACCGGGCGTGGCTTCGAGTCGCGGGTGGTGGCGGCGGGCGGCGACGACTTCCTCGCTTCTGAATGCGTGTCGTGCGGTGCCTGCGTGCAGGCATGCCCCACCGCCACCTTGAGCGAAAAGAGCCTGGTGCAGATGGGCCAGCCCGAACGCGCAGTGATCACCACCTGCGCCTACTGCGGCGTGGGCTGCTCGTTCCGCGCCGAAATGAAAGGCGACCAGCTGGTGCGCATGGTCCCGGACAAGCAGGGCGGCGCCAACCATGGCCACGCCTGCGTCAAGGGCCGCTTCGCCTGGGGCTATGCGACCCACCCGGACCGCATCACCAAACCGATGATCCGCAAGCGCTTGCAAGACCCCTGGCAAGAGGTCAGCTGGGATGAAGCGGTAACCTACGCCGCCAGCGAGTTCCGGCGCATCCAGCTCAAGTACGGGCGCGACTCCATCGGTGGTATCACTTCCAGCCGTTGCACCAACGAAGAGGCGTACCTGGTCCAGAAACTGGTGCGCACGGCCTTTGGCAACAACAACGTCGACACCTGCGCACGCGTCTGCCACTCACCCACCGGCTATGGCTTGAAGCAGACCCTGGGCGAGTCCGCCGGTACCCAGAGCTTCGACTCGGTGATGCAAGCCGACGTGGTGCTGGTGATCGGCGCCAACCCCACCGACGCCCACCCGGTATTTGGCTCGCAACTCAAGCGCCGCCTGCGCCAGGGCGCGCGGTTGATCGTCATCGACCCGCGGCGCATCGACCTGGTCGACTCGCCCCATGCCCGCGCCGAACTGCACCTGCAGCTGCGCCCGGGCACCAACGTGGCCATGCTCAACGCCCTGGCCCATGTGATCGTCACCGAAGGCCTGCTCGACCAGCGTTTCATCGACGCCCGCTGCGAAACCGAAGACTTCGCCCGCTGGCGCGACTTCGTCGCCCATGCCGACAACGCCCCCGAAGTGCTTGGCCCAGTGTGCGGCGTGCCCGCCGAGCAGATCCGCGCCGCCGCCTGGCTGTACGCCACCGGCGGCAACGCGGCGATCTACTACGGCCTGGGCGTCACCGAGCACAGCCAGGGCAGTACGGCGGTGATGGGCATCGCCAACCTGGCCATGGCCACCGGCAATATCGGCCGCGAAGGAGTAGGGGTGAACCCGCTGCGCGGGCAGAACAACGTGCAGGGCTCGTGCGACATGGGCTCGTTCCCCCATGAGCTGCCCGGCTACCGGCATATTTCCAACGAAAACGTGCGCGCCGAGTTCGAGCAGGCCTGGGGCGTGACCTTGCAACCCGACCCGGGCCTGCGCATTCCCAACATGTTCGAGGCGGCGCTGGACGGCAGCTTCAAGGCGCTGTACTGCCAGGGCGAGGACATCGCCCAGAGCGACCCCAACACCCAGCACGTCACCGCCGCCTTGCTGGCCATGGAGTGCGTGGTGGTGCAGGACATCTTCCTCAACGAGACGGCCAAGTTCGCCCATGTGTTCCTGCCGGGCAGCTCGTTCCTGGAGAAGGACGGTACCTTCACCAACGCCGAGCGGCGTATCTCGCGCGTGCGCAAGGTGATGGAGCCGCTGGCCGGCAAGGCCGACTGGGAGGCGACCGTGGCCCTGGCCGGCGCCTTGGGCTACGCCATGGACTACCAGCACCCGTCGCAGATCATGGACGAGATCGCCCGCCTGACCCCGACGTTCCGCCGGGTCAGCTACGCCGAGCTCGACCGCCACGGCAGCCTGCAATGGCCATGCAACGACGCCGCGCCCGATGGCACGCCGACCATGCACATCGACCAGTTCGTGCGCGGCAAGGGGCGCTTCATGCTCACCGGCTACGTACCCACCGACGAGAAGGTCAATACCCGCTACCCACTTCTGCTGACCACTGGACGCATCCTCAGCCAGTACAACGTCGGCGCGCAGACGCGGCGCACCGGCAATATTGCCTGGCACGACGAGGACCGCCTGGAAATCCATCCCACCGACGCCGAAAGCCGGGGCATCAGCGAGGGTGACTGGGTTGGTATCGGTAGTCGCTCGGGGCAAAGCGTGCTGCGCGCCAAGGTCAGTGGTCGGGTGGCGCCGGGGGTGGTGTACACCACCTTCCACTTCCCCGAGTCCGGCGCCAACGTGATCACCACCGACAACTCCGACTGGGCCACCAACTGCCCGGAATACAAGGTCACCGCAGTGGAGGTGGTGAAGGTGTTCCAGCCGTCGGAATGGCAGAAGCGCTACCAGAGCTTCAGTGACGAGCAGCGGCGCTTGCTCAAGGAGCGGCGTCAGGCCGAGGCGAAGGAGGAGGTGCGCCGATGAGCAACGACAACCTGGTGAAGATGGCCAACCAGATCGCTCACTACTTCGACAGCGAGCCGGATCATGCGAAGGCGGTGCAGGGTGTGCGTCAGCACCTGCAGAGCTTCTGGACGCCGGCGATGCGCCGGCATTTGAGCGAGCGGTTGCAGGCCGAGGGAGGCGAGGGGTTGGATGTGTTGGTGCGCGAGGCGCTTCAGCCGGTGGTTTGATTGCCTTGCAGGGTGTTCGCCATTCACGCCTGCCCCTGTAGGAGCGGCCTTGTGCCGCGAAAGGGCCGCAAAGCGGCCCCGGCGATCTTTCTTCGACAGTGAAATCCTGGGCCGCTACGCAGCCCTTTCGTGGCACAAGGCCGCTCCTACAGGGGGTGCGTAAGGCTGAAGGGAGTGGGTTTTGTCCCGCGATAGGGCGCTAGAATTCCGGCTCAATCGCATCGCCAGAAATAGACTTGCTCCGGGTCCCCTTCGTCGAGGTGCTCGACAACCCCGCTCTCGACAAACCCCTGGCGCGCCAGCAGCCGGCGCATCGGCGCGTTGGAGCGATTGGTCGAGGTGAACAGTTTCTGCCCCCTGCATTCGGCCTGTATGCGAGCCACCAGCGCTACCCCCAGCCCGCTGCGCCGATGGTTTTCGCCAACCATCAGCATCTCGATGAACGCACAGCCGAAAAAGTGCCGGTGCATCACCGTATACGCGGCTACCGCGCCGCCAACCTCGGCTATCAGGCAAAGGTACTGCCCGATCCAGGCGGCGATCTGTCCAGCGCGCCGCGGATCTTGGCGGGCAACGCTGTCGATGGCGATCAGGGCCGGGAGGTCCTTGGGTTCGGCAAGGCGAATGTGCATGGTTCGGCTCTTGGCTGGAGATTTTGCAATTATTGGCGTGCAAGGCTCATGGTTGTATCTGCGGAACGTCGGCGATGTTGCTGGCACTACTCCTGTAGGAGCCGGCTTGCCGGCGAAGCGGCCGGAACAGGCAAAGATGAAATGTCCGTCATGAATGCAAGGGTGATTCTGTGCCAATGCTACGCTCGCGGAAATACCTCGACGGACATCCACCATGGACATGAACTGGCACCAGGCCCTGCAAGAGAGCCTGAGCTGGCTGGCAATCGCCTCTTTGATCACCCTCGTCGGCTTCACCACCGCTGCCGCACTGGCCGTGCGCTGTACCCGTTGGGGCAGCCAGTTCTGGCAGCTCGCCGGCCCCTATTTCAGTTTCAGGCGCAGCTGGCGACCGTTGCTGGCCTTCGCCCTGCTGCTGGCGCTGACGCTGTTCTCGGTGCGCCTGAACGTGCTGTTCTCGTTCTGGTACAACGGCTTCTACAGCGCCCTGCAGGGGTTGGACCAGACCGCCTTCTGGTACCTGCTCGGGGTGTTCGCGGTGCTGGCCACCATCCATGTGCTGCGTTCGCTGTTCACCTTCTACGTGACCCAGGCCTTCAACATCCACTGGCGAGTGTGGCTGACCGAACGCCTGAGCGCCGACTGGATGCGCGGCGACGCCTACTACCGCGGGCAGTTCCTTGCGGAACCGGTGGACAACCCCGACCAGCGTATCGAGCTGGACATCAACGCCTTCGTCTCCGGCTCTGTGGGCCTGGCACTGGGGGCGGTGAGCGCGCTGGTCTCGCTGGTGGCCTTTACCGGTATTCTCTGGGGCCTGTCGGCGCCGTTGACGGTGGCCGGCATCGAAGTGCCACGGGCGATGGTGTTCGCCGTGTATGTCTATGTGCTGATCGCCACTTGGATCGCCTTCCGCCTCGGCAAGCCGCTGATCCGCCTTAATTTCCTCAACGAGAAACTCACCGCCAACTTCCGTTACGCGCTGATGCGCTTGCGCGAGAACGCCGAGAACATTGCCTTCTACCAAGGTGGGCAGGTGGAGCGCGGCACCTTGCTGACGCGCTTCTTCGCCCTGATCGGCAATGCCTGGGCGCTGGTGTTCCGGAACCTGAAGTTCAGCGGCTTCAACCTGGGCATCAGCCAGGTCGCCGTGGTGTTCCCGTTCATCCTCCAGGCACCGCGTTTCTTCAGCGGCGCGATCAAGCTCGGCGATGTGATGCAGACCTCCCAGGCTTTCGGCCAGGTGCAGGATTCGCTGTCGTTCTTCCGTGAGTCCTACGACACCTTCGCCCAGTACCGCGCAACCCTCGACCGTCTGACCGGCTTCCTCGATGCCAACCAGCAGGCCAGCGCCTTGCCCCGGGTGTTCAGTGAAGACCAGCCGCATGCCCTTGATATCAGCGGGCTGCAGGTGATGCGCCCCGATGGCCATGCCCTGATCGCCGACCTCGACCTGAGCCTGCAGGCCGGCCAGGCCCTGCTGATCAAGGGGCCGTCGGGCAGTGGCAAGACCACATTGCTGCGTGCCCTGGCGGGGCTGTGGCCCTATGCCGAGGGCGAGGTGCGACGGCCCATGGGCAAGCAGGCGCTGTTCCTGTCCCAGCGCCCATACCTGCCCCTGGGTGACCTGCGCACCGCCATCGCCTACCCGGCGGACGCCACGCCCGCGGATGATGCGCGCATGCAGCAGGCCCTGCGCCAGGTCAACCTGGCGCACCTGGCCGAGCGCCTGGATACCCCCAACGACTGGGCGCATATCCTCTCGGTGGGCGAGCAGCAGCGCCTGGCGTTCGCCCGGGTGCTGTTCAACCAGCCGCAGGTGGTGTTCCTCGATGAGTCCACCTCGGCGATGGATGAGGGGTTGGAGCACGCGCTGTATTCACTGCTGCGCACGGAGATGCCGGCGACATTGCTGGTCAGTGTCGGCCATCGTAGTACGTTGTCCGGGTTCCATACGCACCGCCTGGATGTGGACGGGCAGGGGGGGTGGTCGCTGCTGGAGCAGCAACCTGCGGTCGGGACGCCTGCCTGACCCCGCGTTGTCGGTGTTCGCCAGCAAGGCTGGCTCCTACGGGTGTGGCGAGGTCAACCGATCCCTCGTAGGAGCCGGCTTGCCGGCGAACCAAACGATACGCTGAATGGCACCGTCAACACCGGTGATCGCGGGGCACGCCCGCTCCCACGGCATTCTGTCGAATCCAAGAATTACATTTTGCCATCGGGGCTGCCTTGTGCCGCGAAAGGGCGCAAGGTACACCGCTGGATGGCTCGGTTATCACCGCGCACGGCAAGGAGGTATGGGCGTTCCAGGCGACGGCCGAGCAGCAGGTGGATAGCCAGTTGTTTGCCGGCAATGGCAGCGGCAGCTTCGGGCCCATCGGCGGGTGGCGGGTGAGGGGTTGTACGGAAGTCGCCAAGCGCCGACATGGTAGTGACACTGGCCTGAAGGCATAATGCGTGGCTCTGTACTAAGGACTGGAACGCGTGATGATGGAAGGCTCTGGGCCAGGCAAGGTGCTGTTGGTGGAAGACGACGAGAAGCTCTCGGGGCTGATCGCGCATTTCCTGTCGCAACATGGTTTCGAGGTGCGCGAGGTTCACCGCGGCGATCTGGCACGGCAGGCCTTTGTCGAGTTCCAGCCATCGATGGTGGTACTCGACCTGATGCTGCCCGGGCAGGACGGCTTGCAGGTATGCCGGGAAATCCGCGCGCTCAGCGATACGCCGATCGTGATCCTCACGGCGCGCGAGGACGACCTGGACCATATCCTCGGCCTTGAATCGGGGGCCGACGACTACGTGATCAAACCGATCAAGCCACCTGTGTTGCTGGCCCGCCTGCGTGCGTTGCAGCGGCGTCATGTGCCGCAGGCCAGCCCGGGCGGCGCGCTGCTGTTCGGCGAGCTGAAGATCGACCCGGTGTGCCGCGAAGTGACGCTGGAGGGCGAGGTGCTCGAGTTCACCACCATGGAGTTCGACCTGCTCCAGCTGCTGGCCGACAACGCCGGGGTGATCCTGTCCCGCGATGACATCCTCAACAAGATGCGCGGCATCGACTTCGACGGCATGAACCGCAGCGTCGATGTGTATATCAGCAAGCTGCGCAACAAACTCAATGACACGCCGCGCGAGCCGGTGCGGATCAAGACCGTGTGGGGCAAGGGCTACCTGTTCAACCCGTTCGCCTGGGAGCGCTAGATGCTGCGCCTGTTTCTGGGCCTGTACCTGATACTGGCGGTGGGGCTGGTGCTGGCGTTGCAGGCCGTCGAGCATACGCTCGACGCGCTGCTCGCCCCGCAGATGGAGGCCGCCAGCCGCGAAACCTTCCGTGGCACGGTGCACGCACTGGTCTCGCAGTTGCGCGACGTACAGGGCGAACAACGCGCCCAGCGCCTGGCGCGTCTGCGCCCCGACTATGGCCTGGGCCTGGAGCTGGTGCGACGTGACCAGTTGGCGCTGAGCGAGCGTGAAAATGCGCAGTTGGCCCAAGGCCAGCTGGTGCTGCGCGAGCAGTACACGCAGCTGTTCAGCCGCATCGATGACGGCGAGCAACTGCTGAGCGTCAAGCTGCCCCGCGAACCCAATTTCATGCCGGTCTACATCATCACGGCCTACCTGATGCTGGCGCTGCTGCTGGGGGTGGTGCTGTTCTTCTGGGTGCGCCCGCACTGGCGGGACCTGGAGAAGCTGCGCATGGCCGCCCAGCGCTTCGGCGACAACGATCTGTCGGCGCGGGTGCGCATGCCGCGGCGTTCGAGCATCAGCGACGTGGCAGGGCATTTCGACCTGATGGCGGCGCGTATCGAGGGGTTGATCGCCAACCAGCGCGAGCTGACCAACGCGGTATCACACGAGTTGCGCACGCCCATCGCGCGCCTGAACTTCGAACTCGATCAACTCAGGAAACAACAGGACCCGGTCAAGGCACGTCAGTTGATCAGCGACATGTATGCCGACCTGGGCGAGTTGGAAGACATGGTGTCCGAGTTACTCACCTACGCCAGCCTGGAGCACGGCGCGACCGCCATCAGCCTGCAACCGATCGAGGCCGGCAGCTGGCTGGACAGCGTGGTCGCCAGCGTGACCCTGGAGGCCGAGGCCAATGGTGTTGAGATTCACCTGGCGCCGAGCCCGGTCGAGACGTTCAGTATCGAACCGCGGTTCATGGCCAGGGCGGTGATCAATTTGCTGCGCAACGCGATCCGCTACGCCGAAGGGCACATCCACGTTTCGCTGTCGTGCAGTGACGGCCAGTACCAGCTGCAGGTCGACGATGACGGGCCGGGGGTGCCGGTGGCGGGACGTGACCGGATCTTCGAGCCCTTTTCGCGGCTCGACGGCAGCCGCGACCGGCGCACCGGTGGCTTCGGCCTGGGGCTGGCCTTGGTGCGGCGGGTGGCGCAGTCCCATGGCGGGGAGGCACAGGTGGGGGATGCGG